>DAMCXN010000006.1:27016-37482 GCA_032096995.1 Aminipila sp.
ATGGTAATCATTTTAAAAAACAACCCAAATAAAAAGCAATTAGCTAATTTATTATCTTGGTTAAAAAGCATGAATCTTGGTATTCATATGAGTGAAGGTGCAAACACTACTATTATTGGATTAATAGGAGATACTTCAGGAGTTGATATGGAACTAATAAATGCCCTTGATATTGTTGAAACAGTAAAAAGGATACAAGAACCTTATAAAAATGCAAATAAAAAGTTTCACCCTAACCCAACTATTGTAGATATAGCTGGAGTTAAAATTGGCGATGGAAATTTTCAAATCATTGCAGGACCTTGTTCAGTTGAATCAAAAGATCAAATTTGCCAAGTAGCTTTAGATGTTAAAGAAGCTGGTGCCAACTTATATAGAGGTGGGGCTTTCAAGCCTAGAACATCACCTTATGCTTTCCAAGGGATGAGAGAAGAAGGAATAAAGCTTCTTTTAGAAGCAAAAAAAATCTCAGGTCTTCCAATCGTAACAGAAGTAATGGATATTTCACATCTTCCTTTATTTGAAGATGTAGATGTTATACAGGTTGGAGCAAGAAATATGCAAAACTTTGAGCTTCTTAAAGAATTAGGAACTCTAAGAAAACCAATTCTTTTAAAAAGAGGATTATCTAGCACATTGCAAGAATTTCTTATGAGTGCTGAATACATTATGGCAGGAGGAAATGAAAATGTAATCCTTTGTGAAAGAGGTATTAGAACTTTTGAAACTGCAACTAGAAACACCCTAGATTTAGCTAGTGTTTCTCTTCTAAAGTCAATGACACATTTACCTATCATTGTGGATCCTAGTCATGCTACAGGAATTTCTAAGTTAGTAAAACCTATGGCTCTTGCTTCTGCTGCTTGTGGTGCAGATGGTCTTATGATTGAAGTTCACAATGATCCTGCTCATGCTCTTTGTGATGGAGCTCAATCTTTAACACCAGAAGCTTTCAAGGATGTAGCTGATGCAGTTAAAGCTATTTTACCTTACGGTTTTAAGGGGGACAATTAAATGAATATAGGAATCATTGGCCTTGGGCTTATTGGAGGCTCTATGGCAAAAGCCATAAAAGAGAATACTGACCACACGGTTTTTGGTCTTGATGTGCAAGACTCAATTGTAAAAAAAGCAATTTTAGTTGGTGCTATTGATGAAGAACTTAATGCAGAAAAACTTTCTTCATGCGATTTAATAGTAGTTGCTCTTTACCCACAAGATGCTATTGCTTTTATAAAAGAGCACGCAAATTGTATAAAAAAAGATGCTATTGTTCTTGATTGTTGTGGAGTAAAAAGAGTTGTTTGTGAGGCTTTAGAACCAGTAGCAAGAGAACATGGCTTTATCTTTATGGGGGGACACCCTATGGCTGGAGTTGCACATGCTGGCTTCGTGCATTCAAGGAAAGCTTTGTTTAATAATGCTTCTATGATCTTAACACCTGCAAAAGGCACCTCTATTGAAATAGTACACAAAGTCAAATTACTTTGTGTAAGCATAGGTTTTACTAACACTCAGATATCCTCTCCAGAGGAGCATGATAAAGTTATAGCTTTTACTTCACAACTTGCTCATGTAGTTTCTAGTGCCTATATAAAGAGTCCTTCTGCATTGCAGCATAAAGGTTTCTCAGCAGGAAGCTACAAAGATATGACCAGAGTTGCCAAATTAAATGAGAATATGTGGACAGAACTTTTTCTTGATAATCCCGATTTCTTAATTGAGGAAATAGATGGTATCATCGAAAGGCTTTCAGAATATAGCAAAGCTCTAAAAGAAAAAGATTCTGATACTCTTTGCACTCTTTTAAGAGTTGGACGAGAAAGTAAAATGATAATTGATGGAGAAAAATTCTAATGGAAAAAATTCAAGTAAGTGCTTCAAGAAATTATAACGTATTAATAGGAAGAGATTTATTAAGAGATACTGGAAAATATGTATCTGAAGTTCTTAACCCTTGTAAAGTCTGTATTGTCACTGATGATAATGTATATAACCTTTATGAAGCTGTTGTTGAAAATTCTTTGACGAATTGTGGTTTTGAAGTTTATCGTTTCATCTTTGAACACGGGGAAAAATCAAAAAATATTAATACGGTTAGCTCTATTTTAGAACTTATGGCAGAAAATGACTTTACTAGAGGCGATGCTATAATTGCCTTAGGCGGAGGCATTACTGGGGATATTGCGGGGTTTGCGGCTTCAATCTTTCTTAGAGGAATACAATTTATTCAAATTCCAACAACCCTTTTAGCCGCTGTAGATTCCTCAGTTGGAGGCAAAACTGGTGTCAATCTTAAAAGCGGTAAAAACTTAGCAGGTGCTTTCTGGCAGCCTTCCCTAGTTCTCTGCGATTGTAATACTTTTAAAACACTTACTTACGAAATATTTTTAGACGGAATTGCTGAAGCTATAAAGTATGGTTCAATCATTGATAAGCCCTTATTTGATCTTTTGGCGCTACAAGGTGAAGATCTATATTTAACAATGCATAGTGAAGTACTGGATTCAGATACTTTAATAGAAATCGTAAAGAACTGTGTTAGCATAAAAAGAGATATTGTTATGGAAGATGAACGTGATACTGGAATGCGACAACTGCTTAACTTCGGGCACACAATTGGTCATGCTATAGAAAAGTGTAGCAACTATAATATAAGCCACGGCCATGCTGTCGCTATGGGAATGATTATAATCTCAAAAGCCGCAGCTTCATTAAATCTGTGCCCTGAGAGTTGCCATTTAGAAATAAAAAAGATTTTAGGAACCTTTAAGTTTCCTTTAAATTGTCCTTATACAGCAGAGGCTCTTACCTCCATTGCTTTAAAAGACAAAAAACGCAATGGACAAAATATTACCTTAGTATTACCAAAAGAAATTGGAAATTGCTATTTAGAGAAAATGCCTGTAGAAGGTTTACAAAACTTTATTGATGCCGGCCTTTAACATGAATTATTAAATTGGAGATAAGCTTTATGAATATAAAAATCACACCAAAACCCCTAAAGGGTTCTATAAACGCTATAACATCAAAATCTCATGCTCACAGACTTTTAATAGCTTCCGCCCTTTGCTCTGAACCTTGTAAAGTAAATATTTCTAATATGAACGAAGATATAGAAGCTACACAAAATTGTTTATCTCTATTAACAAAGATTTCAGATTCTAATGCTCTTCCTATTTTGGACTGCAATGAAAGTGGCTCTACATTAAGATTCATGCTGCCTATAGCTATGGCCTTATCAAACAAAGTTACATTTTTAGGAGCTGGTAGACTACCTGAAAGACCACTTTCTCCGTTAAAAGAAGAAATGGAACTGCACGGTTGTACTTTTGATACAAAAGCTGACAAGCACGCAATATCATCAGAAATACAAACAAACTCCATTCCTATTTTTACAGTTACTGGACCTTTAAAAGGTGGGACTTTTACTCTACCTGGCAATATCAGTTCACAATACATAACAGGACTGCTCTTTGCCCTCCCCTTATTAAAAGAAGACAGTATTATAAGAATAAGCTCAAAGCTGGAATCTATAGGCTATGTCATGCTTACCTTAGAGGTTTTAAAGCTTTTCGGAATTGATATAGAGATAAAAACTACTGAAGAATATCAGGCTAAAACTAAATATGAAAACTGCCTAATAAAAAAACTTGAAGCTATTAACGAGAGTGGGCAATGCTTCTCTTTTATAATAAAAGGAAATCAGAAGTACATATCGCCAAAAGAGGTAACAGCCGAAGGAGACTGGTCAAATGCTGCTTTCTTTATAGTTGCAGATGCTTTGTCCTCTAGCATAAATAATACAGGAACTTTAGAAAGCTCTATTACATGTTTAAATTTAGACCATAAATCTTCACAAGGAGATAAGGAAATATTTTCATTTGTTCAAAGATTTAAAGAATCCCATAGCAATAAAAACACTCTTGTTTTTGATGTTGCAAATGTTCCTGATTTAGTTCCAATCCTTTCAGTTTTAGCTACTTCATACGAAGGTACTACGGAAATCATAAATGCAGGAAGGTTAAGAATAAAAGAAAGTGACCGTTTATCCACGGTTCGAGAAATGATTCAAAACCTAGGAGGAATCATTACAGAACTTCCAGAAGGTTTAATTATACAAGGAACAAAAAAATTAAAGGGTGGGACGGTAAACGGATATAACGATCACAGGATAGTTATGGCCGCAGCGATTTCTTCTATCATATGCAGTGAACCTGTAACCATATTAGGTGCTGAAGCTGTAAATAAATCCTATCCTAGATTCTTCGAGGATCTTTGCAACTTAGGAGGTGAATACCATGTGCTCTAATAAAAATACAAACAATAATGAATTTAATACCATATCATCTTCCTTTGGAAAGAATTTAGAGGTTACAATTTTTGGAGGTTCTCATGAGCCTCATATAGGTGTTACGATCACAGGCCTTAAAGAAGGCATAAATATAGATTTTGATAAAATGAATAAATTTTTAAAGCGTAGGGCTCCTGGAAATAGTATTTTCGCTACTCCACGTAAAGAAGCTGACGCTCCCTTAGTAAAATCAGGTTTAACTGATGGAAAAACTACATCAGAACCTTTAACTATAATAATAAAAAATACCAATACTCGTTCCAGTGACTATAAAGCACTTCGAGATGTTCCTCGCCCTGCCCATGCAGATTACACTGCTGCAATGAAATATGGCAACTCAATAAATATGTCCGGTGGTGGTCCTTTTTCTGCAAGAATGACTGCCCCTCTCTGTATAGTAGGTGCCATTGCCTTGCAACTTCTTGAATCTCAAGGCATATATATAGGCGCCCATATATACTCTATTGGTAACATCAAAGATTCACCCTTTGATCCTATCATGGTAAGCCCTAGCGACTTTTCTTCCCTTAAAGAAAGTTCTTTCCCTGTTATAGATGAAAACAAATCACAACGCATGGGACAAGTTATAAGAGAAGCCATGTCTGAGGGGGATTCAGTAGGAGGTATAGTTGAATGCTGTGCAGTAGGTCTTCCCGTTGGTATAGGCGGACCTATGTATGATGGAATAGAAGGTCATTTATCGCAAATATTCTTTGGTATCCCTGCTGTAAAGGGTATTGAATTCGGAAATGGCTTTGAAGGTTCAACATTACGTGGTTCGGAAAACAATGATGCTTTTATAATAGAAAAAGATACAATAAAAACTAAAACAAATAACCACGGAGGAATACTAGGGGGTATTTCCTCGGGAATGCCACTCCTTTGTAAACTAGCGTTTAAACCTACTCCTTCTATTTCAAGGGAGCAACAATCCATAAGCCTAAGTAATAAAACAGCTGAAACTTTAAAAATTGTAGGACGCCATGATCCATGCGTAGTTGTTAGAGCAGTTCCTATAGTAGAAGCTGCCATGGCTGTTGGCCTTTTAGATTTAATGCTTGCAGATAATTAGTAAAATATTAATTGATAAATATAAAAAATATAATTTTAAATTTATTATATGAGAAGAACAGGATGTGAATAATATGACCTTAAAAAATTTAAGAGATGAAATAGATAAAATAGATACGGAACTTGTTGACCTATTTATTAAAAGAATGAACATTTCAAAAGAAGTAGCAGAAGAAAAAAAATCTTCAGGTACTCCAATTTTAAATTCTAAAAGAGAGAAAGAAGTTTTAAGCAAAATTTCCTCTCAAGCAGGAGAAAATTTAGATGGCTACACACGTATTTTATATAATACTATTTTTGATGTTAGCCGTTCATATCAAACTCGTTTTGTTCATACAGAAGCTCCTTTAAGAGACCTAATTGAGCAATCTACATTAAAAACTCCAAAATTGTTTCCAAAGAAGGCTATTGTTGCATGCCAAGGAATAGAGGGATCTTATTCCCAACTTGCCGCTGATAAATTGTTTGAACTTCCCTCCATTATGTATTTTAATAATTTTGATAGTGTTTTTAATGCTGTAGAAAAAGGGCTTTGTCAATATGGAATACTTCCAATAGAAAATAGTTCTTATGGATCTGTAGGTCCTGTTTATGATCTTATGAAAAACTATAACTTTTATATAGCCAAAAGTTTTAAATTAAGAATCGCTCATAAGCTTCTTGCTAAACCTAATGTAAAAGTTAAAGATATTAAAGAAATTGTTTCTCACGAACAAGCTTTAGGACAATGCTCCAAATTTATTAAGGATTTAAAAGATGTCAAAATCACAGTTTGTGAAAACACAGCCATAGCAGCAGAAATGGTAGCCAAAAGTAATAGAAATGATATAGCTGCTATTTCTTCAAAAGAGTGTGCCGAAATATACGGATTAGAAATTATATCTGACGACATCCAAATAAGTGATAACAATTATACTCGCTTTATATGCATATCCAAAGAACTTGAAATATATCCTGGGGCAAATAAGCTAAGTATCATGCTATCACTGCCACATCGTCCAACGTCATTATACAATATGATAGCTAAATTTTCTGCTTTAGGATTAAACTTAACTAAGCTTGAATCAAGGCCAATACCAGGAAGTGATTTTGAATTCATGTTTTATTTTGACATGGAAGCCTCGGTATGTGCTCCCGAAGTTGTTAGTCTACTTTGCGAGTTATCATTGCAACCAGAGTTATTTGTATTCTTAGGAAATTATATTGAAAATTAATTATATATTGGAGGATTTATGATTTACGGACTAATTGGAGAAAAGCTTGGACATAGTTATTCAAAAATCATACATGAAAAATTAAAAGACTATACTTATGATCTATATCCACTTGAAAAGGATCAAGTAGATACCTTTATGAAAAAAAGAGAATTTTTAGGGCTTAATGTTACGATCCCATATAAAGAAACTGTTATTCCTTACTGTGACTATGTATCTCCTCTAGCAAAAGAAATTGGTGCAGTTAATACTCTTTACTTTAATAAGCAGGGTCTTCTATGTGGAACAAATACCGACTACTATGGATTTATTTACGCCATGGAATCGGCCGGTATAACAATCCACAATAAAAAAGTTCTTCTTCTAGGTGATGGGGCTACGTGTAAAACCATTCGGAAGGCTATTTTAGATCAAGGTGCAAGTGAAATAGTCATTGCTTCAAGAAAAGTGAAGGAGCCTATATTTGACCATTTTAAAGCTACATCAGAGAAGTCAGCATACAACTTTATAAACTGTACCACCTTAAATTATACAGATCTGGAAGCCCAACTAGATGTTGAGGTTATAATCAATACTACACCTGTAGGAATGTGGCCTAATACAGACAACCGCCCCATTGATTTAAGCAAGTTTTCAAAGTGTCGTGGTATTTTTGATGTTATATATAATCCTTATTACACTAAATTTATATTACAGGCAAAAGAACTTGGTATACCTTATGCCAGTGGGCTTTCTATGCTTGTTGCCCAAGCAACTGCTGCGGCTGAATATTTTACTGGGAAAAAAAGCTATGTTAATCAAAATCATGATATTATAAAAGAACTAAAAGAAATGTTTATTACAAATAAGTAAATTGTTATGAATTATACGCTAAAATAAATCGGAGATATAGATATGAATATTTTAAAAGTAAAGAATTTAATATTAGGTAAAGATATGCCCAAAATATGTGTTCCTATAGTTGGTATCACAATGGATGAGATTCTTTCTGAAGCCAATGCAATAAAACAAACTTCTGCTGATATGGTTGAATGGCGTGCAGATTGGTATGAAGATGTTTTTCATGAACAAAAAGTTTTAGAAGTTCTTTATCAACTTAGAAAAATACTTCAGGAAACTCCAATCCTTTTTACTTTTAGGACTTCTAATGAAGGTGGCCAAAAAAGCATATCTAATTCTGATTATAAAACTTTAAATATAGCAGTATCTAACTCGGGTCTAGTAGATTTAATTGATGTTGAAGGCTTTATGGGCGATACTCTTGTATCTTCCATAGTTTCTTTTGCCCATAAACATAACGTCAAAGTTATAGTCTCTAATCATAACTTTGAAAAAACCCCAGCAAAAGAAGAGATTGTACACAGGCTTTGTAAAATGCAAGAGCTTGGAGCCGATATTCCAAAAATTGCAGTTATGCCTAATTGTCAAAAAGACGTTCTCACTCTTCTTGAAGCTACTATAGAAATGAACGAAAAATACGCAAAAGGTCCTATTATTACTATGTCTATGTGCAATTTAGGTAGCATCAGCAGAATATCTGGACAATATTTTGGTTCTGCTTTAACATTTGGCGCATTAAAAAAATCCTCCGCCCCAGGTCAACTGGAAGTGGAGGATTTAGCACAAATGCTAAAAATCATTCATGCAAATATCTGATCTTTTTATACCATGTCGATATATTCTGCGCCCTTAGGATCTGGTCCAAAACGATTATCTCCACGTGTTCCTTCTAAACAAGTAAGAACTAGGAACCATATAGATCCAATAAACGGAATAAGTGAAATTAAAATCCAGAATCCAGACTTATTTAAGTCATGCATTCTTCTTATAGAAACACCTAGTGATGGAAGTAATATTGCTAAATCATAAATAATTATCGGAATCATAGTTTCTAGCATGAAAAATACTCCATATAAAATAGCTACAACAATAGTATTGAATAATGCAAACATCCAATATTCTTTTCTTCTTGCTCTTCCTGAAAAGACAGCGTATTTCTTTAAAACTTCAATGTACCAACCCATTTTTATCTCCCCTTACTTCATTAAAATACACTAATGTTCTTAGTATAGCATAATTCCCCCTTTTTACAAGAAAATTTTTCCTTTTTTCTTATACTACATTCACCCATCGACACATTCCTGACCCCATAGTCTTATTTGGCCTTTGAGCTAGTCCAAATCTTTCATAAAAAGATTCTTTTCCAGGAACAGACATAAGATTTATCATCATTATTTGTTCCCCTGTAACAGATGCTTCTAGTACATTAACTATATTACTAAGTATGTAAGTCCCTATTTTTTTATTTTGATATGCTGGGTGCACCATTACGTCAACTATCAAAGCCATATATGCTCCATCACCAACAACTCTTGCCATTCCCACAACATTATCATTATCGTATGCCACAAGCATATAAACAGAACCCTCTAATGCTCTTTCAGCCTGTTCTCTAGGCAAATTTCTCCACCCAACAGAATTTCTAAGCCCTAAATAATCATTAACCGAAATCTCATTTTTGTATATTATCATTCACTATCCTCCAGTTGTCCAAATCTAAATAATATTTCTTGGCATATTTGTAAAATGTCTTTGTCGTCTGTATTAACTATAATATCTGCGGTCTTGATATATACTGATTTTCTCTTTTCCATTAAGGCTCTTATATGTTCCACATCCATATTTGATTTAAGTAATGGCCTCTGATCATCATTTTTAACTCTCATATATATATTTTCAGGTGAGGCAGTTAAAAGAATCGACCTACCCGCCTTCTTCATTAGTTTCTGGTTCTGCTCTTTCATAGGAAGTCCGCCACCACAAGAAATAATGCTACTTTCTAGCTCCAAAATCTCTTGTAATGCTTGTGTTTCTAATACTCTAAATCCATCTTCGCCTTTTTGTTCAAAAATCTCTGGAATACTCATTCCCGTGGCTTCTGAAATTAAAGCATCTGTATCAATTACTTTTAATCCTATCATCTTTGCTAATTCCCTTGAAACAGCAGATTTACCAGTTCCCATAAAGCCTATTAAAAATATATGTTTGTTAAAATTTTTCATATTATTATCCTTTTTTATTATCCTTATAAAGGTTTTCTATCGACCTTTTTCATACTATAGTTAAATTAACAGCCTATATTTTAGCACAATATTTGTACTTATACTAGCAGTTTTTTGTATCATTGTATTAGTACAATTTAGCTAAATAATTGTTATCCCTCTTGAATAGCCATTTATAAAGAGATATAATTGTAATTGGAAATTAATATCAATAAATTATACCTATTAAGGAGGATTTTAAAATGCGTAAAGTAGTTGCAACAACAGCAGCCCCCGCTGCCATAGGACCATACTCACAAGGTAATATCTTTGGTAATTTATTATTTACTTCTGGACAAGTTCCACTAGACCCTTCAACTGGAGAAATCATTGGAACAACTGTTGAGGAACAAACTGAGCAAGTATTTAAAAATATTAAAGCTATTTTAGAAGAAGCTGGAAGTTCTTTAGATAAAGTACTAAAAACTACTGTTTTTATCAAAGATATGAATGACTTTGGAAAAATGAATGAAGTTTACGCAAAGTTCTTTACAGAAGGCTCTTTCCCTTCAAGATCTGCTGTTGAAGTTGCCAGACTTCCAAAAGATGTACTTGTAGAAATAGAAACTATTGCTTACTTATAATACAATACACAATTAGAAGATTTAATACATTTTCATAAAAAAAGGCCTCTCAAAATCTCAACTATCATATATAATAGTTTGAAATTTTGGGAAGCCTTAATTTTTTCTTTTTTATTCAAAATAACGCATTTTTTCATTTTAT
>DAMCXN010000006.1:37492-68272 GCA_032096995.1 Aminipila sp.
TCAACTATCAAGTCAGCTAATTTTGCTCCTACCACTTCTAGCAAATCTTTAACCTCTAATTCTACTTGTAGCCCAACCTTACCAGCACTTACTACAATTTGCTCTAAACTCTCAGCCTTACTCTCAATAGCTGTTTTAAAATGCTTTTTCATTCCGATAGGAGAACAACCTCCCTTTATATATCCTGTGACGTTTGTAATATCTTTAGCATGGATCATTTCTATCTTTTTTTCTCCAAAATGTTTAGCTGCTTTTTTCAGATCAAGTTCTTCAGCCACAGGTATAACACATACGTAATATTCTTTGCTTGTTCCCTGCGTTACCAATGTCTTATATACTTTATCTACATCCATACCTGTTTCTCTTGCCACAGAAACCCCATCTAAAAAACCTTCTGGAGCTTCATATTCATAAACATTATATATTATCTTCTTAGCATCAAGCTGTCTTAATGCATTAGTTTTAATCTTTGATGCTTTTGGCATTCTTGATCTTCACCCCTTTACTCTGTAATTATTTGACTTCTATATTTTTCTGTAACCCAAATTTCTTCCGCAGTCACTGAATTTAATAATTTTATACGCTTTAATTTTGCTTCTACATTTAATTTTTCATGGCCGTCCTTCTTCTGGCATATAGCAAAATAGATTCTTTCTCCTGGGGAATCATCTAAAATGCCATGCTGGATAACATTAACCATATGTAGTTCTTTTGATAAGAAGGAATTAAAAACTTTATCTGCATCGAAATCCGCTTTATGTTGTCCTATATAAATCTCTCTTGCATATCTTTCTGTAAGTTTATCTGAGTAATCATAATCTTGCCATTTAACATCATTCTCAACATATCCATTATAGATTTCAAACGGTCTTTCATCAAATCCATCTGTAATCCATATCTCACTTACACCATGTTCATTAATAAAAAAGGCTATGTAGCGTTTTGTGTTATCCTTTGGAATAAAGCCATAACAAGGACCTGCCCCCTTAAAATCATCCGCATATGCAAGTTCTCCTTTGTATTTATCTTTTAATTCCTCTATAGAACTTCCTACATGAATTCCTCGGTAAGTCGCCGCTATTGGGTTGAAACTTTTTATCCAATATACAAGCTCCCTCTTTTTTTCAAACTGTATCCAAGTAGAAACCTTAATATCTTGACCTTCCCATGTATCAGTAAATTGGGCAGTATAGCTAAGAAAGTCTTGTGTACGCTCTCTTGTTTGCACGGCATTTGGGAAAGGAGATTCACCCTTTAGGTTTTCCCATAAAGAAATTGTATTGTCTCCAAGGTCTAATGAATATTCTTTGTCGACAGCCCAATTTTTTAGATTAGCATAACGATAATTCACATAACCCTTATACCCTTTTTGAGCTACATCCCGATCATCTAAAAAAGAAACTTCGAAAGTTTCTTCACCTTTTCTAAAAAAAAGTAATAATGGTCTTCCCTTTAGGCCTCCCTTAGATAATAACTCTGTAGAATTTAAAATGATACCATTGCTATCCACCACTGCTTTTTCAGGAGAAATAGCATAATCAAAACTATAGTATTCAAATTGTCCATCATCATAAGGTATTTCAGATAATAATTTGAATCTGTTAAGTTCAACATTTCTTAATTTGAGTTTTAAACTTATTAAAAGCAATTCACAGTATTGTTGAAAATCTGCTTCTAAGTTTTCTGGCATAGTTCTCTTAGGTAATGGCTTTTTCGCGATAAAACTTAAAAAAGCTATGATTATAAGTATTATACAAATAAATAAAATGATTATTTCTAGCATAGCTATCCCCTCTTTTTCTGGCTTCTTTGATGTGTAACTACCCAAATTGGAGTTTCATTAATAAAAGTTTTTATAACAATCTGCTTTATTTTTATTTCATAATATGTCTTAGCCTTTTCTTCAATATTTTCACAAATTGCAAAATAAACTTGTTCTTTTTTTATCTTATCATCTTTCCAAAGCCCCTTCTGTATAATACTTCCTAGCTGACAATTATTCGCCACAAAAATATTAAATACCTGCTTTGGATCTAAATCTGATTTGTGTTGACCTAAATATATTTCCCTTGCATATTTTTCAGTTAGCTTTGATTCATAATCCTCTGCAATCCAAGGAACATCTTGGTCCATAAAACCCTCTTTAGGCTTAAAAGGTCTTTCTTCAAAATCCTCTGTTATAATAATCTCTGTTATAAGCCCTTCTTCAACCTTAAATGCTATATAACAATTTGTTTCATCCTCAGGTATATATCCATAAGCAGCTCCCGCTCCATTGAAATCTTCTAAAAAAGAAAGATTTATTGAATATTTCTCTTTTAATTCCTGAACCGTACTTCCTACAGAAATTCCCCTTATAGTCTCCGCCTTATAGTTTTTTGCTCTAATCCTATATATTAATTCTTTTTTTCTTTCAAACAGCACCAATGAACAAATTTGTATATCTTCATTCTCATATGTATCAATAAACTGTGCTGAATATGCAAAATCTTTTTCAGCTTTAGTTCTTACACAATTTAATTCTTCTAGGAAGCCTTTTAACGTTTCATTCTCTGAAATATTGTCCCACAATGTGATTTTTTGATTATTTAGTACCAAACTATATTCTTCTATAGGAAAACGTTCCATTATATTTCTATAGGTTGATTCGATATATGCTTTACCACCTTGAATAGAAACTCTATGTTCTGGCATAAATGAGATCTCAAAGATTTCCTCTGTTTCCTCATAAAATAAAGCCACTAAAGAATCTTTAATCCCCGCCTTTAAAAATATTTCTTTAGAGTTAAGGGCCATTCCTTTTGCATTATATACAGTTTCCTCGGGAACAATATTATATTCTAACTTATAAAACTTGAAAGAGCCTTTATCAAACTCTACTTCTTCCTTCATCTCCCAGTTAGTAATCTTTGCTTCTTGTAATAAAATTCGTTCTTCTTCTAAAAGATCCTCTGCAAAAGCTCTAAAAGCACCCTGTATTACCTGGGGGATTTCAACCTTCTGTTTTTTTATTGTAGTCTTCTTCCCTGATTTGGCAACGGCTATAAAACAAACACTTATAAGAAGCAAACACACAAATAGTATTAAAATTTCTCCCATAAATATTACTCCTGATTCTAAAACACTAAGACTTTACAAGATATATATTTATAAATTGAAATTTTTTAGAACTGGTTATTCCCATAATTTTAAATCCTAGCTCTTGATAAAAGTTCACATTCTTTGGTTCACTGGTAGTTAAAACAATAGGAGTATTCTTCATCACACCATAAGCAAGAACCTTATTTAAAAGCTCCAAGACTTTATCTTTATTCTGATGCTCTTCTTTTACACCTAAAAAACTTATATATAAATATTTAGAAGGAAATTCTATATCCTTCTCCATTTCCATTATTTCACTAAATAAACTTAATTTTTCTTCTTGTTCTTCTTCGGTAAGGTTACTTACCAATTCCTTATATTTAGAAGAATAACCTCCTGCAATTATATTCTTTAGTTTAGAGGTCTTTCTACATGCTGATGGAAGGATTATAATGACTTCATGACATTCTTTATTTAACGCATAAGCCTGACCAAACTTCATACCATAAGAAACCTTAAACCAAAGATCTGACTCCAGTATTTTGATTCTTCTGCCTCTATCCGGAAAAGCTTTATTTAATAAAGGATAATCAATCAAAGCTTCCAATAAAATTTTTACGGCTTTTTCTTTATCCCTTATTTTAGTTAAGCCTTTTATTCTAATCGCCATTTACTCACCTTAAAGCTTCCCATTCAGATCTTAAAAGTGAGTAGCATCTAGAGTCTCTAATAGTACCATCAAAAATTTTATAGCAATATCTCGTAGTTCCTTCATATTTAAAGCCACACTTTTCAATAACCCGTGCGGATCTTCCATTTGCAGGTCCCGTACATATAGCTAAAATATCAAGCTTTAGTTCTTCAAAAGAGTACCTTATAACTTCTTTAGCAGCTTCTGTCATAATGCCTTTTCCCCAAAACTCTTCTGCTAAAGAATAACCAATCTCTTTACTTGAAATACCAGGACGATGTTTATCCTGTTCAAAACCAATACTACCAATAAGTTTTTTACTTTCTTTATCAATAATTGCCCAACTACTATCTATGAATATATCTTCAATTATTTCTAAAGATTCTTGTACGTCTTTATGTGGCTTCCACCCTCCATTAGGTCCTACATTAGGATTACTTGCATAAGCAAATAATCCTTCTGCATCAGATCTTTTATAAGGCCTTAGTATCAATCTTTCAGTTTCCAAAACTTTTAACATAATACACACTCACTATTCTGTAGTACTCAAAATTTCTTTATTTTTTTCTACCTGACTAACTTTCATTCTTTCCACTGCATTCAAGTCAACCTCTTCTTGAAGTCCTAGAATTGAGGACCCAAGGAATATGGTTTTTAAAATTTCACCATCTAATGATATCTTACTATATTGGGTAAAATTCTCTCCTTTTATATATAACTTCTCTCCTACTCTCACAATTTCTTTTATTTTTATAGGTTTTACTCCCATTTGTAGGTTTGTAGGAGTATATGGATTTTCCGTATTAAATACGTATTTCTTTCCATAAAGCATATCATATTCAATTTTCTTCATATCTGCTTTATAAGTTTGACTTTCTTTATGTTCCTGATGGTACTTATTCATTACCCCCATATCATAACCAAGTCTTTCAAATACATCTGCTGCAACTTGATATGAATACATATCTTTATCAACCTTTTTCATTGGATAGTTACTCCAAATTGCATATTGAGTTTTAAATATAGAGCCACTAACCATGTCATCTTCAGTTACCTCTAAGGCTGGCAAGTGATCCCCATAAACCACTAAGACAACCTTTTCGTCATATTTTTCAAGTCTTTCAAGCAACTGTCCTATAAATTGGTCCATTTCATGTATCTGATTCACATAATACTCGTACTGCCATTTTAATTCTTCCGTAGGGGCAGTTGTTACTATAATCTCTGGCTCTTCAATAACTTGTTCTGTAGGATATTTGCCATGACCTTGAACGGAACAAGTATAGATGAAATCTTCATTATCACTAGACTCTAATGCATCAAAAATTTGATCTGTTAAAACAAAGTCTTTAGCCCAGTTCTTAGGCGTTTTAACAACATGATTCATATACTCTAAAGAAGTAAATGTATCAAATCCCAAGTTAGCAAAAACCTTATTTCTTCCATAGAAAGCTCCCCTATGATTATGTATAGCATGCGCTGAATATCCAATGGATTTTAAGTCATATGGTACACTTTCACAAGTTTCTTCCGTAAGTATAGATTTATATGGATATTCTCCTGGTCCGAAGAATTTTACACTCATTCCTGTCAACATTTCAAATTCTGTATTTGCAGTTCCTGCTCCAACAGAAGGTACTGTCAAATATCCTGAAGAATAATTTTCCTTCAATTTTCTAAAGTTAGGTACTGGATCCTTAGAACATTTAATACTAGTAACTAATGTTGGATCTATAAACGATTCCATCTGAAGGAAGATTACATTTGGATGAGACTTTCCATCGTCCTGAAAAGATACTTCTTGATAGTTATCTACGCCTAATTCTCCTTCATTAAAAATAGATAAAATTTCATCTCTAGAATATCCCGCAGGTTGACGGATCCCTGTATTTAGCCAAGTATTCACAAAGCAATAAGGTACCCCATAGTCCCTATAAGCATATGCTAAATTTCCAAAGAAAGTATCTACAACCTTAGTTTTTATAGCAAGATCTGACGCCCCTGCAAAGCAAAGACAGATAGCTAAAAATAATGTAATATTCTTTTTATAATTTATTTTTCCTTTTTTCTTTGGCGCGAATTTAAATAATAAAAGTATAAAAATAAGCACCACTACTGCAATAACACAGGCTGTAATAATTTCTTTCGTAGATAAATAATTTGTTACAATGGATAATCCATCATCAAGTACTGCTAAATCCTTTGTAGTAAAGGGAGTCATACGATTTTTTAAAATCATACCATTAACCACTCCCAGTGTGACCCATAACGATGAGATTATTACATATACAAAAACTCTTCTCTTTATCAATAATGCTAATGTTAATGTAGTAAATATTAGAAAGACATTATATAAAAAAACAAGTGGTGAATCTAAAAAAAAGCCGAAACCATTTGCTAGTGAATGTCTTGCTAAAGATTCTATTATAAGATTTAATGCAAATGCTAAAACTATAGAAATAGTTACCGCATTATGCAAATATTTCATAAAAAAATGTTTAAACTTCTCCATATTCTTTCCTTTTTCCCTTTTCCCATGTATACTATTTTTAATATTCGCATCCCCTCTTACGATTAACTCCTAATTTGCCCATATATTGAATTTGCAAGCATTGCAAACTCATCTATATTCATTGTTTCTGCTCTTCGTTTTGAATCTATATCTATAGATTCCATAACTTGCCCTATTTGCTCTTTAGATAAGCCACACACTCCTGTTAGTGAATTTAGCATGGTCTTTCTTCTTTGTCCAAAACCCGCCTTTATGCATTGAAAAAAGATCTTCTCATCTTTCAACGCTACTGGTTTTTCTTTTCTTATATCTAATCTTATCACTGTAGAGTCTACTTTTGGCTGTGGTACAAACACTTCCTTAGGTACACTGGCAACATGTGCCACAGTACAATAATATTGAACAGCTACAGATAGTGCCCCATAAGCTTTTTTGCCTGCTTCAGCCTTAATTCTATCTGCAACTTCTTTCTGCATCATAATAGTTATACTGTCAGCATTAACTCCATCCTCTAGAATCTTCATGATGATAGGAGTTGTAATATAATACGGCAGATTTCCAATAATCCTAACAGATCTTAAAGGTTCTCCATTAATTATAGAATTTTGTTCTATAATTTCGTTTAAATCTATCTTTAGAATATCTTTGTTTATAACTTCAACATTTTTATAGTCAGACAAAGTGTCTTTTAAAATAGGGATTAAATTCTTATCAATCTCTACAGCAATTACTTTTCCAGCCTCTTCTGCAGCTTCCTTTGTTAGAACTCCGATACCTGGTCCGATTTCAATAACAAGGTCATTTTCACCTATAAAAGATTCTTCTATTATTTTATCAATTATATTTTTATCTGTAAGAAAATTCTGGCCTAAGCTTTTTGAAAGTCTAAAGTCATACTTGTCCTTTATTTCCCTAATTGTTGATGGTGCATATAGTTTCATTAAAGTTTTCCTGCTTCCTCTTCGAATTGATTTCGAGCAATACCATACTGGTTTAATTTGTTTAGAAATGCAGAAGAATTGCCATATCCAATTCCTAAAGCCTTTCCTAATTTACTTCTTTTCTCTGAAGCGCCACTCTCTCCTACGAGTCCATATTTTATAAGATCCTGCATAAAAAATTCTTCCGTAAAAACTTTCTTTGTGCAGTGGGCTTTTTCTAAAGCCTCTAAAATCGCCTCAGGTTCTGCATTTTCTATTCCTATATCTCCTGCTTTTGTAGCATCTTTTCTCGCTAAATACGCATCTTTTGCTTCCGGAAATTTAGCTTTAAGTTTTTTTCTTATTTCTTCTCCCGCAAAATCTGGATCAGTAAATATAATTATTCCTCTAGTCTCGTATGCTCGTTCTATTAAGTCCCATGTGGACTTTTTTATGCCATATCCATGTGTTGCAATAGTTTCTGTATCAATAGCTCTTTTTATAGCAGCTTGATCATCTCTTCCTTCTACTACTATTACTTCTGCTATACTTTCCATTTTTATTCCTTTCTAATCAGAGGCTTCCCCTGCTGGCAACAATTTTACTTCTTCCCTTGGAATTATAGCAGATTGAGTTGCATTTTCCTGAGGTAATATAAATAAAACCTCCCCAGGCTTGACCATTCTAAGTTGCTCTCTTGCCTGCTGCTCTATATATTCTGGATTATTTACATGTCCAAGTTCTTCTGTTAAATTTTGCCTTTTCTCTTTTAAAGCCTTGTTATGGGCGACTATGCTTTTATATTCCTTTTGTAATGAATAGACATGAAAAATAGACACACCTATAACTAGCATAATACCTAGTATTACACAGAAATAGATAAGCCTTTTTCGATTTCTTTTGTTCACTTTTCTCTCTGATAACTCTCCCGAGCCAATTCTTCTAGCCTTGCTACTTTTTTTTGCAGCAGCTATTTTTCTCTTCTCACGTCTTTCAATTCTTGCCTGCTCTAGGTCAATTATTTTATCGGAGTTTTTAAACTCTCTACTTCTTTTTTTCTTTTGTTTGAACATTTACCGTCACCCATTGATATTGTAGCATAAAACAATAAGTTCCACAAGAAAACTCCGCATACAAATGCACATATTGAGTGAACACTAATTATGCCATAAGAGCAATAATATAAAAATTGGCAAGTCAATATACCAGCAAAAATCCAGAATATAACTTCATAAGTTGCTGCGACAATTTTATTCTTTATATATATTTTAATATTTCTCGTAAAAAGACCATATAAAACTGCTATAACCATGCCGCAGCCTAGCATAATTATAGTCTCAAAAACCTGATCTTTTACAAGATCTGTAATGCCTAAATTTATTTTAAAACTATTTAAAATGGCTGCACCTGAAGATACAACCATTATTCAAAAATCCTCCTAATTAAGCTCTTTTCACTCTTATTTTTCTTTTCAGTATATACTGCAGAATTGATCTCCCCCGTAATAATAACTTTTCCTTCTGCAAGATCGAGTTTTTGAATATGCAATTTTTGTCCTTTGACAACTAACCCTCCAGTTTTTAGAGTAATTAATATTGTCTCTTCATTAAAACTATCTACATCGGCCACTTCTGTTACAGTGATCCTCTCTCTATTATCAATATTTAAAACATGGTTTTCCATATAGAATCCCTCCTCGTATTTCAAATATATGCACTTCTATAAAAAATAGCACTTGAATATAAAATTCAAAGTGCTATTTCTATATTTTTTTTATTTTATAAGAAATGTCTATTAAATATCTCCTATATTAGATGATCCTTCTTAAACAATTTTAAAACCTTCTTTTAAGGTATATTTAATTGTGATTAAATTTTCTCCAGCCTCAATAGTAAGAGTCTCATCACCATTTATGCAGTTGGCAAATTCATACTCATCTTCATAACTATATTTACTAAAATTTACTATATCACCTTCACTAAGGTTCTCTATTGTTTCATAATCATCACACACTATCTCACCAGATTTAAATAAGTGATGAATTTTTAAGATAGATTTTGGTTCTTCAACTTCTGTTGCTAGACCCTCTTGGATATTTTCAATTAAAACCAGTGATTCTTCAATAATTGGTTCTTCAACTTCATTTTCTATTTCTACAGCCTCAGGTTTTTCAATAATTGGCGTTTCTATAATTGGTTCTTCAACTAAATCATTATCCAAATTATCTTTTAAATCTTTGCTTTCCTCTTCTGTAGATTGCTCATCAATACTTTCTTCTATACTATCATTCTTTTCTTCATCAACTTCTATAACTTCTGTCTGGTCTATAACCTCTGTTTTTTCTGTGATTTGGACATTATCTTCATCCTTATCATTTTCATTAGTTTGAGGTTCTAATTCAGACTCTGAAACTTCTATTTTTACTACATTTTCTGTATCTTGTTTTTCTATTGATTCTTCAACATCGCTTTCAGAAGCAAAGCTCATTGTTGGTATATTAAATGCCATTAATAAAACAACTAATATAAATACTATTTTTCTTTTTAACATCTATTTTCCCTCCTTGTTGTCTTTATTAGTTTTTCTTCTTAAAGCTTCACCAATTGCAACAAATCCTGCACCAAGACCCCAAAATATCTCTTGTGGAATTCCTCCTGTGGCTGGAAGTGTTCCTAAAGGAACATTTTCCTCTTCTATAGTCTCATTAGTCTTTTCCTTTTCTTTGTTTTCAGGGTTTTCTATCTCTTCTTCAGTCTGAGCGAGTGGTACATCTTCGTCAGGTATATCAACTTTAGGATCATCTTTTGGTTTATGATGACTTCCGCCGCCACCTCTACTCTTCTTTTCATTTGTAACAGAAAAAGCAAATTCTACATTATCATTAACAAAATCTTCTTTTAAAATGTTTAAAACTTTGTCATTAAGCTTATAACCTGAAGGAGCCGATGTTTCTTTTATTGTGTAATTGCCAAGTCTAATATTTTCAAATTTAGCTATACCTTCATCGCCCTCAGAAACAGCAGTAGCTATAATAGTTTTATTTCCATCATAAAGTGTAAATGTCGCCCCAACTAAAGGATTTCCATTTTTATCTACTTTAGAAATTGTAATATTTCCTTTATAAGCTATATTCTTTATGATTGGGATTTCTCCCACTGAGGTATCAAAATTCTGTCCTTTAAAATATTCAACATTTCCGTCTTTATCAACAACAGCTTTTATTATTGATGAATCATTATCTATTAAATAACCCTTTGGAGCCTTAGTCTCTACTACATAATAAGTTCCCATTTTTACATCTTTAAAAGTAACAGAACCATTTAACTCACTTTTTTGCTTCTCAATAATGTTATTTTCTTCAATTGCTTCTTTATACAATGTAAATTCAGCATTTTCAAGTGGATTTTCAAGTTCATCAGTCTTTAACAACTGAATTGATCTTAAAATAGGTTTATTTGTAATGTTTTCATTAATAACTCTTGTCTCTTGACTACTATTATCTATTTCAATTATCCTACTTGAAGAATCACTATCCAGTTCATATCCTATAGGAGCTACAACTTCTACAAGCTTATATTTTCCTTGTTTTAAACGATTAAAAGTAAGGTTTCCATTTTCATCGGTCATCTTCTTATATTTAAAAACTTCCACCGGTTTGGATTCTTCAATTATTTCATATAGTTCAAAAACAGCTCCCTTTAATGTTTCGCCCGTATTTTCTGCCGTTTTTGTCACCTTTATTTTTCCTGCTAAGTTCGCCCATGCTCCACCGTCAGCATATTCAATTTTTACATTTTGCTCTTTTGTAACAAGTTCTGATGTAACACCTTCTAAATATGCAGAATTATTCAGCTCTGTTACTGTATCACTTGTTATTGTAGTTATGAGCTCAATTCTATAAGAGCCATTTATTTCTGGTAACCTTATCTTTAAATCTTTATTCTCATAAGAAATCCCGGACTGAACTATATCTTGATCAACTTCAACATCTTTATCCCATCTTCCGTCAGCAGTTAACTTCATTTCCCACATTCGTATTTCATAGTTTTCACCATTCATTTTAGGTTCAAGATAATTCTCTAGTCTATCAATCACATAAACTTTTTCCAAATCATCTACAGGTAAGTTTATGGCATTTCGGTTCACTTCGATTATCCATTTTGCATCCCCAGTATATTTTTCTTCACTATCTTTAACTAGCTCACCATCTTTTGAAATAAGACTATTCCAAATTCCTATAGAAGAAGACGTTTCTTGCTCTCCACTAATAGTGCTTCCTGTTATACTTGCATTATTTTTAACATATACATGTTCATTTATATTAAATTGTTTATCCGCACCTTCCTGTGAAAGCTTAGTCTTTATAAGGATCACATATTTATCGCTAATATTTTTAAAGTTAAATTTAATAGTTTTGGACTCATCAGTACCCGTTATTTCTACTTTTTCAATTAAAGCTTCTACTTCAGCTTCTGTAAGCTTTGTTCCTTTTGCTATAGTAGCAACACCTTTTTCTAATTTGACATCGCCACCATGATAAATTTCATAAAAGTTTTCTCCATCAACATCCCAGTATTTAGGAAGGTTATCTATTATAACCGCATTGTCAATATCTAAATCATTATGATTAACGTAAAGTTTCCAAGTAAAAGTTCTATCTACATAATTGTATGAGCCTTCATGATCTTTTTCTAAAACACATCTATAATGCTCTTCTTTTGCACTTGCTCGCAACTTAGAATTTCCGTCACCATAATATAGATAAGCATTATTCTGTATACTAAACTTATTATTCTTATCATTTACGCCATAAGAATCTATATCAGTATACTTAGTCTTTAATACAATTTCTTCTTTACTATCTATATCCCCAAAGTATATCTCTAAAATTTGAGCTTCTGCATTGTTTCCAATTTGTATTGTTTTTAACTTATATTGCCCTTTTTCTGTAAAAGACTGCTCCAAAGGAATTTTTGTAACCTCTAATCCCTCGATATCTAAGGTTCCCTCAATAAATTTCATATTAAAGTTTTTATTTACTTTTTTATACTTTCCAAATTCATCACTAAAGTTTTTTCTATCTCCAGTAAAATTACTTAGCTCATCTTTATTATAAATAAAGACTTCAGAAACACTAACGTTTTCGATTTCTTGTCTAGCTTGATTTATAGCTATCTTCCATGTAGTTTCATTATTCTTAAAGTCATATTTACCGATTAAACTTTTCTCTATAAATCCATCAGTTACATTTTTGTCTGCCTTTCCTGTAGCAGAAGCACTACTACCTTCAGTACCACCAGAAATACTTGATCCTTCGTCCTTCCATGTAACCTCTGCTTCATTATGAACGCTTTGTCTAATGGCATCATCTAGCTTTACAGTAAGACTAATAGTAACACTATCATCTATATCTCCTAAATGAACCTTTAAAGTCTGCCCTTCCAAAGTATAATATTGGTGTGCAGTACTATCATTTGTTAACACTATATCTTTATTCTTGTTTTTACCTTTAATTTTAACAACATCTACAGTTGTTCCATCTGCCAATACATCTGTTGCTACTACATTTTTTAGAATTGCCTTACTAGCATTTATCCCTATTCCCCATTCAATTGAATGTGTCTCTACATTATATTTATATGCCCATTTTTTAACCCAGCTAGGCTTTAACTCAACTGTAGCGGCTGCACTTGTAGTAGTATCTGGACTTGTTAAATTAGCAGTGTTATTTATTTTTATCTTCTGATTATTTTTTTCTGCTATATTCTTAATCTTTGTTTTATAAGTTATAATCTGAGTCCCCTTTATGTCATTATCAAACTTATATTCAATAGTTCTAGTTTCCTTATCATATTTAAAATTATCAGTTTTAAACTCAGAAGGGTTGATTTCAAAGGAATCTTCAACTAAAGATAAATTTTCTGCAAGTGTATCATTAATAACATAATCATCATATGTCTTATCTTCTTCACTTGGTATTGCCTTTATAGTCCATGTTATCTCACCATTAGAAACATCTGCAGTACCACTTTTCTCTATGGAAATGTAGCTTTCTTCAGGTTCTTCTTCAGAGTTAACTTTTATAACAAAATCATTTCCCAAAATAGTCATTACGACTTTATCTTCTGTTACCTGAACCTTCTCTTTATCAAAATAAAGACCAGCAGAGAACCAGCCGCCTCTTCCTAAATAGTCTTCATTTTCAACTTCTTCTGTAAAGGTTAAAATTGCTTTATTCTCTGAAACAGTTACATTTCCTAAAACAACTTCATTTCCTCCTGTCACTTCCATTCTGATTTCTGTCTCTTTCAATTCAGAAAAGATCAAATACTCTGGAAGAGTAACCTCTAAATAATCACCCTTTTTTATATCTAATCTATCGTCTGGAATAGTAAAGTCTACCCTCATTGTCATATCCTTTGTAGGATCAATTACATCATCTTCTCCTATTTCAACATCGTCATTTGTTATCTTTACAATCATGTTTTCAAGAGTTATCTTATTTCCCTCTATACGTTCTACATTTAGCTCACTTATGCTTCCTGCAAATACTGATGTTACGGATGTTACAAAGATTAGTATTAGAAACATTAATATGCTAATAAATTTTCTTATTTCAAAACTCATTGCGTCCCCCTCTTTTTAGTTATAATTTTGTTATAAAATGTGAAATATATTTTTCTTGTCATGATATTCTTATAATATATTTATGTTTATTACACTTTATAATCTTGAGGTCACAAAACAGTCTTATTTAAATAAATTTCAAGGGTTTTATTCTTTTTTTAATAAAAAAAACATTGATGCAATATGTATATCTGCATCAATGTTTTATTTAATAATAACCCCTTTAATTTTTAGTTTCTTTAGATATTCCAATACGTCCTTTGATATTTTGTCTAAATCTTTATAATCATTAACCTTAATTGATATAAAATACCTTGTTGAAATAAATCGAATGAGTTCAATAAATGAATTTATTATATTAGTATCTAAGGGTACTGAAAGAAGAAACTCTTCTTTATATTTTTTAATATCACTCACAATTTTACGTTGTATATGCCATAAATCACAAGTATACGAATCTTTGAAATCCTCAAAATATTTTTCGTCTACTTTTTCTACAATCTGATCTATAATCTGTGCTATTCCAAAAAACTTAGAACAATTAATACCATAAATCTCTATCTCAATATGATTGTATTTTAAAGTATTTTTGTTTTCTTCTTCACTTTCCTCATTACTTGTCTTTAATTCTTCACATTTTTTCTTTAAGAGATCCCCTGGTGCTATCCCTAAGCTGGTAGCTAATGTATTACTAAAAATATTGTAATAATCTATTGCTTTGGCGTTATTTCCCTTTATTGCATATAAATCCATTATTTTTAGTGCTATTTCTTCATCATAAGGTTCGATTTCTTGTATCTCTAAAACCTTTTCTAGACATGATTCATATTGTTTTTCTGTTTCATATAATTCTGCAATTCTTTTTAATATAGATACTTTCTTTTTTTCAAGGTTAATTCTTTCAAACAATATAAGCTCATTAAGCTCTTCACAATTATTAAAATAACACCCCTCAAGAAATTCTCCGGTAAAAAGTTCTTTTAGCCTTAGCAGATCTGCAATAGAGTCTGTATCTCTTGGCTTAAATCTGGTGATTTCTAAAAGATCACAAGTATATTTATATTTTTCATTTATTTCACAACATTCTTTATCAACACAAAGAAAGGAATTTCCTGCATTATCAGTCCCTATGTTTTTCTTTATCAACCATAAATTAAATCTCAAGTTATATTTTGCAGCATCTTCATTGCTATCTGGCCACAAATAAGCAATTATTTTTTCTCTACTTATAGCTTTTTTGTCATTTAATACAAGCATGCAAATAAGAGCTATTGTTTTATTGCCAAATAACTCTGTTATATCTTTCCCTTGGTATTCAACTTTTGTCTTTCCTAAAAAAGAAAATTTAAGCATGATATTTCCTTATTGAAGTTTTTATTTAACATAATAATATATACAACATTATATATTATTATGTAGAATCTCTCCTGATTTTATTGTAGTTTTAACCTTTACATCTTTTAAACTTTCTTTAGAAATCTTAAAGATATCACAATCTAAAATTACTATATCTGCAAGTTTTCCTTCTTCCAAGCTTCCTTTTTCATGCTCCTGAAATACCGCATAGGCTCCATTGTAAGTAAACATTTTAATAGCTTCATCTAGGGATACCCTATGTTCTTTAACTGGATGATTTACTGCTGAATAAATTCCAAGCATAGGATTTGCAGGAGTCACATCACTATCCGATCCTCCACAGATACAAATACCTGTATCTAAAATTTCTCTATATCTATTGGTAGTTTTATATCTATTTCCTATTCTTTGCTCATACATCTTTCCAGCTCCACCCC
The DNA here is from genome assembly GCA_032096995.1 of Aminipila sp. Lineage (GTDB taxonomy): Bacteria > Bacillota > Clostridia > Peptostreptococcales > Anaerovoracaceae > Aminipila. The sequence continues at coordinate 53,117 of DAMCXN010000006.1, forward strand.
AAAAATATTCATAGGTTGGTTGCATTGAAAATATTATGCCCAACTTAGCTGCTCTATTTATTTGTTCTTCAGTAGCTAGTTCCACATGCTCAAGTCTATGTCTTAATCCAATATTTCCTGTTTCAAAAAGAGCCTTTTCATGAGCTTGTAATGCTGATTCTATAGCCCTATCTCCTATTGTGTATAATGCTAACTGTAAATTGTTTTTATAGCATTTTAAAACAAAGCTATCAATTTCTTCCTGAGGAAGGCATAAACTGCCCATTGTTCCTGGGCAGTCAGCATACTCAAAAGATAGCGCCGCCGTTCTTGAGCCCATGGTACCATCTAAATATAAACTGCCTCCAATTCTTTTTAGTTTCATATCCTTAATTTTATTCATATCCATGGTTTGATTAAAAAGCACCATATCTATAGGAAAGCTTTTTCCATGTTCATGAATAAATTCTGCATCTTTGTCACTATAGAGAACTCCCCCCTCCATGGCATTTAAAGTTGTAATACCATTGGAAATAAATTCTGCCATAATACCAGATACCGCTTTCATTCTTTCAGTATCAGAAATATTTTTTAATATATTTGTTCTTAGAATAGCATTGGCTTTTCTTCTAAAGATCCCTGTGGGGATCTCTTTTTCATCCATTTCAACACCTTCAGTAGTAAATGGAATCTTAAAGTATAGCATTGCATAAGTGTTTAATAAACTAACTTGATAATCATTTGTATTTATCCAAACAGGAACATCACTACAAAATTTATCTAAAAAATTTCTAGTTGGCAATTTTTTTTCTTGTAAATTTTCTAATTCCAGCCTTATACCACGTATATACTTTCCTGGTGATTTTTTTTGAGTTTCTTCTATCAATTTACCTATTTGCTCAAAATTCTTTGCACCACTTAGGTCTAGACTAATAGAGTTTAGTCCAGTTTGAACCACATGATTATGACTATCAATAAATCCTGGTAAAATACTAGCTCCTTTAGCATCAATAACAACGGTTTCTTCATTCATTAATCCCTGATAATCTTCTGCATTCCCTAACGCTATTATCTTTTCTTTCTTTGTTGCTATCCAGCTAAATTGTTGCCCTTCTTTAAATGTTAAGCATCTGCCATTTTTTATAACAATATCTGCCTGCATACTTTTATCTCCTTAAGTTTTTCTATCCAAAAACTTTTTTTCCTCCAACATAAGTAGCAAGAACCTTTGTCTTTAATATATCACTATTTTTTATGTTAAAAGGATTTTGATCAAGAACAACTATATCCGCAAACTTTCCTATTGTCAATGTTCCAATTAAATTTTCTTGTCCTGTTGCATAATGAACGTTCTTAGTAAACACACTTATAGCTTCATACGGTGATAAAACTTCTTCTGGCATAAAAGGTGGTTCCTCAGGTTTTGACATGCTACATCTAGCAACTGATGCAAAGATACCATTAATAGGATCATATCCTTCTACTGGGCAATCTGATCCTCCCGTTTGTATAAGACCTGCATCATGCATAGTCTTCCAGCAATAAGTTCCAGAAAGTCTTTCTTTACCTACTCTGTCTTCAATCCAGTTTAAATCAGTACATAAGAATATAGGTTGTATATCTAGTACTACAGGAAGCTTTTTCATTCTTTCTAATAGCTCTTCATCTATCATCTGTACGTGAATAAGTCTAAATGGCTTACGTGATGCCTGCTCCTCTTTGGTCATACCCTTGTCTGCCGTTACTTTCAATGCATTTTCTATGGCTGTCAAAGTCATATCTAAGGCTCTATCTCCAATTGCATGTATTGCTGGCTGTAGTCCAATTTCATATGCTTCTAATACCCTATTATTTAATTGTTCTTGTGTACAAATTACAAAACCAATATTTTTTTTATCATCATGGTAAGGTTCTCTTAATGCCGCAGATCTTGAACCCAATGAACCATCTGTAAATAGCTTGTATCCTCCTTGATTAACCATTCTATGAGGATCATTTTTCTGTTCATCTGTAAGCTTTTCCTGTTCAAATATTTCATCTAAATATACAGTTACTCTTACTGGCAGGTTTCCTTCTTTTTCTATCTTTCTATAAAGATTTATATCTTCATTATATTTCCATATTTTAGCCGCGTAAGTATGTATTGCTGTAATTCCTTTTGATGCCATATCTGCAAGAACTTCTTTCATTATTTTTTCTTTGTCTTCTTGCCTTTTTAGTGGATCAGGAATTATTTCATCAAAAATCTTCGTACTTTGTTCTCTTAAAATTCCATTAGGTTCACCGTTATCGTCAAACTCCACTATGCCTCCGGTTCCACCATCATACCCTTTTTCTACTCCTGCTAGCTTTAATGCCATTGAGTTGGCAACTATTGCATGTAAGCAACATCTTCTAACAACAATTGGATGTTTTGTACTTATCTTATCTAAATCGTCTCTAGTTGGGAATCTGTTTTCCTTAAATTTAGATTGATCAAAGTTAACACCTTTTACCCACAGGCCTTCTTCCGTTACTTCAGTTTTTTCTTTCATTAAAGAAATCATTTTATCTATGCTGTCTGCACTTTCAAGGTTTACTGACGTTTTATTTTGGCAATATGCATACATATGCATATGAGAATCTGCCATTCCTGGTATTACAGTTTTCCCTTCAAGATCAACTTTTTCTTTATATTCATATTTTTTTGCTTCTTCATTATTTCCTGTAAATACTATATATCCATCTTTTATACCTATGGCTTGAACTACTTCGTCTTCATTTTCCATAGTATAGATATTTCCATTTACAAATAGTGTATCTAGTTTTGTCATAATAATGTACCCCCATGCAGTCTTATATTTATAAAAATTAATCTACTAACACCTTTTCTAAAAATGAATATACAATTTGAGCTGTCTTAAATACAGAATCAATTATTACATATTCATCTTTGCCATGAAAATTTTCTCCTGCTGCGCCAAAAATCAATGCTGGTGCATCAAGTCTTGACCCCAAATAGTTAAAATCTCCAATACTTTGGAAATATGATAAGGTAGGTTCTTTATCACAAATTTCAGTTATAGCATTTCTAAAAATTTTAGTGAAATGTTCATCTTTTTCTACGGTAAAAGGCATAAAACCTTCAGAGTCTTTAGATGGTGCCTCCCTAAAATTAATTTTATAACTTCCTTTTATGCCTGCCTTTTCTATGGCACTGTTGATTTGTTTGCTAATTGTCTCTTGGTTTTCACCGACTACAATATGCCAAAACAATTTTACTTTTGCATAATCAGGAACACTGCAAGCTCCTCCATCACTTTCTATGGCAACTACACAAGCTGTTCCTTTTCCTAAGTTTTTATCTTCTATAAATTCCAGATTTTCAAGTTCACAAATAAATTTAGCGGCATCTGTAGCTGCACTTATTCCCTTTTCAGGTGTTGCTGCATGAGCTGATTTACCAAAGAATTCAACATCTAACCCATATCCGCCCCTCGCGCCTAAACATAAGTCAGGGAAAGGCTTTCCTGTAAACCCTGCGCTTGGCTCTGTTATAATAGAAAAATCTACATCTTTTATATAACCTTCTTCTATAAGAGCATTAGTTCCCATACCATAAGGACCTTCCTCTACTGAAACATAAGTAGAAAGAATTCTTCCTTTAAAATCTGGATGGTTTTTCTTAAAAGCCTTTAGTGCAATCATTGTAGCTGCACAGCCAGACTTCATATCCAATGCACCTAAACCATAAAGTCTATCACCTACAACTTCTCCGTATGGATCTTTTTCCCATCCATTGCAAAGCTTTACGCTGTCTAAGTGTCCATTTAAGCAAATAACTGGACCTTCCTTATCATTTGATAAATCTACAATGACATTTTTACCTTTAAATCCAGTTACTTTTTTTTCATGGTATGAATGCATTTCTGCATCCATACCATTTTCATCAAACCAATTTTTAGTGAAATTCATAATATCTTCTTCTTCAAAATAAGGACTATGAATTCCAACCAATTTTTCTAATAGTTCTAAAACTTCTTGTTTTTTTATTTCATACATTTTTGACACCCTTTATTATCTATGCTTCTACTTTATCTGCTTTCCATATAAATTTACCAGTTATTGCATATAGTATTGCAATTACAGGTGTTAGGTAACATAGGAAAGCGTATGGTAAGTATTCTAAAACGTTAACGCCAAGAGCACCTGTAAAGAATACACCGCATAAGCCCCAAGGTACTAGAGGTGAAGTTACTGTTCCTGAATCTTCACAAGATCTTGATGCTACATCTGTTCTTATACCAAGCTTTTTATATGCTGGTAAGTACATTCTTCCTGGTATAATAATTGCTACATATTGACTTGCTGATATTACGTTGATTACTATGGAAGAGAATAAATGTGTAATAATTAAGTTTCTTGCGTTTCTTGTGAATACAACCATTTTATCAATAAGAGCTTCTAAAGTACCTGTTATTTCAAGTATTCCTCCGTATGTAAGACCTAAATATCCTAATGATACAGTCCACATCATAGATTGAATTCCGCCTCTATTTAAAAGTGAATTTACCGCATCTACACCAGTATCAATGGTAAATCCATAGTTCATATATGACATCATTTCTAGTAGTCCATATCCCTGTGTTATCATTGCAACTACCATAGCTATAAGAGATGCTACAACCATTGCTGCTAATGCGCTTATTTTTTTAATTGCTAAAGTTACAACAACGATAAGTGGGATTAAACTAATTAACGCATACATTGGTGAAAGATTAAAACTTGAACTTAATCCTTTAAGAATAGCATCTACTGATGTAGTATCAATTGAAGATGCATTATACTTCATACCTAATACAGTGTATATAACTAGTGATATAATAAATGCTGGTATTGTTGTATACATCATGCTCTTAATATGCTGGAATAAATTTGTTTCACAGACTCCTGCTGCTAAGTTTGTTGAATCTGAAAGTGGAGAAAGTTTATCTCCGATTACAGCTCCGGAAACTACTGCACCTGCTGTTAATGCTGGTGGGATTCCTAGACCTGCACTAATTCCCATAAATGCTACACCAAAAGTTCCACCTGTAGTCCAGCTACTTCCTGTACATAGAGATGATACACAACATATAATTGCCGCTGTTAATAAGAATACAGACGGGTTAATAATTTGTAATCCGTAGTAGATAAGGGCTGGTATTGTTCCTGCTGCAATTAATGTTGGTATTAACATACCAATAAACATTAAAATCATCATTGGAACAGTAGCGATTTTACATCCATGCATAACGCCTTCTTCAATTGCGCTCCATTTCGTTCCTGTTGTCATCAAAAGAACTACTGCAAAAGCAATTGAAAATACTAAGGTCAAATGGATATCAGGGCTTCCTGCAACTAAGACCTGTGCAATAATAATAACGAATAAAAATAGTACAATTAAAAGTGCGATGCCAAAAGATGGCTTTTTAGAAATATTTTCCATTCTTAGTATTCCTCCTCAAAATATAAAAATAATTAATTTATGCCTTTACTATACAAGATGGGTGTTGCATTTTCTGTGTATAACTATTTTAAATATTAAAAAAATTATAAAGTTTGTTTTTGGACACAAAAAAAATAAACACTTTTTAAACTATTTTTGAACACAAAAAAACGCACCCGAATTTTTAATTCAAAGTGCTGTTTAAATGTTTCATAATAATTTATTCTATGTTCTGTATTCCTCTTTTTAAAGAGAGTGGTAATTTTATTATAACCTTAGTACCTCTGCCTTCCTTACTTTGCAATTCTATAATCCCATTATGCCCTTCGATTATCTGTTTAGAAATTGCTAATCCTAATCCGGTTCCTCCCAGAGCTCTCGAACGAGCTTTGTCTACACGGAAAAATCTTTCAAAGACTCTACTCTGCTCTCCCTCTGGAATACCTAAGCCATTGTCCTGCACTGTAATTACAGCCATTTTGCCCATTTTCAATGCATCGATGTCTATTCTTCCACCTTCTTCTGTGTATTTTATAGCATTGCTTATAATGTTTAAAAAGACTTGCTCTATTCTATCCTTGTCCATATCTACAGCTATTCTTTCATCCTCATTAAATAAGCAGTTTAGGTGCTGTTGCTTATTCGATGCTGTTATCTCAACCTTCTTGACGGCAACTTTAAGTAAACTTATAATGTTACCTTCTTTTCTATTTAAAATTTCTTGGTCGTTATCCAGTCTTGAAAGCTGTAATAAATCCTTAACAAGCCTGTTCATTCGATCTGCTTCATTATCTATAATACCTAAAAATTCATTTAAGGTTTCTGTATCATCAACATAACCGTTTAAAAGCGTTTCTGTATAACTTTTTATAGTAGTAAGCGGTGTTTTTAATTCGTGTGAGACATTAGCTACAAAATCCATCTGCATATTTTCTAGTTTCTGTCTTTGTGTTATATCTTGCAACAGTATAATTATGCCAACATCATTGCCATCTTCATCTTTAAACCAGTCATACCTTGTAGAATAAGTAAGACCCCCTTGTTCAAATACTCCCGCAAATTCACTATTGCTACATTTTTCTATAAGCTTTTCTAAAGATAGCTCTTCATTTAACTGTTTAATAAGAGTATTATAATTTTCTTTTTCAATGTCTTCAGATGTAACCTTAAGCATACTCATGGCTGCTGGATTAGCATGTATAATCTGACCCTCTAAATTGACAGCTATTAAACCATCTGCCATATTTTGAAGGATAGTTTCCATCTTGTTTTTCTCACTAGACATCTCGAACAAGGTTGTATCCAACTGTTTTCTAAGTAAGTTAAACATATCTGCAAGACGCCCTATTTCATCGTTAGATTTAACACTTACCTCTTGTGAAAAATCTCCTTGGGCCATCTTTTCGGCTTTTTCTGTCACATCGTTAATAGGCGTTGTAATACTTTTAGCTATAAACGTACCTAAAACAACGGTTATTGCAAGTCCAATAATCATAGCTTGTACAAATATTTGCTTTGATTGATTTATAGTTTCATATACACTCTCCATATTCGCACGAATATATATTACACCAGAAGTCTTATTGGCTTCCCCTATAGGAAAGACCATATTTAAAACTGGTATCTTCGTATTCTGATTAACAATGCTGCCATAGGACTGAGAAACTTCTCCCTTTACTAAGGTATTATAAATAATAGGAGAATCTAACAGCTCAATAGCACTACGCCCTTGACTAGCATTATTAGATGCAACAATCATATAATTATCATCAACCACAAAAATCTCTTCCTGAATGGTTTTACTCCAAGCCTCTACATTGGATTGTATCTCTTCTTGATAATCACTTAATTTTTCATAACCCTCTAAAGAAGATATAAGTGTTCCGCTTTGTAATGTACCTATCAAATTATCTTTTGTTGAATCAATATAATAATTTTCAAGCTTACTCATAATAAGTACGCCTATTATTGTAGTAGCAATAAATACTAATAAACAATATATGATAACAAGTTTCCATCTCATACTACGGCCAAATTGTCTTATTTTCATATTTTATGGCCTCCTAAAGTAGTATCCTATACCTCTCTTAGTCATAATATATCTAGGACTACTAGAATCATCTTCCAATTTTTCTCTTAATCTTCGTACTGTAACATCTACTGTCCTAATATCTCCATAGTACTCATATCCCCATACTTCTTCAAGGAGCTGTTCTCTTGAAAATACTTTATTTTCTCTTTCTGCAAGATATTTTAAAAGTTCAAATTCTCTTAAAGTAAGTTCCAATACTTCATTATTTTTTCTCACTTCATATCTATTCATATCAATTTCAAGATTCCCAAATTTATGCACATTTGACGGGCCATTTACAGCCCCTTCAACTAAATCAGTTCTTCTCAAATTTGCTTTTATTCTAGCAATAAGTTCTCTCATTCCGAAAGGTTTTGTAATATAGTCGTCTGCCCCCAATTCTAGACCTAAAACCTTATCAACTTCTTCTTCCTTCGCCGTAAGCATAATGATAGGAATCGTACTACTTTCTCTTACATGCTTACAAACTTGAAATCCATCCATATAAGGCAACATTACATCCAAAAGGATCAAATCCACTTCATTGTTTAACGCTTTTTCTAACCCCTCTTTTCCATCATAAGCTGCTTCAACATCAAAGCCTTCCTTTTTTAAATTAAACTTTATGATATCCGAAATTGCTTTCTCGTCTTCTATTATTAATACCCTTTTAGAGTCCATATAATGCGACCTCCCTATTCCCGCTCTTATTATTTAGTTTAGCTTGTAATATTATATCAAAAAAAAAAGATTTGAGCAAATTGATTGTAACTTGTATTTTAAATCTAACCATTTAATAAAAGAATATAAAAATTTAAATAAGTAGCAAATATAACCCATAAAAAATAAGGGATTAACAAGTATGCTGCTTTAGGATTTACTTTATATGCCACAAAGATTAAATAGAAAAGTACTATTAATAATAGGATTAAAATTACAAGTGCCAATAAAAACATTTGCAAATTAAAAAATATTGGTGACCATATAAAATTTAGAAATAATTGAACTGCATATAGGCTAAGCGCCAATCTCTTGTAAGGTGAATCTGATATAAAAATTAAATATGCAGCTATACCCATAAGGACATATAATATTCCCCACACTATGGGAAAAACATAATTTGGAGGTGCTACTTCAGGAACTATTAGCTGATTATATAATCCCACATTATTTCTAGTTATAAATCCAGCTAAAGCACCTATACCCAAACTTATAGCTATACTTATAATTAGATCTTGTAACTTTTTCATTATCAAATTCCTCCTTTCTATTACTTTAATTATATGATTATTTTCATATTTAATACAATCATCATATACTCTCCTTTATTATCAAAAGCCAAACACTCTGCATATTATGATATAAATAATAGAAAATTTACCCTATAAGGAGGGTTAGATATGACTAACAGTAAGGATACAATGCCTGTAATTATATACACAAACAATATAAGTAATTTAAAAAAATGTGTTATAGATAATTATGGAAAAATTAAATATGAACTTCCTTTTATTAATGCCTTATGCGTTGAAGTTCCTACAAAAAAATTAGGAAGCCTAAAATGCAATGCAAATATTTCGCTTATTTCAATAGATGCAGAAGTTTCCAAACTTCCAATAGAAACAAGCTCAGTACTTAACCGCCCTTTTACGCTAATCGGAAAAAAAAGTTCAAAAAACAGAAAATGCCAAAAAAGAACATTTTCAGGGCCCCAATATGGAGAAGGTGTAACTATTGCGATAATAGATACAGGAATATCTCCGCACTATGACATAATAAAACCTGAAAATAGAATTATTGCTTTTAAGGATTTCATAAATAATAGCTTGATTCCCTATGATGATGATGGTCATGGTACCCACGTCGCTGGTTTAGCCGCAGGAAATGGATATATGTTTGGTGGTAACACTATAGTAGAAAAAATACGAACTGTTTTCCCAGAAAATCCTTGTTCTATGGTTTGTATGGGTACTGCACCAAGAGCTAATATTGCCGCCCTTAAAGCCTTAGATTCTAATGGAAATGGAAATACCTCCGATATTCTAGCTGCCATGCAATGGGTTGCCGATAATTGTAAAAAATATAATATTAGAGTTTTAAATTTATCCTTAGGTATTGATGCAGCTAGTTTTGACATAGACGGAGATGGCTTTGATGATATGACGGATCCCTTAGTACTGGGGGCTAATGCCCTAGTAAATATGGGAATTACAATAGTTGTTGCCGCTGGAAATAGTGGCCCTAAACCGGGAACTATAACTTCCCCAGGAACTAGCCCTTTTGTTATAACCGTAGGTTCCCTTGGCTCAGATGGAAAAGTCCCTGATTTTTCTAGCCGTGGTCCGACTGCATCAGGAACAATAAAGCCTGATTTAGTTGCTCCTGGCATGGAAATTCTTTCATTAGATGCAGATTCACATAAACGCTATATACGGCAATCTGGCACCTCCATGTCTGCTCCAGTGGTTGCTGGAGCAGCAGCCTGCCTTCATTGTGCAAATCCTAAATTAACGCCTGCGCAAATAAAAGCTTTTTTAATGGAAACGGCTATTCCTCAGCTAGACATAGATTTAAATGCACAAGGAGCAGGTTTATTAAATATATAAAAAATAAAGCCTTGAAATATTTTCAAGGTTTTTTATTTGCCTCTTATCATTTATTTCTAAAAATGATTTTATTATGCTATTATAAACTAAATAAACCTTATTGATAATATATAGTTTAAATTATGGAGGTATAATAATGATTAAAACAAGTGTTTTAGACTTTACTATTCGTCTTGCTGAAAAAAAGGATTCTCCCCTTATAGTAAAATACATAAGAGATTTAGCTGAGTACGAAAACGAGCTTGACGAGGTTTCTGCCACTTCAGAAATTCTAGAAAAATATATGTTTGATCAAAATGGTGCAGAATGTTTGCTTGGAGAATATAAAGGTCAACCTGTAGGCTTTGCTTTTTTTCATAATAGTTTTTCAACCTTTATTGGAAAGCCGGGTTTAGCTTTAGTAGATCTTTACATAGAGCCTCATATGAGAGGGCAAGGCTTTGGCAAATCAATGCTTTCTTACCTCGCAAATATTGCGAAAGAAAGAGATTGTGGACGTTTGGAATGGTGGGTTCATGATTGGAACGATTCTGCCGCCAAACATTATAAAAACTGGGGAGCAACAATGGTAAAGGATATTAGAGTATATCGAATGGATGGAAAAACCCTTGATGATTTTTCCAAACAATATTAATACATATAAGTACTATTAATTATTTTTTAAGCATGATCTTGATTCTTATATTTATTAAAAAATCCAATTAAACGCTGTTGCCCTGATCCATCTAATTTATAAAACTCGCTTAAAGTACCTTCTTCAAGATGTAATATATGAGTGCAACAAGATAATATAAACTCTGGATCATGCGTTACAATAAAAATGCTTCGTTTACCTTTTAACTTATTGAACATTTGTGATGTTTCACACATATGTCTGTAATCCAAGCCACTTGTAGGCTCATCAAAGATCAAAACTTCTTTATCTGCTAACAAGGCACTTGCTATAGCTACCCTTTGTTTCTGCCCTCCTGACAATGACATAGGATGTCGTTCATTAAACATATTTAGAACAAGCATTTCTAAGACATTTTTGATCTTATTTTCATTTGTTTCTAACATTCCTAATTTAACTTCTTCCTCAACACTTTCACAAAATAGTTGATGATTCACATCTTGCATAACCATATAACTTTTTTTCAAAAGATCACGCTTTTTTACTTTTACGCCATTTATTGTAATCTTTCCTTCAAGGGCTTTCTCTAAACCACACAAGCATTTAGAAAAAGTCGTCTTTCCTGCTCCGTTAGATCCAATCACCGCAGTAATGCCATAGCGAGGCAATGATAATTCTTTAATTTGCAGCGTAGTATGTTTATTGTCATATGAATACTTAAAATTATTAAAACCAATAGTTTCTTCACATTCAATCTGATTAAGCCTATTTCCGTTTGCCTCTAGTTCTAATGGCCGAAGACCCATTTTATTAAGTTTTGATGATGTAAACTTGGAGAATTCTTTCATTGAATACTCAGATTTAATTTTTCCATTTTCCATAAAAATTACTTTATCACAAACACCTACTAACCAATGTAATCTATGTTCTGAAATAACAATTGTTTTTCCTTGCTTTTTCCACAATTCAACAATCCTACGTAAATTATAAATAGCCTTCATATCTAAGTTTGAAGTAGGTTCATCTAAAACAAAAACCTCAGGCTCTATTGCCGAAACAGAGGCACAAGCAATTTTCTGTTTCTCTCCTCCTGATAAATTAAAGATATTATGTCCTAGCAGTCTATTAATTTCTTGTTCTTTAGCAACCCTTTTAATTCGCTTTATTATTTCATTTTCAGGTAACCCCATATTTTCACATCCAAATGCGATTTCTCCTGTTGTATCTACACAAAAAAATTGGCTTCTAGGATTTTGGAATACGCTACCTACAATCTTTGAGGTTTCATATAATTCTGCTTTCGAAACATTTAATCCTTTAACTGTTACTTGTCCTGATATATTTCCTTCATAGTAATTGGGAATCAGCCCATTTATTAGCCGTGTTATAGATGTCTTTCCACAACCTGATTCTCCACAAATTAAAACACATTCTCCTTCCTTGACTTGAAGGTTTATATTATTTAGTGCATTTAATTCAGAATGTTCATATTTAAAATATGTATCTTTAATTTGTATCATAATTACCTCACAACATCTCTATTTTTGAAATTATCATCATGGCAAAAGGCACAATAACACATAATACTATTGCAACAATGTCTTGTATATTAAAACCGATTTTACATACATTTGTTCTTTTTGCATTTCCTCCAAGCCCTCTTGTAAGTGCGGCAGCAGAAAGTTCTTCACCTATTTTTACTGAGCATGTCAAAAGTGGCACTAATCGATACTCTAGTATTTTAGCTACGTTCTTTTCACCTAAAGCAATACCTCTCATCTTCATTGCCGCATTAATGGAGGAAAACTCATCTATAACTGTTGGGAAAAATCGAAACATTACCGATAAAGGTATTACTATTTTTTCACTAATCTTAAGTCTCGTCATTGCTGCATTAAATTCGCTAACAGTTGTTGTAGTCAAAACGTATATACCTAACATAATACTTGGTATAAAACGTGTTATAATTCCTACAGAACTTAACAGGAGAAAATATAGTAATCCTTTTGTATTAGAACTAATCATCAAAAATACAATTGAGGCCGACATATATAAAGCAACATATATAGCCGCAAATTTATACTGTCTCGCTGTTAAAAGTAATACAAAAGGAACAGCACTAAGAAACGGAGTGATCCATTGTATTTCAGTACCTCCGATCCCTCCTAGTACAAAAGTAGACATAGTTATAAGTAACAGGATTTTTGTCCTTGGATCTAATATTAGTCCTCTATTTTTTATATCTATTTTAAAAAAATATTGTTTCATTAAGCTATTCCTGCCTTTTTAAAATGTTTCTTTAAAACACTCATACCCAAAAGTCCGCCAATAATACCACTTACAAAACACGCAACTAATAATGTAGGACACATCCATGCTGGCATTAATCTGGTCAACGCTTCTATGTATTCCTGTCCATAACTTTGCCTAGTAGAAAAATAACCTTCTATATTTGTAAAAAAAGGTATAAAGTTTCCCCAACACCATATGCTAAATATTCCTGACGTTAAAACAGCTTTTGTTGCACTTTTATATTTTCCACTCATATATACAAACTCGGCAACTAACCCTGATATAGTTCCTATAATAATTGAATAATATCCCATACCTGTAAGAAGCATTAGAAAACCCATTATAATACTCATTAATAGAATCATCCCAAATTTTTTAACCTTTGTTAAAAAAAGCATAAAGGGAATACCTCCTACAATGGGAAGAATAACACACAAAAGCGGCATAAATATAGGAATATATCCAAGTAGAGCAATGGCAAAAACTATCACAAAATATATTGCTGTAAATATTCCAACATTAATTAAATCTTTACCTTTTAATTTTTCTTGTTTCATTTACTTTCTCCTTTATTTTAGTTAGCTATAGCTAATTTAATTTTATTTTTTAAGGCGTCCATAAACGCCTTATTATTAATAAATTATTAAAATGAATTTTGTTATTACATAAATAAATTCTAGTTAGTTGTCACTAACCTAAATTAAATCATACTTTACAACAACTTTTTTGTCAATACTTATAGAACATTTTTCAAATTAGCTATTATGATATATTCCTTTTTATATAATAGTAAGAGCCAGCGATATTTACTATTACATAAAAAAAGCTATAGGATATAAAAAATATCCTATAGCAAATATGTTTTTAAGCTAATTATTAATAATTGATCTTTCTAACTTCAAAAAAGCTTTGTGGGTGCTTACATACTGGACATACTCCAGGAGCTTCTTTTCCAACATGTAGATGACCACAGTTACGACATTCCCAAACAGTTTCATCAGGTTTAAGGAATACCTTGTTGTTCTTAACATTATCTAAAAGAGCTCTATATCTTTCTTCATGATGTCTTTCAACTTCTGCTACTCCTCTAAACTGCTCTGCTAATTCAGTAAATCCTTCTTCATCTGCTTCCTTAGCAAATGTAGCATACATGTCTGTCCATTCGTAATTTTCGCCTTCTGCAGCTGATAAAAGATTAGTGGCTGTATCATTTAATGCACCAAGAGCCTTAAACCAAAGCTTAGCATGTTCCTTTTCGTTTTCTGCAGTTTTTAAAAATAATGCTGCAATCTGTTCATATCCTTCTTTTTTAGCTTTAGAAGCGAAATATGTGTACTTATTTCTAGCCTCTGATTCGCCTGAAAAAGCTGTTCTTAAATTTTTTTCTGTTTTTGTACCTTTTAAATCCATCTCTTTACTCTCCTTTTTATTATTAATGTTTTTTTAAACTATTTTTTCAAAATCTATAGCACCATGTTTACAAATTGGGCAAATGAAATCTTCTGGAAGTGGATCTCCTTCATAGACATATCCACAAATCTTACATCTCCAGCCTTTCTTTTCTACTGGCTGTGGTGCTGGCTTAATATTCTTCTGATAATAAGTGTACGTAGATGTTTCTTCCTCTGAAAGATTTTTTGCTTCAACTATTTCTGCCTTAAACAAAGTATGAGTACCAAAATCAAAAGTTTCTATAACTTTACCAGAAAGGTAAGCATTTGTATTTTCTGTAATATAGTAAATACCATTTTCTGCCCTTCCTGCTGCCTTAAAGTCTGCAAACTTGTCCGCATCCTTACCAGATTGGAACCCAAAGTTTTGAAAAATTGAAAACTGAGATCTAGTATCTAATACTGATACATTAAACTCTTTTGTTTTCATAATCATGTCATGGGTATAATTCTGCTTATTTACACCTATAACCATAACAAGTGGTGAAACAGTAACTTGCATTACTGTATTAATAATGCAACCATTATCTTTACTATCATCTTTAGCTGTTAATACATAAAGTCCATATCCAATTTTAAATAATGCACTATTATCCATATTTTCCCCCTTATTCTCATATCTGCCTTAACTTTTAGCAAATATATTTGCAACATTTACCTTATTTACATGTTAACCT
>DAMCXN010000006.1:68389-69998 GCA_032096995.1 Aminipila sp.
AATATTAACTATTATTTCTCCATAAATACATAAAATACATAATTTCTTTTTATTTCTTATTGACTATACTGTTACCATATAGTTTATTCTATATATAAATAAAATTTAACTAATAATGACAACATTTAAATCAAGGTGACTTTATGAACAATTCGATACAAAAAAACTTTACATTTATATCATTAATAAAATTTTCTGTACCAAGTATTGCCATGATGGCTTTTATGTCTTTATATACCATTATTGATGGTGCTTTTGTTTCTATATATATAAATACCCAAGCTCTTTCAGCCTTAAACATAGCTTATCCACTTTTTAATGCTATTATAGCTATTGGCGTAATGCTTGGCTCAGGGGGCAGTGCTTTAATTGCTAAAAAGATTGGTGAAGAAAAATATCAAGAAGCAAAAGAGAATTTTAGTTTAATCATTTATGGGGGAATTGTAACAGGAATTATACTTACAATAATGGGTGGCTTATTTATGAAGCCCTTACTAATTCTTTTAGGGGCTAATGCTGTTTTAATGGATTACTGTTATGATTATGCTTTTATACTTCTTCTTTTTACAGTTCCTACTATTTTACAAATGTCGTTTCAATATTTATTTATTACCTCTGGTAAACCAAACCTAGGTTTCGGACTTACCATCATTGGGGGTTTGCTAAATATTATTCTTGACTATGTTTTTATTGTTCCTTTAAATATGGGCGTTCGTGGTGCTGCTTTTGCGACTGGGATAGGAATATTAACTCCTGCTTTAGTAGGCATGATATATTTTTCAATTAATAGAACAGGATCTATTTATTTTGTAAAAACACCTTTTCTCTCTAAAATCTTGATTAAGTGTTGTATAAATGGTTCCTCTGAAATGGTTACAGAGATGTCAAATGCCATTATAACCTTCTTATATAATATAGTTATGATGAAATATCTTAGAGAAGATGGAGTTGCTGCTATTACTATACTATTATATTTAGATTTTCTTTTAAAGGCCGCCTTGCTAGGCTTTTCTATGGGAGTATCACCTGTTATAAGCTATAATTATGGCAGTCAAAATATTGAACAAATAAAGAGGATTTTTAAGTATTGTATATCTTTTGTTTTAGCATGTTCCATAATAATTTATTTTTGGTCTATAATATGCGGTCCTTATATTATAAAAATTTTTTCACATGAAAATATTAATGTATATAATCTAGCCATGAAAGGACTTATGCTTTATAATATTTCCTTTTTATTTTCAGGTATTAACATATTTTCTTCAGCACTTTTTACTGCCTTTTCCAATGGTAAGATTTCAGCAGTTATTTCTTTTTTAAGAACGTTCTTATTCTTAGCCGCTGGATTATTGTTACTTCCTCCATTAGTTGGAATTGATGGTGCTTGGGTTGCAGTTTCAATCTCTGAAGGCTTAGCCTTAATTATGAGCATATTCTTTTTAGTTAAATATAAGAAAGAATATCAATATGTTTAATGCTTTGTAAGTAAGTTAAATTATCTAAAGATCTAAAAATGGAGATGTTAAAATCATTTACATCTCCATTTTCACTAGTAATTAATCAATCATATAACTATCTTCAAAAAATTTTGGATCCTCAAAATCAATTT
>DAMCXN010000007.1:0-20121 GCA_032096995.1 Aminipila sp.
AAAAGACATAGGGAAAGTCTATAATTTATTTTCCCATTCTAACTTGACACAATCGATCTTTTCGGCAAGATGACACAGTGCATTAAAATCTTCATTGCCACCATAGCAATCAGCAAGCTGAGGGACTACAAGGCTTTCATATCCGTAGAAGCAACAGTCATCCATACTTGTTGCACCGATTCCCTCCAAGGTTCTTTGAATATCCGCTTGGGATGCCGGTAGCTTTAGGCTGATGGTGTTTTGATCGTTTGGTTCATTTCCTTGTGGAATGAGGGCAAGCTCTAATCGGAAGATATAGTCGCAAGGCTGTGGCACAATGGGATTTCCGTCATAGAGCTGCTTGATTTCCTCATTCTTCACAAAATATCCTGCAGAGGTGAACACGCCTTTTTCCTGCTCCCGCATTTCTCGCCCGATTTTTTCCTCGTCTAAATGCTTACACATCCAGTCGTACTGCTTGTCCGGCAGATTTTCTAACTCAGCAAGCTGTGGAAGAAGTTCATTGTCAATGTAGAATTGACCAATTTCTTTATCCGTAGTGGCAGGAGCATGGTGGCAGTCAAGCTTTGAGACATTGAGCGCAAGGTTGATGACTTCTTTCATTTTAGGATACTCAGTGTCGGTGCATTCAACAAGACCTATAAATTGAAGTTGCTCATATTCTTGAAGCTGTCCGAACAATGTTGCAAAGTAATTTAACTCATATAAACTGCAGGGCTGAACTGTTTTATTTTCAAGTGGGTTGAAATCACCTAAGAAATAGTGAATATCCGCTGTACATTCCTTCGTAGTTGTATTGATGATATGCAGTGCATCCTCCATTTCCTCGAAGCTTGCAGGCAGTCCAATGTCGGTAAGGGCTTCATTTTTCGGATTATATACCTGTGCCATTAACACTCTCATAGGCTCATTCCTCCTATCTCCATTTTAGGAGTTTCCATTTCCTGTTCTTCTGGTTTTGAGATAACCTTGAAGTTGTCCTCACCAACCACCACGCCCAGACCACTCCCATTTTGCCATTTCATATGCAAAGTACCGATATCGTCAATGCTGACAATTTTACCTTGTGTTCCTTTTGCAATGGGCGCATATTTATCATCCATATCGCGGGTCAACTCAATGACTGTACCAATTGGATACATCTCTCTAATTTGTTCCACCTGTTTTTGCGTGGGAAATCCATTCACATTACATTCCTCCAATCATAGAAAAAGCCTTAGTATGTGCTGTAATTTCTTTAGCAAGGGCAATTACATCATCTATGGTTTGGGTATTTATTTTTTCTGAAAGCTGCTCTTTCTCTTTTTCAGACATCTTTGACAGTTGCACACAGAGCTTATCAAGATTTTCAAGGGATGTGTTGGGAGAGATATGACTTTTGAGGTTCACAACACTACTTTCGACATCAGCGATTACGATTGCCGACAAGTAGCCGTCCGGTTTTCTTGCCACACCAATGAGGCGATAGATATCCTCCGTGTTTTTATGAGGCATACTCATAGGTAAGTCAAACCACTCTTGCTTGTGTGGTAGTTCTGCATTTTGTACAAGCACTCGCATTCTATATTCCCCCCATAGCCAGTTCTTGCTGTGGTTGGGCAATCCCAAGTTCCTCTGCAGTGTGTAAACCCCAGTTTTTACTCTGCCAAAAGCTCACATAAATTTCTTTGCCATTACATTTGATTTCTCTTTGTTCAAATCCCTCGCCCCAACCATCACTTGCTTGTCCTGAAATCTGCTCCTTGATTTTCTCTATTTCCTTATCATTAAGAGGAGCATTTAACACTAATGTGGCTACACCCATAAGATTGCCACGAACATTTTCGACCGAGAAATCATAGCATTTTACCTTGGCATTGACCGAATCATTATTTCCATAATATTTCATCAGTCCACGCTCTTTTTCTTCTGGCAATCTGTTATTTGTAATGGCCTCTAAGATTTCATCTTCATATTCAGCAAGTTCTTCGGGGTAAACTTCAGTTTCAAAATCTACTTGATACAGGTCACCATAATCATTTTCATCATAGTAGGTGGTGGCTCTAAGGGGCATATACAGCTTAAGTGTTTGGGTTTCCTGGGGTTCAACCTCTATGCCGATTTCCGAAAGCATATCGGCAAGCTCCATATTGTAGCCATGGTAGAGAATGTATCCTTGATCAATAAACGCACCATTTTCCCATTTCAGTCTGTGACTTCCGTATTTCTCAAAATCAATGTATTCTTCAAGGTTTTCATCATACTCAAAATGACCGCTGTCTATGATCATATATCTGCCATAGTCCTTTGCGGTATGGATACCGTGGAAGATTTCAAACTCATGAAGGCTGTTCATAATGACATTTACATCTTTTACTGTGCGAGGCTCAAGGAATTCCACAAGCGTATCAAGCTGTGGCTTTTCCCTTGTCCCAAGCTCTGCATACTTTTCGCTGAAATAGGATAGCTGCATCAACTTATTTTCAATCGGCTCTCCCTCTGTAATAGCTGCGAGGACTTGGTCGGTTAAAAATTCGCTATCAATCTCCACATCACATTCGGAAGTAGAGGTAGCTCCAAGCCGTTCCAGTGCTTTGTTTAATTCTGTGTCAGCAAAGGGAAAGTAGAGAAATTCATGGAAGCCATTTTTGCCGATTGTAACGGTTCCCATATTTTCATCCCACTCATAATGAGGGAAGTGACTACCGTCATACATCTGTTCATACTCATTTTTGTTTCGGTAGAGGATTCCATATGGAGTAACAGTGGGGTTGACGTTGCTCTCTATCACTGATTGGAAGTAGGCTATACCATTTAATTGCTCCAATACATCGGCACTGACGGCTTGCTGTTCCGTGAGGTACATATCTTTGCCTACGGCGTCAAGGTTGCTGAAATCGCTCACAACGCTGTAACAGTGGGTATTAAAGGTGTGGTTGATTAGGCTGTCAATGCTTTTCGTTTTTTCACTGTAGGCTATTGCATAAAAAGTGGTCAATTCGCTTTTATCAAAGCTGTCCAGCCTTTTGGCGAGGTAGTTGAGTTTATCAAGGTTGTAGGTTCTCCCTGACAGCAGTGCATTGGCACGGTCATTCAAATACACATAGTCTACTGTGACCTCTGTTTGGGAATTATTTGTGATGCCAAGGTTATTGCAAAACTCTGCAATCTTTTCTTCTCTGCAAGGTAATTCAAGACCTGTCATACAATTTAGGGTTTTAATTCTAATATTCAATATTGATTCCTCCATTCTGATTTATCGCATAAAAAATGAGCCACTCCTTTTTGTGAAGTGACTCATTTATTTAAGCTTCATATAGATTTATAATTTGCAATTGCTTCTGCTCTGCATACTTGACAGTGTAGGCAGTACCTCCACTACTTCCATCATGGTAACAAATCAGTTTGTTGCTGTGATCCACCATGTAGCGATTCCGCTCATGATAACAGCCTTGCGTATATCGGGTGCTTAATGTAATGACCTCATCACACTGGGCAAGGGTGTCATAATAAATTTCTCTATCTGACTCCTTCCAGTTTTTCGCTTGTTCTTCGAATGGGACCACAGCAATGAGCTTTATCGTTTTGGGGTCTGCAAGTTTAATCACTCTTTTTCTCTGCAGCACCACATTCGCACAGAGTAAATCAAAACCATAACAAGCACCGAAATAGAATGTGTCTATTCCATTTTCAATTGCCTTATCAACTTTCTCCCACAAGTGTAACTTTAACTTTTCCATTTCCTCATTGCTTTGCGGTAACCTTTCACTGCGATGACCGCTGAAGCATAATGATTTCCCTTGTTTTTGCATATCTATCAGCTCCTTTAATAATACTATTTATATAGTATCTATTTATACAGGAATAGTCAATATGTAATGTTGCATATAGACTATATCTAGAGGTGAACGATATGAACAATACAAATTCAGTATTCGAGATTAAAAATTACGGCAAAATCACTTTCCATGTAAAAGAAATTATGGATGAAAAGGATATAACACGAAGTAAGCTTTCTAAGCTTGCCAATGTTCGTTTTGAAGTAGCCGATAAATGGTATAGCGGTAATATTGAGCGGATGGATATTGATGTGCTAACTCGTATTTGCTATGTTTTAGATTGCAATATTACTGATTTAATGAGCTATGAAAAGTAGAACTCTATTAAAAGTCACTTTCATTCCTCATTATTAGGTGATTTCCATTCCTTGCGATTAAGATACTATGAATAATTGCCCGAAATGCAAAATTGCCGATGAGCTGTTCATCGGCAATTTCATTTATATGAATATGTTCTTTTCCTGTGGCAATTGTTCTCGCTGTTTGATATAACGCATAGCCATCGGTGCTAATCCCTCGCAGTAGTATATCCGTTAGATTTATCTCACTTGAATGAATATGACTAGAGGCGCAATTCCATAAATTTTCATCAGCAGAAAGCAGGTAGATTATCGCACAAGCCTTTTTAGAGGTATAGGGTTTACAGATGGTCATAAATCTTTGCTTGTGAGTGGCATTTAAAAACCATTCTCCATCAAAGCTCTGAATGAGCTTTTGCAATCGCTTGTTCAAGTATCGATGACGGAAGTTTGCAAAATTATTTTTCAACAACCTTTTATAGGTAGCATTACTTTGGCTGCTTTCAGCCTTAAAATTTTCCATGACAATCAGTCCCCTCTTTCTTTGAGTAAAATTTGGCACAAGCATCATCATCTGTTCAAATTCAGAAAATCTTGTGCCGTATAAAAAATATCTTGACATTTAAAAAACTCCTTTCTACAAATTTTATGGCATAAAAAATAGGCAGTGGATTTTATAATTATCCACTGCCTATTTGCGTGCTTACTATTCAATTTTATCGGTACATCTTAAGAAATACCCTATGTCATCTATATTTTGGCTGTTTTTTAGGGCTTAAAAAATGATGATTAAAAGTGGCTCAAACCCGCATGGTTACTGGGTTTCAAGCCCTTGTCATCATTATCACCACTTCAACGTGTTTAGTATGCGGGAACATATCTACTGGTGTTCCTTCTACAAACTGATATCCCAGCTCTCCTAGTCTTTTCACATCTCTAGCAAGTGTTGCTGGATCGCATGAAACGTAAATTATTTTATCTGGATTTGCCTTGGCAGCAGCTTCTAAAAGCTCTGGTGCACATCCTGATCTTGGTGGATCTAAAATAATCAAATCTGGATCAAATGGCTTTACATCAAAGCCTTCTTTGTCCTTATGCCCTTCAAGTACTTTTGGAAGTTCCGCCTCAGCTCTTCCATATAAGAACTGTGCATTTACCAGACCATTTATTACTGCATTTCTATTTGCATCTATTACCGCACCCTTGACACACTCAATACCAATCACTTGGCCAGAGCCTTGTCCATCAGTTTTCTTTCTCATGTCATTGGCACAATAAAGACCTATAGTACCTACTCCACAATAAAGATCTAAAATATTTTCTTTGCCAGTTAACTGAGCGTAATCAAGAACCTTATCATAAAGCACCTTCATCTGCACTGGATTAACTTGATAAAAAGCTAAGGGAGAAATTTCAAATTCCATATCCCCTATTTTTTCTAAGATAGTATGCTTACCTGCGATAGGTAGACATTCTTTTCCCATGATTTCAGGTGTTTTTCCCTTATTAACGTTTATAATAACGCTTTCTAAATTATATTCCACACCATCTTCTCTAGGAGGGAGTTCATAAATAGCTTCATCCATCATTTCAACCATTTTGGCACTGTTAGGTATTCCTTTTCCGTTTATTACTAATATAGCCATTACCTCGCCTGTACCCATAGCTGTCTTTACTATCAAATGTCTCATCAATCCCTTTTCCCACTTAGGGTCATAAGCTGTAATGTTATCTTCCCTCATGAACTTTCTTAATGCCTCAGCAATAGCTGTTGCTGGTGGTGTCTGCAACATACATTCTTGGCAATTAACTACATCATGGCTTTTTGCCTTGTAAAAACCTATAGCACATTTGCCTAAGTTCTCAACAATACCACCTTTCCTAGTAATAATTCCCCCTGTACTTATTGGCATTTGAACCTTATTTCTATAATTATATGGATTATCCATTCCAACTATATGCTTTAAGTTTGGATTTTCTAATCCTCCTAACCTAACTAACTTTTCACGAACTTGTTTTTCTTTTATAGCTAGTTGACCTTCGTAATTCATATTAGCATAAGTACAACCTCCACACTGACCTGCATATTGACATTCAGCTTCTATTCTATAAGGTGATTGTTCTACGATTTCACTTGTTACTGCAAATGCATAGTTCTTTTTTACTTTAGTTATTTCAGCAATAACAGTATCTCCTGGAACTGCTCCTTTAACAAATACCGCCATGCCATCTACACGACCGATACCCTGTCCTTCATTACTCATATCGTCAATTAACAATTGACATTTTTGTCCTTTTTCCATCAACTTTCCTCTCAATTCTAATATATCTAATTCTGTTCTACAATTCTAACATTAAGGCTACAATACATTGATTTTACTAATTCATCGCCAATATACATTGCACGATTTTTTTCGACTATTATAGTCTTTATATCACTTTGTTCATTCTTATAAAATATTATTTTTCATCAAATAATTTATTAGTCCCATGTCCAGTAATACACTAACATATTACATAACTATAAATTCGACATTTATAACTTTAAATGTTCCATTTGAAACTTATATTTATATATTGCACATTGTACTATATTTTAATCTTCTACATCTGCCATTAATTTTTCATACATCTCTGGATTAACTTTTTTCAATCTTATAGGCTTTAAATCTGGTGAAGTAATCCCATGTTTAGTGGTCCCTGTTACAAGTAACTCTCCTGTTTCTTTTCGTAGTATTTCATAGGCCATTAATATAGTTGCAGCCTTTAACTCTTTTATCCAGGTTCTAATCAAAAGTATATCATCATATTTTCCCGGAGATTTATATTCACAAGTCACAGATACAACAGGAAGCCATATTCCTTTTTCCTCCATCCTTGAATATGGATAGCATTTTTCTCTTAAGTACTCATTTCTACCTATCTCAAACCACTTTATATAATTTGTATGATAAACAATGCCCATAGCATCTGTATCTGCATAAATAACTCTTATCTCTGTTTCACACTTTTTCATATTTAAACGCCTCCATTACTTTTAGCATTATAACATAAATGCATATATTTCGCGATTTAATTATCCTTTTCGCTACTTTAAATGCTTTCTTTAATAATGTTAAAACTTATATATACTTTTTTCCCCATAAAGATACATATAAGTTACATAATTGGGATTATGTAACTTTATAAAATACAAGCATTTTTTCTATGCAAAACTAATTCACTTTATAGATTTTTTATAAGTTATCTATTAAATAAAAATAAAGAGGCTTTCGCCTCTTGGATAACTTAATATATTAAAAAATATATTAAAAAAACTTTTCTACAACTTCTGCTAAAAATTTATGTCCCTCTCTAGTTGGATGAATTCCATCATAGTATGCAGATTGTTCACCCACTAAATGTACATATTCTGAATATGCTTTATTTGTATCTATAACTTTTACATCATTTTCATAACAATAAGATTTTATTAATTTTGTTAATTGCATAATCTGATCTTGAACTATCTCATAGTTTACGTCATCACAAACCATCCACCTGTTTTCAGCCATCTGTGGCTCTATAGATAGAGGTGTAAGGAGTACTGGTTCTATTTTTTCACGCTTAGATAGCTCAATCAAGTTGATTATATCCTTCATACATTGTTCTGGCAGTGACTCTTTATATATAAATTCATTCGTTCCTGTCATAATTACTACCATATCAGGCTTACATTCTAAAACATCTTGAGCAAACCTTCTCATCACACCATGAACAGTATCTCCGTTAATACCTTTATTTAAAACATCTTTACCTGAAGCTTTTCTATATAAACTTACGAATTCATTTTTTCTATCATAAGGAAAACCGTTTATAATACTGTTTCCTATAAAAACTATTTTTAACTTTTGTGCCATCAGTGCCTCCCTCATGAGCTAGGATTGGATTTAATATTAACATTGCTTTTAGCCTTATAACCCTCACTTTGTAAAATCCCTCTAATACTACTTGCCCTGCTAGATTGAAGATTAAAAGATTTAAAACTGTTATCATATTCATTATTCTCAATTTCATCTCTGCCTTCATAATCTTCATAGCCATCATATTCCTGATAATTTCCTTCTGAGCTATCGTATAATCCATATTGATAATCACCATAAACTATATGATTATATAACCATTGTTTCTTTTGACCATCTTCAGTTTTCTGATATAAATCATATATATGTGGTATTGCAGCATCTGATAATTGGAATAAAGCTTCATAATCTAATCTTTTCAAATTTCCATTTGCATAATTTTCAATATTGTATTTCGCTATGTTACCATCAACATTACCATAAGATAATACCATAAATCCGACAATTCCACCAATTATTATTATTTTAGAAGAATTAAACACTTTGATTTGTCTTATAACTATTATAATAAAGAAAAACAAAAGGAGCATCATAAACCAAGAAGCATAAATTCTATGTTGCGTAAGCCCATAGACTTGAATATACATATACATTTTTCTTAAAGCTGTAATAATTAGTCCTATAGTCATAACACTCATAAACCCACATTGCACCCTCAACATTTTAGGTGCAGTTTTAAATGCTTTTTTCTTTATAAAAGTATTTGCCAAAAATATAAGTATTATATTTATAGTTGACACTCTACATAGTTCAAAGAACCCTCTTCTAGCATATTCTGCATAAGTGTAATTGCTTGGTAATACATTTTCAAATGCAGAAATTAGAGAACTTAATTGTGATGAAAAAAAAGCAATATAAATAAGGTTGAAAAGAATGAGTACAGTATAAACCATTATTTCAGGAGCAAAGCTGATCCCTTCATACATTTCATCAACTTTTCTTTTAGTTAAACTGTCAATATTTCTTCCAACTACATCCCCATATATAACACCAAATAAATAGCAAGCTACAGGAATTCCAAGTATAAACTGCATCACATATTCTAGAAGATTTGCTAATGAAATGGCATCCTGTATTTTATCACACAAATTTTCAAATGACGCATCCGCTATAGAAAGTTGTGTTATTACGAAAACCATAAATGGTAAAAATACAACGATACCAATAAGCGCATACATAACATTTTTTGTATGCCTATTTTTAGAAAATCCTTTTTTCAAAGCATAATATTCACATATGATATTGGCAAAGGGAATTAAAATACTTTGATTCAATAAATCTCCAAAAGTATACATGCAAAGCTTTGTATCAATACATCTATTTGTGCTAACTGCAACCCAATAAATAAAACTTACCGATATAAAAATGAGATTAAAAAACTTAAGCAATATGCCATCAAATATCATAAATTGGATTGATGATATTCCTATTAAGAGAATCCACAAAAAACTTTTTTTACTCTGTTTAACCCCTTTTTGCTTAAAATAGATAAGAGTAATAGAAGATAAAATTATAGCAAAAGAAGTAACACCTAGCCCCATTTTTATAACATAAATAAAATTCCAATATAGAAATCCACAAATTAAAAGAGCTCCTGAATAAAAAACATCTGCCCTATCAAAGTTCATTGGTGGTTTCTTATTTTTATTTGAAGTTATAGCCTTTCCAGTTCCGTCCATTTTAACTTCCCCTGATTCCTCAATATAATAATTCATAGTAAAATTTCCAGCCTTCCTTTATTTTCTAATAAAGCTTCATTATACCATAATTATATTCAGGCATAAGTTGTTTGTCAACAATTATTTATTGTTTTTCGATAAATAATATTGTGTCTCATTTCGCAATTGGTAAATTAAGGTAATTATTTAAGTTGAGGAGTTCGATTTCAATAACAATTAAGTACAATAAAAAAGAGCTCCTGCGTAAAGCAAAGCCCTAATAAAAACTAAATTATTTTAATTTCCTTTTATAAACACAGAGTATTAATATCATTTTCTATTAATATCTATTTCTCCATTCTCTATTTGTTTAAGAATCTTTCTTACTTTCTTTAATGCCCTAACAAGGCTAACCCTTACCGTACTATACTTTTGATTTAAATCCTCGGCTATTTGTCTTTGACTCTTGCCTTGAAAGTAGTACATAATAATGAGTTTCCTGTCTTTTGTTCCTAGAAGTCTTAAAGCTTCTTTCATTGCATTTATATCAAAATTTCTAACTAAGTATTCAAGTGCATCTAATGAATGTATGGAATTATTTTCTGTTAGTTGATTGTTTAAATCAATATCTTCAATATATGAATATTTATTTTCTTGATACCTATAATATTTTTTTGCTTCATTTCTAGCAATAGAAAAAAGCCAACTCTGGACTTTAGAAGACTCCCTAAGCTGCCCCATTTTTTCCCATGCTTTTTCCATGGTGTTTTGTAATAAATCTTCAGAAAGTTGAGGTTCTTCAGTAATAGAAATCAAATATCCATATATAGCCACTTCATAAACAGCTATATTTTCAAGAAAAAATTGTTTATTTTGAATATGCATTATTATCCCTTATTACTCTCTTTTTCTTGTAATTACTCCCATGTGTCCATCAAGGCTTTAATTGTTTTATTCAACTTACGGTATTGGTTTTCATCACAATCTTTGATCATCATACTATATTCCAATTGGTATGCATTTCCAGAATTACGTAAACTATCACACATTAAATCATTTAGTGAAACATCTAAAAAGTTAGCAATATCTGTTAGTGTAGCAAGACTAACCTTTGTATGCGCTCTTTCAATATTTGAAATATGTTGTATAGTTTTTTCTATGCCACCAGCTAATTCTTCCTGTGAAAAACTTCTTTCTTTTCTCCATTTTCTTATTCTTTTTCCTAAAGCTACATAATCTATTGCATTTCTTTCCATCAATTTACTCCTCAGGACTTAATATTTTTATTATATCCTTTATCTTCTTAGAGTATAATCAATTGCATGTATATATTATTTACACAGTTTAATATATTGATATTTTTTTATTTCTACAGTTTAAATTTTAACTAAAATAATCAATTATCTTAGAACTTAAATCCCATTCAAGTTCATTTTCTAACCATAACCATTGAGCATTTGCATTAAATTCTAAAAAATAGTATTCATCTTTTTTGACAATAAAATTAAAAGTACCAAAAATAAGTCCCGTATCTTTCATAAAATTTAAACACTTTTCTTCAATATAGTTAGGCAAAATAATGTTAGAAACTTCAAATTTTTTATTAGTTTGATTATTAATACTTTTTTTATTAATTTTAGCAGAATATGAATTTTCACATATAAAGTTTGAGATTACTTGAAAATCACCTACTATTTCTTTTTCAATATATATAGGTCTTAGTTCTATTCCTTCTAAGTTGTTACTCTCATAATACTTTTTTCCTATATAATCTGATAAATCATTTTGAGAGTTTCTCAAAGGAGCCTCTACAATAAAATCTTCTCGACAAAATTTATCAGCACAGCTTGTGCTATTTGTAATCAAAAGTTCTGGCATTATAAAATGATTTTTTTGTGCTAGATATATCTGAAAAATTTTATTTTCAATACGTTCCATCAGCTCCGGTCTATTTAAACATTTTCCTGAAAAATCATTAGTAATAGCTTTTACAATTACGTCTATATCTTTTTTCATAGACTCCTGAAAACTCAAACTATATTTTCTGTAATCAGGATAAATAGGATTGCTATAATATATAGCATCTATAGTTTCGTCTGTTACAAATTCTCTATAATTTCCAATACTCCATCCATATTGGTTTATTTGTATTTCATAATCACAAATTCTATCCAAGTCTAACCTAAAAAATATACATCTTTGAGAATAAATGGATACCATATAATCAGCAATACGATCCTTTGAACTTGTTATCACTAAAACTGTTTTCATTCACATATCTCCTTCATTGAAAATAAAAGTCCCCAAAACTCCCCTATAAGCTAGATGCAAAAAAGAGAAAAATGCTACAAAAAAAAGAAAAAGAAATGCTTTAAGTTCTTAAAGCATTTCTTTTGTTGCTATAATTCAGTATATTTTCTGTACTATTTTGTTCCTGTAAGTTTGTCTAAAATCTTTGATAAATCTTCAGTTGAAGTCTCTCTTGGATTTGTTGTTGTACAAATATCATTCATAGCAGCTGTTAGCATTTCCTCTTTCATCTCACTTACTAAGGCTAAATCAGCACCCTGTTCTTTTAAAGTTGCAGGAATCTTTAGCATTTTTTGAAGTTCAACAATCTTTTTAATGAAGTTGTTAACACCTATATATACTGTATTTGCTGGTAAATCTAAAATTTTAGCTAATCTCTGATATTTTCTTGCTGCAATATCAAATTCCTTATCGAATCTCATGTCTCCTAAGTTAGCATTATATTCTATTGTATAAGGTAAAATCATAGCATTACTTCTTCCATGAGAAATATGAAGTTTTCCTCCTACTGCATGAGCTAAACTATGAGTAATACCAAGACCTGCAGAATTGAATGCCATTCCTGCTAAGCAAGATGCATTGTGCATTTTTTCTCTTGCAAGTACATTGTTTCCATCTTTATATGCTTCAGGTAAGAATCTGAATACTAATGAAACTGCTTTTTCCGCTAATGCATCTGAAAAATCTGTAGCATCGGTAGAAACATAAGCTTCTATTGCATGTGTTAATACATCCATTCCTGTATCGGCTGTAATAAAGTCAGGTACTGAAGTAACTAGTTCAGGATCTAAGA
The DNA here is from genome assembly GCA_032096995.1 of Aminipila sp. Classification (GTDB taxonomy): domain Bacteria; phylum Bacillota; class Clostridia; order Peptostreptococcales; family Anaerovoracaceae; genus Aminipila. The sequence continues at coordinate 12,781 of DAMCXN010000007.1, forward strand.
TTGCTACCATAGGAATAAGTGACTTATTTGCCATGGCATATTTTAAACCTTCCTGCTTATTTGTTATTACTGAGAACTGTGTAACTTCTGAGCCTGTACCACTTGTAGTTGGAATGGCATAGCATTCTTCAACTTCAACACAAACTCCAGGAAGTCTTCTTGCAAAGTCTCTAATAGCCTTTGCCGCATCTATAGATGAACCTCCACCAAGAGCAATCATTACATCTGCTCCACATTCTTTTAATTTCATCATACCAGCTGCAATAATTTCAACTGGTGGATCAGGTACTACATCACTAAAAATAGTAACTTCACATTCTTTTAATCTTGATGTAATCTTATCTACCATACCTGATTTTACCATAAAGCTGTCACATACAATCATGACTTTTTTATTGGTTATTTGGGTAAGTCTATCAAGAGATCCTTCCCCAAAAAATACATTAGTACTAATACTAAATTCCTTCATCTTTTCTTTTCTCCCTATCTAATCTTTTTATTTACATAATCATAGTTAGTTAGATTATCTTTTTAAATTTATTAAACATCCTCTTTAATTATTATTCTCCATTATAGCACAAATATATACGATTGCAAGGGTATTCAACAATGTTTGATATATTATTAACAAATAACATTATAAAAAAAAACTATGTTAGTTTTGTCACAATATTTGAAACATTACATCATTTTTTATGATATGAAAAATGCGAGGTTTAACCAAACTTCCCCGCAATAGTTTTTTAGTACGTATTTTCATAACTCTAAATCATTTTATGTTATATCTCTTAAACCTTAAATTCCTAACTACATAAATCTTAAATCTTAAAAGCTTTTATCATAAACCTTAAGCTTCTTTAAATATTTCTTTTTATATTCCCAAATACTTATACTATGTATACATACCATGGAAAATTTCTAAACTTCTATTTCTGCCATTAAATTATTTCTATCAATCAAAATTTGTAACCTACTAATCTGAGTATTTAGCGTTTTATAAATTTCTTTTGCTTCATCTCTAGAAAAATTAGCTTTTGTGTATTCTACTATACCGCTTCGTGTCAATTCTTTTGATATTGGTTGAATTGCTATCAAGCTACTAACTCTAAATTTTTCATTATTAAGTTGAGATAGGTAAACTAGACATTCTCCTAAACTCATTCCAACCTCTTCAACAAAGATTTGATTGTTTGCCTTATTCAGTAAAAACCTTAGTTTCCTTATTTTATTATCTAAAGTCTTAATATCTTCCCGCGTCTGATTAAAATCATAATCTGTAGGTACAGGGTCTTCTCCCTTTATATATCTACTTTTACATCCTCTGTTTTCAAAAAGGATCAACATTTCCTTTTCATCTTCTAATTCTTTTATATCTTTCATTATCTCTACAATGCACTTTTTCATATTTCTATTCTCCTTTGCATTATTAGTTTTTATTTTTAAACCTACTTTAATAGTAAATTTCTTTTATAACTTTATTATAAATTTAGCTACGTATATTGTCATTAAACCTCTAGTTTAATATATTAAGTCAACGGACTATTATTTCTAATTTTTATAAATATTACCTAACTAATATATTTTTAAAATGGAAAAATCCTGACTGCTATCTGCAATCAGGATTTCATCTATTGATGTTTCAAATATATAGCTTAGTGCAAGCAAGTTGTCTATAGATGGTATAGACTGTCCCCATTGCCACTTGTAAATAGCCTGTGGTTGCTCAAATCCAAAATACTGCTGTAATTCTTTCACTGAAAGTCCTTTTGCTTTTCGTAACCTTGTAATATTTTGTCCTGTCGCCTTCATATCAAGACTTGGAAAAATTTTGTTTCCCACATTATCCCTCCATTCTAAAGTAAAGGTTTTTATAACGTAGGTACAACACTAACATTAATTATTCTAGAATACAATTACAAAAGCATTACAATACATTTAAGTTTAGAATCATTTATCCTAATGTTTTATAAATCTATATACAATGTTACTGGACAATGGTCACTACCAAACACATCATTTCTTATTTCTACATCTTTAACCTTTTGTTTTATTCTATCTGATACAAGAAAATAATCTATTCTCCACCCAGCATTATTAGCTCTGGCATTAAATCTATATGACCACCATGTATATACTCCAGTGGCTTCTGGATTTAAATATCTATATGTGTCTACAAATCCTAAATCTAAGAGCTTCCCAAAAGCATTTCTTTCTTGATCTGAAAAGCCTGCATTGCCTTTATTATTTTTAGGATTTTTTAAGTCTATTTCTTGATGAGCTACATTTAAGTCACCACACATTATAACTGGTTTCTTCTTATCTAGTTCTTTAATATAATCGCGTCTAGCAGCTTCCCATTCTAATCTATAATCTATTCTAGCTAATTTATCTTGGGCATTTGGAGTGTATTCTGTCATCAAATAAAAATCATCATATTCTAATGTAACAGCTCGTCCCTCTTTGTCATGGCCCTCTGCATCTATATGATAATTAACAGATATAGGTTCTTTTTTAGCAAATATTAATGTACCCGAATAACCTTTTTTCTCAGCACTATTCCAGTATTGATGATAACCTTCTAGTGGTACCTCGGCTTGTCCTTTTTGCATTTTCGTTTCTTGTATACATACAAAGTCAGGGTTTTCACTTTTTATGAATTCTAGGAACCCTTTACCCATACAAGCTCTAAGACCATTTACATTCCATGTAATAAACTTCATAATTTATTCCTTTCTTTTGTTATAAAAAAGTGGCTTCTCCTCTCCACTAGGGACCCATTGTTTCCCTTTAGCCTTCATTTCCTTCAATATCATTAACTTGTTAGCTTTTTTATGATATTCTGTCAATCGAGGTTTATTCTATAATAAATTTTTAATACCTTGTTTATTAAATTTACAGAAAACCGCAGAAATATGCTACTCTGCGGTTTTTGTTTTCTTGAATTATATACACCATAAAATTAATTGTCAAACATCGATTAGTCAAATTCAGGGTTTATAGCATAGAAATTCTTGCTATCTAAATTGTCCTGAACAACTCGTAACGCTTCACCAAATCTTTGGAAATGAACGATTTCACGTTCTCTTAAGAATCTGATAGGTTCAATAACATCTGGGTCATCTGCTAACCTTAAGATGTTGTCATAAGTAGTTCTAGCCTTCTGCTCTGCTGCCATATCTTCCATTAAATCTGTGATAGCATCTCCTTTTGAAGCAAAGCAAGTAGCATCAAATGGTACTCCACCTGCAGATACTGTGTATAACCCCGTAGTATGGTCTACAAAATAATCTCCAAATCCAGATTCTTTAATCTGTTCTATGGTAAGATTTCTTGTAAGTTGATGTACGATAGTTGCAACCATTTCAAAATGCCCAATTTCTTCTGTTCCTATGTCATTTAAGACACCTATGCACTGTTTATATGGCATAGTATAGCGTTGAGATAAGTACCTTAATGTTGCACCTAACTCTCCATCTGGTCCTCCATACTGTGTAATAATGTACTTAGCCATGGCAGGGTTAGGATTTTTAATATTTACTGGATACTGTAATTTTTTCTCGTAAGTCCACATACTTAAACCTCCTTCTGCCAAGGCCATGGTTCATCTATCCATGACCAGCTATTTGTATCATTAGTTCCAGTTACAGTTATAGGTCCATAATTTTTCTCATATTCTGCCTTGGCATTCTGATATAAAGCATTGTACTTATTAAAGAAATTTAACGCTGCCTTATCATTTGGATGAGTATCTAGGTAAAGGTTTACATCATTTAAAACAAAGCTCAACATCTGAACTCTTCGCATCATTTCTTCTCTGTTCATTTAGATGCACCCCCTAAAAAAGGTAGATTGAGATCCGGGAATATAGTTCCAACTGAAAAACCTTTTTCCATATCATAAACTTGATCCCACATCTGCCAAGGAACATAAGCCATTGCTATAGGCCAATCTTCAAGGCAAGTAACATCTCTTCCATTGCCCATATTAGGCTGATTGTTACCATTGTTTGGCATACTTCCACCATTGTTTGGCATACTTCCGCCGTTATTTGGCATACTTCCACCATTGTTTGGCATCATAATTTCATCTTCATCATCGAAATAGTCATCCATGTATTCTTGTAGGTCCTCTTCTAACGGGCATTCCATACCTATCTCATCACCTCTAAAATTAAAGAACGAGTCATCCAAATATATGGGCATACCTATATAAGGCTCCGTACAGTTTTCACATGTAGGTTGTGAAGCCATACCTTTAGTAAGCCCACTAGTATTTTTTTCCAAAACAAAATCCCCTTTCATAGTCAAAATCTTATATAAGATATACTATGTCAGGAGATTAATAAAGGTCACAAAATATTATATTAAACAATTAGCTCTAATAATCTTTCACAGGCTATTTTTTGGGCATAACTTGAAATAGCTAATTCTAAAACTAATTCTGAAATTTCTTGTTTTGTCATTTCTTCATTAATTTTTTCAGATACGGATTCATACGCTTTATCTAACTTATCACAATACTTTTTATAAAAATTTTTAGTATCAGATTCTTCAAGCTGATTTTTTAGTAGATCTTTGGTTGAATCTACAGATAATATTTGTTTAAATAAGCAAATAGCTGTCAGATATGCGATATGTTCTCTATCATATCTCTTACCTTTTGCTCTTGGTAATAATTCTTTTTTAATATAATTATTAACCATAGCAGAGGTTAAGGTCTCTCCACTCTCTAAGCCAATATGTTGTCTAACCATATAGCTTAAGACCTGATCCATATATAAATCAATATCCGGAATATCATCCCAATCATTTGGTCTTTCTTCTTTTAAAACTCTCTTTAACTCCTTAAGTTCTTCCATTTTAATTGCTCTCCCTTTTTGCAGAAATTCAATTTCTTCATTTCCTTTTATTTTCATTATTAATCTCTTCCATAAAACCTGCTGTAACTATGCCAGCTGGTAACGCAATTATGGCAATTCCAAATAAAGAAGATATCATGCTTATTAGTCTTCCAATAGTTGTTACTGGATAAATATCTCCATAACCAATCGTAGTTAATGCAGTAATTGACCAATATAATGCCTCAAAAAAGTCATCAAAGGTATCTGGTTCATTTTGAAACATTAATAGAGCTGCTATAAATATGTACCCAACAGTTATAATCAATACAGAAAATAATTCTTTTCTTTCTTTTTTTAGAACATTATAAATATATAATAAATGCTTAGAATATCTAAAAATCTTAAATAATCTAAAAAGCCTAAAAAACATAAATCTGTTGTCAAGCAATCCAAAATAAGGTATTATTGCTAATAAATCTATTATTGCAAGTGGTGTAAAAGGATATATAAGAAACACCATTTTAGATTTACTTTTAACCTGATAATTATAGGTTATCCATCTTAGCAAATAGTCAAACAATAGAAATCCTACACTCACATTCTCCATATTTTGAAGTAAGGTATTATTTTCTTTAAACATAAGTGGTAAAACACTTATTACAGCCACAGTCATTATAAATACATCATAGAATTTACTAAAAATGTCTCCATTTTCTGCACGCTGGATAATTATAAATATTCTTTCTCTCATTCCAACTCTTTTCTATGAACATATCTTATTTATTGATTATATCATCAAGCAAACATTGTAACAACAATCAGTTTTTTAATATGTTCATACTTCATTAATAACAGTATTCATTTTTTTGTACATTTATTAATAAAAGTCTTTGACAATCAATATTAAATAAGTTATAATTAATATCGTTCTCAAAATACATGCGCTATTAGCTCAGCTGGATAGAGTAGCATACTACGAATATGAAGGTCGGGGGTTCGAATCCCTCATGGCGCACCAAAAAAACGAAAACTTTTGAACTTCAAAGGTTTTCGTTTTTTTATTATTTATTCTTACTCAAGTGTCTTATCTTTCAAAATATATTAGTATGTGCTCTTACCTGTACTTCATTTATAAGCTAACCTCTTAAAACCCTTCTTGAACTTGATTCATTGCTATGTTTTAATATAGCCTGCTTATTTTTATCTCCATGTGTCAGACATCCGGCTCCACCAATGCAGCCACCAGAACAAACCATTCCTTCTATAAAGTTATTTGGAAGCACCCCCTTAGATGCCCTCAATAAAACATTCTTGCATTTATCAATATCATCACATGCTACAGGGTTAAATTCAAAATTAGCAGCTTTCGAATCTTCACCTTGTTCTTCCGCCAATTCTTCAAGGACTTCCTTAACCGCATTAGTCACTCCACCACTAAAAGCAAATTCACGTCCAAAATTTGAAGCTTCATCCAAAATAGTTTCTTCTAAATTTTCTATATCAATTTTCATGCTATCTATCAAAGCCTGAATTTCTTCAAAAGTTAATACGCAATCAATATAAGGCTTTACATTTTCTTTTTTAGCCTCAGCCTTTTTAGCAGTACAAGGTCCCACAAAAATAACTTTAGCAGTTGGATCCTTTTCCTTTATATACTTACCCACTTGAGCCATAGGCGATAGATTTTGAGAAACTTTATCTATTAATGTAGGATAGTTGTTTTCAATGTATTTAACAAATCCTGGGCAACATGAAGTTGTTAAAAATCCTTTTTCAAGCAATTCTTCTGCTTCCTGAGTCGCCACTAAATCTGCCCCAAAAGCAGCCTCCATTACCACATCAAAGCCTACTTTTTTCATAGCAGTTATTACCTGACCAAAGCTTGCATATTTAAACTGACTAGCGACAGCAGGTGCCATTACAGCATAAACCTCAAACCCTGGATTTTTTCTACTATCCTTTATTATATTTATTGCATCTACAATAAAAGATTTATCCACTACAGCGCCAAAAGGGCATTTGTAAACACAGGCTCCACAAGAAATACATTTATCTGAATCAATTGTAGCCGCTCCAGTTTCACCCATATGAATAGCTTTTACCTTACAAGCTCTTTCACAAGGCCTTATGAAATTATATATTGCCTTATACGGACATGCATCTTGACATCTCCCACATTCTACACATTTACTTTTATCTATTTTAGCCTTTTTTTGATGTTCATCAAAACTTATTGCTCCAAGTTTACATGCATCCTGACATCTATGAGCTATGCATCCTCTACACATATCTGTTACAACATGACCGGCTTCAGGGCATTCATCACAAGCAATATCAATAACCTCTACAATATTAGGATTTTCTTTTTTGCCTCCCAACGCAATTCTTATTCTATCTGCGACTATTGCCCTTTCTTTATATATGCAGCATCTCATAGTAGGTTCATCCTTACTAACAATTACATTTGCTATATCATTAAAGACAGCAAAAGAGTCCTGTCC
>DAMCXN010000007.1:20131-27427 GCA_032096995.1 Aminipila sp.
GTCTGTTTTGAGACCTCACATAATACTTTGTATTTAATTTCTTGAACTTTTGTATCAAAAATTCTCATAAGCATTCCCCCATATAGCTTTACAGCCACATTGTTAATAAAATATCATTCTTAATCTTAGTATATCATGATTATTCTTTTTTGACCAATAAATAATTTTGGGATATACTAATATAATATATATTAATAAAATAATATTTTAAGGGGTGCTTAAATGGATTCACTAAAAAAAGCAGGGATTATAGCAGGTGCTGCCGTAGGTGGAGTTATAGGAGGAACCTTATCTGTAGTAGGTAAAGTTTCTGATATAAAAATCATAGATAATATTGGCTCAAATATTGTAGATTCTACCATATATACAGGCTCTATTGCTGGGGATATTGCAAGTGGTGCTACAGAAGTAGTAACAGGTAAAATAACTAAAAATGCTGAAAAGGTAAACACTGGTATTACTGATTTAAAACAAGGTGGGGGAAAAGTTGTAGAAAACTTTGTAAATAATTTTAAACTTGTCACTAATAATGGTGGAGAAATCTTAGACGGCGTAAAAACTCGTGATACAAAAAAAATCAAACATGGTGCCAAAACTTTGGTTAAAGTTGCCGCAGTTGGAATGATGACTGTTGGGGCTATAAAAATTGATGAAGAAGAAAATTCTGAAGACAAAAATACTGAAGACAAAAATACTGATAAAAAATAGACTGATAAATATTAAATGCACACCTCCATAAGTTAGTCCTAAAAATCTAACTTATGGAGGTCTCGTCAATATATCTATCAGTCTATTTTATTGATTCTTATGCTTTATAATATGCCCTTTTATTGCACAACGAACTCTTTTCCTCTTTCTTCAAGTTCTTTTAGTGAATCTAGCTTTAATTGTAAAAATTCATTTCCTTGTTTATCTTCAAAAGTTATTAGTGTGCCCTCTATTTCAACCCATGAATCTTGTGATGGCAAATCTCCATCCCACAACACCTCAAAACCTGCCGTTCCATCATTTCCACAGCAACCTGGACTTCTTCTAAAAACATATATAATATTTATAATTTGACCATCTTCTTCATAATCCATAGTCTCTAATATCCCTTGATATTTTAACTTCCTACCTAGGTAATCTTCTTCATTTGTATAAATATCATTTATTTGAGTTAAAAAAAAGTTCTCTGATATCTCTAAAACCTCTTCATTAACGTCTTCATTCTCATTGTCCAAACCATCCAATTCTTCCGATTGTTCTGAATTAAAATTTGATTGTTTCTTAGAATCTGATCCGCAACCACACATGTTAAACATTAGAACTTGCAAAAGTACTACTAAAATTAAAATTTTAATTACAATTTTTTTCATCATATGCCACTCCAAAATCCTTGTCTTGATTTACCTATGATAAAAAACAAAATAAATAAAAACAAGTTAACAGCAACAATACTTGCACCTGTAGGAGTTGAGCAAATATAGGATAAAATTATTCCTATTACAAAGCAAATCACCGATACAAAGGTAGAGCAAATCACCATACCCCTAAAAGATTTTACGACCTGCATAGACGTAAGGGCAGGAAAAACTATAAGACTGGAAATAAGTAAAGCTCCCATCATCCTCATACCTAATACAATTGTAACCGCTGTAAGTAAAGCAATTAAAGAATTGTATCGCCTTACGTTTATCCCTATGGCCTGCGCAAACTTTTCATCAAAAGTAATGGCAAAGATTTTATTGTAAAAAAGCAAATACAATATTATCACAAAGATAGAAATAATTATGCTCAACTTTACATCACTTTTACTCATAGATAAAATACTACCAAACATGTAATTACAAACATCAGTGGTCATGCCAGTTGTCATAGATATTATAATAACTCCTAAAGCAAGTGAACTTGTAGAAATTAATGCAATTGCTGCATCTCCTTTAATTTTGCTGTTTTCTGAAATTCTTAAGAGTAAAAAGGCTGCCGCAACTACAACAGGAATAGCCACCTCTAGTGGTGCTAAATTCATTGCCATTGCAAAAGCAAGTGAGCCAAAGCCCACATGAGATAATCCATCACCGATCATAGAAAATCTTTTTAGCACTAAACTTACTCCTAGTAATGCAGCACAAAGTGAAACCAAGACACCAACTAACACAGCTCTTTGAATAAAAGGATAAGTAAACAGCTCCTGAACCAAGCTAAACATTGACTTCACCTCCAATATATTCTTTGACTATTTATTGGGTCTAAGAAAAAGTTCTTAAGGTTAATCAATAACATTAGTTCAACGCCTCTTTTAAATTAGCCTGATTCTCTCTCATTATCGTTACATATGTTTTCCCTTTATCTAAATCCTCTTGTGAAACGTTATGACAAGAATTAAATAATAATGCTTTTGCTCCTGTTGCTTCACATATACTATCAGCAGTCTTATGATTTGAAAATTCTATATAAAAAACAACTGGTATTTTCTCATCGGAAACTTTATCAATTAAAAATTTAATTGTATCGACACTAGGCTCAGTCTCACTACTGCAACCAGGAAATGCCGCATAATATTCTAATCCATATTCATCTGCAAAATATCTAAGTGGAAATCTGTCGCCAAATACCATAACTTTTCTTGATGCTTCTGCTACAATCTCTTGAAATTCTCTATCAATAGTTTCTAACTCTCCAACATAATCAAGTGTATTTTCTTCATAATAATTTTTATTTTCTTCATCCATTTGACATATAGCCTCAGAAATTTTTTGTACTATACTTATAGCATTTTTAGGTGAAGTCCAAACATGTTCATCATATTCATGTTCATGTTTACCTTCTTTTTCAACGTCATGTTCCTCTTCATGTTCATGCTCACTGTCTATCTCCATACCTTCAACAATTTCTTCTTCCACAGTCGGAACGCAATCAATCATTTTTATAACCTTTATATTGCTTGTATCCATTGACTCTAATATACCATCCACCCAAGTATCCGATTCCCCACCAGTATAAATAAACACATCACAATTCTGTATCTTAATAATATCTTGTGGTGTTGGCTCATAAGAATGACTTTCTGAGCCTGGAGGTAACAACATTGATACATTTGCTCTATCCCCTACAATTTGTGATGCAAAATCATACGAAGGGAAAATGGTCGCTACAATGTTTAAAGATTCATCACCCTTATTTTCTGTAACCTCCTCCTTACTTCCACAACCAGTTATAAGCAACGCAAACAAAGCCATCATAATGATGGCAGTAAAAAACCTTTTCATATTAAATCCTCCCAAAATTTCTATTTACTTTTTTAAAATATAAAAACCTAATTAAATTTTGAGAATCAATTATTCATTCTAACTTTAAGTGAAATTAAAGAATTTCTAGAAAAATAATAGTCAAAAAACACTAATGACTTCCCAACCATTATTTTTATTAATAAAAGACTTACATAGAGAACTGCAATACCATTTCCTAAGTCCTTAGAAATATTGGCTAAGTCTTTTAAATGCTGGCAAACTAAGCAGTTTTCACCACTACATTCATGTTCTCCATGAAAGATAGAAAAACTCATTGCAAGCAAAATAGTAAGTATAATAAAAATACATATAGTTGTTGCCAATGTTCTATTATTAGCTCTTATTTTCATTCATAATACCTCTATTTACCCTTTAGTGAGTCACGGCTAACTTTAAGCAATAGTATAGGCTTATTTATGTTTTTTGTCAATAACTACTCATACAACTAACATAGATAAGCCTGTTTTTATTTTATATTAATTTTTGAATACTTCCTTTGCAATATCAGCAGATCTTTTAGCATCTTTTGCATAATAATCAGCTTTAATCGATTTTGCATATTCCTCTGTCAAAACTGCTCCACCAACAAGAATTTTACAATCTAACTCTTCATCATGAATAGCTTGTATAGTATCTTCCATACTTTTTAAAGTTGTTGTCATAAGAGCACTCAAACCAACAAGCTTAGCTTCATATTTTTTTACGGCTTGTATAACATCCTCTATAGCTACATCTCGACCTAAATCTATAATCTTATATCCATAGTTTTGCAATATAGTTTTTACTATATTTTTACCTATATCATGAATATCACCTTTAACAGTGGCAAGTACAATAGTTCCGCGGTTTACGGCTTCTGTATCTTTATCGGCTAGCCTTCTATTTACTACATCAAAACCTGATTGTGCAGCTTGGGCTCCCTGTATTAATTGTGGTAAAAAAATATCTCCATTTTCAAATAAACTTCCTAACACATCTAACGCAGGAATTAGTTTTTGATTTATAACAGTCATTTCATCCATTTCTTCAAGTAAACTTTCAGTTGCAATTTTAGTCTCATTTTTAAGACCTCTTCTAATAGCATGAAATATATCTATTTTGTTATTGTCAATATTCTGATTTTGAATATTAGTTGTTTTTTTATTTTTATTTTCAGCAAACTTTTCGATATAAAGCTTAGCCCCTTCATCACGTCCAGCTAAAACATTAAAAGAATAAATTGCTTCCTTCATACCTTCATCTTTAGGATTCATAATAGGCATATCAAGTCCTGCATTCATGGCCAGCATCAAAAAGTTTCTATTTATAATTTCTCTTTTAGGAAGTCCAAAGGAAATATTTGAAACTCCAAGCAAAATTTTAACGCCTAACTGTTCCTTTATCAGCTTTATGGCTTTTGGCGTTTCTGAAGCTTCCTTTTGTTGTACAGATGTAGCTAAAGTTAAGCAATCTATGATTAAATCTTCCTTTGAAACCCCAAAAGAAATTCCTGTCTCAACTATACGCTTTGCTAATTCAAATCGCTTTTCAGCAGTTTCGGGGATCCCCTCTTCATCTAAAGTTAATCCTACTATAGCAGCTCCATACTTTTTAGCCAGAGGGAATATTTTACTCATTAAATCTCTATCTGCATTCGTTGAATTAATCATAGGCTTACCATTATAAATTCTCAACGCAGCCTCAAGCGCATCTGGATTTTGGGAATCTAGTAAAATAGGTGCATCCACAACTGACTGAAGTAATTTTACTACTTTATAAAGCATTTCTTTTTCATTAACCCCAGGTAATCCCGCATTAACATCTAAAATTTCCGCCCCATTTTCAATCTGCTCAACACCACAAGCAAGAATTGTATCCATATCATCATTTAAATAAGCCTGTTTTATAAACTTTCTTCCCATAGGATTAATAGTCTCACCTACTATAGTTACATGATCTACATTAACCACTGTAGTTGGCGAGCATGCCCTTAATTTAGGAAGATACTTTTCTTTTCGTTCTAATGCTCGTGTTTTAAGAGGGCTGAAATTTGAAACAATTTCTCTAATATATTCAGGGGAAGTTCCACAGCAACCTCCTAACATTGAAATACCTATATCATGATACTGTAACATCTGCTGCGCGAATTGTTTTGGGTTAATATCATATTGTCCTGTGTTTAAGTTCGGTAAACCTGCATTAGGCTTTACAAATACAGGCAATTTAGTATTTTCGCAAAGAGTTTTTGCTATAGGCAATATTTCTATAGGCCCTAAAGAGCAGTTAATCCCCAATGCGTCAACACCAAGACCCTCAAGAGTTATAGCCATAGCTTCAACTGTACAACCTGCAAAAGTTCTATGATTGCTTTCAAAAGTCATAGAAACCATGATAGGTAGATCGGAGTTTTCTTTTGCAGCCAACACCCCCGCTTTAACTTCATATAAATCAGTCATTGTTTCAAAAACTATTACATCAGCTCCTGCATTTTTTCCCGCTACAATCATTTCCTTAAATAACTTATAAGCACTTTCAAAGGATAATGTGCCTGTAGGCTCTAGAAGTTCTCCTAAAGGCCCTATATCAAGCGCTACTATAGCATTAGACCCTTTACAAGCTTCTTTTGCAGCTTTTATCCCTGCAGTAATAACTTCTTCTACTGTGTAGTTAAAACCTGATAACTTAAGCGCATTTGCCCCAAAAGTGTTTGCATATATAAGATTAGCCCCACTTTCCACATACATTCGATGTACAGCCGTTATTTTCTCAGGGTATGTTATAGCTAAAATCTCAGGTCTTTCGCCTAATTCCAATCCACTTTTTTGAAGCATAGTACCCATAGCACCATCTAATATAATATAATTATCTGTATCAAAAATATTTTTCAATTCAAATCCCTCTCATCCTTTATAAAAAAAGCCTCTGCGAGGCGCTTTTAGCTCGCATTTAATTCGTAGCTTTTTATGATATTCCGTCAATATCGTAAGCTATATTTCCTACATAATAGAATCTTATTTATATAAATTTTGCTTGTTTAAGCAATGCCCTCCATTTTTTCTAAATTCGCATTGTTCTTTTCGTAAACAAATATCACAAGAGTTTTCTTCATTTTCTATATAATAAATTTTGCCATCTTTATTATATAAATTTTCATCTAAATTTTTTATTCCTATTATAGCGGTAATAGATTTACGAGGCAATAATAAATATTCACTGCTTTTAGTTAAACCTATTTTCCTTTCCATATCCAAAAGATTCGAAAATATTTTTTGAGTATATAAAGGTAAATCTCCATAACCCGGGCTAAATCTTGTTGTCAACCTTTGTCCTTTTCCCATTAATTCTTCAGTTATTTGTTCGTTTACTTGATCGCACAAATCTTCTATTAAAGAAGACGCACATGCATCTAATGCAATCGCCTTAGCCATATCCATAAGTTGAGCTTTCCTTATTATTTTATCAATTTGCTGTCCTAATGTAATAGCCATTAACACACATTGACTACACCCTTCTAAATGCTTCAGTATAGATTTCCCCGAAAGTATATTTTTTTCATTTAATATATATATTTTATCTTCATCATATTTAAAAAATATAGGAAAAATCTTATATATGGCTTTAGGTTGCGCTGACTCTAAAATAATTTTAGAGCAGCCCTCTACTAATTTAATACTATCTATATCTGGTTCATTCATACCAAAACCCATACAAGTATAAATAAATTCTTTCTTTATTTTATTTGGTAACTTTATATCCATATTATAAAATCTTACTAAAAGTAGACCTTTCTTCATTAATAATAATTTATTAAATTAATTATATCACAAATTGTTGATTTTATTTTCAATATAGTATAACATATCAAATATGTATTTACATACCAAAAAATATAATGTTTTTTGTGTAAAAAACAAATTATCTTATAATTACAAAAACTTTTCCGATTTTTAAACAGAATAATAAAATGCAAATAAAGGAGGTTTAGAATATGAATGAAATAAACAATATGTCAATTGAAACTCAATGTGTCCATGGAGCATACAAA
>DAMCXN010000007.1:27437-29156 GCA_032096995.1 Aminipila sp.
ATAGTACAGAATACTACTTACAGATACTACGATTCTAAAGAAGTTGCAGAGTTATTTGATCTTGAAAGTGGTAATTTTATGTACACCAGACTTGGAAGTCCTACAGTAAATGCCCTAGAAGAAAAAATGGCTCTTTTAGAAGGCGGAACTGCTGGAATAGCTACATCTTCTGGAATGGCTGCAAGTTTTATTACTGTTTGTAATATTTGCCAAGCTGGGGATCATGTTATTTCTGCAAGTAACATCTATGGAGGTACTCATAATCTATTTGGAGTTTCTCTAAAAAAACTAGGCATTGAAGTATCTTTTGTGGATCAAGATCTACCTCTTGAAGAAATAGTAAAACTTGCAAGACCTGAAACAAAAGCTATTTTTGGAGAAACTATTGGCAACCCAGCCTTAAGTGTCTTGGATTTTGATAAGTTCTCTAAAGCTGCAAAAGCTATGGAAGTTCCTTTTATAGTAGATAATACTTTGGCAACTCCAATTCTCTGTAAACCAATTGAATATGGTGCAGATATTGTTATTCAAGCCACAACTAAATATGCCGATGGTCATGCTACTTGCGTAGGTGGTGTAATAGTTGAAGCTGGTACTTTTGATTGGGCTTCTTCAGGAAAATTTCCTGGAATGGTAGAACCTGATGAAAGTTATCATGGTTTATCATTCTTCGAAAAATTTAAAAACGTAGCTTTCTCAGTAAGACTACGAGCTGTAATGCTTAGAGACTTTGGCTGCACAATGGCTCCTATGAATGCATATCTAACGTATCAAGGGTTACAGACATTGCATTTAAGAATGGAGCGTCACTCAGAAAACGCTCTCGCATTAGCTGAATTTTTACAAAATCATGAAATGGTTGATTGGGTTATTTATCCTGGTTTAAAAGGTGATAAATACTATGATTTGACTAAAAAATATTTACCAAAAGGTGCTAGTGGCGTACTTTGCTTTGGAGTAAAAGGCGGAAAAGAAGCTGGAGAAAAATTCCTTTCTAAACTTAATTTAACTAGTATCGTTGTTCATGTTGGAGATATCAGAACTTCAGTATTACATCCTGCTAGTACTACTCACAGACAGCTTTCTGAAGAAGAACAGATTGCAGCAGGAATAAGTCCAGAACTTATTCGAGTTTCAGTGGGTCTAGAATCTATTGAAGATATAAAAGAAGACTTTGACCAAGCATTAAAAGCTATAAAATAAGGAGATTTAAAATGCCTTTAATAATACCTAACCAATTACCCGCCTCAGACTCTTTACAAAAAGAAAATATTTTTATTATGCATGATACTAGAGCCATAACGCAAGATATTCGACCTTTAAAAATATTAATCGTAAATTTAATGCCAACAAAAATTGCTACAGAAACACAACTTGCTAGAGTTTTGGCGAATTCACCATTGCAAGTTCAGTTAACTTTAGTTTGCATGGGTTCACACGAACCTAAGCATGTCTCTCAGGAACATATGACATCTTTCTATAAAACTCTTGATGAAATAAAAGATCAACGCTTTGATGGAATGATAATAACCGGTGCTCCTGTAGAAACTTTGCCTTACGAAGAAGTGGATTATTGGAAAGAGCTTTGTGAAATATTTGAGTTTTCTAAAACAAACGTTTATAGCAGTATACATATATGCTGGGGCGCACAAGCTGCACTTTATTATCACTTTGGTATAAACAAGTACCTTACAAATAATAAAGTGTCTGGTGTATTTG
>DAMCXN010000007.1:29166-41720 GCA_032096995.1 Aminipila sp.
CATAAAGTGACAAGACCCTATACTCCGTTAGTACGTGGTTTTGATGAAATATTTTATGCTCCACACTCAAGGCATACTATGATAAAAAAAGAAGAAGTTTTAAAACACCCTGAAGTGCGCATTCTAGCAGAATCAGATGAAGTTGGAGTTCATATTCTTTCAACGGATAACGGTCGTCAAATTTTTATTTTGGGTCATCAAGAATACGATAAGGATACATTGGCTACTGAATATTTTAGAGATATAAATAAAGGCCTTGATGTAGAAGTTCCTTGTAACTATTTTAAAAATGATAATCCTAATGAAGAAATTTTATTTAGATGGCGTGGTCATGCTAGTTTATTATTTTCAAACTGGTTAAACTATTATGTATATCAGGAAACTCCATATGATTTAGATTCATTGGAATAGATATTAATAATCATAATGACTAAATTAATTTTAAAATATAAAATAAAGCTGTCTTATATAACACACGACTATATAAGACAGCTTAAATAATACTTATTTTGTTTCCTTAATCAGACCAGATTTATACGCCTGTACTAAGTGCTTTAAATCTTCTACTTGAACTTGAAGTTCTTCACCTATATCTGAGGACTGAACTGTTAACCTTACAGGTAGATGCTCTACAATTTTAATAGTTGGAGCATGGAATATCTGTGTTCCATCTTCTTGCATAGGGCTATAAGGTTTATGTTCTGCAAGAGCCATAAATCTAGAGTTAAAAATAAAGGTATATCCTGCAATTCCGGTTTGTTTTTGATAAGCTTTTGAAATGCCACCATCAATTATAATGAGTTTTCCTCCACCCCTTATTGGGCTTTCCCCATCTTTAATCTTAACTGGTACATGACCATTTAAAATATGTGCAGTTTCTGGATTTAATCCAAACTCAGCTAAAATCTTTTCACAAAATTCTCGTTTATTTATTAACTTATAATATGGCACTGTATATTCTTTATGGGATTTTTTATCTGCAATAAAAGAACGTTCAAATGTAGTCATCTGATCCTTACCAAATAAAGGAGATTTACTTCCCAACCATAAATACCACATTATATCTCCCGATCTTCCAGTTTCATCTGAAGCTAGAGGATTAAAGTAAGCATTTCTAACCTCATCATCAAGATAGTCCATGAATGACTTTCCTTTACATGTAGTTCCATTTAAAGTAACCTCTTCAAATTCTCCGTCTTCAGTCATTGGTATGCATCCATGATAAAGTAAATTGCCATTTACGCACTTATACATTGCACCGTGGCTATATAAAAATTTTATATGTTCTTGTAATTTTTCACTTTCTATAAAAGAGGCTTCAAGAGTATTCATTAATAAATTTTCCTCTTCAGTAAGCTCATATGGTTTCTTCGGGTCTATGGTAGGGAAGTTAGTATCTCTTAATTCCCATTCCACATCTTTAATTTTAATAGTTCCCTTTTCAAAGTCAATCTTATCTAAAAGAAGTCTATGATCCATTTTGTATTCTGGATGCGACATAATTCTCTGCCCTTCAACCTTATGTTGAATAATAGCTATAGCCTTGTGCATCTTAGCAGCTAATTGCTCATCTACAGGGTCAAAAGTATTTCTGTCTAACATATGTGGTGCAAAATGTTTACAAGGATCATTTCCATAAACCTTTGCCGCAAACACCGCAAGAGGTCTTAAGTTAATCCCATACCCAATTTCAAGCATGTCAAAATTATTATAACTAATATTCATTCGTATAACATTAGTTATGCATGCCCAGTTACCTGTTGCAGCACCCATCCATACTATATCATGATTTCCCCATTGGAAATCTACATCGTGAAAATCCATTAAATATTCCATAATATAATCAGGGTGAGCACCTCTATCAAAGATATCTCCTATTATATGTAATCTATCTACTGCTAATCTACTTATAGTGTCCGACAACTCTACAATAAACTGTTCAGCCACTTGGCATTCTACAATAGAATTAATGATTTCGCCATAGTAATGAGCTCTATTAGCTTCATCGTCAGCATGTAATAATTCATCTAAAATATATGCACTATCTTTAGGCAATCTTTTTCTTACTTTAGATCTTGTATATTTTGTAGAAACTGATTTGCATACTTCTATCAATCTATAGATAGTAACTCTGCACCATTCATCAAAGTCTCCATCATCTTCACGTCTTCTATCAAGTTCGGATTCTGCATCATAAATAAGTGCGGCTAGTTTATCTCGCTCTTTTTCTGGTAAACGCTTTCCAAAAATCTCATCAATCTTAGAACGAATAACACCTGAGGCACTCTTAACCATATGAATAAAGGCCTCGTGCTCTCCATGTAAGTCACTTAAAAAATATTCGGTTCCTTTAGGCAAACTTAAGATCGCTCTTAAATTAATAATTTCGGCTGATGCCTTTTCAATATTTGGATATTCTTTTGACAACAACTTTAGGTATTTCTCTTCAAACATTTTTGTTTCCCTTCATTAAAACATTACTAATTACTAATAAAATAATACTAGAGCCCACCGATAAAAGCAATATAAAAGATATAAAAGGTATTAATATAAAAGCTATAAGAAATATTCATCTTTCTTATAGCTTTATTCATTTTATGCATAAACTTTATAAAAAATCTTTACTTTTTTGTATATCTAGTTTGATTTTATTCAAAGTATACAGTATAATACAACATAAGCCTGAAAATTCTTACAGTTATGTAATATTTATTAAGGGGGAAAACAAATGGACTCTAAAGACAAAAATAAGAGGCAACCTAGAGAAACAAAACTAATTGAAGCCGTAATTACCTTTCTGGTCCTTATCGGAGTTATGGCAGTAGGCATCATTCATTATGGTGTTGATCCTCACATTCCAATGTTTATTGGTGTAATTGTAGCCGCTCTTATGGCTCTTTACATTGGTTATGATTGGAGTACTATCGAGAAAAGTATGATGGAAGGTATATTTAGGGCTTTGCAGGCAATTATAATCCTAGCAATTATCGGTATCCTTGTTGGTACCTGGATTGTTACTGGAGTTGTTCCTACAATGATATATTATGGCCTTAAAATTCTCTCACCAAGTATATTTTTACTTGCTGCACTTATTATTTGTTCCATAACCTCAATTGCAACGGGTACCTCATGGGGTACCATGGGTACAATGGGCCTAGCTCTTATGGGTATAGCTATTGGACTTGGCATTCCAACCCCAGTTGCTGCAGGTGCCATCATCTCTGGTGCATACTTTGGTGACAAAATGTCTCCTCTATCAGACACTACTAACCTAGCTCCTGCTATGGCTGGTACTGATGTATTCACCCATATCAAATTCATGATGCTACCTACTCTAGTAACTTATGTTATCTGCATCGTCTTTTTTACTTTCTTAGGTTTCAAATATGCAACCTCAAACCAATTTGCTGATACAAGCTCTATACAAGTTATGAGTGATGGATTAGCAGATGCATTTAACATCAATCCGTTGTTATTACTTCCACCCGTTATTGTTATTATTGCAGTTGCATGCAAAATACCTGCTATTCCAGGTATTGTATTAGGAATCATTTCCGCTGCTATTATAGGTCCTATATTCCAAGGTTCAGAAGCAAACCTAGGAGCACTTCTAAATGCTGGTATGAATGGTTATACTAGCAACACTGGTATCCAATCTGTAGATGATCTCCTTACAAATGGTGGTCTTATGAACATGATGTTTTCTATTTCTCTTACAATTCTAGCTATGATGTTTGGTGGTATCATGGAAACAACTAAACAGCTAGATGTAATAGTAAATCAATTCTTAAAATTTGTAAAAAAGCCAACGAACCTTGTTGCTTTAACCGAAGTAACTTGTATTGCTAGTAATGCTACAATGCCAGAACAATATATTTCTGTTGTTGTACCTGGAAGAATGTATGCAGAAACTTATAAAAAAATGGGGTTACACCCTAAAACGTTATCAAATGCACTTGAAGGTGCTGGTACTGTAACCTCTGCACTTATTCCTTGGAATACTTGTGGTGTATACATTTTCAGTGTTCTTGGCGTAACAACCTTTCAATACGCACCATATGCGTTATTCAACTTTTTAATGCCTATCATGGTTATTGCCCTTTCTTTCACAGGACATTGCCTTGCTGATGCTGACGGTGTAAGAATGAACCGCAGTGCACAGAAAAAAAAGGCAGAAAAAGAAAACAAAGCAGCGTAAGCTAATAAGTAAGACTTAATTTAAATCGTTACTTAATGACCTGACTGTAAAATTTCATGGCACAAAAAAGAGAAGAATCAAAATTCTTCTCTTTTCTATTTATTACTTAATATCTTATATATAGTTTAAAACCTATTTTAAGTATTATCCTATTTTTATATATAATCAAAAATTCATATTTTTAGGGAAATAGAGTTTAAAGTTTACGTACTGACCTGTATCCTCCATAAAAATATATGCCGAATATGTCTTATCCTTTTTCTCTGAATATAGATTTACAGCTTTTATTCTACCTTTCTCTAAAAAGGCTTTTACCATTGGCTTTGTTAGAGGCTTTCTCTTACTTGTAAAAAATTTATCGTCTTTCCAAATTGTAAAGCCGCACTCCATACCCCCGGCACAATAATAATTCTTTTTTCCTTGATAAATATTTTGCCCACATCTAGGACATTTACCAATTATTTCTTTTCCTTTTTCATCAAAGACACAATCTTTAGTATAGACACCAATCATATCACTTACAAACTCCTCTATACCATCAATGAACTCTTCACTATTTGTGTCCCCTTTATATATTTGCTCTAGCTTTTGTTCCCATTCAGCAGTTAAAACAGCACTTTTAACTTTCTCCGGTACTGTGTCTATTACCTTATAAGCTTTCTCTGTAGGCAAAAGATTCTTCCCTTTTCGCTCCACAAACCCAGTTTTTATTATTCTCTCTATAATCCCGGCCCTAGTTGCTGGAGTTCCCAATCCTGCACCAGCTACTTCTTTTTTTAATTCCTCATCATCTAGAGTTTTCATAGCATGTTCCATAGCTGAAAGTAAAGTATCTTCTGTATAAGGCTTAGGTGGTTTAGTACTACTCTCTTTTGAAGAAAGTTCTACATTTTCAATTATCTGACCTTCTGTTAATGCTGGAATAATCTCTTCTTTTTCTTCTGCTTTCTTTTTATTTGATTTACTGCTCTTCTTTCCTTTTACACTTCCTTGAAGTTTTTGATAATGCTTAATCAAATCTGATAGTTGTGAAGTAATATCCTTAAAGCCATTTTCCGTAATTTGTCTTCCCGTTGACTTAAATTCTTCTCCTTCAATGTCTAAAAAAAGTTCCGTTTTAATATATTCATGAGGAAGATAAGCCGAAGCTAAAATCTTGTATACTATTAATAATAATATATTAAACTCATTTTTAGGTAGATTCTCTGAAGCTTTGTATGCTTCTATAGTAGGAATAATAGCATGGTGATCTGTAACCTTTTTATCATTAATTAATCTGTCAATATTTACATTTTCTATGTTATAAAGTTCTACAGTTTTTTTGTCTAAATAAGAGGCTCCTAAAACGCTTTTTAATATTTGCATCGTAGTTTCCTTCATGTCTTCAGTTAAGTATCTGCTATCAGTTCTCGGGTATGTAACAAGCTTCTTTTCATATAAATTCTGAGTTGCGTCTAAAGTTTGTTGTGCTGAAAGTCCTAACATTTTATTTGCTTCTCTTTGTAATGTAGTTAAATCATACAATGCTGAAGGATTTTCCCTAACTGGTGATTGGGTCATTGAAGCTACTGTAGCTTCTTTTCCTTCACACTTTTCAAGAATTTTTTCATTTTCTTCTTTACTTTCTACCCTCTTAGAAGCTGTAAAGCTTGTCCCATCACTATTACATGCTGCTGTAAGAACATAAAAAGGTTTAGAATCGAAATCATCTATAGTTCTTTGACGTTCCACTATTAAATTTACTGTAGGCGTCTGAACCCTTCCTATGTTTATTTGTGAATTAGACATGCATGCAAATAATCTAGAGAAATTTATTCCAACAAGCCAATCTGCTTGAAGTCTGCATAATGCTGCTTGATATAGTTTATCATACTCTTTTCCCTCTTTGAGTTTCTTAAACCCATCTTTAATAGCCTTTGTCTCCATAGAGCTAATCCAAAGCCTTTTAAAGTTTTTTGTGCACCCTACTTGATTATATACTAGCCTAAAAATCAGTTCTCCTTCTCGCCCTGCATCGGTAGCACATATTATTTCATCTATGTCATCACTTTCCATTAAAGTTTTAACCACGTTAAACTGTGCCTGCACTCCTGCAGACACTTGATATTTCCATTGTTGCGGTATAATTGGTAAGTCCATAGCATGCCACCTTTGATACTTCTTATCATAAGCTTCTGGCATAACGGTCTCTATTAGATGTCCTACACACCAAGATACCACATATTCCTTTCCTTTAAAAAATCCGTTTCCTCTTTTGCTTGCACCCATTACTTTCGCAATTTCTGCAGCAACACTTGGTTTTTCTGCTATTACTAATTTCATGCATATAAGTATAACATATGAAGCTTTAAATGCCAATAGTCCTAGGTTTTTACTCTACAAAAAAACCGCTCAGTCTTATGCATTACTGAACGGGATTTTGTTTTTATAATATTATATAATTTTCTAAATTTTTATACTGGATATGCCATACCTTCTTCGTTTATTAGATTCCAATCTAGTTCATAAAACTTTCCAGCTCTTTTCTTAAAATAGTCAACTGCAACCTGAGGGAACATAGCTTGAGTAAGTATATCCTCTTCTCTTTCTAAATATCTTGCACATTCGTTAGTTACTGTTTCTAATTCAGGCTCTATTAAATCAGCTGGTCTACAAGATACAGGTTCTTCACTGCCAATAATTTTTTTCTTAATATCTTCACCAATAGGAACTGTTGTCTTTCCATACATACCCTTAACGATCATCTTCACTTCACTTGGAACCATTTTATATCTTTCACCTGTCAAAACATTTAATACAGCTTGAGTTCCTATAATCTGACTTGTTGGGGTTACTAAAGGAGGATATCCTAAATCTTTTCTAACCCTTGGTACTTCTTTTAGAACCTCGTCAAACCTATCCTCTGCATTAGATTGTTTTAATTGTGATAAAAGATTAGATAACATACCTCCTGGTACTTGGTATACTAAAGTATTTACATCAACTCCCATTAGTTTAGGAGATATAAGTCCTGATTCTACATACTTTTCTTTAATTGGCTTAAAATGTTCAGCAATTTTATTTAACTGCACTAAATCTAGCCCTGAATCATATTTTGTTCCCTTAAACGCAACCACCATTGCTTCCGTAGCAGGCTGAGATGTCCCACCAGAGAATGGAGATATAGCCGTATCAATAATATCAACTCCAGCCTCTACCGCCTTCATATAAGTTAAACTTCCAAGGCCACTAGTTGCATGTGTATGCAATTCTAAAGGTATTGAAATAACATCTTTAATTTCCTTAATTAAATCGTAAGCATTATATGGGTCAAGAAGACCTGCCATGTCCTTTATACAGACAGAAGAAGCTCCCATTTGCTCAATTTCTTTAGCAAGCTTTATAAAAACTTGATTATTATGGGCTGGACTTTTTGTATATGAAATTGCACCTTGTGCATGTCCTCCAAACTTATTACATGCTTCTATGGCTCTCTGTAGATTTCTAGTATCGTTCAAAGCATCAAATACTCTAATTATATCAATGCCATTACTAATAGCCTTGTCCACAAATTCATCAACTAAATCATCTGCATAATGCCTATATCCTAATAAATTTTGCCCTCTAAGAAGCATCTGTAATCTAGTATTTTTAACTCTTTTTCTTATTTTTTTAAGTCTATGCCAAGGATCTTCATCTAAAAATCTAATGCAAGAGTCATAAGTAGCTCCTCCCCACATTTCAATCGCGTTGTATCCAACAGAATCCATAACCTCTAAAATAGGCAACATTTCTTCAGTCTTCATTCTTGTAGCCATAAGTGATTGTTGTCCATCTCTGAGAACTGTTTCTGTAATCTTTACTTTTGCCATAACTTTTCCTCCCAATGCTCTTTCCTTTTAAAAATTTTCTCTATAAAAATTTTTTAATTTATTTCAATCATATAAATATTTTTAATTACAAATAGTTTTAATTACTAAGTATTTCTTATACTACTATAATTAATAATTGCAAAAAAGTCAACAAGACTATTAGATATCTTTTGTCCAATAGTCTTGTTATTATACGGAAAAAACATTTATATTATTTTTTAAAAAACCTTTGCTATTGTAAAGTTCTCATTTATTACTTTAATTAAAGTAGGACAATAATACATTATATTCCAGATACTTATTCCTGCTAAGCCATATTCTTTTACTACATCCATTTTAGCTTGATAACTTTGTTCATTTTCAAACCAAACTTCATGTGGCTCATATATTATTTCTTTACTTCCATCAGGTCTATCAATAACTACCTCTTTATTATAGTTATAATAAGGGCTTTGTGATACTTCATCAAATTGAATCTCTACGCCATGTTCTTCCGCTCTTCTTACCGCTTCCTCATTGGAAATCTTTTCTGCCCTAGATTCTCTTTGAACATAAGGAAGCTTCCAGTCATAACCGTAGTTTGGTATACCCATAAGAATTTTCTCTGATGGGATTTCCGACACACCATATTCTATTACTTGTCGTACTTTATTTATAGGTGCCACTGCCATAGGCGGTCCATATGTATAGCCCCATTCATACGTCATAAGTAAAATAAAATTAGCGGCCTGCCCCATACCAAAATAGTCATGCCCTTGATACAAAAGGCCCTGCTGATCTGCTGAAATCTTCGGAGCTAAAGCAACTGTAACTAAGTAACCTTCAGCATTATACATTTCTGCTGCTCTCGTCACTAAATCAGTATATTGATCCCTATTTTGAACTGGAACATATTCAAAGTCAAAATCCACTCCAAAAAGATTTTTTATCTGCATTTCATGTAATATTTCTTGTAATAATTGATCTACAGCAACTGGATTTTCTAAAACGTCACTAACTAAGTATTCAGAGAACTGTCCTTGCTCATTCATTGGAGTAAGAACCATCATAGCGCCAACTCCATATTCATTAGCCTTTTCAATTAATTCTTCATCATCTAAAGGTATTAAGTCACCAGTTGGAGTCATACCATAGCTAAACGTTGCTATCAATGACGTATTAGGCAACCATAAAGAATAAACTTCCGGATTTACACTTGGATAAACATATCCATTTACTATTATTTCTTCCATAAAAAGCACCCCCAAGTACATTTTATGCACCTAGGGGTGTCCTTATTTTATAAAATGATCAACATTCTTTTGATAAGTGCCTGCATCTATTAGCTGTAGAGGAACCAATGGTTTTGCTAGATATCTGTCTTCACTAGGAATAGTCTCAAAACTATAAGAAACACCATTTGTTTTCAATATAATAGTCCCTGATTTAAAGGTTCCATAAACAGTTGAACCTATATCAAACATTCTTTTTAAAGCAGATGCATGAGGATGAGTGTAATTAACCCCTTTACCCGCCGAAATAACTATATATTCTGGTCTTATAACCTCTAACAATGCTTCACTATTTGCATTATATGAGCCATGATGTGATGCCTTAAAAACATCTACTTTTCCAACTTTTTGTGATATTATCTCTTCTGCTTCTACCTGATTATCTCCTGTAAAAAGTATTGATACATTATTAAATTTTATTAAAGCTGAAACACTATTGTTGTTCTCCTTAGATTGACCATCTAAAGCTTCAATAATTCTAAGCTGTACTCCTTCGCTAATATCAATAGTTTCATCTTCATCATAACTTATTATACAGTCCTCTTTTAACAAGGCCTGTGCATAAGCATACCATTCTGGTGTATCTAAAGAACTTCCACTATCAATAACTCGTGATACTTCATAATCCTCAAAGATTTTAGGAAGACCTCCTACATGATCTTTATGGCTATGAGTAGCAATAAGCAAATCCAAACTGCCGTCTACATAAGGTTTTATATAATCAGATATAAGCTCACTATTATTGCTTATGCCTGCATCAATAAGAACCTCGTACTCATCATAATCTATAAGAATAGAATCTCCATGCTCAACGTCTATAAAATGCACTGTCATTAATTTCATATCTGCATTAAGTGATTTTACTATTACCGTTTTAGCTGCTTGATTCCAATTTACCTCAGCACCAAAAGTTTCAAATATTACTCTTATGGGAACATATAACTTATTTTCTTTTAAAACTGTGTTTGAGTCCATAACAATCTTAAAACCATTTTGCCTAATATAATTTTGATTAGGAGGAACTTCTACTATTACTGCATCTTTAACTGCTACTGCCACAGACCTTTCTTTATCCCATACGACATTGCATCCGAATTCTTCCATCACAGCTTTAAAAGGAATAAAAACCCTTCCCTCTTCATCTTGAAAAGGATAATCTGTTTCCTCATTAAATACCACAAAACTTCCATCAATATCAACTTTAATGTCATTTCCTCCATTAACAACATTAAATTCACTTTCAGCACTTACATTTGTAAAAAATGCAAGATTAAAAATAACAGCTAATAGTATTAATAAAATTCTTTTAGACTTCATTCCAATTTCTCTCTAACCTTTAAATCTATAACCTACGCCCCAAACGGTTTCTATATATTGAATATTGTCCATATCTATTTCAATTTTTTCCCTTAATCTTCTGATATGAACAGTAACTGTGGAAACATCTCCAATTGCATCCATTCCCCATATTCTATCAAAAATATGCTCTTTTGAGAATACTCTATTAGGATTTTCAGCTAAAAAGAGTAACAAATCATACTCTTTAGCCGGCATGATTTTTTCTTCTCCATTTAAAAAAACTCTTCTACTATCTTTATCTATTTCAAGCCCTCTAATTTTTAAGATTTTATTATCATCAGGGCTATTTATTCCACTTCCTGTTAATCTATCAAACCTATTGATATGACTTTTTACCCTTGCCATAAGTTCATTTGGACTAAATGGTTTTGTCATATAATCATCTGCCCCTAAACCTAAACCTCTAACTTTATCAATATCATCTTTCTTTGCAGATAAAATTATTATTGGAGTTTCCTTTTTTTCCCTAAATCTTGTACAAAATTCAAATCCATCCATTTGAGGAAGCATTATATCCACAATTACCAGAGAATAATCATTATTTAGAGCCATATCAAGACCTGTTTTTCCATCTGAAGCAACATCACATTGATACCCATTGATCTCTAAATAGTCACGTTCTAATTCTGCAATACTTTTATCATCTTCAATTACTAAAACTCTCATAATTTCCTCCTTTTACTTTTTAGGAGCTCCTTAAAGGTATAAAAATATATACTTCTGTTCCTACATTTTCTTGACTTTTAATCCAAATTTTACCGTGGTGGCTTTCTATAATTTGTTTACAAATTCCTAAACCTAAACCATTTCCTTTTATATTGGTTCTTGCTGCATCACCTCTATAAAATCCATCAAAAACATTATTAATATCCTCGACTTTAATGCCTTTTCCTGTATCACTTATACATATTAAAGCTCCATTTCTTTCTTTTGTCATACTTATAGAAATAGACCCCTTTTCTTTATTATATTTTATAGAATTTGAAACTAAATTATCGAAAACTCTTTTTAACTTACTTTTATCTGCAACAAGAACCATTTTATTGGATGAGATATTACTTTTAAGCTCTAAGCCTTGTTCTTCTACCTCATCTTTATAGTTCTTAACTAGTTCACTCAAAAACTCTGTAATATTTATAAATTCAAAAGAATACTGCATCCTTCCAAGTTCCAGTTCTGAGTACTCGGTCATATTATCTACAAGTCTTTCAAGAACAATTGCCTTACTATAAATTGTATCTAAATACCTATCCATCTTCTCAGGTGAATTTGCTATCCCATCTTTTATTCCCTCTAGATACCCTTTTATAGTAGTTATCGGTGTTCTCATATCGTGAGACAGATTTGCCATAAGCATATTTCTATCTTCTTTTATTTTATATTCTTGCTCTGCATTTGATTTCAATTTTTTTCTAATTTCATCAAAAGAAGTACATAATTCATTTAATTCCCGATCGTCACAAGCCATAACTTCAAAACTCAAATCCCCTCGAGTAATCTTTTCTGCCGACTTTTGAAGTTGTTTTATAGGTCTTAGTATATCTCTAGATAATTTAGCAGTAAACAGCGTACAGGTAAATAAAACAACACTTATTGACATTATAACCCATAAACCACCATATATCCAAAATTGGCTTCTATAATTATGGTTTCCCATTATTATATCATTTATTTGTACCCAAATTTTTCCGAAACTATAAGGTTTATATAGCGAGAAAATAAATAATAACAGCAAGGTAATAAAAATTACCACTGCTGTCGAAACTATTGCCATTAATATATTTGTTTTTACAAAACGACTTCTTAAAGATTTCATTCTTATTTACACTTCTTTTCTTTCAAATAAATAATAACCGATACATCCAAAAACTAACC
>DAMCXN010000007.1:41730-59348 GCA_032096995.1 Aminipila sp.
AACCCATATCCTATAAGTAAACCTATTTTGGAAACCATGGACATAAATGGAAGAGTAATACCAAGCCATAAGTTATGCCATTGAGAGTATCCAGTAAATAGTAATACGCTTGACTGAGGTACGATGATACCTAATACATATAGTCCTAAATATAGTATAACGCAAAGTACAATTGAAAGAGAAGGACTATTTAAAAATTGGTTTATCATTGCAGCAAATAATATCAATACTATTAATGGAATTATGTCTAAGAAATAAGCAAAAAAGCTATCTATAATTCCTGTTGCTGATGCCATTTGAGTTCCACCAAGTACTTTTATTACTGTTGTTAATATAAACAATGTTGCTAAAAATAATACCACCATAATAGTAATTGCTGTTACTTTAGAAGTAAATAATTTAAATCTACTTACTGGTCTCATAAATGAAGCCCTTATAGTTCCATCCTGAACTTCTCCTGTAAACAAGTCACAAGAGGCCATAAACACCATTAAAGGTATATAAATTTGAATAAAAAATGATAACATGTGCATAGGCATATTTGAAAACATAAGGGAAGCTGAAATAGTTCCCGCAGAAGCCTTTCCTATTAAAAAGCTAACCCCTCCAGCTATAACACAAATAATTATCTCTATTATTAATAACACAAAGAACTTCTTCCTTGTAAATATTTTCATTAATTCATTTTGCAAACTTGCATTAAATGTTCTCACTAAAATTTCCTCCTATTATTTTAAAGTATTCTGCTCTTAAATATTATTAAATAACTACTGAGCCTCTTTTATCTTTTACCTTCAACAAAAAATAATCTTCTAAAGTAGGATTTAATCTTAATGCCTCATCCATTGTTTCAAAAGATAGCATTTCTCCTTCATGCACAATAGCAACCTTGTTACAGGTTTTCTCTATTTCAGGTGCAAGATGGCTGGCAATCAAGAAAGATATGCCCTTTTCTTCTGCCATTCTTTTTATAATTTCTCTTATCTCTACTGTCCCCTCAATATCTAATCCGTTTGTTGGTTCATCAAGAATAACCAATTCTGGTTCAGAAAGAATTGCTAAAGCAATTCCTAATCTCTGTTTCATTCCTAGTGAAAACTTTCCACATTTTTCTTTTTGATATTTACTAAGCCTTACCATTTCTAATACATGATCAATTCTTTTATCATCTACATTCGAATAAAATCTCCCCATCATTTTTAGATTATCTCTTGCAGACAAGTGTTGAAAAATAGCTGGATTTTCTATTAGTCCACCTACTTTTTTAAGTGTTGTTTCTACATCTAACTCCACATCATTTCCAAATATAGTAACACTTCCCTCATTTCCATGAGTTAACCCCATAATAGTTTTCATAATTGTAGTCTTGCCTGAACCATTTGGACCAAGTAACCCTACTACATCCCCTTTATCAATATGAAAACTAATATCTTTCACACCACGTCCATTTTTATATAGCTTTGTAAGTTGATTTACTTCAAGTATCTTCTCCATCTATAAGTTCCCTTCCAAAATTTCAATATATTAAAGTATAGCAGGCCTAGAATAAGGCCTGCCTACTTAAAGCATATAATATAATAATTTAATCTAGTTTAACTTAGTTTTTCCTTTTGCATCAAACGCTTCAACTTTTGTTGTACCGTAATCCGTTACTTTTAAATCTGATTTCATAGTTATAGAATGTTTCTTTCCATTTTCATCTACACCAGACATTGTAGCTTCCATATAATTTGAAAGTAAATTTCCTTCTTTATCAAGAGTAAACGTACATATTGCATTATCAATATAAGGATCACTGCCTAACATTCTCATCAAAGATGTTTCATCAATAGTGTCTGATTCAACATTCTTCATATATTGTTCATAAGTCTTGTAATATTCATATGTGCCATCTGTCTTTACATATAAAATACCACTATTGCCTTTTTGGTCTAATATATCATAATATTTATCTCCAAGGTTTTCACAAGCTTTTTCTATGTCCTCACCCCATTGTTCATAAACTGAATCTGTAAGTTCCTTCCCTGTGTTTTCTTTATATAAGTCAGCTAAACTTTTATCATAATCCTCATACTTTACTGTGGAATAGTCTGAATAATCTTGGCTATTTGCTGCAGTAAACACAAGAGAGATACCAGAATTAATTATTTCTGGAATTTGACTTCCTGAAACTTTTACTGTATATGTTCTTGTATCTTTATCTTTAGAAGTTAAAACAAAATTATTCTTTAA
The DNA here is from genome assembly GCA_032096995.1 of Aminipila sp. Lineage (GTDB taxonomy): Bacteria > Bacillota > Clostridia > Peptostreptococcales > Anaerovoracaceae > Aminipila. The sequence continues at coordinate 43,963 of DAMCXN010000007.1, forward strand.
GTCACCAATCATAGTATCTGCAAATAATTCTGCGAATTTAATAGATTTCTTTATAGTTGGATCTTCCATATCTGGTCTATAGTCTGTACTACCTTCATATTCATAAAAACTATTTTTTTCTGGATAATAGTAATATTTCTTTCCATCTTTAGAAATTTCTACAGTTTGAGATTCATCACCTTCTGTGCCAAAACTATCTGTATCTTTAGTTGTTATGCAAACATTATCTCCATCAACTTTGAAATTTCCATTAAAGTCTAGCATCTCTTTATTGTCAACTAAACAAGTTATTCCCCCATCTGCTGTAAAGTTTTCTTCATAAAAGGCTAAATTTTTAAGTGCCTCTTTATAGTTTGTATACCCTTTCGCATTATCATAATTAGCATATACTGCAGAAGTTAGTACAAACATTCCTACTAGCATACAACAAGCTGTTATAGCGTGCTTTTTTCCTTTAAACTTAATTTTCTTCATTCAAATACCTCCTATATTTTTATATCTTTAATCTCTAGTCCCAATAATGAGTAGTAAAGTTTATTCTTTACTTATCTCAATCCCCTTTGACAATATTTATTCTAAAACATATTTTTTAAAATTATATATCTATTTTCTTAACTAATTATTAACAATTATTTAGCAATCTTTATGCCTATTTATCATGTATTTTAACCATCAAAACTCTCTGGTATTAATTCAACATATATTTGGTCAAAATTCTCTCTAAGGTCACTTTTTATTTTATAATGAATTTCTTTTAGCTGAGTAATGCTGACTAAATCCTCTTCACTACTAAGATAAACTTCAACCCATGCTTTTCTTCCAGTTTGAATAACATCCAAAAAACTCACTTCATATGAATAGTCTTCTAAATGCTTGTTTACAACTTCTCTTATATAATCCATAATTTCTTGGTTTGGAGCAAACAACACCAAATTTTTGATTGCTCCAATAATCATTTTTATAGGTTCAATTATAAAACCAATTGCCATAATTATTGCTACCAATGGATCTACATAGGGAACAATCGCATCCAATCTAGTTTCTTTAAGCATTATTTGTGCAATAAAAGCAAGCCCTACACCAAGACTGCTTATAATATCCATTTTCCACATATAGATATCTGCCTTAATGGAGGGCGACGAGAATTTTTTATTATAAGAGTTTAATATTGCATATATTATTATGCATCCTATAGATATTGATAATTCGAATATTGCAATAATACCAGCATTTACATAATTCCCGCCTTTTAGTATAATATGCACACTATAAATGACCAGTTGTGTTGTTATTACAACCAAAATACTACATTTTATTATAACGAATAAAGATTCTACTTGAGAAAAACCATAAGGTCTCTTTTCTGTTACAGGCTTATATAATAATGGTATTAGCAATAAAAATGGGCCTATCATAATTAAATCCGCCAAATCAAAAATACAATCCATTAAAATAGAATTTGATTTAGTTATGTACGCCATCACGCCTTCTAAAATCATAAAGATAATGCTTCCTGCCATAGAAATCTTCAATATTCTTTTTTCAAAACGCAGTTTATGTTTCACAATGTCACTTCCAAATTTATTTTGATAATCTATTTTTCTTTGCCTTATGTTCTTCTATTCTAATTTTTGCCTCTTCATGTAGCCTTATTTCTTCTTCAGTCTGTGGGATATATTCTGGCACCTGTTGAGGTTTTCCATTCTTGCCCATAGCCACCATAGTAAAGTATGCTGAAAGAGCCTTTTGAGGACCACTATTTGATTCTAAATCTTCTACTTCTACATTTACAAACACTTCCATAGAACTTCTTCCTACATATACTACTGTAGCCGTGCAAGTAACTAAGGCTCCTACAAATATAGGTAAGTGAAATTCTAGTTCATCTACTCTTGCAGTTACACAATTGCTCTTAGAATATTTTATTGCTACTGCACCTGCTGTAGTATCCATAAATTTCATAATTTCACCACCGTGTACATTTCCCGCAACATTTGCTTGATGTGGTAGCATAATTTGGCTCATAATAATTTTTCTATTTTCCATATAATTTGTCTCCTTGTTATTACCAATAAAAATACCTATTAGAATTTCATTCTATAGTTTAACCAATTCCACCATATGCCAAACCTAATATATAAACTAAAATTGCAATTCCACAAAATACATATTTAGTCATAGGTTCTAACCATAATCCAATTTTCTTTTCTCTTCCCAATTGAATCTGCTGCCTAGCAAATCCAGACTTACAAATCCAAAACATCACAATACCTGCCAAAAGAGCTCCCATAGGCACAATGTATATAGAAACAATATCCATCCATGGAGAAAGTAAGTCACCTTCTACAAAGACACCTACACCAAAAGCCAAAGTAGCTACTATAATAATTGAAAGAGTTCGACTTATTCCCATTCTTTCTTGAATTGCTTCAATGGGTGTTTCAAATAAATTTACTAAGGACGTAATTCCTGCACAAAATACTGCTAAGAAAAAAACTATAGCCACTGGCTGACCAAAAGGAATATCTCTAAAAACTTCTGGCATTGTTATAAATAACAGTCCAGGACCAGCTCCAATTTCTAATCCATATGCAAATACTGCTGGAATAATAACAAGCGCCGCAAGTATAGCTGCTATAGTATCAAAGAAAGCCACTCTTGTAGCACACTGTAATACATTTTCATCTTTTTTTAAATAGCTGCCATAAACTAAAGTTCCAGAGCCCGCTAAAGATAAGGAAAAAAAGGCTTGTCCCAGTGCAAATACCCATGTTTTTGGTGCCTTCAAAGCCTGCCAATCTGGTGAAAACAAATACTTGTAACCGCTAACCGCTCCATCCAAAAAGAAAACTCTTATAGCTAAAATAACAAACAGGCAAAAGAAAACAGGCATTAATACTTTATTTACTTTTTCAATACCTCTTGAAATACCAAAAATCATAAAGATAAATGTTATCGTAAGTCCAACTATATGCCAAGGTATACTGCCAAAATTTCCTGAAATCACACCAAAATATGCACCAGCACTATCAGCTTTTATAAAAGCACCTGAAATAGATCCAAATAAATACCTTAAAATCCAACCAACTACTACTGCATATCCAATAGCAATACCTAAAGAACCTATAGTCGGTATAAATCCAACTATAGCCCCTCCTTTCCAACCTCTCTGTCTAAAGGCTTTTTCAAAAGCACCTACAGGACCCGTTCCCATAGCTCGTCCCAAAGCCATTTCACCTATTAAACCGGTGAATCCCAATATTAATACAAATATAAAATACGGAATTAAAAATGCTGCGCCTCCAAATTCTGCAACTCTATAAGGGAATAACCATATATTGCCCATGCCTACTGAGGCCCCAATGCAAGCCAATATAAACCCTAATTTTGTATTAAAACTGTCCCTTTCTTTAAGTGACAATTGCTTTTCATTTGTTTGATTTTTCATATAGTTCTCCTAAAATAGTATAGATAATTTTAAGTATATCAAAACCAAAGTGCTTTTTCAATCTAAAGCGCAACAACAAATAATCTAAAAAAAAAGTGGCTAAGCCACTTTAAAAAATATATGTTTATAAAAGTCTTATATTATTAATACTTAATTCAAAAGATAGACCTAAAAACTCAGCTGCATTACGACACATAACCATTCTAGTCAAGAATATTTCAAAATACTCCATTACAGCACTAATCTCTGTATCAATGTTAAGTTCCAGTAATATGGTTTTTGTTTCAGTATTAACAGTCAAATGTGTATGATGAACGGCATAATTTACTCTATCATGTATGTCTTGTGATAATTTTTCTTCATTTCTATTTTTATAACGTACACGACTTCTTCTTACATCTGATTTATCGGCTAAAATCAAGGCTGCTGAAATTGGACTAAAGGCAATCCCCGTCCCTTCATCATGATTTCCTATTGCTCCAATAATATCAGCTAATTCTTCCGCATCAAAATGCATTCTATCTAAAATTCTAAAAGCCATAACCGCACCGCTCTGAGCATGGTCATGTCTATTTATACAATTTCCTATATCATGAATATATCCTGCTATTTTAGCAAGTTCTATAGTTCTTTCATCGTAATCTAATGCAGTCAAAATTTTAGCGGCTCTCTCCGCAACTTTTCCTGCATGAGCAAATCCGTGTTCCGTAAATCCTATTGCTCCTAATAAGTCATTTCCTTTTTTTATATAAGTGGAAATTTCTACACTATTTTTTATATCTTCAAATGTTATAATCTTCTTTTTCATAATTTACCTCTTCTTTCTCCTTGCTATCCCCACATCCAATAGCAAACTTTTTTTGCATCCTTTTTTTCATTTATCATTTTAACACATAATTGTGTAGATTTTATTAAGTAAAAGTTAAATTTTTATTTCAAATTCTAATTAAGAAGAGATTTTTACAACTATAAAATTATAACTTCAAAGATTAAAGCTATCTCAATTTGCAACCTTTGTTTTTAAGTGCTATACTTCATAATGTAAAACAATAAAAAAGGATAGGGATTAATATGATAAAAAATAGTAAATTCATACGGAATTACAAAGAAGTCTTTAAAATCAATAATAACATCCTTAAACAAACATCATTTATTTGTTCCATAATATTAGGAATTTTATTTATTCTTAGCAGTCTTGTTTTAGATTGGGATTTTTTAATGCCCCTTTACAGCATAGGTTGTATAGTTTCCATAATAACCTACATAATTTCAAAATTTGTTATCCCTAAATACCTTAATTTAGTTTTACCCCTTGTATATTTTTATTCTACTTATTTCTTTTTTTCAGCTATCTATCTAGGTATATTTTTTTCTCCCAATGACGTAGCCGTAACATTTATATGCTTACTTATCATTGTTCCAATATTATATTTGGACAAGCAATGGCGAATTAGACTTAATACAGTAATTATGTCAATGCTTTTTTGTCTTCTTACTTTTATATATAAACCATTCGAAATTGCTATCGCTGATATTGTCGATTGTATTGTTTTTTGCATTATTGGTCTTTTTATTGGACAAATCATATGCTCCGTGAGATTAGAAAATATTGAAATGCAACGAAAATTAATAAAGCAGCGTGATACAGATATGCTTACCAAGCTAGGAAATCGAAGAAAGTTATTTGATACTATTGAAAATTGGGACTCAAACAACTGCTTTAAAGAACTTTCAACAATAATTATGATTGATATAGATCGTTTTAAAAAATATAACGATACTTATGGTCACCAAAAAGGTGATGCTTGCCTTAGGCAATTAGGAAAATGTTTTTTAGCTTTCTTTCAAAAATTTAATTTAAAAATTTTTCGCTATGGAGGAGAAGAGTTTATTGCCTTAGGTGAAATTAATGATTATGAAACTGTCAAAACTATATGTGAAAATTTATTACAAACAGTAGAAAGCCAACATATTATTTTTGAGGATCCCCCTGCCGGATATATTTCAATAAGTATTGGATTTGCTATAAATAATGCATATAAAAAATATAACTGTGAAGAATTAATTAATATAGCTGACTGTTCACTTTACAAAGCAAAAGAACTTGGTAGGAACCGAGTTATTGGATATCTTGATTAGCAATACATACAATTATTGCTTAAATTATTGACATATGCCGTAGAAATGCTATGATAGTTTTAGTTGATGACATATGTCGTAAACTTTTGTATTTAAAGGAGGTGCATTATGCCTAGGCCACGTAAGTTTAGACGAGTATGCTGTATGCCTATGACTGAATGCTTTGGCCCTATCTCTTCTGATATAAGTTCCAATACAGAACCTGCTTCTATTCATCCTATTGACTGTCAGATAGTGCAAATGTCTGTAGATGAATACGAAACTATACGTCTTATGGATTTGGAGGGATGTACACAGGAAGAGTGCGCCATACAAATGGGCATTGCCCGTACCACCGTGCAGGGTATTTATAATGATGCACGAAAAAAATTAGCTGACACCCTTGTACATGGTAAATTATTGACCATAACTGGTGGTGATTATAAGTTATGTGAAAGCTTTGAAACAGGTTGCGGCAACGCTTGTAAGAATGAATGTCATAAAAAATATAATACAAACGTTTAGCCCTAAAGTTCAAATTTTTAGCTAGAAAAACTATAGGTTAAAGGAGAAAAAAAATGAGTGATTGTTCAAATGAATGTTCAAATTGTAGTGCTGATTGCGCTGACAGAACTGCTCCTCAGAGCTTGCTTGAAAAAACAAATGAATTAAGCAATGTAAAAAAAGTTATAGGTGTAGTAAGTGGTAAAGGCGGTGTTGGAAAGTCATTAGTAACTTCCCTTCTTGCCGTTGCAATGAATAGAAAAGAATATTCCACTGCAATTCTAGATGCCGATATAACAGGACCCTCAATTCCAAAAGCTTTTGGTCTAAAAGACAAAGCTGTAGGAACAGATGCTGGAATACTTACTGTTGATACTAAAACAGGTATTAGAACCATATCAGTAAATTCATTACTTGAAGATGATACTGATCCTGTAGTATGGAGAGGACCTATTATTGCTGGAACTGTAAAACAGTTTTGGACTGATGTTATTTGGGGAGATGTTGATTTTATGTTTATAGACATGCCTCCAGGAACTGGTGACGTCCCACTAACAGTATTTCAATCTCTTCCAGTAGACGGAATTGTAATAGTAACTTCTCCTCAGGAATTAGTTTCTATGATTGTTGGTAAGGCTGTAAAGATGGCTCAAATGATGAATGTTCCTATCCTTGGAATTGTAGAAAACATGTCATATTTTAAATGTCCTGATTGCGGTAAAGATTATCCTATCTTTGGAGAAAGTCACATAGAAGAGGTTGCCGCTCAATATAACATAGAAAATGTTTCAAAACTTCCTATTAATCCAAAACTTGCAGCAGCAGTTGATAAAGGAATGATTGAATTATTTGAAGGCGATTGGATTGACGGTTTATCTGATCTAATTGAAAAAACATTAAATGACTAATATTATCAGAAGATGTTTATGATTAATAATTAAAATTTCATAAATACTTTTATCAATAAAATAAGAAGGCAATCCATAATTTAATGGTTTGCCTTTTTTTATTTACAATTTTTTACAAATCCGATTATAGAAAATAATATGAAGAATATTAAATTTACTATTACAACACTAGCTCCTGTAGGTGTGGCCCATACATAAGATGTAAAGACTCCTATAGCAAAACTTACTATAGAAATAATAGTAGCACATATTATAACTCCCCTAAAAGATTTTATAACTCTAATAGCCGTAAGTGCTGGGAAAATAATTAAACTTGATATTAATAATGCCCCCATCATTCTCATTCCTAACACTATAGTTATAGCTGTAAGAAAAGCCACTAAAGAATTATAATTTTTTGTTTTTATTCCTGTAGCCTGTGCAAAAGTTTCATCGAATGTTATAGCAAAAATTTTATTATAAAAAAGTAAATACATTGATAAAACTAAAACTGATAAAGCTATGCTTAGTTTTACGTCTCCTTCGCTCATAGACAATATACTACCAAACATATAATTGTAAATATCAGTATTAATACCTGTTGTTACAGATATTGCAACAACCCCAATTGCCAAAGCACTGGTAGAAATTAAAGCAATTAGAGCATCACCTTTTATTTTACTATTTTCTGATAATCTAAGTAAAAAGAATGCCGCAATAACAACTACTGGAATTGCCAGCTCTAAGGGAGCCATATTTACCGCTGTAGCTACAGCCAATGCGCCAAAGCCTACATGTGACAAACCGTCACCAATCATAGAATATCTTTTTAAAACAAGTGTAACACCTAGCAAAGCTGCACATAAAGATACTAGTATTCCCACTATTAATGCTCTCTGTATAAAAGGGTATGAAAGCAGTTCTTGTATTAAATTAAGCATTTTTATACTCCTCCACTGTACCCCAAAAAAACTTGCGCTTTGTTAAGTCTAAAATATGACTAGCATTCTGGTACACACCATCTAAATCATGAGAAACCATTAAAATAGTTAAGCCCTCCTTATTTAAACTTTCTAAGAGCATATAGAGAGATTCTGAAGCCTCAGGATCAAGACCTGCCATAGGTTCATCAAGGAATAAAATCTTTTTTGTAGCACACAAAGCTCTTGCCATAAGAGTCCTCTGCTGCTGACCACCAGACAATTCCCTAAAGCATTTGTTTTTTAGATCTGAAATCCCCAGTCTTTCCATGTTGCTTATTGCTTTCAACTTATCCTGCTTATTATATATAGCAATTCTCCCATGGTTGTTTAAACAACCGGATAAGACCACTTCCATTACTGTTCCAGGAAAATCATTCTGCGCACTACTTTTTTGAGGTATATAGCCAATTTGATTTTGCTTTAATCCCTCTCCGAATAAAATTTTTCCTTGGCTAGGTTTATGCAGGCCTAAAACACACTTTATCAAGGTACTTTTTCCCGCTCCATTCTCCCCTATAATACATACGTATTGTCCTGGTTCAACTTTAAAATTAAGATTATCAATTACTTTTTTACCTTCATATCCTGCTGCTAAATTTTCACATTTTATTAAAAACATTACTGAAGTGCCTCCCTAAGATTTTCTGCATTTTTTTGCATAATTTCTACATAAGTTTTACCTGATTCCATTTCTTCATTAGAAAGGTTATGACAAGAATTAAAAGGTAATGCTTTCGCCACAGTCACTTCACAAATCATATCCGCTATCTTGTGATTTGATGATTCTATATAAAAAACAACTGGAATTTTCTCTTTTTTAACCAAATCCGTTAAAAATGTTATTGTTGAAACACTAGGTTCTGTTTCACTACTACATCCTGGAAAAGCTGCATAATAATCTAAGCCATAATCTTCTACAAAATATCTAAAAGGAAATCTATCACCGAATATTATTGTTTTTCTTTTGCCTTGATCTACAATATTTTTAAATTCACTACTTATTCTTTCTAGCTGTTTTAAATAAATATCAGTGTTTTCTTTATAATATTGACTATTATTAGGGTCTCTTTCACAAATAGCATTAGATATCTCTTTAGATATATCTATGGCTTTTTCAGGCGAAGTCCAAACATGTTCATCGTATTCATCTTCATGTTCATGTTTATGTTCTAACTCAGTTTCAGCTCCTTTTAAAGGCTCTTCTTTTACAGTTTCTACACAGTCCATAATTCTAATAATTTTTTTATTACTTGTATCTATAGAAGACAAAACCCCCTCTATCCATTTATCTGACTCTCCCCCTGTAAAAATAAACAAATCACAATTTTGTATTTTTATTATATCTTGAGGAGAAGGTTCATAGGAATGACTCTCAGCTCCCGGAGGAATCAACATAGATACGTTGCCTTTATCTCCTACTATTTGTTTAGTAAAATCATAGTATGGGAAAATTGTACTAACTATCTTCAGTTCATCTTTATTTTCAATACTCTCATTACTAAAATCATTATTTTTACATCCTATTAAAAATACCATAATTATTAACATTATCAAAAAAAATAAATAGCTTTTTTTCTTTATAATAAGTTTATTATTTTTCATAACTCCATCACCTCTTTTAAATCTATAATATAATTGTATACATAAAATTGCCATTTTATTTACTTACTTTTTTTTACATTTTTTCCAATTGTAGTTTTTGTCTTTTGTAATTATAGCTCCGTATGGTTATTTTGTCAAATATTCCCCTATACTTTTCCTTAATCATCAGCTTAGATTATATATCTTTAGCTACAAAAAAATAGGCTATCAAACAGTTTCTCAACATTTTGATAGTCTATTTCAGCTAACTGAGTTTCATAGTGGTTATAATGTTTTTAATTACTTAATATATTGGTTCTACAATCTTGTTCCAATGCTTTAAAACACATTGTGCAAGCCTCGGATCATACATCTTCCCTGAAAATTTATTTATTTCTTTTTTACATTGTTCTGATGTTAAAGGTTGCCTGTATACACGTGAACTCATCATTGCATCAATCGAATCACAAATTGCAATAATTCTAGACCCAATAGGGATACCATACCCCTTTAATCCCGAAGGATATCCTTTTCCATCCCATCTTTCATGATGATACAGTACTATTTCTGCTAAGGACTTTAAAGTTTTAGATTTGCTTAAAATATCTGCTCCAATTTGTGAATGCATTTTAATATATTCCCATTCTTTATCATCTAACTTTCCCGGCTTCGATAATATTGCATCTGGAATTCCTATTTTACCAATATCATGCACATGGGCAGCAATATGAATATCTTCATAAAAATCTTCATTCATACCTAATGTAATACAAACCTTTTCAGTCATATCACTTACCCTTCTAGAGTGATTTGCTGTATATAAATCTCTTGCTTCAAGTGCAGCTATAATACTATCTATGAGATCATGATAGTTCACAGCTAAACAACTCACAATTTTCACATTCTCCATTGCAATGAAACTTCAACGCTTTTTTTAAGGCACAAGAACTACTGCTATGACAACGAATAATATCTGAATTACATCTTGAAGCTTCTTGCACAGCACTATTTACTAACTTATGAGAAACTGTATTTGTAAATAGGATTACAAGATCTGGAGTCCCTATTTTCCTCTTAAAATCCGTTGTCATTTTAGCAAAAACTTTTGCTTTATACCCAAATTCCTTACATATTCCTTTATATTGTGTAACCATTCTTTCGTTACCGCCAACTATTACCACACTCATATTTTTTCCCTTTTTCTTATTTCACTAAATTTATCCCATAATTTCTACACGTTTCTATACCTTCTGAATCAGGTGTTTCGTTAATAATTAAATATCCATTAGGAAGATTAGCTCCTAAATCAAGAACTTCTTGTTCCCAATTTCTCATCCATTCTCCATCACCCCATCCATAAGAACCAAATAAGCCCAAGACTTTTCCTTGTAGTTTATCTTTACAAGTATCATAAACAGGCTCAAATTCTGTTTCTTCTAGAACTTCTGCTCCCATGGAAGGACAACCAAAAGCTAAAACATCATAGCTGTCTACATCATTATTTGTGAACTCATTTATACTGTACATTTTTACTTCTGCCCCTACTGATTTAGCTCCTTCTGAAATAGCCTCAGCCATTTTCTCTGTATTCCCTGTGACACTCCAATAAACTACTGCCATCTTTTTCATATTATTTTACCTCTTCCTTTCTAGTAAACATTATCCTGCAATTGCAAGTTTGTTAATGTTTACCCCTTTACTGCACATCTGTTTATAAACATTTTTACATTTGTCAAATTTTGCGAACATCGATATCGCTCTTTCTTCTTCTGAATAAACTTTCCAGTAACCACAATGCCTACAATTTTTCCCCTTATTTTCAATAAACCCTTTTACGTCATGTATGGGGTAGCTTAAAAACAAGCCTATTTCATGTGGAAATTCATTTTTTTCTTTATTTTCATGCATCCTAGTTGCTAAATGTTGTATGGCATTATCAATATCCAACTCATTATATCCACATTTTTTTAGAAATTCTCTTGCTAGTGGACATGATAGATCACATTTGAGTCTTTTTCCTCTATAAACATAAAGTAAAAGGCTTCTTTTTCTTATTTGTAATATTTTTATATTAACCCCTCTTAAATTCAACTTTTTATTTAAAAGATATATGCACTTTTTAGCCCTTTCCAAATTTCTAAACTTATAGTTTACAATTTCCCCTGTTTTTAGATTTGCCAGAGTGGGTGCACAATTTTCAATAATTAATCTTTCCAACATATCAACTTCCCCTTTGATTTTATAGGTTAGCTTATGCTAACCTAAGTTTTATTTATAAGGGTGACAAAACTATGTCACCCTTATAAAATTGCTTTTATTTTAATTATTCTTCTTTTTCATCTTGTGAACAGCTATTGCATGAACTGCATCCACCATCATTTTTATAGCTATCACAACCACTGCATCCTGCGCATTTTCCTTGTTTCGCGCTTCTAATTAATGACCTAATTGCAAAGAATACCAATACAATTAATATACCACTAACTATTATTGTTGACAGCATGCTACCACACCCTTTTCTGTAGGCATAGGTCTAAATAAGAAATATAACATTACAGCTAAGCATATTGCGGCCACTACTGTTCCTATGCCAAATGTAAGACTTCCAGTAATAATGCCTCCAATTTGATGTATTATCAACGATACAACATATGCTAAAATTGTTTGGTACCCTATAGCAAACCATGTCCATTTAGCACTATTCATTTCTCTTCTTATTGCACCAATAGCTGCAAAGCAAGGGGCACAAAGTAAGTTGAATGCTAAGAATGAAAGGGCCGCTGCTCCATAAGGGAACATTAAACCAATCTGTTCAAGTAAACCTGGGTCATCCTCTGCAATATCTCCACCTAGGCCAAAGAGTACTCCAAATGTTCCTACAACATTTTCTTTTGCTACAAGACCTGATACTGTAGCCACAGCTGCTTGCCAGCTTCCAAATCCCAGTGGAGCAAATATTGGAGCTACAAGACTTCCAATTACTGCAAGTAAGCTCTGATTCTGTTCTACCATTCCAAACGAACCATCTGCTACACCAAAGTTTGATAAGAACCAAATAACCGCACAAGCTACAAATATAACAGTACCTGCTTTAATAATAAATGATTTTCCTCTTTCCCACATATGTATCCAACACCCTTTGCAGCAGGCACATGGTACTGTGGAAGTTCCATTACAAACGGAGCTGCATCCCCTGCAAACATCTTAGTTTTCTTAAGCATTATTCCTGAAATAATTACTGCTCCGATTCCCATGAAATACATTGCTGGCCCCATCCAAACTATGTTAGGGAACATAGCTCCTGCAATTAAAGCTATAACAGGAAGTTTAGCTCCGCACGGGATAAAAGTAGTAGTCATAATTGTCATTCGACGGTCTTTTTCGTTTTCAATAGTCTTAGATGCCATGATACCTGGCACTCCACAACCTGAACTTATAAGCATAGGGATAAAACTCTTACCAGAAAGCCCAAACTTTCTAAAAATCCTATCCATGATAAATGCCACTCTTGCCATATATCCGCAATCTTCTAAAATTGAAAGGAAGAAGAATAAGATAAACATCTGTGGTACAAAACCTAATACAGCTCCGACACCACCTATAATTCCGTCAACTACTAACCCTTGAAGCCATGCTGCAGTCCCTGCGCTCTCCATAGCAGCTGCAACTCCACCCTGTATGTATTCACCGAAAAGTACATCATTTGTCCAGTCAGTCACAATAGTACCTAACCAAGAAACCGATACATAATATACAATGAACATAATTCCAGCAAATATAGGTAAAGCTAGCCACCTGTTTGTAACTACTCTATCAATTTTATCTGAAGTAGTAAGTCCGCTTTGCTTTTTCTTCAACACTCCCTTTATTACACCAGTAATAAAATTATATCTTTCATTGGCAATAATGCTTTCGCTATCATCATCCATATGATTTTCTAGTTTAGTGATAATATCATCAATTTTAATTGAGACATGGTCGTCTAGCTTTAGCTGCTTTACTACATCCTCATCTCTTTCTAGCAATTTCACAGCATACCACCTTGAATGAGATGAATTTGTTATTTTCTTAATCAGTTCTTCTATAGAAGTTACTGACTCTTCTATATTTGTTGTATATCTATGAGTTATTTTTTGATTAGCTTTTGCTAACTCAACAGCGCAATCAATTAACTCTTTGCTTCCTTCTCCCTTTAAAGCTGAAACTTCTACTATCGGACATCCTAATTTTTCAGAAAGTTTTTTAACATCAATCTTGTCTCCATTCTTTCTAACCAAATCCATCATGTTAATCCCTAACACTACTGGGATATCGAGTTCTAAAAGCTGAGTTGTCAAATATAAGTTTCTTTCTAGGTTTGTACCGTCAATCAGATTTACAACAACATCTGGTGTTTCATTTAATAAATAATTTCTAGTAACTACTTCCTCCAAAGTATACGGAGAAAGAGAATAAATGCCAGGAAGGTCAGTGATTATAATATCCTTATTGTGTTTGAATCTTCCTTCTTTCTTTTCTACAGTAACCCCAGGCCAGTTTCCTACATATTGACTAGAACCCGTTAGTTCATTAAAAATTGTAGTTTTACCGCAATTGGGATTGCCTGCTAAAGCTATAGTAAATTTTTTCATTTTTATTTCTCCTTTTGCTAAACCGATCTGAAAATATGATTACATAACAAGTATGTTTTCAGCTTCACTTTTTCTAATAGATAGTTCATACCCTCTTACAGTTACTTCAATAGGATCACCTAAAGGCGCAACTTTTCTAACAAAAATTTCTGTCCCTTTTGTAATGCCCATGTCCATAATTCTTCTTTTTAAAGGGCCTTGACCTTGAAGTTTTTGAACCACTACTTTCTGTCCGCATTTTATTTCTTTTAAATTCTTCATAGTTCCTCCATTTATATTGATCACATAACAAAGTATCTTTTGTAAGTACTTTGTTATTTAATTTATAAGAATTCTAGACGCCATAGCTTTGCTAATAGCTACTCTTGCATCTTTAACATTTACAATAACATTTCCTGCAAGCTCAGAGATCACCATTACCGTTGATCCTTCAACAAATCCTAAGTTTTCAAGAAATCGTTTTGTATTATCCCTACCTTTAATAGACGAAATAGTCACTTGGGTACCGGGAGTCGTCATTGTTAATGGCATAATTTCACCTCCGTCCGTTAGTCAACACTAACCGCGATTTTTAAAATTAAGCTTACGATAATCGCAAGCTTTTAATAATGGTTAGTTCTTGCTAACCTTTTTAACTTCTATGAGTTTACCATGGCTAACTAAAAATGTCAATAGCTTTTTAGTTTATTTATTGTATTCCTCTAAATAATTTTGGGGACCAATTTCATAAAGATTATTACCTTTACTATCAATCACTACTATAGCCGGAAAATCAACTACTTCCAGTCTTCTAACAGCTTCTGCTCCCAAGTCTTCAAAGGCAATTACTTCCGAGCTGACTATACTTCTTGCTATTAATGCTCCTGCTCCGCCAATTGCAGCGAAATATATTGATTTATTTCTAACTATTGCATCATGTACTTCTTCTGCCCTCTGTCCTTTTCCTATCATTGCAACTTGACCTAAATCTAAAAATCTAGGTGCATAGCTATCCATTCTATAACTAGTTGTAGGACCTGCTGCACCTATAGGATTTCCTGTTTTCTCAGGTGTGGGACCTACATAATAAATAATAGCACCTTCCAATTCAAACGGAAGCTTTTCTCCCTTTTCCAGCATTTCTGTTAATCTTTTATGAGCCGCATCACGGGCTGTATAAATAATTCCAGATATGAGTACGCTATCTCCTGCTTCTAAAGAAGCTACTTTTTTCTTTGTAAAGGGACCTTGCAAT
>DAMCXN010000007.1:59358-69989 GCA_032096995.1 Aminipila sp.
TATATGAGTAGGAAAAGTTTTTATTTTAACTGCTAACGCTGTAGTTCTTCCTCCTAATCCCTGCGGACCTATACCCAATCCATTTATTCTATCAAGCAGCTCTTCTTCCATATTTCTATAGAACTCATCATCATTTTCTTCATCAAAAGGTATTAGTAAAGCTTCTTTGGCCAAAAGTGCAGCTTTATCAAAAGTTCCACCTATACCAACCCCTACTACTATCGGGGGACATGGATTTGCTCCTGCATCTTTTACTACTTGGATTATAAAATCTTTCACGCCTTTTTCTCCTGCTGCTGGAGGAAACATCTTTATCTGACTCATATTCTCAGAGCCGAATCCTTTAGGTGCAAAAGTTATTTTTACTTTATCTCCTGAAACTATCTTATAAGTAATATGTGCTGGAGTATTATCTCCAGTATTACCTCTTCTTATTGGATCTTTTACTACTGATTTTCTTAAAAACCCTTCTTCATAGCCTTTTCTCACGCCTTCATTTATTGCATCTTCAAGGTTCCCTCCTATGAAATGAACCTCCTGCCCTATCTCAAAGAATATGCATGCCATTCCAGTGTCTTGGCACAAAGGGAACACACCTTCTGCTGCAATTTTTATATTTTCATCAATGCTTTCTAATATATTTTTTGCAACCGACCACTCTTCTTCTTTACAACATTTATCAATCTTTCTACAGACATCATTGCTTAAATTGTGATTAGTTTTAATTGCCATTTCAGCAATTAATTTTGTAATTTCTGAAACGTTTATTTCTCTCATAAATACTGCTCCTTTTGCATATTAGTAGGTATACTTTGTCCTTACCGTTAATATAATAAACTAAATTGAGAGGATTTACTATGAGAATAACAAAAAAAACTGTTTTGTATGTAATTATTACGGAATTAATTTTATTTGTATTGTTGCCTTCCACAATCTTGGGAATTCATTCAAGCATAAATAAAGTTTCTCACAAAATTCCAGGTAATATAATACCTGAAATCTTTGTTGATAAAATTCAAACTCCTGAATATGTAAATGTATATCGTCATACATATGGGGTTACCGAAGTTATTCCTTTCGAAGATTATGTAAAAGGTGTTGTAGCCGGAGAAATGCCTTCAACCTTTGAAGAAGAGGCTTTAAAAGCTCAAGCTGTGGCTGCAAGAACATATTCTGTTTCGAAAATAACACGTTCTGGTCAAGGTGGAAACCCTCCAGCTCACCCTGATGCTCCCCTTTGCGATGATACACATTGCCAAGTATATAGAAGTATTAATGATCTAACGGCATTAAAGGGGGCTAAATGGATGGAAGAAAATTGGAAAAAAATATGTGAGGCTGTGGATTCAACAAAAGGTGAACTTATGTATTATGAAGGACAACTTGCAGAGCAGCCACTATTTCACTCTTCTAGCGGTGGGCATACTGAAAACTCAGAAGATGTTTTTGCTTCAGCTGTTCCATATTTAAGAAGCGTTTCAAGCCCTTATGAAGAAGAAGCTACACATCAAGAGGAAGAAAAATATTTTTCAGTCAAAGATTTTGTTTATTTAATAAATTTGAAATATCCTGACCGAAAGCTTAGTTCTTCTATAGACGGTGTAAATATAATTTCAAGAACTGAAGGTGGAAGGGTGGATAGTATAAAAATAAATAATTCTACATACACTGGCAGGGAATTGCGTGATGCCTTAGGCTTATCATCTGCAAACTTTGACGCATCTTTCGATGGAAAGACAATAACTATAACTAGTAACGGCTATGGTCATGGCGTAGGAATGAGCCAATATGGCGCAAATGGAATGGCTAAAAATGGCTCAAATTATAAGGAAATCTTAGAACATTACTATACAGGCGTGAGAGTTTATTAAAAAATAGAAAGCTGACTCAAAAAATATTTTTTAAGTCAGCTTTTGTTTACTCTTCAACTCTTGTTATATTCGCGCCCAAACCTCTAAACTTTTCTACAAATTTTTCATATCCTCTTTCAATATGATAAATTTCAGAGATTTCAGTTGTTCCTTCTGCTGTTAATCCTGCCAAAACTAGAGCTGCACCAGCTCTTAAATCAGTAGAAATAACTTGAGCTCCCTGCAACATTCTCTCACCTTGTATTATAGCACTGCGCCCCTCTATCTTGACATTAGAGCCCATTCTATTTAACTCTCCCGCATGCATGAATCTATTCTCAAAAACAGTTTCAATAACTATACTAGAGCCTTTTACAGTAGCTAAAAGTGACATAAATTGAGATTGCATATCTGTAGGAAATCCTGGATAAGGTAACGTCTTAATATCTGTCGCAGTAAGTGTTTCCACATCACCTCTAACAGTCATACCTTCATCTGTGACATCTATTTCTACTCCGCACTCTCTCAATTTAGCTATAACAGGTTTTACATGGTCAGGAACTACATTTCTAATAAGGATCTGCCCTCTCGTAATAGCCGCCGCCACCATAAAAGTACCTGTCTCAATCCTATCTGGTATTACAGAATGCTTTGCTCCATGAAGAGATTTAACCCCTTCAATTTTGATTGTATCAGTACCAGCACCCTTTATTTTAGCTCCCATTCTATTTAAGAAATTTGCTAAATCAACTATTTCTGGTTCTTCTGCAACGTTTTCCAAAACAGTTATACCTTCCGCAAGAACTGCAGCCATCATAATATTTTCTGTAGCGCCTACACTAGGAAAATCTAAATATACATTACTTCCTATAAGTTTTTCGGAAATTGCTTCTACATATCCATGACCTTCAACAATTTCTGCTCCTAAAGCCTGAAATCCTTTTAAATGCAAGTCAATAGGTCTTGCCCCAATAGCACAACCTCCTGGAAGTGCTATTCTAGCTTTTCCTGTTCTTGCTAGAAGAGGCCCCATAGTTAAAATGGAAGCTCTCATCTTCTTTACCAATTCATATGGTGCTTCATCTGTAATTACATTTTTTGTTAATATATTAAGTTTATTTTTTTCATATTCTTCTTTTACTTCTGACCCTAAACTTCTAAGAAGTTTGCACATTACATCTACATCTCTAAGTGCAGGAACTTCCGAAAGTTCACATGGTTCATCAGTTAATATGGCCGCCGCCATAATAGGAAGAACAGCATTTTTAGATCCACTTATGGTAACCTCACCTTTAAGAGGACTGCTTTTCTGAACTAAATATTTAGCCAACTTTCCCTCCAAAACAATTTTAATTATATATCATAATACTCGCTAATTTACTATAAAAAAGTGAAAATGTGAAATCAAAAGTTCCCATTTACACACGCTAGATATTTGGTACTCCAAACCCTAGCCAACTACGAATGTGCTTTTTTGATATTTCCTGCATAAAAACTAATATTTATATTGTAAAATGTAGTTTTTTTAAGTAAAAAATTTCTAAAAAACACACTTAATTATTATAACATTTTTTTTATAATTTACAAGAAAAATAATTCAAACATAGCTGTTTTTCAGCAAATAAGTTTTATTTTTTTCTATATTATGGCAACTAAATACTAAAATAAATAAAGAAAGAAGCTGCTAAGTTATGCTAAAGGGGGACAAAACATACTTTTTAATAGCCTCTTTCTTTATAAAATTAGTATTAACAATAAGGCTACTAAATAATCATAATATTATATTCTTTCAATTTTCTTTTCCAAAAGTTCTTTTTTAGAACTATAAGCTAAAGCTATGTCTTTGTTTATAATCCCTCTAGTATATAATTGTAACAAGCTATTATCCATAGACAACATACCCTTGTCTTGACCAGATACTATAACTGAGTCTATCTGATGAATCTTACTCTCTCTAATCATATTTCTTATGGCATTGTCAAGAAACATAATCTCAAAGGCTGGCATAGTCATATCATCAACAGTCGGTAGTAGTTGCTGAGACACAACTGCTTGAAGAACCATGGATAATTGTATTCTAATTTGCTGTTGCTGATTTTCAGGAAAAGCATCTATAATTCTATCAACTGTGTTTGCCGCTCCTATAGTATGTAGCGTCGATATAACTAAATGTCCTGTTTCCGCAGCAGTCATTGCAGTACGAATCGTCTCATAATCTCTTAATTCTCCCAACAGTATTACATCTGGGGCTTGTCTAAGAGCTGCTCTCAAAGCAGAAACATAATCCTCAGTATCAGTGGAAATCTCTCTTTGAGTTACAATACTTTTCTTATGTCTGTGCAAGTACTCAATAGGATCTTCTAACGTTATAACATGTGCATTTCTTGTTTTATTTATTTGATCTATAATACATGCTAAAGTAGTACTTTTGCCGCTTCCTGCTGGTCCAGTGACCAAAGCTAGTCCTTTTTTCATTTTTGATATATTTATTACTTCTTGTGGTATATTTAACTCTTTAAAATCTGGCAATTCAAAAGTTACAACTCTTATTACAGCCGCTAAAGAGCCCCTCTGTTTAAAAATACTAGCCCTGAATCTTGACAATCCTTGTACTGAAAAAGAAAAATCATCATCACCAAATTTATTTACCTTTTCCATAGATCTACTTTTTGACAAATTATATATTTGTGAGATTATATCTGCCAAATCTTCTGGTAAAAGTTCTTCACCTTCTTGGTTATGAATATTTCCATTTATTTTTAAGGAAAATCCTACACCTGGAATCAAAAAAATATCAGATGCTTTTTTTTCTACTGCTATTTTTAATATTTCTAAAGCCTTCATCTTACATCTCCATTTAAACGCCATCCCAAAGGGGCATATTATCATCAATTTCATAATCGACTTTGTTTTGAATAGTCCAAACCATTATTTTATAATTTTCTTTTCCAAGCTCTACCTCATTATAATTAGATAATCTCATTTCTACTAAGAGGAATTGCTCGGAGCCCGCATCAAGTTTATAAATTACACAATTTTTATCTTCATCATACGCCTCATCAAAGGACTTCTTTATAAGAACTTTAAATTCTTCATTGCTATTTGCCTGAGATGCTAAATTAATCATCTTTTTGTTTACATCTCTTTTTAAAATTTCGCCCTGATTGTCTACCTTATAATATGTTTTAATACTTTGCTCATTTTTGACTGCTAATTTATAGTCAGCTTTTGCACTAGTTAACGAAAGAGTGCTAAAAATAACAAGACACAATATAGTGAAAATCAAAATAAGCGAACTTGTTCCAATTTGAATTCTTTGTTTAAAAAATTCTTTTTTATTCCGCATATTGTACCTCTCTAGGTAAATATTTATTTATATAAATACTACAAATCTGTTTTTCATCATTTTTTTTATTGTAAACATATATGTCCGCTTCAAGCATATGGTCATTAACCCTATCTTCTACCTTAACAAAATATTGATTTTCAAGATTTATTTTTTCTACAGCCTTCATTATGTTCTCATGTTCAACATCATCCATTGCTTTTATAGTTTCTGCCATACTTTGTGCCAATAACAAAGCTTCATTTAATTGATGTCCCTCTCGACTTATATTATTTGCTTTTACAAATGCCGACAAACATATCCCTGTGCATAAAGCAAAAAACATTACAACTAAAATGAATTCCATGAGAAATAATTGTGATTTAGATGACTTTCTGCTATTCATAATCATCAACCTCACTTCTCAATGCCAATATTATATATTTTTTATCATCTTCTAATGTTTGAATCTTTAAAAGATCGTCATCCACCATCTCAAAGTTCATACCTTGTAAATCCATAATCTCTATCCCATCATTTAATGTCAATCCACTATCAGCACTAGAAAACAACTCTTTTAGTTTTCCATCTTTACAATATATCAAAGTATTATATACGCTTTCATCATAAACTTCAACTAGTTTTAAAACCGGAGTTCCTTGAACGCTTTCAACAGATACCATCCCTGCTTTATCGTTCTGTTTTACCTTATTTGAAATATAGGATAAAGCCGTAGTGCTAGTAAAATTTTCATTCATTCTATTACTAATATTTTCATATATTTTTGCACCAAATAAAATAGTAAATAGTGCACTCATAGAAAGAAATAGTAGCAATAATACAGTAAATAAAAATTGTACAGATCTACCTCCATCATTTTTTTTATTTTTCATAAGCATCTCCTATAATTGACAAACCGTTATATCAGGCATCAAGTTTGATGCAAATCCCTCATAAAAAACTGCATATTTGTCTGTATCAATTTGAATTCCATAGTTATCAACTAAATAGTCAACTGAAGATGGATATCTTCCTTCTATAGCATAGCACTGTACACAAGCCCTTTTTATGGCTTTTTGCAAGTTTGCTGCTCCTTCTTCTGTAGATTTCTGTGCTATTCCCGTTATACCATATAAAAAAATCCCTATAACGCAAATGAATCCGACTATTGATAAAAAATATTTATTCATACTTTCCTACCTATTCTTCTTTAGCCTAAAGAAGCCATAATCCCTACTAGTGGCATCATTACTGACAATAAAATCAAGCCAACCACTACTGCTAGAATTACCACCATTGTAGGTTCAAATTTTGAAATAAGATTATCTATAGCAACATCAACTTCATTTTCATATTTCTTTGACAGCTCTGTAAAAACAGCATCCATTTTACCTGATTTACTGCCAACTTTTATCATCTGTATGTCCATTCCTGTAAAAATCTTTGTTTCTTTCAGTGCTTCATATATAGATGTTCCCTCTTCGATTTTCTCTCTACATCTCTCTAATTTACTTTTAAAATTTTTCTGAGAAACTAATTTATACGCCATCTCTATTCCAGGATTAACGCCAATACCACTTTTAACCGAAATGGCTAGAACGGAGCATATCCTTCTTTTAATTAAATACAAAGATACTTTGCTCTTATCTTTAATAAATTCTGCCATTTTCTCTGCCCAATGTATTTTATATCCGTTTTTAGAAGCAAAACTTATTACTATAGCTATTAATACCAATATACCAACCAAAGCTAAAGAAACTCCTGTCAGAACCGTTCCTAATTGTACTGCTTTAACTGTTATAGGAGAGAGCTCTGCTCCAAGTTGCCTATACACAGCCTCAAAAATCGGGATAACCTTGGTAAATAATACAAGGAGAACTACCATTAGCATGGTGACCATTATAATTGGATATGTAACAACATTTCTTATTGTTTGTGCTAAATAGCTTTCTTTTTCATAGTATTGTGAAAGCGATTTCATAACAACTTCTAAAGTTCCTGTCTCCTGCCCAATCTGAGACATTTCTATTAAGTAACTAGGAAACTGTTCCGTTTTCTTCATAGCCTCCGCTAATGTCATACCAACTTCTACATCTTCCGACATATCCATGAGTAATTCTTTCTCACTTTCATTTTTAGCATCTTCTGCCAATATTGCAAGCCCCCCATCAATGGGAATACCAGCTTCTAGTAAAAAAGCTACTTGCATACAGAATGACGATAATTCTCTTGCCTTCATTTTTAACTCCTCAAATAACTATAGAATTTAGAAAAGGGCAAATATTACTATCTGCCCTTTATTTTTCATATTATTTAATATACATATTTTGCAGTATAATTACTTGCATCTCCAATATATTCCATTATAGCTTCACTTTTCTTGCTTGATGAAGCAAAAGTT
Organism: Aminipila sp.; assembly: GCA_032096995.1. Taxonomy (GTDB): domain Bacteria; phylum Bacillota; class Clostridia; order Peptostreptococcales; family Anaerovoracaceae; genus Aminipila. The sequence continues at coordinate 66,935 of DAMCXN010000007.1, forward strand.
GGATCCATTAATTGCCATTTATTCCCGTCGAAGAAAATCATGCCGTCGATCCATCCTGATTCAGGTGTATAAACATTTATCCAAGCATGATAAACCTTGCCTGTATATCCTACAACCAATTTACAAGGAATATTCTGTGTTCTAAGCATTGTAGCCATGACTGAAGCATAATCAAAACATATTCCTTTTTTAGAAGCTAAAACAGCATCTACATTTGGTATATATCCCGATTTAACATTAGCAGCTTTGGACTTGTCATATGTAAAATTATCAACGGTATAATTGTAAATCAGTTCTACTTTCTTTAAATCATCATTAGTAGATTTAGTAACCTCTAAGCCTTTTTTTACCGTAACACTTTTTGCATTAAAATTCACATATTGATTCGGATATAAGAACGGTAAATATTGATTCTTAAGTTTTACATTTATAGATTTACTAAAGATTTGTGAATACTTAGTTCCCGAAATATTTTCAAAAACCTTTATTAAATAGCTTCCATCTCCTTCTGTAATAGGAAATACTTCATATTCATTTCTAGCATTTAAATTATATGTATACGCATCCTTATTTGCTTTACTTATCTGCACTTTAACTTTTTGATTCTTTCCACTATACTTAATCATTATATAACCTTGATTAATATTTGAAGAATCTAAAGTTATATTTCCTCCAGTATTTACAACCTTTCCTGAAGCTATTGGTTGCAATACTTTTAAAGTTCCTTTTTGATTATTGTCTTGTGCCCATACAGGAACCAGAGATGTTATCAACAAAATTCCAACTAAAAAGATAATTGTTTCTATTTTTCTCAAAGATATCACCGCCTTCTATAACCATTATACCTTAAATTAAAAAACTTTTGGATCAAGAGGTTGTAATTTATAATTTAATACAACTATTTTACTTAACTTATTTTTCTTATAAGCTTTTTCAATTCTTTTCCCTACCATCAACCCATTCTCATATGAAATTGATGGAATCATTATAACAAATTGCGAATTACTGTATCTCGCAAAAACATCGCATTTACGCAAAGAGCCATTTATTGAACTTTTTAAATTGTCCATAGATTGTGAAAGATGTTTCAATGATGGTATATCCCCATTAACATCTGTTAGTGTACAAAGCATTATGTAAATTGATTCTCCTGTACGATTAACTCTTCTTGCTATGAAGCGGTAAATATCTTTAAAAATCTGATATTCACAAAAATAACAGCCCTCAGCTTTTCCACCTTCATTCAAATCTTCTTTAATCGTAATTAAATCCGTTTCCACACTTTTCTTTGTTTTTATGATTTCTCTATACAAACCTCTTAATGCATTTGAAGGATTTACTCCAAGTTCATTATATAGTCTATTAGTTATAATTTCATATGCACTTAGAGCTTCTTTATGTTTTTCAATTTTTATTAAACATTCAATATAAACTGTATAAATTTCTTCATCATATAAGTCAAGTTCTATTGCCTTTTCACATATAGGAACCATGATATTATATTCATCTTTTCCTTTTAGGATTGTATATAATGATATAATACTATCTACAAATAATCTATGATAATAGGTTGTTGTATTTACTGCCCATTCATCATAAAGAGCGTCAGGTAAAAACTTACCTTCATAAATAGAAATTGCCTCAAGATAATATTCCATGGCTTTTTCAGGTTCATAATAAACCTTCTTTGCCTTGTTATATTTTTCTATAAATGTTTCTGTATCTATAGTAAAGTTTAAATCATTATTCCAACTATAAATACCGCCTTTTTGTATCACATAGTCTTGTTGTGGCAATTCGCTATCAGAAAGTAATCTCCTTAGTCTATATACTAAGTTTTTTACAGCCTTTGCAGGATCATTGCTTCTATCATCACTACACAAAAGTTCTGGTAATTCATTTATTCCCATTTTTCTGTTATGATTAGAAATTAAATATGCTAACAACGTCCAAACTTTATGTACTTTTCCCTCATCTTGAAGTATGATTTCTCCATCACATTCAAAGGCAAATTTCCCTAGCATATATATTTTAAGTTGTTTATCACTTCCCGATGTCTCTCTCATTTAAATAATACCTTCATTTTTTTTAGATAAACAAAATCGTATAAATATTAATATTTATACGATTTTATTATATAACACTATTCTAAAAAAAACAATTATTTTGGTTAATTTTTCTAATTATTCATTCCATATTTTACTAAATATTTATTTTATTATATTTTTATTATTTTTATTTTCTATTTTATTAATTTGTAGATTATTATATAATTATTAAAAAAGGAGAAATGTGTACAATAACTAATCATAACTTGGTATACATATATTATTTATGAAAAAATTATCTACTTGGTTAATTATATTAGGAATACTTATATGCCTTATTCCTATAGGAGGTAGACTCTATATTCATTATCAACAAAATAAAATGTATAGTCAATATGTCACTGACTTAGAAAACAAAAACTCACAACTATCTGAAACGTTTGAGGTAGAAACTACCAGTACTCCTACCTCTATAACAACATCTGGAATAGAACCCAAAAAAATATCTAAACCAAAAATAGAAAATATTATTGGAAGAATAGCTATACCTTCTATTTCATCCGATCAGCTTTTACTAGAAGGCTCAGATTCCAAGCAATTGAAATATGGGGCAGGTCATATTATCGGTACTGCTTTTCCTGGAGAAATTGGCAATTGTAGCATAGCGGGACATAGGAACTATACTTTTGGTTCATATTTTAATCGTCTTGATGAAGTAAATGTAGAAGATGATATCTCTATTAAATATAAAAATTCTAATTATATATACAAAGTAACAGAAATCTTTGTTGTAGAACCTGATGATATCTCAGTTCTAATAAATACCCCAGAAGTAGCAACAATTACGCTTATAACTTGCCACCCAAAAGGTTCAAATAGTCAAAGGTTAATTGTCAAAGGAGTATTACAATGATTTCCTTTCTTATTAATTTAAAAGAGCTACATTTAGCAAATGAACCGACCCCCAAAAGTTAGACCAAAAATCTAACGATTGGGAGGTCGGTCTT
>DAMCXN010000008.1:0-4435 GCA_032096995.1 Aminipila sp.
AGCCTGTCACGCTGGAGGTCGTCGGTTCGAGCCCGATCCAGGTCGCCATTTTTATTAAAATTAGCTATTAATAAAGATTTTTAGTAAAAAAACTTATATGGTGGGTATCGTCAAGTGGTTAAGACACAGGGTTGTGGCTCCTGTATACGTGGGTTCGACTCCCACTATCCACCCCATAAACTTATTGTTGGGGTATCGCCAAGCGGTAAGGCAACGGATTCTGATTCCGTCATGCGCAGGTTCGAATCCTGCTACCCTAGCCAATTTTATTACTAATTAAGTCTGATTTATGGCGGCATAGCCAAGTGGTAAGGCAGAGGTCTGCAAAACCTTTATCCCCCAGTTCAAATCTGGGTGCCGCCTCCAAAAGAACTCTAGATTCATTTTAAATGTATTTAGGGTGTTTTTTTTATTTTTTGAAACCTAGAATAAGGGGTTAGAGGGAAAACTTTATTTAAATTGAAAGTAACCTATAGGTTGGTATAAATTAAACTGAGAAGTACATAATAAGTTTAGTTAGTATAAAGCTATAGGAGGTATAAATATGAAGAAGTTTACTTGTAATTGTTTAAATTCTCAATTTAAAAGCCCAGATCAAGTTTATGTTGATTACGATGATAAAGTAAATACTGAAATCTCTTGTCTATATGCACCCAATGAAAAGGTTAATTTTAGAAAAATAAAATTAAATATAAATTATTGCCCAGAATGTGGAGCAAAATTACAAGAGTTAAAACAAAAGCATTAGAATATTGAATATTCTAATGCTTTTGCTTTGTCTATGTAACTAGGAAAAACCAAAGTTTGTTTATACTAATTTGAAAAAATTTTTTATTATTAAATTTGCTAGATTTATTAGTTTATGTTAGAATAGAGAATACTTTTAAAATAAAAATTAAAGATGATTAATAAAAAAGATAATACTTGGAGGATGAAGATGAACAAACTAGAGTTTATACCAGAAGACTCAGATGGAAAACTAAGAATTATACAAGAAATTGTACCAGGAAAACAGATTTCATTAGCTCACATTATAGGAGGACCTAGGCCTATAGTATATAAAAAGTTGGGACTAAATCCAGATGTTGATTTTGGTAATTCAGCAATTGGAATAATAAATGTAACCCCGCCAGAATCTGCTGTAATTGCCAGTGATGTGGCAATTAAGGAAGGGGATGTTTACTTAGGGTTTGTTGATAGATTTAGTGGTTCACTAATTATAACTGGGAGACTGTCAGAAGTAGAGACTGCCATTCAGGAAATTGTTAATTATTTTAGAGAAGAATTAGAATTTGCTGTATGTAAAATAACAAGAAGGTAAGTCATATGAAAAAAATAATGTTTCTTGGTCGTAGTGAAGCTGGAAAAACTTCGTTGACACAAGCTTTAAAAGGGGAAACTATCACATATCATAAAACTCAATATGTAAATTGTTATGATGTTATAATAGATACTCCTGGAGAATATGCAGAAACTAAAGGGTTAGGAAGCGCATTAGTTTTATATTCTTTTGAGGCGGATATTATTGGTATGCTTATTAGTGCTATAGAACCATACTCTATATATCCTCCTTGTGTATGTGCTATTGCAACTAGAGAGGTAATTGGAATAGTTACTAAGATAGAGCATAAAGAGGCTGATGTAGAGCAGGCAAAAGAATGGCTTAGATTAGCAGGATGTGAAAAGATATTTTGTGTTAGTTCTTACACAGGAGAAGGAATTTCTGATATTTTAGAATATTTGAAAGAGGATGGTGATATTCTTCCATGGGAGGAAGCAAAAGCTAGAGACGATGCCTTAATATAATAAACAGTAAACAAGCAAAAATAGTTTGAATAATTTAAATATAGAAGAACGTAAATATATAAAAGTGCGAATAGAAATTTTTTGTTTCTTTATTTGCACTTTTATTATTTTATTGCAATAAACTAGCATTTTTATGTAAGTTTGTGAATTGATACAAATTCCAAATAATTTAATGCTAAATTTTACCAAAAGTCTTGAAGATTTGTGAGAAAGGTATAAAATTATAGTGCACTGGTTTAAATTAGAAAATTTTAACTATTAAGGAGACAAAAAAATGGAAGAAAAAAATGTTATGGAGCAGGGAACTCCGGTAAAGAAAAAGAAAAAACGCCAATTCCCATCTGCCTTTACGGTATTATTTATTATTCTAATTCTTGCGGCAATAGCCACTAACTTTATGCCAACAGGTTCATATTCAAAGCTTCTTTACAATGAAGGTTCTGGCCAGTTTGATATAACTGCACCAGACGGTAGCGTTGTTTCTATGGAGGCTGATCAAGCAACACTTGACGAATTAGATATTAAAGCAAAACTAGATTTATTTCTAGATGGAAGTATCTATAAGCCAATTGGTGTTCCTGGAAGCTATGAGCCTATTCCACCTGAACCACAAGGTTTTATTGATTGTGTTTTAGCATTAGTTACAGGTGTATATGACACAATTGACATCAGTTTATTTATCTTTGTACTAGGAGGTATGCTTGCTTACTTAAATAACTCAGGTGCATTTTCAGCAGGAATGGGTGCATTATCAAGAGTTACTAAAGGTAAAGAATACATACTTACTATTCTTATTACAATTTTAATTTCACTAGGTGGAACTACTTTTGGTATGGCAGAAGAAACTGTTGCACTTTATGCAGTAGTCATCCCGATTTTCGTAATAGCAGGATATGATGCTTTAGTAGGTATTGCTGCTGTATATTTTGGTTCTTGTATAGGTACTATGTGTTCAACAGTTAATCCATTTTCTGTTGTAATCGCATCAAATGCTGCTGGTATAAACTTTATGGAAGGTTTTGGAATAAGAGCGGCAGCACTTTTTGTAGGAACTGTTATTTGTATATTATATGTTGTAAAATATGGTAAAATGGTAAGAAGGAACCCTGAAAAGTCCCTTATTTTAGAAAGCAAAGCATACATTGATGAAAAATATTGTAGTGAAGCTGAAGTACCAGCATTAACAACAAGATTTAAGATTGTATTAATCCAATTTTTCTTAACTTTTGTTGTTATGGTTTATGGTGTTGTTAAACTTGGCTGGTGGTTTGGAGAAATGACTGGCTTATTCCTAGTTTCAGCTATAATCATGGGTATTATCTTAGGTATGAGCGAAAGAGATATGGTTAATCAGTTCTTAGTAGGTGCTGGTGATATGATCGGTGTTGCTCTTATCTGTGGTGTTGCAAGATCAATCAATGTAATCTTAGAAAATGGTTTAGTTTCTGATGCATTACTTAACACAATGTCTGGATGGGTAGAAGGAATGAGTCCATTTGCCTTTGCTATTATGATGTACTTTATTTACATTATTTTAGGATTCTTTATCAATTCATCATCAGGTTTAGCCGTACTTTCAATTCCTATTATGGCTCCACTTGCAGATGCTGTTGGTCTTCCAAGAGAAGTTGTTATTACAGCTTATATGTTTGGTCAAGGTACAATGGGATTCATTACTCCAACTGGTTTAGTACTTGTAGTATTGGAAATGGTTCATGTAAATTACGATAAATATATAAAATTTGTTATGCCACTTATGGGAATATTAGTAGCATTCTCCATAGCATTCCTTTGCATCGAAGTTGCAATGGTTTAATATGTTACATTATTATAACGAAATGTATGTAGCGGTATAGCTATAAAAATGGCTATCTCAAAAAATTGGGATAGCCTTTTTAACTAAGTTAATGAAGTTAAAGTTTTCTATTAAAAAAGTGCATAAGTAGAAAATATATTTGTGGGAATAAACTGTATTTAATAAAATAGATGTTAAAAGGAGGACAAAATGAAGAATTATATTGAACTCATAGATCAGTATAAAGAACAGATGCTTAAGGATTTACAGGAAAGTATAGCTATAAAAAGTGTTGCAGGTGAGGCTGAAGGCGATTCTCCTTTTGGAAAGGGTGTACAAGCTGCTTTTGACGCTATGCTTGCATTGGGAGAAAGAGAAGGTTTTACAACAAAAAACGTTGATAATTATGGTGGACATATAGAGTTTAAAGGGGAAGGCGATGGAATATTTGCGTTAGTTGGACACCTAGATGTTGTTCCAGAAGGAAGTGGTTGGGATCATGATCCTTATGGTGGAGAAATTGTGGGAGATAAGTTGTTTGGAAGAGGTTCCATAGACGATAAGGGGCCGACAATGGCTGCTTTTTATGCTATGAAAGCTTTAAAAGATGCAGGTTTTAAACCACGTAAGGATATTCGTCTAATATTAGGATTAGATGAAGAAACAGAATGGAAAGGCATGGACTATTACATGGAGCATGAAGAGACTCCTGATTCAGGATTTGCTCCAGATGCTGATTTTCCACTTATTCATTGTGAAAAAGGACTTATTATATTTGATGTAATAAAAAAATTAAATAATTCTAATGAACTGGGTTTGCATTTGATTAGCTTT
>DAMCXN010000008.1:4445-17256 GCA_032096995.1 Aminipila sp.
TGTGAAAAAGTAGGAAATAATTTAGAAATATCAGCCAAAGGGGTTTCTGCTCATGGTGCAATGCCAGAGTTAGGAACAAATGCAATTACAATTTTATTTGAGGCTGTAAAAAATATTGAATTTAATGATGCTGATGTAAACGAATTTATAAAATTTTATAACGAACATATTGGTTTTGACTATAATGGAGAAAGATTTGGCTGTGGATTTGAAGACGAACCATCAGGCAAGTTAAACTTTAACGTGGGAATATTTAAACTAGATGAAACAGAAGCTAAATTAACTATAAACGTTAGATATCCTGCGACTTTTGAAGAAGATGATATTTATAACGGTATGGATTCTGTAATAGCTCCAAGAGGATATGTCATTGAAAAACAAGATCATTTAGCTCCATTATATGTACCTAAAGATCATGCACTAGTAAAAGTTTTAATGGAAGTATATCAAGAGTTTACAGGTGATAAGGAAAGTGAGCCTCTTGTTATAGGTGGAGCCACTTTTGCAAGAGCAGTTCCAAATAGTGTAGCTTTTGGACCAGTTTTCCCTGGAGAAGAAGCAGTAGAACATCAAGCAAATGAATATATATCAATCTCAGGTATGATTAAAGCAACAAAGATATTTGCTGAAGCTATATATAGATTAACTAAATAATATAGGCGTATATGTCATAATATGAGATAAATTTTGGAATTTAAATGGTTGAATAACTACACAGATGTATCCCATAATTAAAATAAGGCTTTCAGTAAATGAAAGAATTAGGGGGTACATCATGATAAAAGCAAAATTAAAAAAGGCTTATAGGGGATTATGTTTAGTTATTATTGTTATGGTATGCGTAGTTTTAACTGGAGCAGGCATGGAGACTGGCTATGGTGGTTTAGAGAGTAATATCATTACTCATTCATCAACAGACAGTGGACAAGCTCTAATTAATAATAGCCAAGAGATAGTTTTAGAAGATTTGGTTTCTAAAGATTGCATATTAAGAATAAACTATAACCTAAAAAATGCGGATATAGGTAAAGTGAGTGTTTTGCGAGGATACATAGGTAAAATGCAGCTTCTAGGTAAAGAGCTAGATAATAAAATTATCTTAGAGCCATCAGATAAAGAATATAAACAGTATTTTCCTTGCTTAAGCTTTGAAGCTTATGACTGGTTTGATGAAGAAAAAAATATTGGGATATTAAGCCTAGTCTTAACGGAAGAAAGTAAATTAGCTTTTTCTCAGTTACAAAGTATAAATTTATATGAGCAACTTCCCAGTTATGCCATAAAAAATTTAAATATTGGAGGGTTAAGTAGTATTCAAAATGTAGAACTAAGTAATATATACAATTTACAGGACATCATAGAGATACTTCATTGTGATGTTAAGCTAAGACAACTAGATAATACAAAAAAATAAAAAACATTAAAATGGTGGATTTGACAGAGTGGCTAATCCACTTTTTTTTTTACCATAAACGTGATAGAATATAATATTAATAACAAAGATAATATAGAAGGAGAAAAACATGGCATTTACACATCTTCACGTACATACAGAATATAGCCTTTTAGATGGAGCTGCTAGGATTAAAGATTTAATATCCAGAGCAAAAGAACTTGGAATGGATTCTATTGCTATTACAGATCATGGTGTAATGTTTGGTGTTATTGATTTCTATAGAGAAGCTTTAAAAAACGGCATAAAGCCCATCATAGGATGCGAGGTTTATACCGCGGCTAGAACAATGCTTGACAAGGATGCAGAGAAAGATAAATCTCAAGGGCATTTAGTACTTTTAGCTAAAAATCAAGAGGGCTATCAGAACTTAATTAAAATTGTATCTGAAGGATTTACAAAAGGATATTATTACAAACCTAGAATTGATAAAAATGTTCTTAGAAAATACAATAAAGGTATTATTGCATTATCTGCTTGCTTAGCAGGTAATATACAGAGGAAATTAACTAATAGAGATTATGCAGGGGCTAAAGCGGAGGCTTTAGAACTTTTAGATATATTTGGAGAAGGTAATTTTTATTTGGAATTACAAGACCAAGGACTTGAAGAAGAGTATGCAATATTGGAAGATATGAAAAGGCTTAGGGAAGAGACTGGAATACCTTTTGTTGCTACAAATGACGTTCATTATGTGAAACAAGAAGATGCAGCAGCACATGATATTTTATTGTGTATACAGACTGCCACAAATGTTGATGATGAGAAACGTATGAGATTTCCAAATGATCAGTTTTATTTGAAATCTGAACAAGAAATGAAGGTTCTTTTTGCAGGTATTCCTGAAGCTATAGAAAACACACATAAAATTGCAGAAGAATGCAATGTTGATTTTACATTTGGAGAGTTACACTTACCAGAATTTAATGCTCCTAATGGTAAAAGCAATACACAGTATTTAAGAGAACTTTGCGAAAATGGAATTAAAGATAGATATGGTGAAGGCACACCAGAAATATGGGAGCGTTTTGAATATGAAATTTCAGTAATTGAAACGATGGGATATGTTGAATATTTTCTTATTGTTTGGGATTTTATTAATTATGCTAAAGAAAATAAAATTATGGTAGGACCGGGAAGAGGTTCTGCTGCTGGAAGTATTGTTTCATATGCCCTTAAAATTACAGATATAGATCCAATTAGGTATTCTCTAATCTTTGAAAGATTTTTAAATCCAGAGAGAGTAAGTATGCCTGATATTGATATAGACTTTTGCTATGAAAGACGACAAGAAGTTATAAACTATGTTATAGAAAAATATGGTGAAGACAAGGTTTCACAGATTATTACCTTCGGAACTATGAAAGCAAAAGCTGCCATAAGAGACGTAGGAAGAGCTTTGAATATGGGTTATGCTGAAACTGATGCCATAGCTAAAGCAATACCTTTTGATGCTAAAATGACAATAGGCAAAGCCTTGGAGTTAAATCCAGAGTTAAAAGCCTCATATGATAATGATAAGAGGATTGCACAGGTAATAGATATGGCTAGATCTATAGAAGGAATGCCTAGGCATGCATCAACTCACGCAGCTGGAGTTGTAATATCAAAGAAAAGCATAAATGAATATGTACCTTTATATTTGGCAGAAAAGGGCATTTCTACTCAGTTTACCATGACAACTATAGAGGAATTAGGACTTCTTAAAATGGATTTCTTAGGTCTTAGAACCTTAACTGTTATACGTGATGCCCTTGAAATGATTAAAGAAAATCATGGTGTTGATATTGATTTCTCACGAATGACTTATGATGATCCTAAACCTTTTGAAATGATATCAAATGGTAATACTCAAGGTATATTCCAACTTGAAAGTGCTGGAATGACCCAGTTTATGAAAAATTTAAGACCAGACTGTTTTGAAGATATAGTAGCGGGTATTTCTTTATATAGGCCAGGTCCAATGGGATCTATTCCTACATATATTTCAAATAAAAAGAATACTCAAGAAATACAGTATTTGCATGAAAGCTTAGAGCCTATATTATCTGTAACATATGGTTGCTTGGTCTATCAGGAACAAGTAATGCAGATTGTACGAGACTTAGCTGGCTATACATACGGAAGAAGTGACCTTGTGCGTAGAGCTATGGGTAAAAAGAAGATGGACGTAATGCTTCAAGAAAAAGAATATTTTATCCATGGTAAAGACGATGAAGAGGGTAATGTAGAAATAATGGGATGTGTAAGAAATGGTGTTCCCGAGTCAATTGCCGAGGAAATATTCAACCAAATGGTTAGTTTCGCTGAATATGCCTTTAACAAGTCTCATGCGGCAGCATATGCAGTAGTTGCCTATGAAACTGCATATTTGAAAGCTTATTATCCTGTAGAATTTATGGCTGCACTTATGACAAGTGTTATGGGTGATGGAGTTCAAATTGCAAAATATATTCGTAATTGTAAAGAAATGAAAATAGAAGTACTTCCGCCAAGCGTTATAGATAGTAGTAAAAATTTTACCGTTGTTGGAGGAAAGATTCACTTTGGTTTATTAGGAGTAAAGAATGTTGGTGTAGGGGCTATAGAAGAAATCATTAGGTCTAGAGAGGTTAAGGGTATACCAAAAGACATATTTCAGTTCATTTCTAATATTGATATTCATGAGATAAATAAAAAGGCTGTTGAAAGTTTAATAAAAGCTGGAGCTTTTGACTGTCTTAATGAAAATAGAGCACAACATCTAGCAGTATATGAAAGTTTAATTGAATCAGCTCAAAGCAATTCAAAGAAAAATATTGTAGGACAGATGTCCTTATTCCAAATAAATAGTGAGGAGATGGAACTTGGAGATACCGTTGGAAAGCTTCCAGATGTGGCCAACTTTTCACAAGATATCTTAATTGGTATGGAAAAGGAAATGCTAGGGGTATATTTGACTGGACATCCTTTAGAAAATTATGAAAAACAGATAGCCAGACTTGTTTCTATAACTGCTGAGGATTTAGCACATGCTGATACAAATGAAAATGTTACTGATGGTATGAAGGCCGTAATTGCAGGTATTGTTAGCGGAAAGAAAACTTTGGTTACAAAGAGTAATAGGCAGATGGCATTCTTGGACATAGAAGATTTATATGGTCAAATAGAAGTTGTAGTATTTCCGAATATATATGAAAGATATTTGCAATTAATAAAAGAAGAGAGCATTCTAGTTATAAATGGTACAATAAATTTTAAAGAAGATGAGGCTCCTAAGATTCTTGCAGATAAGATTATCCACATTGAGGCCTTTGGTATCCCTAGTAATGAATCTTTAGTAAAAATAAAAGTTCCTAAAATTATAGAAGAGGTTAGAGGTTTAAATATAATTAAAGAGCTAATTTTAAACAATAAAGGTAAGCACCCAGTTATGATTTACATAGAAGAATCTGGTAAAAAATTAAAAACTAATAAAGATTTATGGGTTGAACCTAATCAATCTTTTATTAGTGCTATAGAAGCTCTAGTAGGAAAAGAAAATATAAAAGTATAAAAGCTATTGAACAATAGAAAAATGGCTATACTATATAAGGTTGGAGGTAATAGTTATGAAGAGAATAGGTGTATTGACAAGTGGCGGAGATTCTCCAGGCATGAATGCTGCAATTCGTGCAGCTGTAAGAGGTGCAATTTATTTAGGTATGGAAGTATATGGCATTCAAAAAGGTTATGAGGGCCTAATTGATGGTGAGATAGAAGAAATGAGTGTTTCGTCAGTTTCAGATATTCTTCATAGAGGTGGAACTATACTTAGAACAGCAAGAAGTGAAAGATTTATGACAGAAGAAGGGCAGAAGAGAGCAAAGCAGATGTTAGAAAGCTTTGGAATAGAAGGTCTTGTTGTTATTGGAGGAGATGGCTCTTTAAGAGGCGGTCTCGATTTAGCTCAACAAGGAATTACTGTTATGGGGCTTCCAGGTACTATTGATAATGATTTGGGATACACTGATTACACAATAGGTTTTGATACATCTGTAAATACTGTTCTTTCAGCTGTAAGTAACATCAGGGATACATCTTCTTCCCATGAAAGAACTACAGTTATTGAAGTGATGGGTAGACACTGTGGTGATATAGCACTTTACTCGGGTCTTACAGCAGGTGCTGAAACTATATTAATTCCTGAAGAAGAAGTAGACATAAATGCCATATGTAGAAAGATGATTCAAGGTCGAAATAGGGGAAAGCTTCATAACATTATCATGAAAGCTGAAGGAATAGATATGTCAACACAAGAATTGGCGGATACTTTAAAAGAAAGAACGGGCATGGAAACAAAAATTGTTGTTTTAGGATATATTCAAAGGGGAGGGTCACCTACAGCAAGAGATAGAATGTTAGCCAGTAGAATGGCTTATAAAGCTGTTGAACTTTTAAAAGAAGATAGTGAAAGTAGGGCAATTGGAATCAATGGAAATGAGATTGTGCATTATGAGTTAGAAGATGCATTAAAGATGACTAGAGAATATGACAAGGATGTAATGGAGTTAGCAGATATACTTTCAATTTAGTCGAGGTTTTAAGTAGAGAATAGTATTCAAATAATGAAAAGAAATAGCTTTTTATGATTATGTACAAATATCATAGAAAGCTATTTTTTATGAAAAAAGTTAGTAGAGGAAGCAACCAAATTAAATAAATAGTAATATTTATAGTTAGTGTTTTTAGTATAACACAGCAAGATTAATTCATTTTTTAAAATAAGAGTATGATATATTTTTATATAACTAAGATAGTGTATCGGCAATACTTTTAACTGGAATATAAATATCCATTTCACAGTAGTTTTCTGTTGTAAGAGAAGAATCAATATATTCAAAATCAAATTCATTTATTCTTTTGTATTCTGAAGTAGTAAGCCATTCATCAATACGTTTTTTAATCTTTTTTAGACGTTGTGCTGTAATGTGATCAGCATGCATATTGCCAATATAGCGAAAAACAGCATATTGATGAGGGTTTATTGTTAGAACAGACATCCCTTCGGGAATATCTGTTGTTTTATTAACTTCAAGAGAAGGCATGTACATATTGTAGTTTGGATCATGTTTCTTTCTGACGGAATAGCCAATATAAATGTAGGGATTAATAGCATGAGAAATTTTATGACTATGGTTATAGAAAAAATCAGTTCCACGCTTTGTTGCAATAAATTCCTCTTGATTAACAATCGGATCAAAGTAATTCTTTAGGCCTACAAGAGTCATACTTTTCTTACTAATAAAAAAAGGCATAATAATAAGCTCTTTTTGGCTATAGGGAAAGGTTGAAAGATCGAATTTTTGAGTTACTTTGATAGGTTTATCACCTTTGCGATAGGTGTTAGGGGTGATGCCGAATTCCTTTTTAAATGCATTAATATAGGATTGCTCATAATTAAAGCCATACTCATAACAAATATCAATCAGACGTTTATCAGAATATATAAGCTGGTCAAGACTATCAGCAAGTTTTCTCGCTCTAACATAATCCATAAGAGGTCTACCAATAGTTGTTGTTGTAATTCTATGAAGATGATATTTTGAAAGACAAATATGTTCCGCAATATCTTCAATTGTGATCTTATCTTTAATATGAGATTCAATATATTCAATTGTTTGTGATAAATAATTTGTTTGATTCATTTGTCCATACTCCTAAATATTCTACACAACTTAAGTATATTTTAAAAATAGTGCATTTACAATATTTTTTAATTGGAACGGAGCACTATGGTAATAGGAAGATAAAAAGAAAGGCATAAGTGATATATTTCACGGGATAATGGTATGAAAATTAATCGTTTATTACAAATTATCATCATCTTAATGAATAAAGAGACTGTAACAGCTAAGTATTTAGCTGATAAATTTGAGGTGTCAGTTAGAACCATCTATAGAGATATAAATACATTAACCTTATCAGGGGTTCCCCTTTATTCAAGTAAAGGTAGCAAAGGGGGAATATGTCTAATGGAAGGGTATAGGCTTCATGGGGCTTCTTTTAAAGTGGTTAACCATGAAAAAAAATCTACTGATGCTTTAAAAAATATTTCAAGAGAAATATCTCTAAATAAGAAATTAGAAGAAAAAAATAAATCTAAAGAGAATGAAGTGATTGGTTTTGAAAACAGTATTTCAAAGGAAATACTTATGTCTTGGGAGAGATGCCGTTCAAAAAATGTGCCCATCAACAGTTTTGATTTAAATAACATTATGAGACCAGAAGAAAAAGGAAAATATGTATTAGATTACCTTGATGAATATAAGCAAGAAGGGTTTAGAGAATTCAGTTATATGGTTAAAAATCTTAATCTTGATATCAGTATATATGATGAAAAATCCCGCTTAAAATATATTATTAATTTTGATCCATCCTATGAATATCTTTATCCTAAAGTAGGTTATTTTAAAGATGCTTCCGAGTTTCTTATCGGAACTAATTCAACAAGTTTAGCTATAAAAGAAAATAAACCTTGGATGGTTGTGGGAAATGAACACTATAAATCCTTATTTCATGAATATAGCTGTGCAGCAGCGCCAATATATAAGAATGGACAAATAGCGGGAACTGTAAATGCTTCATTTATGCATACATCCGTTTCAGAAAGAACCTTAAATGCAGTATATAGCTTAGCTCGTATATATGAAGATTTGATATTTAATAATGCTACGAATCAACTGTATAAGAAAAAAAGTAATAGCAATATTGAAGGTTTAATTTTGTTTGAAAATATATGGGGACATTCAAAAGAAATTCAAAATATAAAATCAATAGCAAAGGAAGCGGCATTGACAGATACTCCAATTATGATTTGTGGGGAAATAGAGACAGGGAAAAAACGATTGGCAAAAGCCATCCACTATGAAGGGTTTAGAAAAAATGGACCATTTATTTCTATTGACTGTAAAGCAGTTTCTAATGAACTTGCTGAGTTAGAGTTTTTTGGTTACAGAAGTAAGCAAGGAGAAAGTTCTAAGAAGAATAAAAAAGGTGCCTTAGAAAAGGCACATCGAGGCACTCTTTATCTAGAGAATATTGATGGACTGTCATATGATATGCAAATAAAGCTATTAAAATGTTTTTCTGAAAATAGTGTTATAAATTTAGGTAAAATACGAAAAATGCCTATTGATATTCGTATTATTGTTAGTTCAGAATATTTTTTAATCAATGAGGTTCAACAAAACACCTTTAAAAAAGAGTTATATAATCGAGTGGCTGGAATACAAATATATATTCCGCCTTTAAGAGAAAGAAAAGAAGATATCAAAGAAATTGTATTAAAATATCAAGCTGAGAGGTATGGGAATAAAAAGACTGCTTTGGAAAAAGATATCTATAGTATTATAGACGATTTTGAGCAGGAGCATTGGACAGAAAATATCACAGAGCTTATTAGAAGGCTGGAGGACATAGCCATATAAATAATACTTATAAAAATACCTAAAATAAAAATAGGTATTTTTATTTTTTTTGAAAGAAAATGACATAATGGTGTCATATTTGTTGTGCTATGCTAGCAAAAGATTTTTCTTTTACTAGATTCTATAAGATTGAAGTTTGCTAGTATGTCTAGGAGAAAAGCTATTAAAGAGAAAATAAGTTAGGAGTGATAATTTTGAGAAAAATGATAACAATAATTCTATGTTTGACCATGTGCTTTACATCTGCTGTTTGCGTTAGTGCAGGAGAAAAGACAGTTGAAGAAGGAAATATCTCTGACATCTCAGGGCATTGGGCTGAAGAGACGATAAAGAGATGGAAGGATGAAGGGATTATAAATGGATATCCAGATGGAACATTTAAACCAAATGACTCTATGAGTATTGTGGAGTTCATTACAATAATCAACCGTGTATATGGATATTATGAAAAAGAAAATGATAACTATGCGGATGTTCCAAAGAATAGCTGGTATGAAAAGGAGGCAGCCATTGCAAAAAACAATGGGTATATGGAATGGTTGGAAGAAAATAAGCTTAAGCCTAATGATGCTATAAAAAGACAGCAAGTTAGCGCCATAATAGCATTGGTCATGGATTTAGAGGGCGATGGTGACCAAGTTAGTAGCTACAAAGACAAGGATCAAGTTGATTCATTGTATAGGCCTTACATAGAAGCATTAATTGAACAGCAGTACTTAAATGGTTATGAGGATAAAACAATAAGGCCAGATGCACCAATTACAAGGGCAGAGGTTACTAAGCTGTTAGATGGGCCAGTAGGAATGTTAATCAGTAAGAATGGAAATTTTGGAAGCAGCAAAACTAAAGTTATTGATGGCAATGTAACAATTACTAATGACAATGTTACATTGACAAATATGGTTATTAATGGAGATTTAATTATTTCAAAAGGGGTTAAAAGAGGAAACATTTCTTTGGAAAATGTTACTGTGAAAGGTAGAATTCTTGTAGATTGTGGAAGCTTAGATACTATTTCTATGAGTAATACAAAATCAAAGAATTTTATTATTAGATCTAAGAGTAAGCTAGAATTTAAAGCAGGAACTACGATTGATGAATTAAAAATTAAAAAGACGGCTAGTCAAACGTACATAAATACAAATAGAAAATCTGAAATTAAAAAGGTTGAAGCAAATGCGGAGTTAGAGATTAAAGGAAGTGCTAAAATAGGTACAGTTAACCTTAAAGCTAACAATGTCAACATAGAACCAAAGGTAACAAAGATTAATAAGTCTAGAGGAATAAAAAATAGTGGGGTAGAAGTAAAGACACAATCATCAGGAGGGTCATCAAGTGGAGGTGGTTCTTCAGGGCATTCTTTAAGTGATGATAAGGAAATAACAGGAGTAACAATTGGAGTTTTTGTAGATGGTAAGATTGCGGAAATACCTAAAGGCACAAAGGTAAGTGCATTAAAAGCGAGCATAAGCTATTCACCAAAGGCAAGTATTGAAATATTAGAATTTTCTAAGGGGAGTGCTGTTAAAGATCAAGAAAATACAATTGTGGCAAAGGAGATGGTTGTACAGATTACAGCAGAAAATGGAAGTAAAAAGGAGTATCTTACTGAACTAATTCAGCTTAAGGCAGAAAATGTTATATTAGAAAGTGCATATAACAGGGCTGGGAAAACCTTTAATTTATCAAGTGGTACAACAGTTGAGGAATTGCTTGATGAAGGGAAATTTACTATTTCGGAAGGTGCCTTTTTAAATATTATAAAGGATGGTAACAAAATAACTACAGGAACTGTGACAAACCAAATGTTGATAAAAGTGACGGCTGAAAATGGAGATGAAAATTTATATAGTATTTGTGTATTAACAGGTGTTGTGGGTTCAGACAATAATAAAATTAAGTCAACTGAGGTTGGGGATCTAACTTTTGATTGTATTGATAACATTCCAAAGGGTACCAAGATAGGTGAGTTAATGGCGGGCTTAACTGTAGAAGATGAGAGTTCTTCAATAAGTATTAGGACACAAATTGGAGGAGAATACCTATATGAGGCACATGGTAATAATGAATTAACAAGTGATATGATAGTGGAGGTAACTGCCCAAAATGGTAGTAAGAGAACATATTTACTTCAAGTTATTGATAGTAATCCTAATTTAAGCAATGAAAAAGATCTTATTTCAACAACTATTGGAACAATTTCAGAAACAAAGATAGAAAATATTCCTATAGGTACAACAGTTAAACAATTGTTAGATGCATTAGAGATTTCTGGGGTTGATAAAAAGATAGTTGATGGGGCTTCAGAAAATGAAGTGGAAGATACAACAGTCTTAACAAATTCTATGATTATTCAAATTACAGCTGCAGATGATAGCAAGAAAGAATATAATATAGTTCTTCTTGAAATTGATACAGATAGTGAAAAATAACAGGGGAAATCTGTAGTTTGAAATTTCATGATTTTTTAAATTGAAGTATAGCAAAAGTAAAAACTAGAAGGCTAGCAAAATGCTAGCCTTCATATTTTTACTTTTAATCTAATCAGCATTTGTCATTTTCTCTTGTTTTACTTTGTGGTCAATAACATGCCTTGAAGCAAGCTCTTCACGAATATCCTCTAAAGAAATACCCATTTCAACCATAAGAACCATTACATGATAAGTAAGATCGGCTATTTCATAAATTGCTTCTTTTTTATCTTCTGATTTTGCAGCTATAATTACCTCAGTAGATTCTTCTCCTACTTTTTTTAAGATTTTATCGATACCTTTTTGAAATAAATAAGTAGTGTAAGAACCATTTTTTTCATTGGTTTTTCTGTCATCAATAAGCTTCATTAAAGCTTCAAGAGAAAAAGTAATGCCCGTTGAACGATAATTATCAATCAAAGGTTTTGAGCATAAATCCTTTTCTATTAAGTTTATCTCTTCACTTTTATAAATAAAATCATTAAAGCAGGAATCAGTTCCAAGATGACAAGCAGGGCCATCTTTTTTTACATATATAGTTAGAGCATCTTTATCACAATCAGCTTGAATGCTTATAATGTGTTGATAGTTTCCTGAAGTTTCTCCTTTAAGCCATAATTCTTGTCTTGAACGACTCCAAAAACAAGTTAGACCTTTTTCTATTGATATTCTTAGGCTTTCTCGGTTCATATAAGCTAAGGTTAGTACATTTTTTGTATCATAATCTGCGATAATTGCAGGGATTAAACCTTTTTCATCAAATTTTAAATCATCTATATTTAACATTAGAGTCTCCTTATCCTAAATTATTTAGATATAGTAAATGCTTTTACAGTGCAAACTATTTATCTAATATTAATAATATTATTACCTAACAGTAATGCTATTGTTTCTTAATTCTAACTTTAAATCCTCAATCTTAACTTCACCGAAGTGGAATATGGAAGCGGCAAGACCAGCATCAACTTTAGGGAGTTTTTTAAAAAGAGTTATAAAATCATCAATTGAGCCTGCGCCACCCGAAGCTATTACAGGCACGTTTACTGAATTGCAAACTTCCTCCAGCATTTCTAAATCAAAACCTTTTTTTATTCCATCTGTATCAATACTGTTCACAACTATCTCACCAGCACCTAAGGATACACCTTTTTTTATCCATTCAATGGCATCCAGACCTGTATTTTCACGACCACCCTTTGAAAAGACCGTAAATTTATCATTTACACGCTTGATATCTACAGAAAGGACCACACACTGATTACCGTATTTTAGGGCAGCTTGACGCATTAGCTGAGGTTTTTTTATGGCACCTGAGTTTACACTTACTTTATCAGCTCCACATTTTAAGACTCTATCAAAATCTTCTATGCTGTTAATTCCTCCTCCAACTGTAAGGGGAATGAAAATAGTTTCTGCTACCTTGCATAGGATGTCTGTAA
>DAMCXN010000008.1:17266-45969 GCA_032096995.1 Aminipila sp.
AAAAAGAGCTCTTTCTTCTGAAGAGGCAGTTATATCATAAAAAACAAGTTCATCAGCACCATTATTAGAATAGTATTTTGCAAGTTCTATAGGAGAAGAAACATCAGTTAGACCTTGAAAGTTTATTCCTTTTACAACCCTGCCATTTTTTACATCAAGGCACGGGATTATTCGTTTTGTAATCATAATACTATTCCTTTCATTCTTGTGTAATTTTTATGGCGGAGGTTAGATCAATAGCCCCTGTGTAAAGGGCTTTGCCGAGTATAGCACCATTAATGTTCATATTAGATAAAGTTTTTATATCATCTAAGGTGGAAACTCCACCTGAAGCAATTATATCTAAAGAGTAATTTTGAGATAAAGAGCGATAAAGATCAAGATTAGTTCCATTCATAGCACCATCTTTGGAAACATCTGTACAAATAATGGTCTTAACTCCTAGATTTTGCATTTCACTACAAAATTCGGTGCAGCTATATGCGGAAAGTTCAGTCCAACCTTTTATGGCAACTTTTTCGTCTTTTATGTCTACTCCAACAGCAATTTTATCTTTATATTTTTTAAGAGCTTCAATAAGGAAGTTCTTATTTATAATGGCAGCAGTTCCTATAATGATACGATTTACACCAATTGAAAGATATTTTTCAACAGTTTCCATATCACGTATGCCACCACCTAATTCAATAAATAAATTTGTATTCTGAACAATATCTTTTATTACTTCAAGGTTTGAAGTAGTACCAGTTTTAGCACCTTCTAAATCAACTATATGTAGAAAATTAGCACCTTTAGATTCAAAAGCTTTTGCAGTGTTAATAGGGTTGTCATCGTATATCGTCATTTGGCTATAATCCCCTTTATACAAGCGAACCACGGCTCCGTTATACAAATCTATAGCAGGATATATATTCATCTTTTATTCTCCGATCTCGCAAAAAGCTTTTAAAATATTGAGGCCTACATTTCCGCTTTTTTCAGGGTGAAATTGGCAACCATATATATTTTCATAAGCAACTGCGGCAGTTAAAATATTTCCATATTCCGTATTGGCAATTACTGATTCTTGGCAATCAGCAGCATAATATGAATGAACAAAGTAAACGCAATCTTTTTCTTCTGTATATTTAAAAATAGGATTTTTATTATTAGTCTTAGGAAAGAGAAGAGCGTTCCAACCGATGTGCGGTATTTTTAAATCAGAGGGTATTATAGTTGATATAGGCTTAATATTGCCTTTTATTAATCCTAAGCCTTTGTGCTCACCATATTCATAGCTAGTATCAAAGAGTAATTGCATCCCAAGACATATTCCCATTAAAGGTTTTCCTTTTGCAACTTCTTCTTTTATTATTACGTCAAGACCTGTTTGAGTAAGCTTATGAGCAGCATCTGAGAAGGCACCAACACCTGGTAGAATAATTTTGTTTGCATTCTCTATTATCTTTTTTTCTCCTGTTACAATAACTTCTTTTCCAATAGCTTCAAAAGAGCTTTTTAAGGAAAAGAGATTACCTACACCATAGTCTATAATTGCTATCATACTAATACTCCTTTTGTTGATGGAATTTCATCTTTAAAATCTTCATTTATTTTAACAGCTTGTGAAAGGACTCTTGCAAATGCCTTAAAAGTACCTTCGATTATGTGGTGAGTATTTTTTCCTGAAAGTTGCTTTATATGTAATGTAATATTTGATTTTCGAACGAAAGCAAGAAAAAATTCTTCAATTAATTCAGTATCAAAAGTACCAACTTTTTCTGATTCAATATTCAATTCATAAGATAGGAAATTTCGACCAGAAATATCTATTGCACAAAGAATAAGGGCTTCATCCATTGGAAGTATTATATCGCCATAACGGGTTATACCCCGCATATCTCCAAGGGCTTTAGAAAAAGCTTCACCAAGGCATATGGCAATATCTTCAACAGTGTGGTGATCATCAACGTAAGTATCGCCTACACATTTTATATTTAAATCAAAGCGGCCATGACGAGAAAACAATTCAAGCATATGATCTAAAAAACCACAGCCTGTTGAAATTTCACTTTTTCCAGTGCCATCAATATTAAGGTTAAGTTCAACAGTGGTTTCCGTTGTTTGTCTATTAATTTCACTTATTCTCATATATTTCACCTTTTCTATATAATTGTTTTTACTGCATTTAGAAAAATTTTCATTTCACCTATAGTTCCGATAGTAATGCGATTATAATCTTTAATTCGTGAAGTCGTAAAATGGCGAATTAAAATACCTTTCTTTTTCAATTCTTCATAAAGATACTGACCATCCATATTATCTTTTTTTACAAATATAAAATTGGCTTTTGAAGGTAATACTGAAAAACCTAGTGATTCAAGTTCATTTGTCATGTAAGTTCTTGTATCAGCTATAATTTTGCATTTTTCTATGTAATAGTCATTTGCTTTTAAAGTAGCTTCACCTACAATAAGGGTCATACGATTTATATTGTAAGGGTTAGTTGAATATTTTATTTTATTCAGGTCATTAATTAAATCTTTATTACCTAGAGCAAAACCTAAACGAGCACCAGCCATAGAACGAGATTTAGAAAAGGTTTGAACTACCAATAAGTTAGGGTAAGTATTTATAAGAGGGTAGCAAGATTCACCACCAAAATCTATATAGGCTTCATCAATTATAACTACATTGTTAGGATTGGTTTTCAAAATCATTTCAATCTCTTCAATGGTTAGTATGAGCCCAGTAGGTGCGTTAGGGTTAGCGATAACTATAAATTTATTTATGTTGCAATAGTCCTTATAATCAATTGAAAAACTATTTGTTAAAGGAATTTCATTATATGCAACTCCATGTAACTGAGCAAAAACTTTATAAAAGCCGTAGGTTATATCGGGGAAAGCAGCTTC
Source organism: Aminipila sp. (assembly GCA_032096995.1). Lineage (GTDB taxonomy): Bacteria > Bacillota > Clostridia > Peptostreptococcales > Anaerovoracaceae > Aminipila. The sequence continues at coordinate 20,161 of DAMCXN010000008.1, forward strand.
TACTGCATCACCTGCAAATAACATAAATGCAAAATTTAAAATATCATCAGAACCATTTGAAAAGAAAATTTGGTCAGAAGTCACATCATATAATTCTGATAGGGCATTAGTTAGGTCTTTACATTTAGGGTCAGAATATAATCTGAGTTTTTCTAACTCTTTAGTATTTATAGCTTCAAGGACTGACGGGGCAGGAGAAAAGGGGGACTCATTAGTATTAAGCTTTATATAATTCATGTTTTGCGGTTGTTCTCCTGGAGTATAAGGGGTAAGCCCTTGATATTTCTTATTTAAATATTTACTCATGAAAATCACATCCTTATTTTTCGAATCTTACTGTAACGCTTTTTGCATGAGCTGAAAGACCTTCCTGTTCAGCAAAGTAAGCAACGTCTTCATATACTTTAGAAAGAGCGTATTTTGTATAGTAAGTATATTGAGATTTTTTTACAAAGTCATCTACTGAAAGAGGACTGGAAAATTTTGCAGTACCGCTTGTAGGTAGTGTATGATTTGGACCCGCAAAATAATCTCCTAGAGCTTCAGGACAATTTTTTCCCATAAAGATTGAACCTGCATGCTTTATGCTGTCTAAATAATCAAAAGGACTATCTAGACATAGTTCCAAATGTTCAGGTGCGATTTCATTAGATAGTTTAATGGCTTCGCCTATGGTTTCTGTAATAATAATTTTTCCGTTATTATCAATTGAAGTGCGGGCAATTTCTTCACGTGGAAGAAGTGCAAGTTGTTTTTCAAGTTCTATACTGACTAAATTAGCAAGCTTTTCACTATTGGTTATTAAAACGGCACTAGCCATTTTATCGTGTTCTGCTTGTGAAAGCATGTCAGCAGCTATATATTTAGGATTACAAGTTTTGTCTGCTATGATTAAGATTTCACTTGGACCTGCGATCATATCTATATCAACTAGACCATAGACTTGTTTTTTTGCTTCAGCTACAAAGGTATTCCCCGGACCTACTATTTTATCCACTTTAGGAATAGTTTCTGTTCCATAAGCTAGTGCTGCTATAGCCTGAGCTCCACCTACTTTAAAAATTCTATCAACGCCAGCAATTTTTGCAGCAACTAAAATAATAGGATTTATTTTTCCATTTTTAGCCGGTGTTACCATAACTATTTCCTTAACACCAGCTATCTTTGCAGGAATGCAATTCATAAGTACGGAAGAAGGGTAGGTTGCAGTTCCGCCAGGAATATAAAGCCCAACTTTATCAAGAGGAGTAATTTTTTGACCAACAATAACTCCTTCATTTTCATTTAGAATAAAGCTATTACGCTTTTGAAGACTATGAAATGCAGTAATATTCTTTGTGGCTTTTTTTACAACATTTATAAATCTTTCATCTACGGAAGTGAAAGCATCCTTTATTTCATCTTCTGAGACTTCGATATTTTCGGGTCTTCCTCCATCAAATTCTTCGCAATATGCTAATAATGCAGAATCCTTATTTTTTTTAATATTTCTAATTATTCCAGACACGATGTCCTCTACGCCTGAAGAGGTTATATCTCTAGAAAGAATCTCTTCATTATTTCCATCTTTATATTTCATAATTTTAATCATACTACATTCTCCTTTGAGGATTGGAATTTCATTTTGCTACATATATCTTCTATTTGAGCGCTTTTAAATTTAAAGCTAGCTTTATTAGCAATCAATCTAGCACTTATAGGAATAATAGTTTCAATAGCCTCCAAGTTATTTTCTTTTAATGTTGTTCCAGTTTCAACTATATCTACAATAACGTCTGAAAGACTTAAAATAGGAGCAAGTTCGATGGAACCATTTAATTTTATAATATCTATATCTCGACACTGTTTTTTATAATATTCTTTGGTTATATTTTTGAATTTAGTAGCTACACGTAAAGTTTTTTCCGTATTATCTCTATAGTCATTCTTTGCGGCTACTACCATATGACATTTGCCTATATTTAAATCAATAAGTTCATATACATCTGGGGAATATTCTAAAAGTATGTCTTTTCCAACAATACCTATATCAGCAGCACCTCGCTCTACATATATTGCCACATCAGATGGCTTTACCCAGAAAAAGCGTATATGTGCTTCTTTATTTTCAAAAATTAGTTTTCTATTGTCATCATGAATGGAAGGGCAGGGGTATCCTGATTTTTCAAACATTTTATATGCTTTTTCTCCTAATCTTCCTTTTGGCAAAGCTACATTAATTATTTGATTCAACAATTTCAAGCCTCCTATCTTTTATCTTTAGCAATTTTTTATATCTCAGAGTTTCAGGAACTAACTTTTGAACTTGTACAGTATATCCATTAAAAGTTAACTCTTGTACTTTTTCATTTAGTATTTTTAAATCAGTAGTATTATCGTATAGAAGCAAAATATCTACATCATAAGTTGTTTCTGGAGACTTTAAATATTCTAAAAGATTAATATAGAAGGCAAAACCAATGGCTTTTGAATACTTATTCATTTTTTGCAAAAGTTTATCATATCTACCTCCAGAAAGTATAGCAGAAGGAATTCCAGCTATAAATCCTTGAAATACAAGGCCATTATAGTAATTCATACCATTAATGATAGAGAAATCTATTTGAATATTGTCTAAATCATTGAGCTTTAAAATGTTGCATATATTTTCTAATTCTGATATTAAATCATCCATTTTTGAATTAATACTGATGGATTTGAGTTTTTCAATTACAGAATCTATTGTTCCGTATGTGGATATTAAATTTATAAGTGTTGCATAGTCGTTCTCATTAGCGCCAGTCTGCTCGCATAGATTTTCAATACCATGTAAGTTTTTTTCACCAATATATTTAAAAACCATTTTTTCTTGTTCAGCAGTAAAATTGAAGTTTTCTAATACAGATAAAATAATTCCTATATGAGAAATAGATAAAACAAAGTTGTCATTTATAGCTGCAAGGCTTTTATAAGCTATAAGGAGGACTTCACAGATACTATATAAGTCTATATCACCAATGCATTCTATACCTGTCTGCATAAGCTCTTTATATGTATGTGTATCTTTTGAAACGCGATAGACGTTCTCACTATAATAAAATTTCTGAAGAGATTTAGAGTCTTCCTTTAGATTTTTAATAATTGAAAGAGTTACATCGGGTTTCAATGCCATTAATTTTCCATTTGTATCTGTAAAAGTTATAATGTTGTCACTTATTAAAAAGTCTTTACTTTTAACGTACAAATCATATTCTTCAAATTTTTTCATTTTAAATTTTAAGTAGCCATAGCTTTGGTAGATGCTACGCAAAGTTAAAAGGACTTTTTCATTATTTGGTAAAAGGCTTTCTGTTATATTCATTTTAACTTCTCCCATTTTTTAAACTAGTAATAAATTTGTATTTTAAATTTATTACATTATCAATATACTACGTTACTGTGTTAAAGTAAAGAGGTAAAAATAAAAAAATTGTGAAAAAACACAAAAAAATATAAATTTGTTGACGCAATTATATAAAAAAATAATGTGACATAGTGCTATGTCACATTATTTATGAAAATTCTTCTTTTAGATAAGTGTAGTTAAATACTTTAATGTTCTGATTAACTGGCAAACATAACTACTTTCATTATCATACCAAGCAACAATTCTTACTTCATAAACTCCAGTTCCACTTCGTGCAACTAATGTTTGAGTAGCATCGAAAAGTGAACCATATTCCATACCGATGATATCACTTGAAACAAGTTCTTCTTCAGTATAACCAAAGGAGTCATTAGCAGCTTTTCTCATTGCTTCTTGAACTCCTTCAAGAGTAACTGTTTCTGTAGAGTCTTTTAAAACTGCATCAAGAATAGTTATCGATCCACTGGCTACTGGTACTCTCTGGGCAGATCCTATAAGCTTCCCATCAAGTTCTGGAATAACAAGGCCTATAGCCTTTGCAGCTCCAGTGCTATTTGGAACAATATTTATAGCTCCAGCTCTTGCACGACGAAGATTATTCTTCTTATGTGGACCATCAAGAATCATTTGATCTCCTGTATAAGCATGAATAGTTGTCATAAATCCAGTTCTGATTTCTTTATAATCATTTAAAGCCTTTGCCATTGGGGCAAGGCAGTTTGTTGTACAAGATGCTGCTGAAACGATATTGTCTTCCTTTTTTAGTGTGTTTTCATTTACACCATAAACGATAGTAGGAAGATCATCTCCAGCAGGAGCAGAAATAAGAACTTTTTTGGCACCGGCATCAATATGGGCCTGAGATTTTGCTTTTGAGGCAAAGAATCCAGTGCATTCAAGTACTATATCAACACCTAAATCTTTCCAAGGTAATTTAGATGGATCAGCTTCTTTATAAATCTTAATTTTCTGACCACCTACAGTTATTGATTCATCATCGTTTTCAATATCGTATTTTGTATATTGACCTTGTACACTATCGTGTTTAAGTAAATATGCCAACATTTTAGGCTCACTTAAATCATTAATAGCAACAATCTCAAAATTATTGTTATCAAAAATACGTCTGAAGGTTAGTCTACCAATTCTACCAAATCCATTAATTGCAATCTTTCTTTTCATATCACACTTACCTCCTTATGTTAAAACACATAGTGTGCATTTATTATTTTGATTATTAAGTTTTAAAGCTATACATAATTTTGACAATTATTTAGAACGTGACATAGAACTTTCCATGTGTTTTTTCATGGCTAAAGCACCAGCCTCAACATCTTTATTTTTAAAAGCTTGAAATATTGCACGATGTTCTTCTAAAACTTCTGCAAGATAATTGTCAGGATAAGGGGAAGACTTTCTGCTATGTTTAATGTAAATTTGATAAGAAGAAAGTACGTGTTGCAACATCCTGTTGTGGGAAGCTGTATAAATTAGTTGGTGAAATCCTGTGTTAATGTTTAACATTTTATCAATATCATTTTTTTGAGTATAGAATTCCATAAATTCAAAAGTTTCTTCTAAATCTTCCATTTCTTCATCTGTAATGCGTTGAATTGCCCATCTTACAGCTTGAACTTCATAAACTTTACGAAGTTCGTACATATCCGCCATATCTTGAGCAGAGAAGCCTATCACAAAGGCACCTCTGTTAGGTATAGTTTCTATAAGGCCTTCCATTTCCAGTTGTCTTAATGCTTCTCTGACAGGAGTTCTACTTACCTTATATTTATCGCAAATGCTTTGCTCTGTTAACTTTTCTCCAGCACGCATTTTTCCTTGAAGAATATCCTTTTGAAGTTTGGAAAAAAGGTTATTGGAAATAGGCAAATTTTGAGATTTTGCATTTTCGTTATGTTGATAAAGTACCATTTATTGAGCCTCCTATAATGAATTACGCCAGTTTAAATCTGAGAAATAACACAATCAGCAAAAGCTGAAGCTGTTTCTCCAGATGCATCACCAGTCATATTTTTATTTATTTGTGCAAAATTTAAAGCAGTTAAAAGTTTGTCTGCTTTTTCAGTAAAACCTATGTGTCGAAGCATCATTTCTGAAGCCTTTAATATGCTTGAAGGATTAGCATATTCAGCTATACCCTCGGATATCATTCTTGGTGCACTACCATGAATAGCTTCGAACATAGCATATTTAGCTCCTATATTAGCACTTCCAGCGGTACCAACGCCACCTTGTATTTGTGCGGCTTCATCTGTAATAATATCGCCATATAGGTTTGGTAAAATGAAGACGTTAAACTTAGTTCGTATCTGCTCATTTATAAGGTTAGCAGCCATAATATCTACATACCAATCATCTACTTTAATTTCTGGATAACCCTCAGCTACTTGATAGCATAAATCTAAAAATTTGCCATCAGTTTTTTTCATAATGTTTGCTTTGGTTACAATAGATACATTTTTATTACCATTTGCTTTTGCATATTCAAAGGCAGCTTTAGCAATTCGTTTTGTACCATTTGTTGTTGTTACTTTAAAGTCAATTGAAATATCTTCACTTATTTCTACGCCTCTGCTTCCAAGAGCATATTCACCTTCTGTATTTTCTCTATAAAAAACCCAGTCTATATTTTTTTCAGGAATATAAACAGGTCTTACGTTTGCAAATAAATCAAGCTCACGTCTAAGAGTAACGTTAGCACTTTCAATATTTGGTAAATTATCACCTTTACTAGGGGTAGTTGTAGGTCCCTTTAATAGTATGTGACATTCCTTTATTGAAGCTAAAACGTCTTTAGGTACAGTGGCATTTTTAGCAATTCGATTTTCTAGAGTTAATCCGTCAATATTACGTAATTCAATTTTACATGAAGCAACTTCATCTTTCAATAATTCATTTAAAACTCTTTTTGCTTCTTTTAATATAATAGGGCCAATACCATCTCCATCAATTACTCCAATAATGATTTTATCAAGCTTTGAAAAGTCTACAAACTCATCAGAAGCTTTCATTTTTTCGACTCTTGCAATTTGTTCTGCAATAATTTTTTCAAAATCTTTTATATATTCCATGTTTAAGCTCCTTTAATTGAATTAATTTTTCCACCGCATAAAATCATATTGATTTCTAAATCAGAAAAATTGGTAAGTGTTCTATATTCTTTATTGTTATCTATGTTTTTTACTATAACTAAATTTCCTTTTACTTGCTCAATTGCATTTTCTATAACAAGATTCTGGCCAATAGCAAAATCTTCATAATCACTAGGGTTTTCAAAAACAAGAGGGATAATACCACTATTAATTAAATTTGAGCGATGAATTCTCGCAAATGATTTTGCTAAAACAAATTTTACACCTAAATAAAGTGGGGCAAGAGCGGCATGCTCACGACTGCTACCTTGTCCATAGTTTTCTCCACCAATTATTGCACAGCTTCCAGCTTCCTTACAGCGAGTTGAAAACTGATTATCAATCTTCTCAAAGCAGTAGTTAGCTAGGTGAGGAACATTTGAACGATACGGAAGTAACCTTGAATCAGAAGGCATGATGTCATCAGTTGTAATATTATTTCCTGCGTGAAGCACAACAGTGGTATCTATGATATCAGTTAAAGCTGTATTTCTTGGGAAAGGTTTAATATTTGGACCCATTTCAACATCAGTATTTTCTTTATTTGCTTCCTCTGGATAAATAATAAAATTATCATTAAATTTGAAATCTATAGAATCAATTTTAGGAAGTTCTTTTCCACTAGTCATCCCATCAGTAAGAACCCCTGTAATTGCAGAAATTGCGGCAGTCTCTGGACTTACTAAATAAACATCAGCATCTAATGTACCGCTTCTACCTTTAAAGTTTCTATTAAATGTTCTAAGAGAAACTGCTCCTGATTTAGGAGACTGTCCCATACCTATACATGGACCACATGCATTTTCAATAATTCTTGCACCAGCGTTAATCATATCCGCTAAGGCTCCGTTTTCAGCAAGCTTGGAAAGTATTTTACTAGATCCTGGAGATATAACAAGACTTACGTCTTTATTAATTTTATTTCCTTTTAAAATAGTAGCAACTTTCATTAAATCTGTGTAAGAAGAGTTAGTACAACTTCCTATAGCAACTTGATCAATCTTTATATTTCCAATATTTTTTATAGAATCTACGTTGTCAGGACTATGAGGCATTGCAGCAAGCGGAGTAAGCTCAGATAAGTTTACTTTTAAAACTTCATCATAAATAGCGTCCTTATCAGCTGATAATGGTGTGTAATCATCTGCTCTTCCTTGCTGTGTAAGATATTCAAGAGTATTTTCATCACTAGGGAATATAGAAGTTGTAGCTCCAAGTTCTGCTCCCATGTTTGTAATAGTTGCTCTATCAGTTACAGATAAAGCTTTTACGCCTTCACCTGTGTATTCAACAATTTTTCCTACGCCACCTTTTACAGTTAGCTTTTGGAGTACGTATAAAATAACGTCTTTTGCAGAAACCCAAGGTCTCAATTTACCAGTAAGCTCTACATTAATTACTTTAGGTACAGTAAGACTATAAGTTCCCTTTGCCATAGCCATAGCCACATCAAGACCACCTGCGCCAATAGCAATCATACCTAATCCACCACCTGTTGGTGTATGACTATCTGAACCTAACAATGTTTTTCCCGGTTTGCCATAGTTTTCTAAATGAAGTTGGTGGCATATTCCGTTACCAGGTTTTGAAAAAAGGACACCATGTCTTTGTGCAACACTTTTGATAAATGCATGGTCATCTGCATTTTCAAATCCTGTTTGAAGAGTATTGTGATCTATATATGCAACAGAAAGTTCTGTTTGAATTTTATCAACATTCATTGCTTCTAACTGCAAATAAACCATAGTTCCAGTTGAGTCTTGAGTTAAAGTCTGATCCATTTTTATTGTTATTTCATTTCCAGGGGCAAGAGTCCCTTCAAGAAGATGATTTCCTAATATTTTATAAGCTAAAGTATTTCCCATTTAAATCCTCCTATGTTAAAACTAAAAACATTGTACATTCGTATACAATCATACAATTGTTTTGGGGAAATGTCAACCATAATAGGCATATAAAAGACACAATATTATTATAAGAAAAAAGAAAAAAAGTATTAGTTTGCTTTTAATATTAAAAAAATAATTATAGCACGAATTATAGGTAAAAAAGGCTAAAAATGCTTATATATTGCAACAACTTAGATTTGGCGTAATTTTCAAAAAATTTAGAATTAAATCAAAAAAAACTAGTTACATTAATTAATTTGTGAATATACATATAAAGTAATAGTTTTTATCATATATTTTAGGAGGTGTTTTAATGTCACAATTCACACAGATTGAGCGTAATGGCTTATATGAATTAACAGATGCTGCACGTGCGGAGCTTGTGTCTTCAAAATATTATAATGAAGATCTTGCGCCTACATCAGTTTCTCAAAGAACTTGGACTACATATAATATTACGGCTCTTTGGATTGGTATGGCAATTTGTATTCCGTCTTTATCTTTAGCATCAGCACTTATAGGTATGGGGATTTCTCCATGGCTTGCTGTTATAAATGTAGCTTTAGGTAATTTAATTGTTTTAATACCAATTCAACTTAATTCACATGCGGGTACTAAATATGGTATACCATTCCCTGTATTTTCAAGATTGACATTTGGTGGAGTAGGGGCTCATATTCCGGCTATATTAAGATCTCTTGTTGCTTGTGGTTGGACCGCAGTCCAGTCATGGGTAGGCGGTGGAGCTATAGCAGCTATTCTTGGATGTTTTATCGCATCATTTAGAAACAAAGATTGGGTTATTACTATTTTAGGAAACCCATGTAATGTAGGTCAGTTAATTGGATTTCTAATTTTTATGGTGTTTATTGGATGGGTAGCTTATAAAGGCTCAGAAGGTATAAAAATTGTTCAGAACATCGGTGGACCATTATTAATAGTAGTAATTTTATGTTTATTCTTCTGGTCTATCATGACTGCTAATGCAGCTGGATACAGCTTTGGAGACGTTATGGCTCAAGGAAATGACGAGGTTTTAGTTAAACAATTTGGTGGTTTTTGGTATGTATACTTAGCTGGATTAACTGGTAATATAGCTTTTTGGTCAACAATTGCCCTAAATATTCCTGATTTTTCAAGATATGCAAGAACACAGAAAGAGCAGTTTAGAGGGCAGTTATATGGAATGCCAATTCCAATGTTTTTATGTGCATATATAGGTGCATTCTTTGCAATGTCAACTAAGCTATCTATGGGAACAGCTATGTTTGATCCAACAAATATTTTTTATTATGTAGAAAATAAGTTAGTTGTTATTATCTGTGCTATAGGTGTTGCAACAGCAACTATTACAACTTGTGTAGCAGCAAATGTTGTAGCTCCTGCAAATGGATTTTCAAATCTATGTCCAACAAAAATTACGTACAGAATGGGTGTTATTGCTAGCTGTATAATTGCTGTTTTGGCGCAGCCTTGGTGGATTTTCGGTTCAGGTGCAGCATATGTATTCACTTGGTTAAATAATTATGGAACAATACTTGCACCAGTAGCCGCTATATTTATTGCTGATTACTATTTTATAAAACAGAAGAGAATAGATGTAGCAGGACTGTATGCAGGACCTAAAGGCAGATATTGGTATAAAGGTGGATGGAATATGGCTGCGGTTATAGCATGGATTGCTGCGTTTATAATACCATTATTAGGAAATACAGTTCTTTTATATGATCCTTCAACAGGTGTAAGACCAAGCTTCATTCAGTGGCTGGCAGCAAATGGATATATTGTTTCCTTCATAATTGGTTTTGTTGTATACATTGCTCTAATGAAGAACGATAAGGTTTCAATCGTCACAGAAGAAGAGCATAATGCTATGACTCAAAAAGTCGTATAGCAATAAATTTTTATAAACAACAAGGGGGTAGAAAAAATGGATTTACTATTTAAAGGTGGAACGTTGGTAACTGCAGAAGCAACTTTTAAGGCTGATATTGCTGTTACTAATGGTAAGATTTCAGAAATTGGAACTAATCTAAAGCCTGAGTCAAAGACAGAGGTTGTTGATGCAAAAGGGAAATATATACTTCCAGGTGCAATTGATGGTCATACGCATTTAGCTATGCCATTTGGTGGAACCGTTTCAACAGATGATTATTATGCTGGAACAAGATCTGCTGCCTGCGGAGGAACAACAACTGTATTTGATTTTATTATTCAACAAAAAAATGAGAATATGTTAGATGCTATTAAAAGAAGAAATGACTTAGCAGCTCCCGATGCTGCAGTAGATTATTCTTTTCATATAGGTGTCTCTGATGTTTCAACAGAAGAATTGCTTAATTCTATGGAAGATGCGGTAAAGGCGGGCATACCATCATTTAAAGTTTTTATGGTTTATGATTTTGGGGTAGATGATGGATCTTTTTATAAGGTGCTTCAAAAATCAGCTCAAATTGGTGCGTTAGTTGGTGTTCATGCTGAAAATAGAGATGTAAATAATTTTCTTATTAAGCAATACTTAGATGAAGGAAAGACGGATGCTTGGTGGCATTACATGTCTAAGAATGAAGATGTTGAAGGAGAAGCTGATGTAAGAGCTATAAATCTTGCTAAAATGGCAGGAACCTCTCTTTACATAGTACATCTTGGGAATAAACAGGGGATGGATGCGGTTACAGAAGCTAGAGATGAAGGTTATCCAATTTTTGCTGAGACTTGTCCTCAATATTTATATTTTACGTCTGATGTGTATAAGAGGGATAGGGCCAGAGATTTTGTTTGCTCTCCTCCAATGAAAGGTAAAGAATCTCAAGATTCACTTTGGGAAGGTATAAAGCGTGGAGATATTACAACGGTTGCTACGGATCATTGTCCATTTACACAGGCAGAGAAAGATTGGGGAATAACTACCAAGGATGGTAAACCAGGTAACTTTACTACAATTCCAAATGGATGCGCAGGTATTGAAAATATGTATCCATACATGTTATCAGAAGCAAATAAAGGAAGAATTAGTTTTAATAAAGCTATAGAACTTTGTGCTACAAATCCAGCTAAGTTATTTGGCTTAGAAGATCAAAAAGGAAGTCTTCAAGTGGGACTTGACGCGGATATTGTTGTTTATGATAGGGAAAAAGATTTTGTGATAACAAATGAAGCTATGCATGGAGATACAGATCACACAATTTGGGAAGGTGTAAAAGTAAAAGGATACCCAGTAGCTACTTATAGTAGAGGTAAACTTGTATATAAAGATGGAGAATTTTTAGGTAAAAGGGGTGACGGAAAGCTTATTAAGTGCAAACCTATTAAGCTAACCGGACCACAGTTATAAACGATTATACTTTAAATGATTTACAAAATGCGGAGATTCCACAATCTTCGCATTTTGGTTTTCTCGCATCACAACAGTATCTACCATGAAAAATTAGACTATGATGAGTCCTTGACCATCTTTCTTCAGGGATAACTTTCATGAGAGCAAGTTCAGTTTTTAATACATCCTTTTCATTTACTAAGCCTATTCTATTTGAAACTCTAAAAACGTGAGTATCTACAGCGATTCTTTGATGTCCAAAGCCTACTGATAAAACTACATTGGCAGTTTTCCTACCTACTCCAGGAAGTGAAATTAACTTATCATAATCGTCAGGAACTTGTCCTTCATAATCAGAAATTAATTTATTACATAAAGCTGAAACATTTTTTGCCTTTGTTTTATACATTCCAATTCTTTTTATAATGTTTTGAATTTCTTCTTCTTTTGCTTTTGCCATAGAATAAGCATCTGGATATTTTGCAAATAAATCAGCAGTAACTACGTTAACACTTTTATCAGTAGTTTGAGCAGAAAGAACTACTGCCACTAAAAGTTGAAATACAGAATGATGATTTAATGCACAATCAGCGGAAGGATACATTTCTTCCAATTTATCTAAAAGTTCTTTTATTTTTTGTTTTGTGAATCTCATAATTTTATACAACCTCCAAACATTTATTATATACCCAAAGTTATTCTATTGTAACAAAAAAAACCGACCCTTGGGTCGGTTTTTTATTGACAATACTCATTGTTTGAATTATTATAGAAACATCTGACCAATGGGTCGGTTTGTAATTGTATAGATTGACGTTTTAGGAGGTAAAAATTTTGGAAATAGAAAAAGATACAAAGAATTCAAAGAATCAAGAAATAAAAGATAATGTTGAAGTTAAAGCAAAGTCAATAACTAAGAAGAAAAATAAGTTTATTACAATCGGTGCAATTGTTATTGTATTAGGTTTTATTGTTTTTAGAATTATGTCATCTATGACAGGCACGCCTACAGAAGAGGAATCCTTAGTGAATGTTAAAACTGCTTTAGCAGAAAAGATGTCTATAAATACAACATCACCAATAACAGGAAGAGTTGAACCAATAGAAGAGGTAAGTATTGTTCCACTTGTTTCAGGACAGATAACGGCAGTCTATGTAGAAATTGGAGATAAAGTTTCTAAAGGGGAGACATTGTTTCAAATAGATGGAACACAGCTTTTGACCACTTATAATAAGGCAAAAGAAAGTCTAAATGTTGCTAAATCAACTTTTGATAGAGTAAGTGTTTTGTATGAGCAAGGAGCTATGTCATATCAAGATTATGAGCAGGCTCAGGCAACTTATTCTAATGCTCAGCAAACATATACTGCCGCTAGTGATTCTTATAACAATTGTACATTAATTTCACCTATTAATGGATACGTTACTTCAAAAAATGTAGCTGTAGGAGGTATAGCTTCATCAGCTTCACCTGCTATGACTGTGGCAGATGTCAGCAAATTAAAGATAGATACTAGTGTATCAGAATATATAGTAAGTGACTTAAATGTTGGTGATAGTGTTGATATACATATTTCAACATTAGGTGATGAGACTTATAAAGGAATAATTGAGGCAATTTCGCCAGCACCTTCGGCAGGAAGTTTGACTTATCCTATTAAAATTTCTATTAGTGATGATACAGGTAAAATTAAAGCTGGTATGTTTGCAGAAATAAGAATCATTTCATCTGAAAAAGAAGATACCCTTTGTGTACCTTCAGATTGTGTAATTATGAAGAATGGTACATCAGTAATTGTTACATTAGATAAAGAAAATATACCTAAATACAATGACGTTACAACAGGAATAGATAATGGTGAATACGTTGAAATTCTATCAGGTATTAAAGAAGGTGACAAGATAGTTATATCTGGTCAGCAGTATGTTACAGAAGGCACTTCTGTTAATGTTATAAAGTAGAGAATAGAGGTGCGAATATGAATTTATCCAGTTTATCAATAAAAAGACCAGTAGCAACTATTATGTTAATGCTTATGGTAGTGGTTTTAGGAATTTCATCTTTGGTAGGGATTCCTCAAGACTTATTTCCCAAAATAGATTATCCAGTAGCTATAGTTATGACAACTTATAACAATGCATCTCCAGAGGAAGTAGAAAGCATGATAACTGACCCAGTAGAGCAAGCATTGGCTTCGGTAGAAGGCTTAGATGAGATGATGTCCATGAGTATGCCAGGACAGTCTATAGTTATGGTTCAATTCCAAATGGATACAGATCTAAATTTTGCCACACTCAATATGCGTGAAAAAATAGCAATGGTGGAGGGGTTTTTACCTAGTGATGCAGGTGATCCTACTGTTTTAAAGATGGATTTAGATTCAATACCTATTACTCAGATATATGTATCTGGTGATATGTCCTTAAATCAGTTAAATAATCAAATTGAAGACAATGTAGTGAATTATTTAGAGAGAGTTTCTGGAGTAGCATCTGTTGATGTTATTGGTGGTTTAGAGCAGGAAGTATCTGTAGAGGTTAGTCCGGACAAATTAGAAGGCTATGGGCTGAGCCTAGCGCAGTTAGCCCAGTTTTTAGCAACTGAAAATATAAATATGCCAAGTGGTGATGTTTCAAAAGGAGACACTAAGATAGTTGTTAGAACTATGGGGGAATTTAAATCAGTTGATGATATTAAGAACCTTCCTATTAATTTAAAAGATAGAAGTATTATACGCTTAGGCGATATTGCAACTATTTCTGATACATACCAAGAACAAGAATCTATTAGTCGAATAGATGGAAAGACTGCTATAGGTATGTTTATTACAAAACAATCAGATGCTAACACAGTATCAACAGCTAAGGCAGTAATAAAAGAAATAGATGCTTTGCAGAAGAAATTTCCGAGTCTTACTTTTACTGTGGGATTTAATCAGGCAGATTTTATACAAAACTCTATAACTTCTGTATCCCAATCAGCCATTTTAGGAGGACTTCTTGCGATTCTGGTTGTATTTTTATTTCTTAAAAATATGAGATCTACTTTAGTAATAGCATTATCTATACCAGTTTCCCTTTTAACTACTTTTGCCCTTATGAATGCACGAGGAATGACATTAAACATGATAACCTTGTGTTCCCTTACTTTGGCAGTAGGAATGCTGGTGGATAACTCGATAGTAGTTCTTGAAAATATATTTAGGTTAAGACAAGAGACGGGATGTGCTTCAGAAGCAGCTGAAAAAGGTAGTAAAGAAATCTTTCTTGCAATTGTTTCATCCACACTTACTACGGTAGTTGTATTCTTACCGATTGCGTTAAGTGGCGGTATGACAGGGATGATGTTTAAAGACTTCTGCTTTACAATTATTATAGCACTTATGGCTTCATTAATTGTAGCTATTACAGTAGTACCTATGCTTTGCTCAAAGTTGTTAACAAAAGGATTATCTACAGAATATATACGTTTTGGTAAGCGAAGATATAAATTTCAATATCTTCACAAGTTTACACAATTTATAGAAGAGCTAAAGGATTCATATGAAGCTTTTGAAAGAAGAGCTCTTAAAAAGCGTAAAAGAGTTATAACTATTTGTGTAATTATATTTGTGGCTTCAATAGTTCTAGTAGGAATCGTAGGTACTGAATTAATGCCAGAGTCTGATGAAGGAACTTTTTCTATAGATGTAGATGTGCCATATGGAACTTCCCTTGAAGAGAAAGATAGACTTTTAACTGAGATAGAAGAATACGCCATGAAAATTCCGGAGATGGAACATTGTACGGTAGATATAGGTCAAACAAGCATGATGTCTTTTGGAGATAGCTGTAGTGTAAGTGTTACCTTGAAAAATAAAAATGAGAGAAAGCGTAGTACAAATGAAATTGTAAGGCAGGCAAAGAAGGACTTAGCCTATTTTACAGGGGCTGAACTTACAATTGAAAAGTCCGAATCTATGTCATTTAGCATGGGAGAAAGTGCTGATTTAGCGTTAGATATAAAAGGTAAAGATCTTGATGAACTTGATAGAATTGGCAGCGAACTATGCGAGCAAATTGAATCAGTTAACAATGTTGTATCTGCAGAGGTTGGTAGCTCAGAAGGAGATCCTGAAGTTAAAGTTATTTTAAACAGAAGTACGGCTGCACATTACGGTATTACAGCCTCACAACTTGCCAATGGATTGTCAACAGCGCTTTCTGGATCAACTGCTACAAAGCTAAAAATAAATGGTGAGGAAATAGAAATCAACATGTCTTTACCAGATACTTATAGTGAGTCTATTGATAACATGAAACAAATAACTATAACTGGTAACTCTGGATTGTCAGTTCCAGTTGGGCAAATCGCTGATTTTGAATTTGGTAATTCGCCAAGTAGTGTAAATCGAATGAATCAACAAAGATATGTAACTATTGATGTGGATATTCAAGGTAATGATTTAAGCGAAGTCTCTAATAATGTAATAAAACTTGTAAATGATTATCAGTTCCCTGACGGATATTTTTATGAAACTGGTGGGGAACAAGAACAAATGATGGAATCCTTTGGTAGTCTAGGGCTTGCTCTAATTGTTGCACTTGCCTTAGTATACTTGTTATTGGCAGCCCAATTTGAGTCAATTACTTTACCTATTATGGTTATGATGTCTATACCATTTGCTATGTCAGGTGCATTTTTGGCTTTATTCATAACGGGAACTGCATTATCTATGATATCATTTTTAGGCTTGATAATGCTGGTTGGTATTGTTGTAAACAATGCTATACTTCTTGTTGAATTTATAAATCAAAATAAGCAAATTATGGGGCGAGATGAAGCAATTGTTCAAGCTGGTAAGATGAGACTTAGGCCAATACTTATGAGTGCAAGTACGACTTGTATAGGAATGCTACCGTTAGCTTTTGGTGTAGGAGAAGGTGGAGAAACCTTGGCACCTATGGGTATTTCTATAATTGGAGGTCTTATTGCATCAACTATCATTACTTTGATTTTAGTTCCAGTTTTATATTCTATATTTGATGATAGAAGATTAAAGAGAGAACAGAAAAGAAAAGAACATGATGATATGGTGGCTGAACTTGAAACTAAATGGCATGAAGAGGATTTAGAAAATGTGTAATTTAAAAAATAAAAAAAGAGAAAAAATATTAGAAGCAGCATATAAATTATTTGCAGAAAAGGGATATAATAATACTAAAATTCTTGAAATCGCTAAAGCTGCAGGTATCGGAAAAGGTACTGTTTATGAATATTTTGAAAGTAAGGAAAGCTTGCTACTAGATGTTTTTTCTTCAGGAATCAATGATTATTTAGAAAATTGCAGAAATGTTATAAACTCAGAAAAATCTCAGAAAGAGAAGTTGGTCACCATTATAAGGTTAGAGTTGAAGCATTGTGAAGAGAATGGTATACGAATGTTAAAAATGTCTGAACTGATATTAGATGCTAATGATGGAATGCCTACAAATTTCATAAAAAAAATGCATGAACTTTGGAAATTAAAATATTCAATTATAAATGAAATTTTAGTTGCTGGTATTGAAAAGGGTGAGTTTAAAAAAATGAATACTGATTTAGCTACCATTGCTGTAATAGGAACTACTGATGCATATTTAAAGGTTAAATATAGATTAGGAAGATTAGATATAGCAATACCTTTTGAGTCAGATTGCTTAAATGAAGATGAACTTTTTGAGTTTATTTTAAGAGGAATAACAGATTAGAAGATAAAAAGAAAAAGCAGTTGTAAAACAACTGCTTTTTTATTTCTGTCAAATTATTATTTGTTTGATCCACAGCACTTTTTGTATTTTTTACCGCTTCCGCAAGGGCATGGGTCATTTCTTCCTGGTTCTTTTTCTTTAACTACGATTTTAGATCTTTTGAAGTCTTTTACAATCTGTTCTCTCTTTTCGATTGGAAGAACCTTGTCCCAAGCTTCAATTGTATAAAGGTAGTCAGCTTCAGCTCCAAGCATGTTAAGGAAAAGTTTTTCAAAATCAATATTTAATTCGATTTTAGAATTTTCATCGTATTCTTCAATTTTCATTTCCTTATCTAAACTAGTATTAATACCATCTAAGAATCCCATAAAAATAACTGGGTCTGCTTCATATTTATCAACAAGCTCTTTAAATGTTCCTTTAGGAACAACTGTATGGTTTTCTAAGATATCTGTATAAATCTTTGTTTCTGTAGAACTATATTTTTTCCAAAAATCACGAAATGTATCATCTGTTTGATTATCAATTAAATTTTGCCATTGTTCGTATAAAGTCATATTTTCACCTCTACTATTTATTATTTTTATATTTTTTTTGCAATTTCAAGTACATCGCCCATTACAGCGCTTCCCGTAGGAAGTGGACCAGCACCTTTACCATAAAACATTAATTCTCCAACTGCATTTCCAGTAACATAAACTGCGTTGAATTCGTTGCTTACTGAAGCAAGAGGATGAGAATTTTCCAAAAACATAGGCTTTACGCTATAATCGATTTTATCACCATCTTTATGTGCATATGCGATTAACTTAATTTTACTATCCTGAGTTTTTGCTTTTTCAATGTCTTCCTGTGTAATGTCACTAATACCCTTAGTTGGAATGTCTTTAGGAGCAACATAATTATCAAAAAGTATTGACATTAAAATAGAAAGTTTGTTTGCCACATCAATACCTTCAACATCAGCAGTTGGGTCAGCTTCTGCAAAACCTAACTCTTGTGCTTTTTTTAGTACATCTTCATATTTTAAACCAAATTCAGTCATTTGAGTAAGAATATAATTTGTTGTACCATTCAATATGCCTTGAACTTCAACAAATTCATTTGCCTGAAGTACTGTAGTAATTGCATTAATAATAGGAATACCGCCGCCAACACTGGCTTCATATTTAAATTCGACGCCATTTTCCTTGGCAGTATCAGTTAATTTTTTGAAATTTGCGGCTACTGCTGCTTTGTTTGCCGTTACTACACTTTTTTTATTTTTCATAGCTTCAAGCATAAATGTAGTTGCAGGTTCAATACCACCAATAAGTTCTATAACAATTTTTATCTCAGAGTCTTTAAATATTTCGTCTGGATCTTGTGTGAACTGTTCTTGGCAAACTGTAATATCTCTTTCTTTTGTGGTATCTCTTTCTAAAATTTTACTTATTTCAAGATTAAGACCGGTTGCCTTAGTAATCTGCACTTTATTCATTTCTAGAGTTTTATAAGTGCCAGTTCCAATGTTACCTAAGCCTAATAGTCCAATTTTGACTGTTTTCATTTGTGTACCTCCTAGATAATTTTGTTTCGGCAACGCCGTTTAAATCGTAAAGAATATTATATACTATTTAATAAGGTTTGTCTTTAATTTTTTAGAAAGTAAATGCGTAAATAGTGTTTTTTTTAATTGAATATGCTAAAATATAATATATATAATGAAATAATAGAATGGAAGGTAAAAATTATGGCAATTCATATAGTTTTAGTTGAACCTGAAATACCGCCAAATACAGGAAATATTGCAAGGACATGTGCGGCAACAAATAGTGTACTTCATTTGGTAGAGCCTTTAGGTTTTTCTATTGATGATAAAAGTGTTAAAAGGGCAGGTCTTGACTATTGGCCTTTTGTGAAGTTAGAGGTTCATAAGAGCCTTAATGCGTTTATGGAGAAATATGGAGATAAGAACCTGTATTTAGCAACTACTAAAGGTGGACACAAATATACAGATATAACTTTTAAAGATGGAGATATGATTTTATTTGGAAGAGAAACAGCAGGGCTTCCCAAAGATTTTATAGAAGAGCATAAAGAAAAAGCTATAAGAATTCCTATGAGTTTAGACACTAGATTGAGGTCTTTAAACCTGTCTAACTCTGCTAATATTATAATTTTTGAGGCATTAAGACAGTTGAACTTTCCAAATCTTGATTAAATTTTCTAAATATTATTAGTTTGGGGTGGAAATATTACTATTTTGTAGTATAATTATCTTGAGTAAGTTTGCTTTTATGGTTTTTATGGTGTTTTGAGGTAAAATATGAGACTTGGATATGATTTAACAATTGAACAAACGCAGAAACTTGTAATGACACCAGAGTTAATTCAAGCTATTCAAATATTGCAGTTTAATACGCAGGAATTGGATAACTATGTTCAGGAACAACTTCTGGTTAATCCTGTGCTTGAACAAGGAAATCACTCTGATTCAAATTCAAATGAGGTAAATGAACGCTCAGAGCCAGTGAGTGTTTCAGATGAAAGAACTAAGGAACTTAATAGTAGTACCTTAGGTAGTAATGAACTCAGTAGCAATGAATGGGCTGAACATATAAAAGAAAGAGAGTATGACGATATCAGTTATAAACAAGGTGATTATTCAAAAGATGACAAAGAGTATTCTTTTGAGCAATTTGTTACAACTGATGTAACATTACCTGAACACTTAATGTTTCAACTACAATTTGCTCCCATAAAGCTTAAATGTCGAACTATAGGGAAATATATTATAGAGTCTTTAGACGATAATGGTTATATGACTCTTACTGTTGAAGAGATAGCAAGGGCTTTAAACGTTTCTCAAGAAAAGGTAGAAATTGTTTTAGATGCTATACATGGTTTTGAACCGGCAGGTGTTGCAGCCATGGATTTAAGAGAATGCTTATTGATTCAACTTGAACATCGAGGAGAATTGGATGAAACTGTAGAACGCATTATAAATGAACATCTTGAAGATATTGCAGCTAATAGACTTGCGACTATTGCAAAAGAAATAGGAGTTACAGTACAAGAGGTGCAGGAAATAAGCGATCTTATAAGAAGTTTGGAACCAAAGCCAGGCAGGCAATTTGCGTCTCAATCAACAACAAGATACATAGTTCCAGATATTATTGTAGAAAAAATAAATGGAGAATATGTAGTTTCAATAAATGAAAGTAGTGCTCCTAAGCTTATGGTTAGTTCATATTATGAAAGAGTACTTCAAGAGTCTAACAATGATCCTAATATAAGCAAATTCCTTTCAGGAAGATTAAATTCGGCTATATGGTTAATAAAAAGTATAGAGCAAAGAAAACAAACAATTTATAATGTAGTTAGCGCTGTAGTAAAGTATCAAAAAGAGTTTTTTGATAAAGGACCTAAATTTTTAAAAACCCTAACTTTGAAACAAATTGCAGAAGAAGTTGGTATACATGAATCTACAGTGAGCAGATCTATAAATGGTAAATATATGCAAAGTCCTAGAGGAGTTTTTGAAATTAAGTATTTCTTTACAAGCGGGGTATCAGGAAATCAAGGTGAGGGTATTTCTTCTCAAAGCATAAAAACTTTTATAAAAGAAATAGTTGCGGAAGAAGATTCAAAATCACCTTACAGTGATCAAGATATGGTTAAGCTTCTAAAAGAAAGAGGAATAGAAATTTCTAGGCGTACAGTCGCAAAATATAGAGATGAATTGAATATTCTTTCATCTTCAAAGCGAAAAAGATATTGATTATTAATTATTGTTAATAATATATTATTGCTAAGAATAAAGCAAAGAACACGAAGATTTTATATTGTTAAAAGCAGAGAATGCTAGGAGGAGAAAAAACATGGCGATTAAAGTTGGCATTAGTGGGTTCGGTCGTATTGGACGTGTGGTTATACGTGCGGCAATGGATTTCGATGATATTGAAATATGTGGAATCAATGTGCGTAATGCGGATTTAGAATATATGGTATATATGCTTAAATACGACTCTATTTTTGGAAGATTTCCAAAAAGCCTAGAAGTGTATGATAAAGGGATTGTTATCAATGGTAAAAAGATTCCTGTATACAGTGAAAGTGATGCCGAAAAAATTCCTTGGGCAGAATGTGGAGCAGAGTATATAGTAGAAGCTACAGGTGCTTATGTTACAACAGAAGCTTCAATGAAGCATATTAAGGCAGGCGCTAAGAAGGTTGTTATATCTGCGCCAGCTAAGGACAAGGTAACGCCTACTTATGTAATGGGTGTAAATCATGAAAACTATAATAAAGATATTCATGTAGTATCTAACGCATCTTGTACAACTAACTGTCTTGCACCACTTGTTAAAGTGCTTGAAGATAACTGGGGAATCGAACAGGGTCTTATGTCTACTATTCATGCGGCTACAGCTAAACAAAAGGTTGTTGATGCTCGTTCAATGAAGGATTGGAGAACAGGAAGATCTTCTTTTGGTAATATTATTCCTTCTTCAACAGGCGCTGCAAAAGCAGTAGGACTTGTTATTCCTTCAGTACAGGGTAAATTAACTGGTATCTCTTATAGAGTTCCTGTTGCAGACGTTTCAGTAATAGACTTAAACTTACAGTTAAAGAATGCAGCTACATATGAAGATATCTGCACTAAGGTAAGAGAAGCTTCAGAAGGACCTATGAAGGGTGTTATTGAATATGTTGATGATGAAGTTGTATCAAGTGACTTTATAGGAGACCCTCATACTTCTATTTTTGATGCTAGAGAAGGTATTATGCTTAATGAAAAATTTGTAAAGCTTATTGCTTTCTATGATAATGAATATGGTTATTCAAGCAAAATTCTTATGTTGATTCAGCATATGTACAATGTAGATAGAGCGTAATTATAAAATCTACTAAAATAAAATATGGGGAGAGATAACATGAAAAAGACCATAAGGGATATTGATGTATCAGGTAAGAAAGTAATAGTAAGATGTGATTTTAATGTACCTTTAAAAGATGGTTCAATTACTGATGATATTAGAATTACTTCTGCTATGCCTACAATTAACTATTTAATTGAAAAAGGTGCTAAGGTTATTCTTATGTCACACCTAGGAAGACCAAAGGGTGAAGTAAATATGGAATATACATTAAAACCTGTAGCTGATAGAATTAGTCAGCTTTTAGGCAAGGAGATCATATTTGCTAGTGTACCAGAAGTGGTAAATGACAAAGTAAAGCTAATAGCAGATGAACTAAAGTCAGGACAAGTTATGCTTCTTGAAAATGTAAGATTTAGAAAAGAAGAAACTAAAAATGGTACTGAATTTTCAAAGGAATTAGCAAGCCTAGCAGACATCTTTGTTAATGATGCTTTTGGAACTGCCCATAGAGCACATTCTTCAACTGCAGGAGTTGCAGAATATCTTCCTTCTGTTTCAGGATTTTTAATTGAAAAGGAAGTAAAATTCCTTGGAAATGCTGTAGAAAGTCCAGAAAGACCTTTTGTTGCTATTATGGGAGGAGCAAAAGTTGGAGATAAAATTCTAGTTATTGAAAATCTATTGAAGAAAGTAGACACTCTTATTATTGGTGGAGGAATGGCATATACTTTCTTTAAAGCACAAGGTCATGAAATAGGAACATCTATCCTTGATGAAGACAATGTTGGACTAGCTGCAGAACTTCTTAAGAAGGCAAAAGAAGCAGATGTTAAATTAATATTGCCTGTTGACATAAAGGTTGCGAAAGAATTCAAGAATGATTCTATAGCAGCTTATTGTGATGTTGATAAAATTCCAGCAGATATGATGGGACTTGACATAGGAACTAAGACGCAGAAATTATTTGCAGAAGAAATAAAGAAAGCAAAAACTGTAGTTTGGAATGGACCAGTAGGTGTATTTGAAATGCCAAACTTTGCAGAAGGTACAATATCTGTAGCCAAAGCACTTTCTGAATGTGAAGGTGTGACTATTATAGGTGGTGGAGATTCAGCTGCTGCTGTAGAACAATTTCATATGGCAGACAAAATGACTCACATATCAACAGGCGGAGGAGCATCACTTGAATTTTTAGAAGGCAAGGAACTCCCAGGTATTGCATGCCTACAGGACAAGTAAGAGGAGGGTTTCATGATTAGAAAACCACTTATCGCAGGAAATTGGAAAATGTTTAAAACTACTGCAGAGGCAAAAGCCTTTGCAGAGTCTTTTAAAAGAATATATAAAAGCTCAGATATTCAAGTTGCCATATGTGCACCGTATACTCAATTGACAGTTTTAAAAGAAAAGTTTAAGGATACTGGTATTAAAGTTGGGGCTCAGAATATGCATTTTGCAGAAGAAGGAGCTTTTACAGGAGAAATATCAGCAGCTATGCTTAAAGAAATTGGTGTAGACTATTGTATAATAGGCCACTCTGAGAGAAGACAGTATTTCTGTGAAACAGATAATACTGTAAATAAAAAATTAATTAAAGCATTTTCTGTTGGAATTACACCTATTATGTGCGTAGGAGAAAGCCTTGAAGAAAGAGATGCAGAGAAGGCTTTTGAAATCGTTGAAGATCAGCTTGTAAATGGACTTAAAGAAATTGATGCTAAGAATGTAGAAGCTATGGTAATAGCATATGAACCGATTTGGGCCATAGGTACAGGAAGGACCGCATCATCACAGCAAGCAAATGAAATGTGTGGCTTTATCAGAGATATCATAGAAAAACTTTATGATGATAAAGTGGCAGATAAAGTGATTATTCAGTATGGTGGAAGTGTAAAACCAGCAAATGCAACTGAGATTATGAATATGGAAGAAATAGATGGAGCTTTAGTAGGTGGAGCTAGTTTGATTCCAGAAGACTTTATACAGATCGTAAATTTTTAAAAAGTAATTTTGTAGATTAAATTTTTTCTGCAAAGGAAATAAGGAGGTTAAGATGCCATTTATTGAAGATGTGATAGCACGTGAAGTTCTTGATTCTAGAGGTAATCCAACTGTAGAAGTAGAAATATATCTTGAAGATGGAAACATGGGAAGAGCAATAGTTCCTTCTGGAGCTTCAACAGGAGTACACGAAGCAGTTGAACTTAGAGATGGAGACAAAGAAAGATATTTAGGTAAAGGTACATTAAAGGCAGTAGAGAATGTTAATGATATTATTGCTGATGAAGTTTTAGGATATAATGTACTTGATCAAGTTGGATTAGATAAACTTTTAATTGAACTTGATGGAACTCCAAACAAAGCTAAACTTGGCGCAAATGCAATTCTAGCTGTATCAATGGCAGCTGCTGATGCTGCTGCAAATAGTTTAGGTCTTCCATTATTTCAGTATCTTGGAGGCGTAAATGGAAAAACTCTTCCAACTCCAATGATGAATATTTTAAATGGTGGTTCTCATGCTGATAATACTGTAGATATTCAGGAATTTATGATTATGCCTGTAGGAGCTTCAAACTTTAGAGAATCTTTGAGAATGGGAGCTGAAGTATTCCATAATCTTAAGAGTGTTCTTAAAGCTAAAGGTATGAATACTGCTGTTGGAGATGAAGGTGGTTTTGCACCAAATCTTTCAACAAATGAAGAAGCAATTCAGGTTATTATTGAAGCAATTGAAAAAGCAGGTTATAAAGCGGGAAAAGATATTAAGATTGCTCTTGATGCTGCAGCAAGCGAATTCTATGATGCAGATGCCAAAGCTTATAAGCTAACAGGCGAAGGAGTAACAAGAACAGCTGAAGAAATGGTTGATTATTATGAAATGTTAGTTTCAAAATATCCTATTATTTCTATAGAAGATGGCCTTGATGAAGATGATTGGGATGGATGGAAGCTTCTAACTGAAAGACTTGGAGACAAGATTCAATTAGTTGGAGACGATTTATTTGTAACTAATACTGAAAGACTTGAAAAAGGAATTAAGAATGGTATTGCAAATTCAATCTTAATTAAGGTTAATCAGATTGGTACACTTACAGAAACTTTTGACGCTATTGAAATGGCTAAGAGAGCAGGATATACAGCTGTTGTTTCACATAGAAGTGGAGAAACTGAAGATGTTACCATTGCAGATATCGTAGTTGGATTAAATGCAGGTCAGATTAAAACAGGTTCACTTTCAAGAACTGATAGAATTGCAAAATATAATCAACTATTAAGAATCGAAGAACTTTTAGATATATCAGGTCAATATGCAGGTATGTCAGCTTTCTATAATTTGCGAGCGTAGTCGAGCAAATTATATCAGTTCCAACTTTACAGCGAAGCTGAAAGGTAGAACGAGGGAACTGATATAAAAGGTCAGAGCGTAGTCGAGCAAATTATATCAGTTCCAACTTTACAGCGAAGCTGAAAGGTA
>DAMCXN010000008.1:46069-68979 GCA_032096995.1 Aminipila sp.
GAACGAGGGAACTGATATAAAAGGTCAGAGCGTAGTCGAGCAAATTATATCGGTTCCAACTTTGCAGCGAAGCTGAAAGGTAGAACGAGGGAACTGATAGAATTTACTTATGTAAAGCCTTAGTAAAGTTGAAAACACTGACATTGAATATTGTGCAAAAAATGTAAATTAATAGGCTTTTTTCTGCTAGATTGGAGAAAAAAGCCTTGATTTTCTATTGGACTTGTGGTAGACTCTAGAAGTTAATCATATATAGGAGGTGCAGTATGAGAACATTTCTTATGGTAGTGCTTGCAATTGCTAGCCTTATTTTGATTGCAAGTATTTTGTTGCAATCAGGAAATAGTGCAGGATTGTCAGGATCAATCGGTGGAGGCGCTGAGCAACTATTTGGTAAGAAGAAAAGTAAAGGCTATGAGGCTATTTTAAGTAAGATTGCTACAGTAGCAGCAGTTTGCTTTATTCTTGTTTCATTAGCATTAGTTACTATTGAATAATTGATTAGGTATAATCATTATTATATTTGTTAATATTTAAATTTAAATATTACTTTTTATTTAAGAGGTGTCAAAGACGCCTCTTAAATGTCGTTAAAAGTAAGAGGGAGGAATTATTATGAGTATTTTTGCAATTGCAGCAGTTGCTGCAGCAATCATTGCTCTAGTATTCGCTTATGGACTTTCTTCATGGATTGGTAAAGTTGATGAAGGTAATGACAGAATGAGGGAAATCGCAGGATACATCAGAGAAGGTGCAATGGCGTTCCTTACAAGAGAATACAAGACAATGGTAATCGTTATCGTAGCATTATTTATTTTAATTGGCGTTGGATTGCACAACTGGATAACAGCAGTTCTTTACTTAGTAGGTGCACTACTTTCAGTTCTAGCAGGTTACTGTGGAATGAGTGTTGCAACTAAAGGTAATGTAAGAACAGCTCAAGCTGCTCACGAAGGTGGTATGAGCAAGGCTCTTAAAGTTGCTTTCAGATCAGGTGCAGTTATGGGTCTTTGCGTAACAGGTCTTGGTCTTTTAGGTCTAAGTGTAGTATTCATTGCTTTAGATCTTGCAACTGTTGTACAGTGTGTTACTGGTTTTGGTCTTGGTGCTTCTTCAATGGCATTATTTGGACGTGTAGGTGGCGGTATTTATACTAAGGCTGCTGACGTTGGTGCTGACCTTGTAGGTAAGGTTGAAGCAGGTATCCCTGAAGATGACCCTAGAAACCCTGCAGTTATAGCTGATAACGTTGGTGATAACGTTGGTGACGTTGCTGGTATGGGTTCTGACTTATTTGAATCATATGTTGGTTCAATTATTTCAGCTATTACACTTGCAGCAGTAGCTGGTGTAAATTCTGGTGGAGCTTTCACTGAAGAAACAGCTGCATTATTCCCACTTGTTCTTGCAGCAGTTGGTATTATTGCATCACTTATTGGTATCATGGGTGTTAGAGGTAAAGAAGGTGGAAACCCTGCTCACGCTCTTGATATGGGAACATACATCTCAGGTATTATAGTAATTATTGTAGCTTGTATTTTATCAAATGTAATGCTTCATAGTATGAGCTATGCTGTTGCAATTATTGCAGGTCTTGTTGTTGGTATTGCCATTGGTAAGATTACAGAAGTTTACACATCTGGTGATTATAAACATGTACAGAAAATTGCAGATCAGTCACAGACAGGTGCTGCAACAACTATTATTTCTGGTTTAGGTGTTGGTATGTTATCAACAGTATGGCCAATTATCTTTATTTGTATAGGTATCTTTGCTGCATATAGATTTGCAGGATTATATGGTATTGCTCTTGCAGCAGTTGGTATGCTTTCAACAGCAGGTATGACAGTTGCAGTTGATGCTTACGGTCCTGTATCTGATAATGCTGGTGGTATTGCAGAAATGGCAGAACTTCCACACGAAGTTAGAACTATTACAGATAAGCTAGATTCAGTTGGTAACACAACAGCTGCTATTGGTAAAGGATTTGCTATTGGTTCAGCTGCTTTAACAGCATTAGCTTTATTTGCTTCATATGCTACAGTTGCTAACCTTAAAGCAATCAGCTTACTTGAACCAATTGTAATCGTTGGTTTATTTATTGGAGCTATGCTTCCATTCTTATTCTCAGCATTAACTATGAATTCAGTAGGTAAAGCTGCAAATGAAATGATTGAAGAAGTTAGAAGACAGTTTAGAGAAGATAAAGGTATCATGGAAGGTACTTCAAAGCCTGACTATGCTACTTGTGTAGATATTTCAACTAAGGCAGCTCTTAAAGAAATGGTTGCTCCTGGTTTACTTGCTATCATTGCTCCTCTTGCTGTAGGTATCGTTCTTGGACCTGAAGCATTAGGCGGAATGCTTGGTGGAGCTCTTTCATCAGGTGTTTTACTTGCTATCATGATGGCTAACGCTGGTGGTGCTTGGGATAACGCTAAGAAGTATATCGAAGAAGGACACTTTGGTGGTAAGGGTTCAGACCCTCATAAGGCTGCAGTTGTTGGTGATACAGTAGGTGACCCATTCAAGGATACATCTGGTCCATCAATCAACATCTTAATTAAGCTTATGACAATTGTATCACTAGTATTTGCTCCAATGTTCGTAGCAATCGGTGGTTTAATCTAATTTTTAATTAATTAAGTAGATTTTAAGAGGTTGTTGTACTAAAATTAGTACAGCAACCTTTTTTTTATATAATAGCAAATATCGCTGGCTCTTACTATTATATAAAAAAGGGAGTGCAGAGGGGCGGAAGCCACTTTTTTTATTATAATTTTGATATGAATAGTATATGGCTTATAAATAAAAAATATCTATACTAGTTATAAATTTTTTTACTAAATTGAAAGAAGTGAAAATCAAATGGAAAATAAAAATTATAAAGGCAAAGTTTTAGTTACAGGATCATCTAGAGGCATTGGATTCGCTATAGCAAAAACCTTGGCAGAAAATAATTATTTGGTATATGGTAACTATAATAACACCTATAAGGAATTAAATAATCTTGCTAATGATTTAAAAGAAAAAGGTTATAAACTTATACCAGTTAAAGCTGATGTTTCTAAGAAAGATGATATAGATGCAATGTTTAAGGAAATTGGTGAAGTGGATATCTTAGTTAACAATGCTGGTATTTCTCAATTTAAACAATTTATAGATATGACTGAGGAAGATTGGGATGATATGATATCAGTAAACCTTAAATCGGCCTTTCTATGTACTAAAGGTGTTATAAGATCTATGATTAGTAAAAAATGCGGTAAGATTATTAATATTGCATCTATATGGGGAGTTACTGGAGGTTCTTGTGAGGTACATTACTCCGCTGCGAAGGCAGGTATTATAGGTTTTACAAAATCTTTAGCAAAAGAAATGGCACCATCGGGTATTCAAATTAATTGTATAGCACCAGGAGCTATTGATACTGATATGAACAAAGAACTAACTAAGCAAGAAAAGCAGTTATTAATAGAAGAAACACCTATGAGAAAAATGGGCAAGCCTGAAGATGTAGCAAAAACAGTTTTATTTTTAATAGAAGATAAGTTTATGACTGGTGAAGTAATAAATATCAATGGTGGTCTTTATATTTAGTTATTTTAACAAGTTGATATAATTGTATATATGTGAATTTATAAAATATAAATACAATTACATTAAAATAATAAAAAAATATATAAATATTAAAATTGTAATCATTAAAATAATTAAAATTGAGTATTTTGAAAATATCAATATGGCGTATAATATATAATATAAACAAAATGTTTGTCTGTACTAGTGAGTTAGCTAATTTAGTTATCAGAAGGTTACAGGCAGTAATAATTTGGGAGATGCGCGCAAACCCATTTAATATCAAATGAATGGAGAAAATAATAATGGGTGAAAATAACAGATATGAATTAAATAAGCAGTTGGCACAGATGTTAAAAGGTGGAGTAATTATGGATGTTACGACTCCTGATCAGGCTAGAATAGCACAAGAAGCTGGGGCATGTGCTGTTATGGCATTAGAAAGAATTCCAGCTGATATCAGGGCTGTTGGTGGTGTTTCAAGAATGAGCGATCCGAAGATGATTAAGGGGATACAAGAAGCGGTAACTATACCGGTAATGGCTAAATGTAGAATTGGACATTTTGTTGAAGCTCAACTTCTTGAAGCTATTGAAATAGATTACATAGATGAAAGTGAAGTTCTTTCACCAGCCGATGATGTTTATCATATTGATAAAACTAAATTTGCAGTTCCTTTTGTATGTGGAGCAAAGGATCTAGGAGAAGCTTTAAGAAGAATAAATGAAGGTGCTTCCATGATTAGAACAAACGGTGAACCTGGAACTGGTGATGTAGTTCAAGCGGTTAGACATATTCGTATGATGCTTAGAGAAATTTCTAAGATTCAAAATACTAGGGAAGATGAATTGTTTAATATAGCTAAGGAATTACAAGTACCATATAATTTAGTAAAATATGTCCATGAACATGGAAAGTTGCCAGTAGTAAATTTTGCAGCAGGCGGAGTAGCAACTCCGGCAGATGCAGCTCTTATGATGCAGCTTGGTGCAGAAGGTGTTTTTGTAGGTTCAGGTATATTTAAATCAGGTAACCCTGCAAAACGAGCAGAAGCAATTGTAAAAGCTGTTACAAACTATAATGATGCAAATTTAATTGCACATCTTTCAGAGGATTTAGGTGAAGCCATGGTAGGCATTAATGAACAAGAAATAGAGTTATTAATGGCAGAGAGGGGCAAATAAATTGAAAATAGGAGTACTTGCAGTTCAAGGAGCCTTTATTGAGCATGAAAATGTACTTAAGGATTTAGGAGTAGAATGCTTAGAAATTCGTCAGATGCGAGATTTGGAACAAAATTTTGATGGATTAGTTCTTCCAGGCGGGGAAAGTACCGTTATGGGAAAATTGATAAGGGAGTTAGGTTTATTTGAACCATTGAAAAGCGAGATTGAACAGGGGACTCCTGTTTTAGCAACATGTGCAGGGTTAATACTGCTGGCTGATAAACTTGATAATGATAGTACGACGCATTTTCAAACATTACCAGTAACAGTTAAGAGAAATGCTTATGGTAGACAGCTTGAAAGTTTTGAAGTTAACTGTGATTTAAAGGGAATAGGAAAAGTTCCTATGACTTTTATAAGAGCGCCTTATATTGTAGATGTACAGCCGGAAGTAGATATTTTAGCAAAGGTAGAGGATAAGATAGTTGCAGTTCAATATAAAAATCAGCTTGCTATGTCTTTTCATCCAGAATTAACGGGTGATTATTCAATTCATAAATATTTTACAAATCTGATAAGGAACCACTAAAAAGTGGATCCTTTTTCTATGATTAAAATAAAAAATGATTGTAAATAAAAACAAAAACATATAAAATATATTGTTGTTTAAAACAAAAACACGTTGACTATTTAAAAAAATGGTATTATTATAATAAAGTAATAGATAAATTAATTACGTATTTACATATATACAAGAGAGGAAGGATAGACATGAAGCATGAATTTGCAGTAACTAGAACAAAAGAACCAAAAGTAAAACCAGATCCAGATAAACTACGTTTTGGAGAAATTTTTACAGATCATATGTTTTTGATGGAATATACACCAGAAAAGGGTTGGCATAATGGGCGAGTACAGCCTTATGCGCCACTTCAAATAGATCCAGCAGCAGCAGTTTTTCATTATGCTCAAGAAATGTTTGAAGGTTTAAAAGCATATAAATCAAAAGATGGTAGGGTCCTTTTGTTTAGACCAGATATGAATGCAAAAAGGACGACAAATACTAACAAAAGAATGTGCATTCCGCATGTTGATGAAGAATTGTTTGTAGAAGCAATCAAAGCTGTTGTAGACGTAGATAAAGATTGGATTCCTAGTAAAAAAGGAACATCATTATATATAAGACCATTTATTATTGCAGATGAACCTTTTCTTGGTGTAAGACCATCTGAACACTACTTGTTTATGGTTATATTAAGTCCTGTTGGCCCATATTATGAAGGTGGTTTAACTCCTACTAAGATTTATGTTGAAGATGAATTTGTAAGAGCTACACCAGGAGGCACAGGATTTGCTAAAATCGGAGGAAACTATGCAGCAAGTCTTAAATCACAGGAAAAGGCTCATGAAAGTGGATATGAACAAGTTTTGTGGCTTGATGGAGTAGAAAGAAAATATGTTGAAGAAATTGGAACCTCTAATGCATTTTTTAAAATTGATGATGAGATTATAACGGCTCCACTTACAGGAACTATCCTACCGGGTATAACCAGAGATTCTGTTATAAAATTGTTAAAGCAATGGGGACTTAAGGTTGTTGAACGAAGAATGTCCATTGATGAAGTTTTTGAGGCGGGAAAGGCTGGAAAATTAGTAGAAATGTTTGCTACAGGAACTGCCGCAGTAATATCTCCTGTAGGAGAACTTTCATGGAAAAATGAGAAAATTGTTATAAACAATGGTCAGATAGGTGAACTATCTCAGAAGCTTTATGATGAACTTTATGGACTTCAAATCGGTGAGGTTGAGGATAAACTTGGCTGGACCGTTGAGGTATAAATTTTTTCAGCGCATTTCTAAAATGCAAAAAAACATAGAAGCAAAGCCGTCTCCTTATGGCTTTGCTTTTATATTTATCTTTTTTCTGTATTTTTATTTAAATTTATAAATTAATAAGTAATGTAGTGTCAATATATATAATAATCTAAATTTCTTTAAGGTTAATAATTTGTTTTTATCTCAAGAATTCCTAATATTTTTTGTGCAAATTAAAAAAATAAAATAAATAGAGAAATTTGGCTATATTTTTTATTAGATATTAAGAGTAAAATCTAGTATTTTGACAATACTAAAAATGAGAAAAAAGAGAGGAGTTGAAGCAATTGAGAAAGACACGAATTTTTCTTGGAATTTTATTGATTATGGCATTAATGGCATTTGTTGGTTGTGGAGTAAATGACGACACAACTGTAGATCCAGACACACCTGGAGATGTAACAGACAATCGAGACTTAACTGATGATGCAGATCGTGCTATGGATAATGCAGGTGAGGATGTAGAGAATGCTGTTGATAAAGCAGGTGAAGATGTTAAGGATTTAGTAACAACTGATAGTGCTGTTGATAAAACAGATAATAATTTATAATCAATAAAAGATAAAGGGTGGCTTATGCCATCCTTTATATTTTAAAACAAAAATTCAAATTAGCCTTATAAAATAAAGGAATATATTTCTAAATTGTGGTATACTGAATTTATGAGTAATATGATATTTAAGAAAAAAAGAAAACAATATGCCGACACAGAGATTATAAGAGGCATATTATCTAAACATAAAAAAGGTTTTGGCTTTGTGACTCCTATAATAGAAGATGAAAATGAAGAAGAATTTTCTATTGCAGAAAAATATAATCAAGATATTTTTATTCCATCTAAACATCTAAATGGGGCAATGAATGGAGACACAGTAGATGTAGCTATTTTACCTAATAAAAATGGAAGTAAATCAAGAGAAGGTTATATTGATAAAATAGTAGAGCATGGTGTAAAAGAAATAATAGGAACATTTGAAAAAAATAAAAGGTTTGGTTTTGTTGTACCGGATGATAAAAGATTTAACAATGAAGATGTTTTTGTTAAGAATAGTGATTGGAAAAATGCTCAAACAGGAGACAAAGTTGTTGTACAAATAATTAAATATGCACAAGAGGGAAATAGTGCTGAAGGTAAAATTACAGAAATAATTAGTAGATTTGGCGAAAAGGGAGGAGACATTAAATCACTAATAAGACAATACAATTTATTTCAGACTTTCCCAAGTAGAGTAAATGCAGAGGCAAAGGCCGTTTCTAAAATAAAGGAATTAAAAAAAGAAGGATTTCAACCTATTACCCAAGAGGAAATAGAGGGTAGAGTAGATCTAAGAGATAAAAAAATAATTACCATCGATGGTGCAGACGCAAAAGATTTAGATGATGCAGTTTCTATAGAGACATTAAATAATGGTAATTATCTTTTGGGTGTTCATATTGCAGATGTAAGCCATTATGTTACAGAAGATAGTTATATGGATAAAGAGGCTTTAAAAAGAGGTACTAGTGTATATTTAGTTGACCAAGTCATTCCGATGCTTCCTAAAGCCCTTTCAAATGGCATCTGTAGTCTTAATCCCGATGTAGATAGATTGACACTTTCTATCTCTATGGAGATTGATTCTACTGGAGAGGTAGTAAACCATAATATATATAAAAGTGTAATTCATTCTATGCATCGTATGGTATATGATGATGTTTCAGATATTATTGAGAAAGAAGCTGTTGACTTAATATCTAAGTATAATGATATTCATAAAGAAATAATTATGATGAAAGACTTGGCGGAAGCTCTAAACAAAAAAAGAGATTTAAGAGGAAGCTTAGACTTTGATTTTGATGAAGCTTATATTACATTAGATGAACAAGGGATTCCAGTAACAGTTGAGACAGCAGAAAGGCGAGTTGCCAATCGTATAATTGAAGAATTTATGCTTATCGCCAATGAAACTATAGCTGAACATTTTTATTGGTTAGATATACCATTTGTTTATCGTGTACATGAAAAACCAGCACCAGATCGTATGGAAGAGTTTAAAAACTTTATTAAGGGTTTTGGACTTATTATGAGAGGTAATGTTGAAAATATACACCCTAGGGTATTAAGTGATATGTTAAAAGAAATAAAGGGTCAATCTTATGAAAATGTTGTTAATACAGTTATGCTTAGATCTATGAAAAAAGCTTTTTATGATGTAACTTGCGATGGACATTTCGGATTAGGCGTTAAATTTTATTGCCATTTTACTTCACCAATAAGAAGATATCCTGATTTAATTATTCATCGAATAATAAAAGAAGTTTTAGATGGAAAAATGAATGAAAAAAATATTAAAAACTTTAAGAAAAAAGCTCTTATAGCATCAGAGATTTCATCTAAAGCAGAAAGACATGCTCAAGAATTAGAAAGAGAAGTGGAAAAGCTAAAGAAAACAGAATTTATGTCTTATCACATTGGAGATATTTTTGAAGGAATTATAAGTGGTGTGACTAATTATGGTTTTTATGTAGAATTGCCTAACACGATAGAAGGTTTAGTAAGAGTAGAATCTCTATTAGATGATTATTATGAGTATGAACAACTTAAATACAGGTTTATAGGACAAAGAACAAATAAAATTTATGGACTTGGAGATAAAGTAAAAATTCAAGTTCAAAGAGCAAATATAGATGATAGAGAAATTGATTTTATAATATGGGAAGAATAAATAAACGGATTGAGTTTTTAACTCAATCCGTTTGGTTTTGATATAGCAGATAGGGCATCTCCTGCTTCATCAACATATATATTTTTTTGAGCGATATCACCTAATGACATAATACCAACAAGTCTATCATTAGATACAACAGGCAAACGTCTAATCTGGTGATTAGCGAGTAAAAGAGAAGCTTCATGGGCATTCATATTTGGAGTAGCATAAGTTATATTTTTGCTCATAATATCTTCAGCTTTTAGATTGCTACTTTGATTACTACTAGAGGCTACAGAACGTAAAACGATATCTCTATCTGTAATCATACCAAGAACACGTCCAGAATCATTACAAACTGGAATTGAACCAACATTTTCTTTTTTCATTTGTTGTGCAACCTGTTGAATAGAATTTTCAGGTTTCACGCAGCTAACACAAGGTGTCATAATTTCTTTTACTAACATAAGAAAAACTCCTTTCTAAATAGCAAGTAGATTTAATTGTAAATTAAAAGAGCAAACTACTTTAGTAGTTTGCTCTTTTTCTATTTTATTATTCAATATAAATAAATCTAAAAGTTTTTGTATTTGTCAAGATTCCAGAATGAAGGCATAAATAAAGTTATAACAGAGAATATTTCTAATCTTCCAGCTATCATTAAGAAACATAATACTAGTCTTAAAGGTTTACAGTAAAGACTAAAATCACCTGTTGAAACTTCTCCAAGACCGATTCCTACATTAGAAATCATGGCTAAAGAAGATGAAATAGTTGTAAGTAAATCTAAATTTTGTAAAGACAATAAAACACTACTAATAACTATAAGTAAAAAGTAAAATAGTATAAATGCTGTTACATAAGAAACTCTTAAAGCAGAGACTGCTCTTCCACCTATTTTTACTGCCACAACGGAGCGAGGATGTATTCTTCTAAAAAATCCTCTAGTTACTAATTTAAATAAAACCAAACATCTTATAATTTTTATAGAACCACTGGTTGAAAAAGAACAACCCCCTATTATAATTAATATTGATAATATACCAAGGCTAAAGGAAGGCCAATTATCATATCCTATAATTGAAAAGCCTGAAGTCGTTGACATGGAGATAACTTGAAAAATTCCATATCTTACAGACTGAAAAAAGCTATAGGTTTGTGTATAATACAAATTTAAAACTACAAAGGTTGAGCTTAAGCAAATTATAATAAGAAAAGCTCTAAGTTCAATATTTGTTATTACTGCTTTCCAGTTGCCATGAATAATAAGAAAATATAAAGTAAAGTTAATTGATGCTAATACTGAAAAAGTATTAATAACAGATTCAACATAAAAGCTATTATATTGCAAAAATGCATGTTCCATACTAGAAATATTACTAGTACTTACACTTGCCATGGTATTTATGATAGCATCATATATATCCATAGGACCAAGAGCAAGTAATAAGAACTCTGTAAGCGTAAGACCTATGTATAATAAATATAATTGCCTTGCTGAATCGGAAGCACGATTAGTTATTTTTCCTAAGATTTGACCAGGAACTTCTGCTTGTGCCAATGATTTTCCTTCAATTCCTAAAGCAGGTAATATGGATATTGTTAATACTAATATACCCAGTCCACCAAGCCAGCTACAAACACATTTCCACATGAGAAGGCTCTTAGGAACGATATCTAGGTTCAATAACGTTGCCCCCGTTGTTGTAAAAGCGGATATAGATTCAAATAAAGAATCTATGACTGATGGATTTGGGGTTAAAACTAAATAAGGTATTCCACCTAAAAAGGAGGCAGAAATTAAGCCTATTGTAACCATAAGATATCCATCACGCATACGTATATGACCCAAAATTGGACTTAAAAAATGTAAAATTAAGCACGAGCACAAAATCATAATTAAAGATATCACAAAAAAGGTTTGTGCTTCATACCATTCATTGTATACTAACGCTGTAATTATAGGTACAATCATAGAGATACCTATAAATATTGTTAGAATACTTACTCTTTTAAATATAAAACGATAATTAAATGACATAATTTTTTCCCTCTATTATCTGTCCTGTTGCCAAAATTTAGGCATCAGGAGCATGATAAATGTATATAATTCAAGACGACCAGCAAGCATTATTAGTGATAATAAGAACTTAACTGGGTATGAAAAAATGCTAAAATTCATAGAAGGTCCTACTAAATTGAAGCCTGGACCAATGTTACCTATACATGCTAATACCGCACTAAAACTTGATAGAATATCAAAACCATCAAGACTAACTAAGATTGTAGAAAGAGCAACTACTAAAATATGAAGAAATACAAAGTTTGCAATATCAGAAACCGTATCGATACTTAATTTTTTTTCATTTATTTTAATTGAAATAATTGCATTTGGATGTAATCTAACTTGAATACTTCTTATTATAAGTTTTATTACAACTAATATTCTTATGACTTTTATGCCACCACCTGTTGAAGCTGAGCAACCGCCGATAAGCATCAACGAAAAGATTAACATTTTACTAAATGTTGGCCAAATATCATAGTTTGCAGAAGCAAATCCTGTAGTAGTCAAAATTGATGCTGTTTGAAAAAATGAGAACCTAAAAGATTCAACTAAATCCGAACAAGTTTGAGATAACCAAAGATTTAAGCTTATTAAAGCTGTAATTGTAAATATTATAATAATATAAAGTCTAAATTCCTCATCAGCAAAGAGATTTTTGAGTCCACCTCTTTTTTTAAAAGAGTAAAAGTAAAGATTAAAATTTATTCCAGCTAAAATCATAAAAACTGTTATAATCATTTCTATTTTAAAACTGTTAAAATGTGTGATGCTATTATTATAACTAGAAAAACCACCAGTTCCTACAGATGCAAAAGAATGTGTAGATGCATCGAAAAGGTTCATGCCAGCCATCATTAAAAGAATAATTTCTACAATAGTAAGTATCCCGTAAATTCGATAAAGATTTTTAGCTGTATCAGAAATCTTTGGGGTTATTTTATCCATAGTAGGACCTGGAGCTTCTGCGGATGCTAGAATATTAGCCCCTATTCCAAGAGAAGGCAGAAGAGCAACTGCAAATACTAATATTCCCATGCCTCCTAGCCAATGTGTAAAAGATCTCCAAAAGAGAATCCCTTTTGGTAAGCCTTCAATTTCGGATAAAATAGAAGCACCTGTTGTTGTTAAGCCTGATGCTGATTCAAAGAATGCATTAAATATATTAGGTATAGCACCTGATATTATAAAAGGAATAGCACCTATTATAGATGCTAAAATCCAGCAAACAGAAACAATAAGAAAACCATCTCTAACTGTAAGGCGTGTTTGTAAAGGCGTTACTTTAAAAAAGATAATGAGTCCTATTAAAGATACAGGTAAAATTGTATATATAAAAGCTAGAACTATATCTGTTTCATTATATATCGCAGAAACTATAAGAGGCAGAATCATTGCTGCCCCCATAACTATCATAAGAACCCCTAAAGATCTTATAAATGCTTTAATATTTAAATTCATAAAACTCTATCTCCTGCTTAAAAATCCTAGCCTATGATTGCTAAGAAGCTTTTCTAAATCAGCTAACTCAGATAAAAGACATAGAATAATAACTTTATCATCTTCTCGAATTTTTGTTTCGCCAGTAGGGATAATAACTCGCATTCCACGATGTATAGCTGCAATAATTACTCCTTCAGGAAGTTTTAAATTTTTAAGTGGGACACCTACAAGAGCCATTTCTTTAGAAGCAATTATTTCCATAATTTCAGCTTGTCCTTGTATAAGTTGAGAAGATAGAACCCTTTTTGAACCTTGGATAAATCGAAGAATACTAGCTGAAGTTATATTCAATGGATTTAAGGCCATATCTATTCCCATTTTTTCTATTAAGTCCACATAGCTTTGTCTGCTTACTTTAGCAATTACATCTTCAATTTTATGTTGTTTAGCCATCAGAGCAAGGAGAAGATTTTCTTCATCAAAACCTGTGGCTGTAACAACAGCATCCATATCATTAAGATTCTCTTCTTCAAGTAAATTAATATCTGTAGCGTCTCCATGTAATATCATTACATCATCAAGGTGCGTAGAAAGATAATGGCAACGAGCCTTATTTCTTTCAATTATTTTTACACTAATACCAAAATCAGAAAGTTTTTTTGCTAAGTAGAGGCCTGTTTTTCCTCCACCAATAACCATAACTTTTTGTAAATTAGTATATTTTCCTTTTTCATGTACTTTGGAAGCTAGTTTTTGAATAGGTTGCCTTTCTCCTATTATATAAAGTCCATCACCTTTTTGTATGATTGTGTCCCCGTGAGGTACAATAACTTTACCATTTCTAGAGATACCAACCATAAGCATTTTAGGAAAGAATTCTCCAATTTCAAACATGGAAGTTCCAATAATATGTGGCATTTTATTGGCTGGAAATTCTAATAAAGATACTTTTCCACTTGAAAAAATACCATTACTTAAAGTATATTTTTCAACAAGATATTTATATATTTCAACGGTAATAGCAAGATCTGGATTTACAATATAATCAATACCCATAGACTCTTTTATAAAGTCTAATTGATTCATATGTTCAGGATCTCTAACCCTTGCAATTACTTTAGGACAACCTAATTTTTTTGCAAAACTGGCTATTACAATATTTTTTTCATCTCGGTCAGTTGCAGCAAGAAAATAATCATATGTTTCTATATGGAGTTCCTCTAGAATGCTAATTTGCTTAGCATTTGCAGTAACTGTTAATATATCCATATGACTGGCAAGCTTCTGCATCACTTCTTCGTTTTTATCAATAATTGTAACGGAGTGGTTTCCCACCAATAAGGATTCGGCAATTTTTAGCCCTAATTTCCCTGCGCCGGCTATAGCTATTTTCATTTTGTTCCCTCTTTTGTAATATTTTATTTTTTCTTGAACTAGTCAAGGTTGTTATTGCATATAAATTACTACTGTTTAACACAGTAGTAACCATTATTGTACCACTTCTTTTTTTTTTGGCAACATTTATTTGCAAGATATCTTAAAATAGTCTAAAATTAAAGGAAGTTTTAGTATTAATATGCATATTGGGTGCTACAAGTATGAAAATTAATACATTAACAAAATAAATTTTTATAATAGGGTGGGATTATGACTATAAAACTAATAGCATTGGATTTAGATGGAACAACTTTAAATAGTGAAGGTAAAGTTAGTCCATATACTGAGAAAATATTAAATAAAGCTACAAAACAAGGAATTCATGTGGTAATAGCAACTGGAAGATCACAGTCAGCTTTGCCTGAAGAAATATTAAAGCTTCCGGGAATAGAATATGCAATTACATCTAATGGAGCTGCAATAATAGATTTGCGACAGGAAAAAATAATATATGAAAATTGTATAGATGCAGAAGCTCTTGAAGAGGTGCATAAACTATTAATACAATATGATTACATGGTGGAAGTTTTTTTAGAAGGAAAAGCTTATGTTGAAAAGAATATTTTTGAGAATTTAGAAAAAGTAGGTCTTTCTGAAAGAAATATAAAATACGTTAGAAGAACTAGATTACCATACACAAATGTGCTAAATATGATGTTAAGAAATAAAGGACGTATTGAAAATATAAATATTAATTTTTCAAATCAAGAAGATAGAACGCATATGAGGAAAAAACTTAATCTACTTAAAAATGTAACAATTACCAGTTCACTAGAACATAATTTAGAAATCGGTGGAGCCACTACTAGTAAAGCTTCAGCTTTAAAAGAGTTATGTAAGTCTTTAGGTATAGAATCTAAGCATATCATGGCTTGTGGAGATAGTCCTAATGATGAAGAAATGATGAAAGTTGCAGGAATCCCAGTTGCAATGGGTAACGCAAGACCTTCTATAAAAAAGATTTCTAAATACATAACCTTTACAAATGATGAAGATGGAGTAGCAAAAGCTATAGAGAAATTTGCATTTGATTATTAATGATATCCGGTTGAAAAACCGGGTATTATTTTTTTATATTTATTGACATTATTTTACAATAAATATAAAATATACAAAAAGGAGGTACAGAATGAGTTTAGGAGTACAGGGGGAAGAAGTAGCTGCCAATTATTTAAAAAATAAAGGTTATCAAGTAGTAGAGCGTAATTTTAGGTGTAGAATGGGAGAAATTGATATAATTGCATCAATAAATAAGACTTTAGTTTTTGTAGAAGTCAAAACTAGAAGAAGCTTAAGCTATGGTTTACCATGTGAATCTATAACCAAGAACAAACAGGTACATATAAAAAGAGTTGCTAAGTTTTATACTGTAAAAAACAATATTATAAATGTAAATCAAAGAATAGATGTATTAGAAGTTTTATATAGAGGAGAGAAGGCTTACATAAGGCATATTGAAAATGCATTTTAGGAGGAGTAGTAATATGTTATCGAAAGTTTATACGGGAGCATTACATGGATTAGAGACAAAACTTGTTTCAGTTGAAACTGATTTATCAGCAGGTCTGCCCTCATTAATAATGGTCGGCCTTCCTGATATTACAATAAGAGAATCAAAAGAAAGAATAAGAAATGCCATAGTAAATTCAGGATTTAAGTTTCCAACTAAGAAAATAACTATTAACTTATCTCCTGCAAATACAAAAAAAGAAGGCAGCCATTTTGATTTACCTATAGCTGTAGGAGTTTTAACTTCTATAGGTATAATAGAAAATCGGTTTTTAGGGCAGTATGCTTTTTTAGGTGAATTATCTTTAGGAGGAGATATAAATAGGGTTGATGGAGTTCTTCCTCTTATGCTAGGTTTAAAAGAATGCGGAATAAAGAAAATTTTTTTGCCGAGAGATAATATCCAAGAAGCTTCACTCGTAAATTTTATCGAATTATATCCAGTAACTAAGCTTAACAATATTGTAGAACATTTTAATGGGATTAATCCTATTAAAGCTTATGAGAAAAAAAGAAAATTTATAGGGGATAAAACTCATTTCTCAATAGATTATTCAGATGTAGCAGGACAAGAGAATGTTAAAAGAGCAGTTACTATTTGTTGTGCAGGAGGGCATGGTATGCTCTTAATGGGTCCACCTGGAGCAGGAAAATCTATGATTGCAAAACGTATTCCTACAGTAATGCCAGATATGACATATGAAGAATGCCTAGAAGCTACAAAAGTCTATAGCATTGCAGGAAATTTATCAAAAGAACTTCCTATGATTACTGAAAGACCTTTTCGTGCTCCACACCATACAATTTCTGGGTCGGCATTGGTAGGAGGTGGAAACAAACCAAGACCGGGGGAACTATCTTTAGCCCATAGAGGTGTATTATTTTTAGATGAATTTCCTGAATTTAGCAAAAATGCTTTGGAGATGCTGAGACAACCATTAGAAGACAATCAAATTACAATTTCAAGAAATGGGGGCAACTTTTCTTTTCCTTGTCAGGTTATGCTTGTAGCTGCTAGTAACCCTTGTCCTTGTGGCTTTTTAGGAAGTCAAACTCATGAATGTACATGTAGTCAAGCTCAAATTAATAGGTATAAGAGTAAAATATCAGGGCCTATTCTTGATCGTATTGATTTACATGTGGAGGTAACACCAGTTGATTATAAATATTTATCACATAATGAGGAAGTTCCTTTCACTAGCTCAATTGAGATGAAGAAACAAGTTAACATTGCAAGGCAAAAACAACTTAAAAGGTATGAGAATAAAAATATATTATTTAATGCACAGCTGACACCAGTATTAATAAAGAAATATTGTAAACTGGATGCAGAAAGTCAGCAACTTATAAAAAATGTTTTTAAATCTATGTCTTTAAGCGCAAGAGCATATAGCAAACTTCTAAAAATATCACGTACTATTGCAGATTTAGAAGGCAGTGAACTTATTAAAGCTGTTCATGTAGCAGAAGCTGTAAGATACAGAATGTTTGACAAAGCAAAAGGATGATAGGTAATAATTATGGATATAAAAAAGTATATAAAAGAAGTAAATATAGAATCTAACCAATATCCACACTTATTAAAGTATATAAAAGACCCACCTAGGAAACTTTATTATATAGGTGACTTGAAAATTTTAGAATTTCCCACAGTAGCAGTTGTGGGGGCTAGGAAGGCT
The DNA here is from genome assembly GCA_032096995.1 of Aminipila sp. GTDB lineage: Bacteria > Bacillota > Clostridia > Peptostreptococcales > Anaerovoracaceae > Aminipila. The sequence continues at coordinate 63,510 of DAMCXN010000008.1, forward strand.
TCATTTTATGGAAAATGGGTTGCGGAAAAAATTGGAATGAGATTGGCTGAAAATGATATAGTAGTGGTAAGTGGTATGGCAGCAGGAATTGATTCTATAAGCCATAAAGGAGCACTTTCAGTAGAAGGAAAAACTATTGCCGTTTTAGGTTGTGGTATAGATATATGTTTTCCTACTTTTAATAAAAGCCTTAGAGATGAAATTGCTAAAAAAGGACTTTTAATATCTGAGTATCCACCAGGGTATCCAGGAAGCAAATATACCTTTCCTCAAAGAAACAGGATTATAAGTGGATTATCTTTAGCAACGGTAATAGTAGAAGCAGGGCTTAATAGCGGTTCGCTCATTACTGCAGAAAGGGCAGTAGAACAAGGAAGAATTGTTTTTTCTGTACCAGGTAATATAAATAGTGTTCATTCTGTAGGTACAAATAAATTAATTCAAGATGGAGCTTACCCTTTAGCCTTTATAGATGATATATTTGAATTCTTAGGATTAAATAAAAAAATAAAAAATGAAGTTTTTCAAGAGTTAGGTGAAGATGAGAAAAAAGTTTTGGATATGATAGGAAAATCAACTGAAATTACAGTAGATTGTATAAGTAGAGCTACGGGCCTAAAAATTTCTGAAGTTAACGCAATCGTTACAATTCTGGAGATGAAAGGGATAATTTGCTCATCTGCTGGTAAAATTTTTATTGCAAACTGACAAAAATACAAATATAATCATTCTTTGTATAGAGATAATAATAATATAGAAAGAAAATTTCCCTTAGGAGGATTATTATATGGCAAGCTCTAAGAAACTGGTGATTGTGGAATCACCGTCAAAAGCAAAAACAATAGGAAAATTTTTAGGGAGCAAATATAAAGTGGTTGCTTCGGTTGGTCATGTTAGGGATTTGCCAAAGAGTAAATTAGGCATTGATTTAGATAATAACTTTGAGCCTCAATATATATCTATAAGAGGCAAAGGCGATGTTATAAAAGCCATGAGGCAAGAAGCTAAAAATGCAGATAAAATTTATTTGGCAACTGACCCGGACCGCGAAGGAGAAGCTATTTCTTGGCATATTGCTCATCTTTTAGGAATTGATCCTACTAAAGCCTGCAGAATTGTTTTTAATGAAATAACTAAAAATGCTATTCAGACTGCAGTAAAAAATCCAAGAACAATTGACACAAAATTAGTAGATGCTCAACAGGCTAGAAGAGTTTTAGATAGACTAGTTGGATATCAAATAAGTCCATTATTATGGAGAAAAATTAGAAGGGGTTTAAGTGCAGGGCGTGTACAATCAGCAGCACTTAAGCTTATTTGTGATAGAGAAAATGCTATTAAAGATTTTAAACCAGTTGAATATTGGAATATTTCTGCAATACTTTCTAATATGAATCAAGGAAAAGCAACATCAAAAAAGAAATTTGTTGCGAAATTAATTGAACATAAAGGAAAGAAGATTACGGTTGATAACAAAGAATCTGCGGATTCAATTACTAAAGCTTTAAACGAACATGATTATATTGTAAAAAAGGTAGAAAAAAAGGAAAGAAAGAAAAGACCTTATGCCCCTTTTACTACAAGTAGTTTACAGCAAGACTCTGCAAACAAACTTGGTTATACTACTAAAAAGACAATGATGATAGCTCAACAACTATATGAAGGTGTAGAGGTTAAAGGTCATGGAACAGTAGGTCTTATAACATATATAAGAACTGACTCTGTGAGAATTTCAGATGAAGCAAAATTTGCAGCTAAGAATTTTATAGAAGAAAGATATGGATCAGAATATCACTCAAACAATATCTATTCAAATAAGAAGAAAGATGTTCAAGATGCCCATGAAGCAATAAGACCAAGTTATGTGGATTTAGCTCCAGATGAGATTAAAGAGTCATTAACAAAAGAGCAATATAATTTATATAAACTTATTTGGTCAAGATTTATGGCAAGCCAGATGACAGCATCTATATATGACTCTATGTCCGTAGAAATTGAAAATGGTGAGTATATTTTAAAGGCAAATGGGTCAAAACTTAAGTTTGATGGATATTTAAAAGTTTATCAGGATAAAGGTGAATCAAATGATGAAAAAATGTTACCTGAACTTGAAGTAGGAGACAATTTAAATTTACTTGATTTATTATCAGAACAAAACTTTACTCAACCACCAGCTAGGTATACTGAAGCAAGTCTTGTTAAAGACTTAGAAGAAAAGAACATAGGTCGTCCAAGTACCTATGCGCCGATTATAGCAACACTTACTGATAGAAAATATGTTTCTAAAGAAAAAAAATCCTTAATGGCAACAGATTTAGGGTTTATTGTTACAGATTTAATGGAAAAATATTTCAAGGAGATAGTTGATGTAGGATTTACAGCAGAACTAGAAGATCGCCTTGATGATATTGAAATAGAAAATTTAGATTGGAAACAAATAGTTAGTGATTTCTATAAAATTTTAAAAGAAGAATTAGAAATTGCAGATAAAGAGATAGAGAAAGTTAAGTTGGAAGATGAACTTACAGGGGAATTGTGTGAGCTTTGTGGAAAACCAATGGCTAAAAAAAGTGGAAGATTTGGTGACTTTATAGCATGTACAGGATATCCAGAATGCAAAAACACAAAGCCAATAGTTACAAAAATAGACGCAAAATGTCCAAAATGCGGAAGTGATATAGTTGCAAGAAAAGGGAAAAATGGAAGACTTTTTTATGGATGCAGCGGATATCCAAATTGTAATCAAGTATTTTGGAACAAACCAACAAATAAAAAGTGTCCAGAATGTGGAGCTATAATGCTTGAGAAAAAAACAAAGACCACTTCTTTAGTATGTTCTAATAGTGAATGTGGGCACAAAGAATAGTATAGGAAAGAGAGGTAAGATTAGATGATAGAATTTCATGCAACTACTATAGTAGCAGTAAAAAGAGGCGATGATGATATTTGCATAGGTGGAGATGGTCAGGTTACTATGGGTGAAACCACAGTAATGAAGCATAAGGCTAAGAAAGTAAGAAAAATATATAAAAATTCAGTTATTACAGGGTTTGCTGGATCAGTATCAGATGCTTTCTCATTAACTGAGAAATTTGAAAAAAAACTTGAGGAGCATTCAGGAAATTTAAAGAGAGCAGCCGTTGCTTTAGCCCAAATGTGGAGATCAGATAAAGCTATGAGAAACCTTGAAGCTTTAATGATTGCAGTTGATAAAGAAAGTATGTTACTTATATCTGGAAATGGTGAAGTTATTGAACCTGACCAAGAATTTATAGCCATTGGTTCAGGCGGTAATTATGCATACTCTGCTGCAAATGCATTATTTAATCATACTGACATGAAAGCTGAGGAAATAGTGAGAGAATCACTAAAAATAGCCTCTTCTATTTGTGTTTATACAAACGATAATATTTCTGTAGAAAAATTATAGGAGGTATTGATATGGCAGAACTTTACAATATGACGCCAAAGCAAATTGTGGCGGAACTTGATAAATATATAATTGGACAAGACGAGGCTAAAAAATCTGTAGCTATAGCGTTAAGAAACAGATATAGAAGAAGTCTTCTACCAGATGAAATGAAAGAAGAAATCACACCTAAAAATATTTTAATGATGGGACCTACAGGTTGTGGTAAAACAGAAATTGCAAGAAGGCTTGCAAAGCTTATGGATGCACCATTTGTAAAAGTTGAAGCAACTAAATTTACTGAAGTTGGATATGTTGGACGAGATGTAGATTCAATGGTTCGAGATTTAGTAGAGGCTTCGATTAGAATAACAAAGCAAAAAAGATTACAAGAAAAATATTCAATAGCAGAAGAGATAGCAGAAGAAAAGATTATTGAAGCTATTATACCGGGAAAGAAAAAATCTGGAGCAGGCTCAGGAAGTACTCTAAGAACTCCATTTGATTTTATTTTAAGTGGGGGGTATCAACAGAACCAAAAACCTCAATTAGAGCAAGATGATAAAAAATCTGATTCAGACAAAAACGATATGGAATTGGCTAGAGAGCAGGTAAGACAACAGATTAGAAATGGAATGCTTGAAGAACAATATATTGAAATTCAAGTAAATGAAACACCTAAAAACAATTCTTTAGACCTAGGAAATGAAGGTATGAGTATCGCAATAGGAAATATATTTGGAGATATGATGCCACCTAAAAAGAAAAAGAAAAAAGTTAAGGTAAAAGATGCTAGAAAGATTTTAAGAGAGCAAGAAGCTCAGAATTTAATAGATATGGACCAGGTAACAGAAGAAGCGCTAGAAAATGCAGAACAAAACGGCATTATATTTATTGATGAAATAGATAAAATTGCAACAGGTTCTTCATATAAGTCTGGAGCAGATGTTTCTAGAGAAGGAGTTCAAAGAGATATCTTACCAATTGTTGAAGGTAGCGTGGTTAATACAAAATATGGGCCGGTAAAAACAGATCATGTTTTATTTATAGGAGCTGGAGCTTTTCATATTTCAAAGCCAACAGATTTAATTCCGGAACTTCAAGGAAGATTCCCAATTAGAGTAGAATTAGAGAATTTAACTAAAGACTCATTCGTTAAGATTCTTACTATTCCTGAAAATGCTTTATTGAAACAACATAAGATGCTTTTAGAGACAGAAGGAATAAAAGTAACGTTTACAGATGATTCTGTTGAAGAAATTGCAACTATGGCGTTTTTAATGAATGAACAGACTGAAAATATAGGAGCAAGAAGGCTTCATACCATTATGGAAAAGCTTCTTGAAGATATTTCCTTTAATATTCCAGAAATGGAAGATGAAGAGATTATTATTAATGAATCATATGTAAAAGAAAAGTTTGTAGAAAAAATAAATGAAGATGATATAGACAAATTTATTCTTTGATCTTGACAAAAATAAGCAGATTGGTATATCTTTTATAGAGCCAATCTGTTTTTTAGTGGAAAAAACTCGAAATTTAGTGTAATTGTATATAAAATAAAAAATTTTTAGAAAAGTCAAAAAAATAACTTGATTCTTTATTAGAAAAGAGATAATATAAATAGGCATTAGAAATTAATATATGATATATGAAAATATATAGATGATTTTTTGATATATATAAACAAAACAAGGAAAATAAAAAAGATAAAAAAGGAGATAAAGATAAGATATGGGAAAAGATCTTTTAAGCAAAATTAGAAAATTGAATTGGGTTCTGCAGGAAAGCCCTACAGGAGCCTTTTCTTTTGCCGAACTTTGTGGAATATTAAGTGAGATGATGGATGCAAATGTATACATTGCAAATTTAAGAGGTAAAGTTATTGGTGTTCATTATAAAATAAAATCAGATAGTTCAACTATTACAGACCCTGAAACAGGAATTGAAAAGTTTCCAAATGAATATAATGAAGCTTTATTAAGAGTTAATTCTACTGTAGCTAACCTTAAAGCAGAAGAAGCTCTTGAAATTTTTAAATATGATTATGATACTTATGAT
>DAMCXN010000009.1:0-2229 GCA_032096995.1 Aminipila sp.
AACAAATTTCTACACTTGAAAAGATTGCAGATAAAAAGGATGAGCAAATTCAAATCCAAAGTGAGTGGATTGACAGGTTGCTCAAATACGCTGAAATGACAAGAGAGGATTTGCAGAAAATCATTAAGAAAGAAAAAGAAATGGCTACACTTACAGGTGAATTGGTTTCAATTGCAAAGATACTTAATATGCTTAGAATTTGAAAGGAGAAGTAATAATGAAAACCATTGAACAAATCAAAGAAGAGTTAATCAATAAAAACAGATGTACAAATATTCCTTCACGTTTAAGAAATGAAGTGTGGAAATGGATGAAAACTGAATTTAAAGGTAAAAGCATTCAGATTGGTAATATAATGAGCAGTGATGAATTTGGGATTTGCGCAACAGTAGGAAGTGGTTGCATAGAGTTATATCTTACACCAAGAGATTACGAATTGTGGTTGCTTGCTGTGTAAAAGAATTATTTTACATAATAAAAGGAGGTAGAAGAAATAAAAACTAAAACGATTAAAAATCAAAATGTTCCTGTAACTTGCTCTTATTGCAAAGATAAAACTGCATACCATGTAGCCAAAGGTTGTGGGATTGGTGGAAGGACTATTTGTAAAAAATGTATCGAGATAGAAAGACTAAAAGAGAAAGAAAAAAATGATTCGCACTCATCGGATTCAGATTCGTTGGGAGAGGAATTTGCATTTAACTTGTATGGAGTATTTTAATTTAATAGGAGGATTATTATGAAGTGGGCTAGACGTAAAATAATGTTAATAAAGTGGAATCGTAATTTTAAACAACTACTAAAAAATGATTTGGATAGACATTCATTGCAAAAAAGAATTTATAAGTTAGTTTGGAACATACAACCAAGAAATAATGAAGAAATGGAGATGTTTGAAAGTTTGATTGATATGTATAAAGACGAAAGCTCTAAATTAATTAAACATATGGAAGATAGAAGATCTATATATAAACAATTAAACCAAACTGAATAAATAGAATATTTTAAGGAGGAATTAACGTGAAGAAGTTAGTATTAGATTTAAATCATTGCGCAGGTTATGGCTGTATGTCATACTTAGAATTTGGTTCAGATGCGGCAGTAATCAAATTCTTAGAAGCTTTTTCTATGTGGTTTGGATGTACTAAAACATATAATAACTATTTTATGTATGAGTTACCAGAAGAATCAATTACACTTATAAACACTTATAGATTTAAGAGATGGCTTAAAGACATTGGAGTTGAACTAGTTACGTCAGATGACGAAAATTTTAAGGAAATTTTAAAAGAAGAAGTATTTATTCAGAGGTGATAAATCATGAAACTAAAACTTAAAACAGTAATTGAAGAATATTTTTATGACTCAAGAGAACAGAGGGATGAACATATAAAAGTTATGGAACAAAACGGATGGGAGAACACAGGACAAGTCAGATATGATGTTAATAAGTCTTTAGAAAATCCAGATTATCGTTGGTATGGACAGTTTATTAAATATAGTAAATAAAAGTGCAATTTTAAGGAGGGTGTAAACATGAACTTATCAAAGCTTACAGATCAAGAATTAAAGAAGTTATGTGAACAGGTATTAAAACTACATAACGTAGGAATAACAAAAGAAGAACCATTAAAGAGTCTTATTGACAAAGAATTTGCAAAGAAAAACATGGGAGCAATTTTTGTTGTTTCAACTAATATTTTAATGGAAGTTGCTAATAGATGGTGTGCATTACAGAACTAAAGGAGGATCAATAACATGGAACAATATAAAGTAATCATTGATGGGCAACCAGTAGGATTCATGGATTTAGATAACACGCCTAGGAAATATGGAGACATTCTTGAATTTATGGGCAAGAAATTCTTTACATATTATACTAAAGGAAAGAAGAAAAAGTCTATCTTTGGAAGGTATGAAATGGTATAATATAACAAGATAACTTGCAAGGAGGAAAATATGATGAAAGAATATAAACTATCTAAAAAAGCGTTAAAAGATTATAGGACGGGCGCAAAAAGAGACAAAAATTTAGATGAAAAGATTCTAAAAATAAAACTAAGCTGCTTAATTAATTCGGCTAGGCTTACCCATAAGAAGCTTTTAAGAACAGAGTATATATTTTCAAATTGCATATTTACTGTAAACATCTTTAACACGATAACATCTATTAGATGGGATAGTACATATCCAGATGCAAAAGAAGCTGAAATCAAGTCATTGTTTTAC
>DAMCXN010000009.1:2239-4329 GCA_032096995.1 Aminipila sp.
AAATAAGTTTGTAAACAATTCAATTTGACGTACCACAAGTTCAAGGTGGAATGAGGTGTATGATGTGAGTTGCTCAGAAAACATTCAACTAAATAGATACGAATATTTTATTAAAAACAATAGCCATTACAAGGTGAAAGTTGGAGATAAATATACAAATGCAACTGAAATTTCAGCAGAAGAATATAATGTAAAAGTTGCAGAGTGGAAACAAGTTTTTAAGTGATAAATTGTAGATTTTAAGTAGGAGGGGTTAATATGTTTGAGTGGAAAGTAGAAGATATGGTTTTGCTTAATCAAGAAAATTATGCGGGAGAAAAGATATATTATTGTGAAAGAACAACGTCAAGAGAAGATAAGATCGCATTTGTTGATAGTATGCAGGATGGTAAATTAAGTTATATTTTATCTTTAATTAAAAAGTTTAACATAGATAGAGCATCTTTATCCAAAGATAATTATGACAACATTAAAACAGTGTCATTGAAAGCGTGGATAAAAAGAAATGATACAAAATATCAATTCCTTGTAATTGATGACCACTATAGATATGGGGAGTATAGGTTACTGGGGATACAGAGAAATATTGATTCTGAATATAAAGGAACGTATGATACTCATCAAGACTTAGTGGATGAAGCTTTTCATCGTCAACTTAAAGAGTGTGAAAGAGAAGAAAAACAATATTTCTTAGACCATGATGAATACTCTATCCTTAAAAAAAGATTTAGGGACAGAAACTATAGCACAACATTTGGAGTCAACATTATTGATTGGAGTAGTGGAAGAATTTGTGTATGCAACGAAAATAATAAAGAAAGAGATATAACAATTGATGAATTAAAAGAATTGCTTGCTAAGTATGAGCAACTTGATTTGTTGGTAGATAAGCTTACAAAAGAAACAAATATTATTTATTGAACAGATAAAATAATGTTTTTAACAGGAGGGTTTTAATATGGCAGTTTATGGTGTTGGGGCGTATTATAATGTGGATGTAACAAAAGATTTTATAAATGAAAAATGTTTTTGTATTGGATACGGCAAAAGCGATGCGTCTACATTGTACGAGATGCTTCGTAGGGCAAAAATTGGTGACATAGTGTATATAAAATCATTTTCACCAAGAGCAAACAAAGAATTAAATGTCAAAGCAATTGGATTTATTACAGGACAAAACATTAAGGAATTCAAATTTAATGATGGAAATAATATGGGATACGGAAGAGAAGTAAGATGGGTAAGAGATTTTACAGATAGTTTTGTTAAAATTCCACTTGAAACAAATGATTCAGTTAATAATGTGTACAGCAACACAATGTACGAAGAGTATTCTTCTCGAATTATAAAAAAATTATTGGATCTGATGCTAGAGTAAAAGTTATTTAACTTAAAATGCTGAATTTATTAGGAGGAATTAATATGAAGAAAAAAGCAGTGTTAATTATAAGCAATGACCCTAAAAATAAGGGATATGAGCCTTGTTTCATAGATGGTGAAGGTAAAGTAATCAATGAACTTAAACAGCCTGTTAAAGTCATACACGTTCAAGTATAAGGGAGGAATGTTATATGCTGCAAATAAAAATAATTTCTTATCCAGATGCAATTGATGTTGAAGAAGCATTTAATAATTGGGTAAATAAAACTAGTTATACTGTAAAAGAAGTCAGCTATTCGACAACGTTTGACAATGGAGAATTAAGACATAGTGTGTTAGTTTCATATATTAAGTAATCAAGCGACGATTTGAAAGGAGCTGGTAGTTATGAGTGATTGTAGGTATTGTTCTGATAAAAACAATATACTTGCCTCTGTATTTTATTATTTTGTACCTTGGGATACTAATAATGAGGTAGATATTGAGCCAAAAGATATAAAATATTGTCCTATCTGTGGAAGAAAATTAGAGGATGACGAATCAAAATAGCACTTAAAATACTTAATTTATTTACAGAAAGACTGAACAATAATCAGTCTTTTTTATTTTACCATTCTAAGTCTGAACAGGATGTATCAATGCTGGTGCATCCGATTGAGCTTTAGAATAACATTAACAATAAAATTTAAGGAGGACTTGAACATGGAAGT
>DAMCXN010000009.1:4339-11372 GCA_032096995.1 Aminipila sp.
ATATATAAATTGATTGCAGAAAAAATTAGACTTGGAAGATAACATAATGAAAGGATGATAATATGAACAACATGAGTACAGGGGTTAAGATTAGACCATTAAAGGTAGTTTTCGTAACAGAGCAACCAGAACAGGATGTAATGAGCTTGTATAGGAAAGTTAAAAGAGAGTTATATAATTGGGCTGAGGATAGTGTGGAAAACATTGTAGAGGAAATGAGAAGTGTGTTAAAATGTGAAGTAGTAAGGGCTTAATAGGAGGAGGAAGTTATATGGATAATTTAGAGTTGGCTATGCAAGAAGAATGCTTTACATTTACAGATAACTATGATAATCCTCTTATTGTATTGTTTGGCAAAGATGTTGATAAATGCCAGTTTTGCATAGGTGAGCCATGGGAAGATAAAGAAAATTTTTCGATGCATTACATTAATTCATACGAAAAATTAAAGCTGTGGTTAAATGAGCATACTATTGGTGGATATGAGCATTATTTAAGCCTATATAATAGCAGGCAAGAGTAGTTAAAAAGCAGATTTTATTTAGAAATTTTTAGTAAATAATGTATTGACACACTACAATAGTTGTAGTATAGTTGTAGTGAAAGGAGGATATAATATGAATGATAAGGCTTTAAACATCAAAATACCATCTGAATTGTACGATAAATTAAAAGAAGAAGCATTGAAAAAGAATGTTTCTTTAGCTGCAATAGTTAGAGTTATATGTTCAGAATATTTTGAAAATAAATAAAAAATAGGATTGCTCAACCGTCCAAAGTCAACAATCCTATAAGCCTTATCCGTGACCATTAAGAGAAAGGATAATTGCTAAAATAATTATACATCATAAGCGTTATCCTTTCAAGTGTGTTTAATTGAGAGGAGAAAACAAATGAATAATGAAGAACAATTATTGAACGATAGGCAACTAAGAGACGAAATGTCAGAAAAATATGAAGTATTAGAAAAGGTAAAAGAATTGCTACTTATTCCCAAAACTGATTTTGCAAATACAAAACAAGTTTCAGATTACTATGAAGTGGAACTCGATACAGTCCAAAAAATAATTCAAAGAAATGATGATGAATTAATTTCCGATGGCATTCTAAAGCTGTCAGGCAGTGAAACAAAAGAAAAGTTAGGAGTGGACACTATGTCCGTTCAAAACTTTAGAGGATATTTTACTATAAACGGTGTTCCTTTCAATAACAAATCAAATACCTTATTTCCTCGTAGAGCAATCTTAAGAGTAGGTATGCTACTTAGAGATTCAGAAGTTGCTAAGGAAGTCCGCACTCAGTTGCTTAATATTGAAGAAAAGACTTCTAATGAAACCAAAACACAAGACATTGAAGAAGAACAAAAACTTATGCTTTCAATTGGTATGGCAGTAGCAAGTGGTAATGCAACAGCCGTAGCCATTGCATCAAGCAATCTAGTAGCATTTAAGAATAGACATATTGAACAGCTACAAACGGATAATAAAGCATTAGCAGGAGAAATTCTTACTTGGGAAGATAGGTCAAAGCTAAACGCAGGAATGAGAAAACTAGCTGCATCATCTAAAATTCAAGTGGGTATCATGTGGAATGAATTATACAAAGAACTTCTATACAAACATCATATTGATGTTAAATCAAGAAACGGTGGTAAGAAACCTTGGATTGAAAACATTAAAGAAAATGAATGGAAATTGGTAATGAAAACATTTTCAGCAATGTGTGATAAATACGGTTTTAGTTCATCAGAAATGATTAACCAGTATGAGATTGCATAGGAGGTAAACATGAAGATAAATACTTTTTATTCTGTGGTTGTTTTAAAACCTACTCTGATTGAAACCAAAATTGTAAAAGAGAAACATTTTCCTACCTTGGACAAAGCTAATTCTTTTGCTTGTAAGGTTAAGGAAGGTTTTACAGCAGTAGTATTTGAAATGAACTAATACATAGGTCTCTGGTCTTAATTTGAGGTCAGAGACTTACTTAATAAAAAGTATTTGATACATAAATACAACATTTTATGAGGAGGAAGCAACTTATGGAAATATGGAAAGCAGAATTAGTATTGGGAGTTCTGAGAAATGAATATGTTATTAATTTTTATTTTGAAGAACAAAATGAAGATTATAGATTATCTAGCGATAGAAGTGAATATGTATATTCTGAAGGATGGAGTCTCAAACGTATACCAATTAAAATGACAGTAAATAATGATATTCATTTTATAATGAGAATTAGTCAAGGATTCAACAGAGAATTAAGTAAAACAGAAATTAAAGATCTGGAAATACAAATGAAAGAATTTATGAAAGCAGAGTTGCTTAAAAAGAAAGAAATATATCTATCAAATTTAGAAAAACAGTTGGAAATTATAAAATAAAAGGTTTATTTTAAGCATAGAAAGGATGTTCTAATGTGGATCAAAAGCAAGCAAAAGTAGCAAAAGGAGTTGTATATCTACAGCAAGAAGTAAACAACAGGTTTACAACATTATTGTCTGAGGAGATATTAAGAAAAGGAATTAGTTCAGATAGGTTAGATACGTTCAAAGAATCTATTCTGTATGTATTAGAAGAGCAAATTAGATTCATTAAAAATGATATGAAATAATATTTAAGGAAGTGATTAGATGTGTTACAAACAGGAACTTCAGAAAGCCAACCAAGAGAGACTAGAAACAAAATTTGCAGAACATAACGTTCCCAAATTTATTCGTGATTATTTCAAGTTTATCAACAGTGGGAAAAGCAAATTAACTTACTGGGGATTGGTTAAAGACCTACTCATGTATCTTATAGATAACAATGTGATTGATAAAGCTGACATAGCTGAAATTACTCAAGAGGATTTGGTTTGCGTGACTGCCGTAGATGTTATTGATTACCTTGACTCATTATCAGACAATTCAAATGATACGCTGAACACAAAGAAGAATATGCTTGTAAGCTTCTGGAACTATCTTGTCACTCAAGACATTGTAAATAAGAATGTAGTAAATGCTATTCCTCCAAATAAGTTCAAATCTAAAAAAAGAAACAGAGCAAAGAAACAATTAAAGATGCCCAAGGAAAGCAATTTAATAACCTTGGTAAACAATATTAACAATATACTTGATAACTTCATGAGAGAGCGCAATTTAGCCGTAGTAAGGGTATTAAGAGGAACAGGATTAAGAGAAAGTGAATTAGTCGGGTTAGACATTGACAAAGTAAATCTTATGGGTAGTGACGATCCAAGTAAATCAAAAAGACCATATGTTGAAGTGGTTAGAAAAGGAGTCTATGACGAAGAAGAAGCTGAATGTGTAGATTTAAGTAGCGATGCTTTATTAGCATTAACAGAATGGCTTACGATTAGAAATAAGATTAACACATCGAGTAAAGCAGTTTTTGTAGACAGAGATGGTAACAGATTAACAGAAAGACAGATTATTTATTTCTTTGATAAATATAGCGAAGGAACAATTTCTCCTCATATGCTTAGACATTATTACAGTACAGTGTTATATAGAGAAACAGGACACGACCACGTATATGTGCAGTCACAGATGGGTCATGCAAGTTTTGATACAACGATGACGTTCTACACAGGAGCAGATGAAAACGCAATTGATAAGGCATTGAATAATATTTAAAAATGAAATCAAATGGGAGGGTTAATAATGAAAAAATTAAAATTAAATATTGACATTACATTAGAAGTAGAAGACGAAAGAGCTGATATGATTTTAAATGATGGTAAAGCTACCTTATTAGCAACTCTATTTTGTGGGAATTCAGATTATCTTGGTTATGGTCAGTGGTATCCAGAAGGAAATTTTACAGTGACGGATGGAAGCAAGACTTATATTGGAAAGGTTAAATAGAATGGCAATTTTATTGGCATATTTACACTATATGTTGTGGTAAAATTATAAAATAACACAATATATAGTACATAAAAGGAGGAAAATATGAATTTAGAACAGATTAAACAAAAAATTGAATCGAGTGATTATGATTTTCTTAGAACAGATAAACATTTGCAGGGCAATATCATTATATTAACACTTGGCGGTAGTCATGCTTATGGAACAAATAATGAAAACAGCGACTTAGATGTTAGAGGTTGTGCTTTAAATAGTAAAAGAGAAATTCTTACTAACGAAAATTTTGAACAGTTTACAAACACAGAAACAGATACAACAATTTATGCATTTAACAAGTTAATTGCTTTATTATCAAATGTTAATCCAAATACTATTGAAATGTTAGGTAATAAATCAGAACATTATTTCTATGTATCGCCAATTGGTAAAGAGTTAATTAGAAATTCACATTTGTTTTTATCTAAAAAGGCTGTTTATTCTTTTGGTGGATATGCAAATCAACAACTAAGAAGGTTGGATAATAAAGCGGCTAGGCTAATTGGGCAAGCTGACAATGAAAAACATATTCTCAAAACAATTGAACACGCATCATATGATTTTAAAAACAGATACTTTAACATGCCAGAAGATTCAATTAAATTATATGTAGACAAAGCTATTCAAGAAGGATATGACACAGAGATTTTTATGGATGTGAATTTTAAGCATTATCCATTGAGAGATTATAGTAGCATGTGGTCGGAAATGCAAGCTATTTTAAAATCATATTCAAAAGTAGGTAAGCGTAATACAAATGCAATTGAACATGGTAAACTAGGCAAACATATGATGCATTTAGTAAGACTTTACATGATGTGCTTAGATATTTTAGAGAAAGAACAAATCATTACTTACAGAGAGCAGGAACATAATTTATTAATGGATATTCGTAACGGTAAATATCTTGATGATAACAGACAGCCGATTCCTGAATTTTTTGAAATGGTAGATGAATACGAAAAAAGATTGGATTATGCAAAAGAAAATACATCGCTCCCAGATAATCCTAACTATAAGCAAATAAATGAGTTTACGGCTAGTGTAAATGAGAGGGTGGTAAAGGGTGAAATTTGATATAAGATTGCCTGATGATGTTAAATTTATATTCCAAGCATTAAACAATAATGGTTACGAATCATATGTAGTGAGTGGTTGCGTGAGGGGAATTCTATTTTAGGAAGAGCTCCTCATGATTGGGATACATGTACGTCTGCAACACCAGAACAAATAATTAATTCCTTTAAGGAATGTAGGATTATTGAAACTGGTTTAAAACACGGAACAGTTACGGTTGTTGTATCACAAAAAAATTAGCGGCAACAATTAAGCCCAGTTGTAAAAAAATTGGTTGTTAAATAAAGGATGATTAATTATGAAATGTCAAGCTTGTGGATATGAACATTTTGGAGAATGGACTGAAACAGGATATAAGCATATGATAGGCGATGAAAAATTTCATCAAATTTTTACAGATCATAAATTTAAAATTGGAAATCCAACACCACCAGAACATGGTGACTATTATTACGAAGACGAATTAGCGGTCAATTTATATGCTTGCCCAAAATGTAGAACAGTTAAAATGATATTAGCTAACGATGATTGTTATTAAACAAATAAAAGTTTGATTTTAAGTTGAAAGGAGGGGTTGATATGTTTGACTTAAAAGCATGGGATGAAAACGAATGGATTGAAGGCGATTTGGTTCAAGAACATTTTAATATGACTTTCAGTGAGTGTCTTAATAAATTTGGATTTAATCGTCAAGCTGAATGGTGTAAAGCACCCTTAAATGGACAGAAAATTACAATATTTTTTAGAAAGTATAAGTAGATAAAATTTGCATTTTAAATCTAAAAAAAATAAAAATATTGAAAAATATAACTCTAATTTAAAATAAGTATTGACATACTAAAATAGTCGTGTTATAGTGGAAATACGCAAAGGAGAATGCATATGAACAACATTTATATTGCGGATACAACATTTATAAACTCTAATTCAAATAATATATTTACATTCGTTTTAAGAAGGAGGAATAACCATGACAGATTTTACAGCAGTGCTTGAACAGCCAAGAGAACCATTATTCAAAGGAATACTGGAATACAAAAACAGAACATTGGATTTTGTCGAAAAAACACCAAGAGTAAGATGTTTAGGTATTTATTTTGTAGATTTGGGTAATCCAGAAGGTAGCATTCAGAGTGGAGTAAGACCATGCATAGTGATTAGCAACAATAAAAATAATAAGTATAGCCCCACTGTTTTAGTTATTCCGTTTACATCTAAAACAAAAAACGATTTACCTGTCCATGTAGATTTTTATGAGGAAGAGTGCGGTTTACCAAAAGATAGTACCTTGCTATGTGAACAGATACTTACAGTACAAAAATGTAAGGTAAAAGAATGCATAGGGGAAGTATCTAAATTTATTGATGTTATGAGAATCGTTAAAGCTCTGTTAGTTCAAATTCCATTGTTTTCCATGATTGGATTTAAACTCTAATTTAAAATATTTCTTGACATATCTTATATTAAAAATTATAATTCCGATAGATACAAAAACAAATTAGAAAGGCTGTGGTATCTTGTGGAAACGAAACAAATTGTCGACGAGTTTCTGATCACAAAAAACAATGGTTCAATCTGGAATTCTTTATTTAAGGAAGAACTTTATGATTGCGAGAAAGAATTTGATAAGCAAATATTTAATTTTAACGCAGATGAACTTATGAAGTTTTTTTCTCTTGTTAGGATAAATGGGGAAAATATCAAAAACTTGAGTCAAACAAGCGTTGTAAAAAGCAAATATAATACTTTCTTTAATTGGTGTATTAAAAACGGATATTCAGACAGAAATCCAATTGCTGAAACCAATAAATTATTAACTGATATAGGTATATTAAGATATATTAAGCCTCAAGCTAGGGTATTATACACCCCAGATGAGATGAATGAAATATTTATGCAACTAAGAGGATCATTTTATTTGATTTATCTGGAAGGTATAATAAGGGCTTTATACGAAGGTGTGCCCAGTGTAATGAAATTTATCGAGTTAAAATATTCCGATTTGGACACTCGTAAAAATATCTTAGACTTAGGAGATTATAAGCTTCC
>DAMCXN010000009.1:11382-39063 GCA_032096995.1 Aminipila sp.
AAACCTAACAAAAACGTATGGAAAAATGACAGAAACACGTACTACACGATAGCAAAAGCAATACATTCTTCAAGATTCTCGGCGGTTGAAAGAACAGTGGGAAGTGAAATAAACGAAGAAATTTTGAGAAATAGTTATTTGTTCAAGATTCTATTCGATCATATGGATGGTAATATTGAAGAAATTGGTAGACTCATTAACGATGATAACATTGTTTTGGCGAATGATAATATAGATAAGATTATGGCAAGAACAAATAGTCAATATTCTGCTAATGAAATAAGAAGACGGATGATCCCATATTTTATAACAAAATAATAACAATAGAACCCCTAAACTTGGGGTTCTAAAAATAGGTAATAAACTCTAATTTAAAACAGAATTATATAAAACATAAGTGTATAATTAAATTATGACAAATCATGAAGATTGAATTGACAAAACGTATGTTCTCACGTATAATAATTATGCGAACAAACAATCATATTAATAGTCTGGAGGGCGAACGAATGGAAGATATTACAGTTAACGAAAGAATTAAAATCACCAACATTAGAAAATTTAAACATGTGGAAGGAATAATATACGCAAATTTAATATACAAAAGAAAAAAGTATAAATTAAAATATGATTACATAGAGAAAGAAATGTTGGGTAGTTCTGCCAGTGGGAACATAGAAATGCCTTGGAATGAAGGTAGAGAAGTATGGGATTTAATCAAAGAAGCTCTTAAAGACATTAATATTACATAAATTAAAAATAACTGATAAACTCTAATTTAAAACGAATATTAACAATATAAAAATAAAAGGAGGAAACATTATGATTAAAACGCAAAAGGAAGTAGAAAAAGATATCGCAGCTTTAAATTTAGTATTTAGGGGTTATGAAGAGTATATTGATAATCCCAATAGATTTTTGATTGACATTATGAAGATTGATGGTCAAGAAAGTGCAGTTGTATGGGACAGTAAGTTTAACAGAGTTTGTTACAATTTTGGTGACACAACATACTATTCTAAATTAATGACCAAATATGCAGAATTACCTTCTGTGTTTGATATTAAGTCAGCGTAAGAAGGAATAAAACTATTGTTTTATTGGGAGGAGAATATTGAAAATTAGTGTGACAGGTCACAGACCAAATAAACTTTACGGATATAATTTAAAAGATTTAAGATGGATTAAATTAAAGAATGAATTTAAACAGTTACTAAAAGAAAATGAATGTGAGGTAGCAATTAGCGGAATGGCATTAGGTGTAGATACAGTATTTGCATTAGCGGTTTTGGAATTAAAAGACGAAGACTATCCAATTAAATTACATTGTGCAATTCCGTGCAAGAATCATTCGTGTAAGTGGATTAAAGAAAGTAGAGATTTATATGATGATATATTATCCAAAGCAGATATTGTAAAGCTGGTTTCTGAGGAAGAATATAGACCTTGGTTGATGCAGAAAAGAAATGAATACATGGTTGATTTAGCCGATAAAGTGATTGCTGTATGGGATGGTAGCAAAGGTGGGACTGGCAACTGTGTAAAGTATGCTGACAAAGTAGGAAAAGAAATTATTAGGATTTTACCATAGAATAGAAGTTTTAAAGTGAGTGACGAGGAGGGTTACAATGGAAGAAGTCTTGTTTAGAGGTAAACGAAAAGATAATAAAGAATGGGTTTATTGGGATGTATTTGGGAGAATGGTTTTGAGAGATAGAAATGAGTTTAATTTTTGTTTCAATGATAAATTTGAATATTTATATGTAAAAGATATTCAAAACGTTTTGATATATGAAACAATCGGACAATATACAAGGATTAAAGATGAACATGGGGATATTCTTTTTATGGGCGATGTTGTTTTATACAAAAATGTAAAATATGAAATAATGAGAGGTATTGACGGATTTTGCATTTTTAGTATGGATAATTTTCGTAAAGCCGCTTGGGATGAAAACGAGAGCGACAAAATTAAAAAAATATTCAACGGAAAGCCAATAGAGGAAAAATATGAATTATTATTTTCTGAAATTATTAATGATAAATTTGTAGACCGTTGCGGATTTAAAGACCATATTAAATGCCGTAAAATTGGAAATGCACACGATAATACAGAACCATTGAACACATAAAACGGAAACTTTATTAGGAGAATGATTAAATATGATACATTACTTCGTTACTTTGTTAATTTCTGTAATAATTATGGAAGTAATCAAATTTATTATATTTAAACATGATATAAAATATATAACTCAAACCATTAAAATACGTGAAAAACAAATAAAAAGATTAGAACGATTGAACAAACAATTTGAAAATAAGGAGGAATAATATGCATATAGTATCGTGTGATATTGAAGAAGTGATTGATTTTTTACAAAGACAAAAAGAAAGCGGAGTTAAAAAATTAAAAGCAAGTGACACTACAAAATCAGAGGAAGAAAATCTTACAATCAAATTTATAAAAGTAGATTCCGAAACATTGTGGATAGTAGAATAACTTAGAATTTTTAGGAGGAAAAACAAAATGAAACAAATTAATGTTGACGGAATACAATTTAAAGATTTTGACGTGGCAATCAAATACTTACAAGAAATGAAAAAACGTGAAGAAGAATTGATTGAGGCAAAAAGAGTAGAGGAAGAAAGATCTAATAGACTTAAAGTAATTCAGAATTATTACGACGCGTTATCCAATTTGACCAGTAAATTTAAAAAAGATTATAACGAAAGAATTATTATACTGGGTGGAAAAGTTATACCAAGTGCTGATGAGCTTTATAAGGATGTCGCAAAGGAGTTAGATGATAAAGGAAAGATTTATTATTCTGTCTATATAAAAGATAAAAAGTAACTTTTATGTGGTGATTAAAGGAGTTGATGTTTAAAAGTGAAAGCAGATCAAATTTTATCAATATCAAAATGTGGAGATTTATTCCCTAATGATATTAATAAAACCAAAGCACAGTACAAAGAACTAGCGAAAGTATGGCATCCTGATACGAATAAAAGCCCAAAGGCTTCCGATGTATTTGCTAAAATTAATGAACTTTATAATAAAGCATTAAAACTTATAAATGAAGGAGTCTGGGAAAAAACAAATTATATTATTATTTGTAAAGAGTCTGGAGATAAAATGGCTATCGATTATTATTCGACATTTGATTTTGAGCTTGGCACATGTTATATAGCAAATACAAAAATTATTTATTTGCTAAGTAGCGATAAGAGAAAATATTATGATAATGCAATTAAACAGGTTAAAAGTCTAAAATACAAAGATAGAAATATGGAAGAAAAATTTAGTATGTTTTTTCCGAAGATAGACCAAACATTTAAAACAAATAAAGGGGAATACGTAATTTCACTTACTAAAACAGAAGATGTTTATCCGTTGAAAGATATATTTGAGTATTTTGATAACAAGATATTAGATAAACACGTCGCTTGGATACTCAGTCGATTATGTAATTTAACATGTTTTATGAAATTCAATAACATGGTTCATAATGGAATAAGTATAAATAATTGTTTTGTGTCGCCTAAGTATCATTCGATTTTATTGTTAGGAGGTTGGTGGTATGCAACAAAAGAAAATGAAATGATGATTGGCACTACTAAAGATATTTTTGATATTATGCCAGTTTTAACAAAAAGCAACAGAGAGTCATCTTCATTAACGGATTTAGAATCAGTGAAGTTATTAGCAAGACAGCTTCTTGGAGAAAGTAATTGTAGAAAATTAGCATTAAACACAAAAATTCCAAAGCCATTTATAAATTATCTAATTTGCGGTTCTGGAAGCGACTCTTATGATGAATTTGCAAAATGGGATAAAGCATTAACTGAATCCTATGGAGAAAGAAAATTTTTAACGATGGAAATTAAAAACTTATATGAAAGAAAGGAAGATTAATTATGGGATGTGGGTCATTTACAAGTACGGATTGGAGCAGTTATACAGCAAGTAGAGGTTATACGTCAAGTTCAACGGTTAGTGATATGTATAAAGCAAATACTGTCAAGAAAGATTTTGAACCTGTTGGTGTCAAATATAGGGAGTCTTGTGACTCATTAGAGCATCCAAATTCCACTTCTATTATTTTAGCTCTTGATGTAACGGGTTCTATGGGCGGTGTTTTAAGTACAGTATCAAAAAAATTAAATACTTTGATTATGGAAATTTATGATAGAAAACCAGTAACAGATCCCCAAGTAATGATTATGGCTTTTGGAGATGTAGAGTGTGACAAAAATCCTTTGCAAGTAACACAATTTGAGTCTGATATTAGAATTGCAGAACAACTCAATGATATTTATTTTGAACGAGGTGGCGGCGGCAACGATGGAGAATCATATACTTTACCTTGGTATTTTGCAGCTCGTCATACAAAAATTGATTCATTTGAAAAACGTGGTAAAAAAGGTTTCTTATTTACATTTGGAGATGAAAAATACTTAAACATTATTTCAAGAGAAAAAATTAAAAAATTCGTTGGGGATGATATACAATCAGGGTTAACAGCAGAAGAATTACTTACTGAAGTTTCTAGACAATATGAAGTGTATCACCTGATGATAGAAGAAGGTTCAGGTATGAAAGGCGGTAGACATAGTGAAACTGTAGATAATTGGCAAAATATTTTGGGTCAAAGAGCAATTAAAGTATCTGACTGCACCAAAATACCAGAGATTATTGTTTCTATTCTTGAAGTTGCTGCGGGTAAAGATGTAGATGAGGTATCAACATCTTGGGATGGTTCTACTTCAGTAGTAGTAAGTAATGCTATTTCTGGACTTAAAACAATTAACGACTCAAATGGGCTCGTAGAATTCTAAACTGAATATTGAAGTATAGGGAGGAGCAACATATGAAAACTGCAAAAATTATAATTGGCGCAAACTTTGGTGATGAGGGAAAAGGATTAATGACTGATTATTTTTCTGAAGAAGCTAGAACAAACAAAGAATCATGTCTAGTTGTTTGTCATAACGGAGGTTGCCAAAAGGGTCACACTGTTGTTTCTCCCTCTGGCATTAGGCATGTATATCATCATTTTGGTTCTGGTACAATGACTTCTGCTGATACTTATTTAGCAAATACATATATAGTCAATCCAATTATTTTTAACAAAGAATTGGCAGAACTAAAAAGAAAAGGTATTGCAACCAAGATATTTATAAATAAAGATGCGGTCGTAACAACTCCATTTGATATGATGATTAATCAAATTGTAGAAGAATACAGAGGAGAAAGTAAGCATGGTAGTTGTGGTTTGGGGATTTATGAAACTATTTTAAGAAATCTTAATTGTGATTTGGCAATGACTATTAATGATTTATCAAATCTCAACATTTTACGCTTGCGTCATTTGTTAAATAATATTGCAGAAAAATATATGTCGATGAGATTGGAAATGTTGGGAGTTAAAACTCTACCTTTAAAATGGATAACAATCGTGAGTAGTATAAATAACATTATAGAAAATTATATTAAAGATTTTACAGAAATGATAAAAAATATTGAAATTACAACAGACAATGTTATAGACAAATATAATTATGTTATTTTTGAAGGATCTCAAGGACTTTTACTAGATCAAAATAACAAAGAATATATACCACACTTAACTCCCAGCGATACAGGTATTAAAAATCCAATGAGAATCATAGGAGATAGGAAAGTTGATATAGAAGTTTGTTATGTAACAAGAACATATATGACGAGACATGGGAAAGGAAGATTTGATTCTGAATGTTTGAAAGAAGATATCAATCCTAAAATTGTTGACCTTACAAACATACCAAATCAATATCAAGATACTATCAGATACGGACATTTAGGTTTAAATGAATTAGAATATAGGATTAAGAACGATTTAGGTAACACTGATGTTAAAAAATCTCTAGCTATTACTCATTGCAATGAATATCAAATTGACAAAAAGGAATTAAGTAAAATATTTAATGATTATAAAATATATTTTTCCGATGGAATGACACGAAACGATATAACTTAAAAATATATTGATGCGGTTAATTTTAACTATATATAGTTTTATTTAATAATAAAAACACAATATATAGTGTTGATTACTAAATAAAAGAACTATTTTATTAAAAATATGAGAGGAAGATTTATTATGACAAATATTATGAAATGGTTAGTTGAAAGTTGCAGAAAGTCGGATAATTTTGCATGGGGATTAACTTTAGTAGGAGTGTTATTGATGGTTCTAATTATGAATTTAGGGTGCTAGAGGTGAGCTAATTATGGATGTTAAAGATGTAATTAAAAATTTAAATATAATGGCAACTAATTTAATGGGTGATGTAGCAGTCGGCAATGAGCTTGCAACTACATATTATAACGCTTTGTATACTGCAATTAAATTATTAGAGAAACAAATTCCTAAAAACCCAATGATGATGCAACTAGCTGAACCAGAGTATATGTGTGTTTGTGGTAACAAAATGTATGCTTCACACGATAAAAGGATGAATCCTAATCATTGCTCTGTATGTGGACAGAAATTAGATTGGAGTGATGTTAATGCACAATATTGAAAAGGCGATTGAGTGGCTAAAAGGCATGTATTATTCAACAGACCAATATAGTACAGATGATGGATATAGTAAAGAAGAATATCATAATGAGATTATAGATTTAGCTGTCAAAGCTTTACAAGAAAAGCTGGAACGGGAGAACCCGCAGCCGTTGGGATGTAAATATTGCCTTACAAACAAATTAACAGAAAAAGGGTTGAGCATTATATCATCACCGAGTTTTAGTCTTGATATTGGTAAAGCGACTTTTAGCAGTGACCACTTTCTAGTTGTGAGTGAGTATGAGGAATTAAGGAATATAAAGGGACGATTTAGTAATTCACCGATTAGGGGTAAAAATGTGAGAATAAATTTTTGCCCCATGTGTGGAAGAAGGTTAAACAGCGATATTGTTAACGTCAACAAAATCGAGCATATCGGTGAAGCCAACGAAATGATAGAGGGGGACTGAGGATGGCTAGAAACATAGATGCAGATAAACTCAAAGATAAAATTAGACCTTATTACGACAAAGTTTTACATCAAAATATTTCAGACGTAGAGAAACTGGCTAAACATGATATGATTTCGGATGTTATGTTTGAAATAAATAAACAACCCACTGCCCATGTGAAAGAGAGCGTGAGAGGGAAGTGGGTAGAAGATAGAGGTTGTTTTGTATGTTCTAATTGTGGAGCAGCAGTATCCACAGTATATCCTTCAACTTGGGCTGGTTGCCCTTATTGTTTAGTCGACATGAGAGAATAATAAAGACGGCAATAAATCTGTGATTTTAAGTTGTTCAGAAAGGAAAGTTAATGAATGAATGAGTTCAAAAAAGCAATTGAAATATTGAGATATGAAAGCTTGCATTTAATTAATCCAAGATATCAAAAAGAATTAGAGTTAGCGATTCAAGTTTTACGAGAAGAAAATAAGAAAAATAAATATCCCAATGGTTGGATACCAGCAACAGAAAGATTACCAGAAAAATACGGAAGAGTTTTAGCTACATATGTTGAATACGGGGTTGAAAAGGTTGGACAGGTAACATTTGGGGATATAAGACAGTCATGTAAGCCTTATGAATTAGTAAGTGGTTTTACCTTATTTTCGAAATACTGTGAAGAGGAAGCTACCATCGTTGCGTGGCAACCACTACCAAAACCTTACAAGGCGGTGAAAGAATGAAAAAATTATTAGCTTCAGATATAAGTAACACTATTTATTTAACAAATGCGAAACAAGACAAAAACAATCCTAATTTATGGATTTCAAGTGGTGAGAAACAAGATTATACGGGTGAAGCAATTTCAGCAGTGTTCCAATGGTTCGTACATAATATGACTGAATTTAAAGACGGTAAAACGGTAGCGAATGAAGAATATTCGATTACATACGAAAGCCAACCATATACGTTGAAGATGGTTAGAAAGGAACTAAATAATGGATGAGTTCATAAATACAAGAGAAATAATGATAGCCAAAAATGGTAAACCTAGATTTGCTGTTAGAATTGATAACCTTGACAATAAAAACGATGCAAATTACGTTTACATTGAAGATGGTGATATTAAATTTTCTTCCTCTTGGTTAAGTAATATTGTACCATTTTCACTGAGTAATGAAAGTCATAAGATAGCTAAAGAAATATTTACAATCGGATTACAAACAGCAATTAAAACTAAAATTATGGAACTAAAACAATTAGAGTCTATTATGAAAGATATTAATTTGGGCGATTGTTTAGGAAATGTTTTTATTGATAATACAAAATTACTTTTGGAAGTCAATAAAAACATTAATGACAAAACTAAAAGAATAGAGGATATTTCTAAACAGCATATCAATGTTATGACTACGTCGGATGATGAAAAATTTGACGAATGCATTAAAGAAATTTCAAAGAAAGCAATCAACAAAGAAGATGTTAAAGAGTGTGTTGAGAATGCAATTGTTGAAAATATTAAACCAATTGCCGTAAAAAAGAAAAAGATTAAGGAGTCGGTTAATGAAAAATTATAGTTTTACACATGAACAACTCGACAAAATGAAACATTGTATTGGATTCGACAAAAGCATAGTAACAGGCATTAAACATAGAAAAATGGAAGCATATAGAAATTACTATACTACGTCAAATAATGACTATGAATTGGATAATTTAGTAGATCAAGGATTAATGTCTAAAAGAAAATTTGAACATGGTGGAGGTAGTAACCCACAAATTTATTTTGTATCAGACGAAGGGTTTAGGGTTTTATCGAAATTAACAGGAATTAAAATTACAGAAATGAGATGATTAAATGGTAGAAAGAAAAACATGGGAAGAATTTAGAGACAGTGGTCTGCTATGGTGGATTAACATGATTTTACATACGTTTGGATGGGCAATTGCTTATAATTACGAAGACGGCAAAATTACAGAGATGTATCCAGCAAGAGTGAAGTATAGAGGGTTTGATGGGGATTTGAATACTGATGGATATATTAAAGTTAGCAAATACTTAAAGGACAATATTAAAGAATTAGAAAAAGAAGCAAATGAGTAGTTAAATTGTTTCTTTTAAGTGGAGGTGATAATTATTACTGATAAAGAAATGATGGAGATCATTAATTTTGAAAAATGTTCTACAGAGGGTGAACATTTAGAAGCATGGATCAAATTTACCAAGAAAATGTTTGATATTGACGTACAGAATGAAAATGGCAGTTATAAAACATTAGGTGAGATTGCAACAGAATATCAAAATAATAAAATTAAGGAGAAAACAAAATGAAGCAAGTATTAGGATTTTTATTTATTGTAGCAGGTGTATTAAGTGGTTTATATGTAGGTGGATGGATGTTATTTATTAAACCAATTATTAATGCTTGCAAAATGTTTGATGCAGGAACACTAACTGGAGTGATAGTTGGGACTACGGTATTAAAATGCATTTTTGCTAGTTTAGTAGGAAGTGTTATTGCTTGGTTAGGATTTTTTGTAGGTAGTTTTCTATTAGCAGATTAACGAGATAAAATCTAGGTTTAATTACATTAAAAAAATAGAAGGATGTGTATTAATGGTTTGTAAATACTGCAATAATGACATGAGACTAGACGACGAGGACGGCTACCTTTCTCCTTATACAGATTACTATTATCAATGTGATAAATGTAATGCATCGTGTGTAGTTACAAAGACTAAGGGTAAGAATAAAAAAATAACTAACGAATCATGGCAAGAACCTTGGGACAAAGAGTAAATCAAATATGAATTTTAAGTGGAGGAAATATAATGGGATATTGTATGGAATTGATAAAAAGTACAATTACTATACCTAAAGAAAATACAATTAAAATTATGGATACCTTATCGGAACATATTATTATAAACAAACCTAATTGGATGTGGGTTGACAAAAAATCAGTAATAGAATATTGCAAAGAAAATGATTTTGAAAATGTAATGGAAGAAATTAGATATGCAGTTAAAACAAATAAAGATAACGATAATTTGTACTCTATTTGGTATTTTGCTGGTGAAAAATTAGGTGACGACGATAAGATTTTTAAAATAATTGCACCATTTATTAATGATGGATATATTGAAATGGAGGGAGAGGAAGGTTATACATGGCGTTGGGTTTTTGAAAATGGAACACTAAAATTAAACTAAAAATATAAATATTAGAAGGAGCATAAAAAATGAAAAAGTTTATTGTCATCGCAGTATGTGTAGCAGCATTAATTTCTGGAGGTATTTATCAAAGAGTCTCTAACAAACAAGAGATCGTTGGGACGGTAACTGATAAAGTAGTTAAAAATAGTAAAGATGAAAGTAAGTATTTAATTTTTACAAAAGATGAAGATGGTAATTCTCAGGTATTTGAAAATGTTGATAGTTTGCTTTTGACAAAATTTAATTCTTCAGATGTATATGCTCAAATTGAAATTGGAGAAACATATAAGTTTGAAACAAGAGGATATAGAGTACCGCTATTATCATTGTATCCTAACATTGTTGAATGTGAAGATGTAGAATAATTATATCAAATAAAAACACGAATTTATGAGGAGAGATTAAATGAGACTAATTGATAAAATAAATGGAGATAAAGAACTATTAAGTAAATTTTCCAAGTTTATGTATTTTATGAATAAAGAAGTAGCAAAAAATGATTTTTCGGATTTTTTGAAATTTGTTGATATGGATTTAAATGATTGGAAAGTTCTAAAAGAATGGTTAACTGAAAATGGATTAAAGACATATAATTAATGAATTACCTTTAAATAGAAAGGAGAATTATTATCATAAAAGAAGAAAATAGATTAATTATTGAAGATATTATAAAGTTAAAAATTACTAAAGTAAAAGACTGGGCGATTTATTTTACATACGACAATGAAAGATTTTTATTACATTATGCTTCTGACTATGGAGAATCTTATACAACTCTATATAAAAGAGATCCAATAGACAAGTTTGGTGGGTTTAAGCTAAAAGTGTTGAGTGGGAAATATGGCAATGGAATTCCACATATAAAATACAACTATAGGTCTAACAAAAGATTGAGAAATTATAATAGCAGAAATTTAAGCCAAATTGATATTGATAACTTTGTCTGGGATATGACGTGGAAAGGATACTTTTCTAGTTGTTATAATGAAGAAATTATCAAAAGAAAAGAACAAATTGAAAACATTAGAAATACGACAAGAACTTTAGGGAACATTGAAAGAGAATTAAGGGAGAAAATAAAATGAGAAAAATATCAAAGCTAGTTATAATTTACGCTATGTTTTGGATTGGTATGACTTACTTCCCAAATAACGTACAAATTGATGGAATGCAAACATTATTAACCGTATCTATTATTCCATTTGTATTAAATGTTTTGTATGGTTGGATATTAATGATTTCTGCATTGACAACACCTTTATTTGTAGGATGCTTGCCGTTAATATTGTGTGTATTTTTAGCACCAGTGTTAAACTTGATTGAATTATTATTAATGGATAGATTTATTAATGGCTTCAACATTGTAGGATTATGGACATATATCATATTATTTGTTGTGATGAGCACATTCACAATAAAAAGTAAAACTTCAAATACGAGTAAAACTAAATAGAGATAAAACATGTTTTGATGGAGGAATATAAAAATGGAACATATAGTACAGTTTGGTATTACAATTGATGACGACGTAATCAAGAAAAATATTGAAAAAAACGTACAAAATCAAGTTGTTGACATGATTAAAAAAGATTGTATAAGAGAATTGGTAGGAAATGAAAAAGTTTCTAACTGGGAATACACAGGTAAAATTAAAACGCTGATAGTTGATACGACCAACGATTTTTTGGAGTTACACAAAACTGAGATTATTGAGGCAACAGCTATTAAGTTAGTAGAAAGATTATCTAAAACTAAAGCAGTAAAAGATATGGTTTCAAGCACTATAGAAGAATTGATGAAGAAATAAAACGAACATTTTAAGACTAAAACGGAGGGTTATTATGGAAAAACAATATATAGAAATTGAATTCTTGGCAGGTCAATCATTAGACAAGTGCGTATTAGAACTCGTTAGATGGGCATCAAAAGGTGAATTTGTATGTGGTGATTTTAATGGTCATAAGCTCTATTCTGACACGGTAAGCATGGACTCAGCCTATAAAGAAGTTCTAAACACTACACTTTTTGAACGACTAGAGAGCGAAAGAAAATGGAGAGAAGATATTAAAAAGCAAGAATTAGAACATAAAGAAGCAATTCCAAGACTGACAAAAGAATGGATTGAAAAAGGTCACAAAATTTTAGCAGAAGACAAATGGGAGTTGTGGGATAAATGTGTTCCAGTTAGATTGGATGATTTGTATAAGGGTATGGAATTAGGTAATTGCCTTGAAATTATAGATGCAATTAATAATAAAACATTAGAAGATGCTGTAATGGTAATGAAGAACCAAGGACATTCTGGTATGTCATGGGGTTTGGTTAAATCTATGGTAAAATCGTTTAGTGATAGAGGGGAAGAGTTTTG
Organism: Aminipila sp.; assembly: GCA_032096995.1. GTDB lineage: Bacteria > Bacillota > Clostridia > Peptostreptococcales > Anaerovoracaceae > Aminipila. The sequence continues at coordinate 23,964 of DAMCXN010000009.1, forward strand.
TTCTCTACTAAGTGTTTAAACAAGGAGGGTATATGAAATCTTTAGAATTTGTTAAAGGATTTATTAAAGAAAATATTGAAAATGGATATTGGACAGATATAAGTATCGAAGAATTTCAAAACATGAAAGAACACAATTTTATGGAGTATTTAGAACATGGTAATTTGTTAAATTTATATGCTTTATTTGAAAATAACACACTAATATCAACTGCAAACGATGAAAGTATAAATAAAAGTTTAAAAATTATTATACAATACGACAATGATGCACAATTCCAATACTCTGATGTACAAGAATGTAGATGTGATGGAAGTTTAATGTTTTTTAATTCATTAAAAGGCAAACTAGTTGATGGTTTGCTAGGTTGTGAAACGTTATATCCTGAAGCAACTCCAGATGATTATGAAACGAATTTTTGGGATTATGATATTAAATATACTGTGGGTGATTTTGTTGTAAATTATCAAAGTGGAGATTTTGGTACAGAAGAAAAACCTTGGATGAATAGTTGGTTTGTAGTATTTTTACCAATTAGATGCGAATTTATTAATAATAAATAAAAGAGTAATTTTAAAGGAGGAAATAATATATGAAAAAGAAAGATGTAAAACCACATGATGCATGGATATATTTTAAATTTACTAGAAACTTTGCCATTACCAAGATTGATGAAGACGACAACGAAATTCCTTTTGATGTAGGAGGTGAGTTTAATGATTCAGAAGTTAATGAAGCCATGATGAATGTTTTATCTTGTAAATATGAAAGAGCACACGACCATTCAGATTTTTTCATCACAGAATTAGAAAATGGTACTAGAGTGCTATTAATACCACATTGTGACGGTGAAAAATTTAGTTATGAGCTAGGTGAATCATATGGTGATAAAGATTTTGATTAATAATGAAGGAGAAATGAAAAATGAATGAAGAGAAAAAAAGTTATAAATTAAATGTAACATCCAGCTTTACACCTGAATATTGTCAAGAATATTGTCAAGAAGAATTTATAAGAACAAAAATTGAAGGTAAGCTAGTTCTAGTACCAAGAAAAGAAAACGAAACATTGGCAGAGCAATTAAAAAGAATAGCATACGATATTGATGAAGAAACTTTTGAAGATGAATTAGAACAATGGGTTGATTGTAATGATAAACTTTGTGATGAAGCGTATATTGATGCTTTTGAAATGGTTGATGAGCATGATATGTATGTTGTTGCAGAAGATTATAATGGAGACATTCAATTATTTATGATTCAAGAAGATGTGACAACTTATCCTAAAAATTCGGTAACAGTTGTTAAAGAAAGTAATAATACATATAGATTTGAACTTGATTATGTTCCAGATGAAGATAATTTTTGTAGTAGAGTAATTCCTTTGCGAGATAAATTAGAAGAATTATTGAAACAAAATCTTAAGACAAAATAAAATTTTCATTTTAATGTTAGGTGAAAAATATGATAACCTAAATTAAAAATAAAAAAAGACGACACGTAGCCGTCTTTATATTCAAATTATTTCTTGATTTCTATGTTGAAGAAATGACAATGAAATTTGAAACTTTTAAAATTCTGCTTCAAGCATAGCTGACAGATGTAATAGTTTAATAACGAAAAAACAAAAGAAGCAGCAATAATAAGTATATTTTCTATAGGAATCACCCCTCTCACAATAAAATAAAACTCAAAAGGCATTGTTTAATAACACAAATGTAGTTATTTGAGTTGAGGTGATTTAATATAAGTTGTTATTAATTTTAGGTTTTTTATTTTACATTATATACCAATAATAAAAACGTGTCAATATACGTTTCAATAATTTAACTGAAAAATATAATTATAGGAGGAATTAGTATGAAGGAAGTTTTGGGTGGATGTTTGTTGGAGCTTCATTGGAAGGAATTAATACATATAAGGGCGATTTTTATGAGGTTTGGCAAGTTTCAGACGAGGTTTTCAAAAAAATGTGTAAAATGACAGATGAAGAGTTTAATTCTGTGTGTCAAAATGGATGGTGGAGAAATTCTGATGGATCGGCATTGGGAACTCCTACAGTTAAATTCACTATTAACGGCAAAGAAATTACGGCTTGGGATGGAGAAGAAAGAAAAAATTTCAGAGAAGATGTTTGTAGTGAGTATTGTGATGATTTTGGGAAAGAATGTGATAGCAAAGAGGAAGATAGGCTTTGTTGTTGCGGAGAAAGAGAATATAATTCTTTAACAGAGTATTTAAGTGAAGAAATGGGAGTTTCAGCCGAAAGAAATGTGTGTGCTTGTGCTGTAGATTTAGCAAAATATAATCATATGTCTATGGGTGAATTGTTTAGAAAATTTGAACCCATAAAATAAGATAAAACCGATGTTTTAAAGTGTAAAATAAAATACAAACTCTAATTTAAAATAACTATTGACAACAGATGAAAGCAATGTTATTATTAAAAAGTAAATTATAAACTCTAATTTAAAATGAAATGAGAAAGGAGGATAATCAATGACAGGTGGTAACGCATATGATTTAATGTTTTTTGGTCATAAAGTAAGATTGCCCGAATGGGAAGGTTATTGGTTTAGAAAGAACGGAAAGATTTGGGTTCATTTACAAGATGGCACAGAGCTTGAACAGAATGACATGACGTGGATTAATGCTACAGTTTGGAGAAATGATTGGGAGGTAGTAAAAGAACAGTCAATAAACTCTAATTTAAAACGAAAACTAAAAGGAGGTATTCAGCATGTTTTGCAATTTAGAAAACGCAAAAAGTTTTAAAGAAACATCAAATGAATTAATTAATTTAGTAAAAGAAAATCTACCAGCAGAATGCGACACAAGAGGAATGGAAAATTTTGAGTTTGAATTTAACAGCAGAGGATATACCTTGTGTGAAGTAGAAGAAGACGATATTATCAGCGAAGGCAAATATGAAAATGGTGGAACTACATATCAGTTAGTGGAATTTGATAAAGCGGTAGCGAGTTATCCATGTGCAAAAAGCATTACAAATGAATATGATTTATTGGTTTATGCAGGGTTTAGTAGATCAGGTTCTTACTTTTCTGAATGGGAGTATGAATACTATGAACCAGAATTAAAAAGAATTAACATCGAAGTCGTAGCAGAGCAAGTTATTCCAGAACATGAGGAAATTTTTATTAAATCTTTATAAACATAATATATAAACTCTAATTTAAAACGGAAAGGTAAACGATACATATGTTTTTATACAGAAAACAAGAGAAAATACCATAGACGGTGAATTAATTACTAAATCAAAGTGATTTTTTATCGTATCTCTTAAATCACTCAAAAGAGTGTTGAAATAGACTTCATATAAAGTTACTTTATGTAATCGCTGAAAAGCGTTTGGATAGATGATTAATAATATCATAGGAGGAAATTATGGGAGGAGAAATAGCACTAAAAATAAAAAAGGTTTCTTGCAGTAATGATTTAGTTATCCCGTTTAACGATTATAAAGAAAATCCAGCTATTGACTTAACAATCCAAACAGATGATGGGTGGTTTCACCTCTGCGGTGATAATGATTGGGGTTATCTTGCGCTTGAAGCAATTAAACCAATACTACAAACTGGGATTAAATTAGAAAATAAAATTCTTAATGGTATGCAAAAATATCAACCAGAAGTTATTTTATTAGGCAAAAATGAATTTAGGGTTTTAGATATTTTACATATAGCAAGAGATTCAGAATTAGGAATAGAAACGATTCGAGGAATCCCTATTGTCAAAGGAAATTTTATTAACGGGATTAAATATTTAGGGAAAAATGATGAAATTGAATTGCCACTATCAAACGATAAATTGCCATTCTAAGGAGGATTATTCATTGGAAACAAATTATTTTAAGGAACTGTATGACATTGATGTAAGAGAAAAAGTAAAAACAAAAAATGGGTTAAGTTATTTGTCTTGGGCGACAGCTTGGGCAGAAGTAAAAAAGATTCATCCAGACGCAAATTACAAAACTTATAAAAACGAAAACAATAGACCTTGGTTTGACGATGGTAAATCTGGATGGGTAGAAACTAGCGTTACGATTAACGATATTGAACATATTGAAAGTCTTCCTATTATGGATTTTAAAAACAAGTCTATCCCCGCCGAAAATATTGTGTCAACAGATGCGAATAAAGCAATTCAGCGGTCACTAACAAAGGCTTGTGCAAGACATGGTCTAGGGCTGTATATTTACGAAGGAGAAGATTTACCAGAAGAGATTAAAAAAGTTCTCAAATTACAGCAAGAATGCGTAGATTTGCTTAAAACGAAGTCTGCAATATCTGAAAATACGCAGAAAAAAGTAGAAGAAGTTTGTAAATCTGCGGATAAAGAAGCAAATGGAAATCCAAGGCTTATAGATGATTTAGATACGTTAGAAGCATTGAAAAAGTCGTTGATGGCAATTAGGAAAGTAAACTAAAAAAATATTACATATTAAAGGAGATAATAACATGGGATTTAAACAAGGTGGATTCGCTAAAATTTGGAAATTAGAAAACAAGGGCAATTATCATGTGGCAGAGATGTCTACAAGTAAAAAAAATAAAAATACAGACCAGTACGAAACAGATTGGACTAATAAGTTTGTTAGACTTGTGGGCACTGCTCATAATCAAGCAGATAAGCTAGATATTACTCATAATGTAAAAATTGGTGCGTGTGAAGTAACTAACAAATACGACAAAGATAAGAATACAACTTATACAAATTATGTAATTTTTGGATTTGAAGAAAATGATAAAAAAGAAAATGGGGCAAAAAATGCAACACCAAAGCCAGATCCGTCAGCAAAAACAGATGGATATTATCCAGTAAACGAGAGCGTTGAAGATGACGACCTTCCATTTTAAAGGAGCGTTTAAATGAAAGAAAAAACATATAAGTGTAGTTTTAAACACTGCCAGCATGAGTCCTGCGAATTATCGCAGGGCGAAGCTGTTAAAGTGGGTAATAGATATATGCATAAGGACTGTGCCGAAACAAGTGAAAACTTAACAAAAATTAGAGATTTATATTATGAAAAAATAAGTAAGACGGTTGTAATGTCGCAACTTATACACACGATTAACAATATTGTATTTAAAAAAAATGTAGATTCGGGATATTTATTATTTGCCTTAAATCATGCTATCACTGCGAAGATACCAGTAAAAAGCCCATATGGATTGCATTATTTAATTGACAATCAACGCATTAAACAATTATGGGAAAAGAAACAAGCACAAAGAATTGTGGAAGAAATCAAAGAAAAAACAGAAAACCAAGAATACGAAACACAAGAAGTTAAGTTTACATATAGCGTAGAGAAAGATAAAGGTTTTGGCAATTTGTTGGGAGGTATTTAGTGGAGATTTCGGAAATTACGGACTACCAAGCAGAAGCGGGGGTAGTAGCTACACTGGTTTACCATCCAGAGTTTATACTTCATAGTAACTTTTTACATGAAAGATATTTTTATAATCAAGATAATGCTTGTATTTATTGGGCGATAAAAGAATTGTATCGAAAAAAGATAACCAATATTGATGCTTTTAACATTCAAAATATGCTTAATTCTCATGCTGGAGTTCAGAAAACTATTGAAAAATATAATTTGCCAAGCATTCAAGAATACATTGATTTATGTGTGGAATCTAAGAGAGACACTGTTGAAGAATATATGATGTTAGTCAGTAGAATTGTAGGATTATCTTTTAAAAGAGATTTCTATAAGAAGACTTTGGATTGGCAAAAAATGTGCTTTAACAAAGAAACTTCGTTAGACCTTATGAACAATAAGGTTTATAAAGAAATTAATGAACTCACAATTAAGTACGTGACAGATGGAGAAGTTAAATTATTCGGGGAACAGATTGATGATTTATACCAGAAGTTGAATGATAGTTTACAGAGTAATGGATTATTTGGGCTCCCATCATTTTTCCCTACAGTTAGTAACTACTTTTCTTATGAAGAAACTGAATTAATAATTATTGAAGCCAGAATGAAAAAAGGTAAAAGCTGGTTGGCTTTAATAGAAGCACTACATAAAGCAATGAATGGTGTTCCTACTATGTTATACGATAGTGAAATGTCAGATTTCAATTTTTATATTAGAGCATTATCTTATATTTCTGGTATATCAGTTAAGAGAATTAAAAGCAGGGATAAAACAAGCGATGAAAAATCAAAAATATCTGAAGCAAATATCTTATTTAAATCACTTCCGCTTTACCACTTATATGATCCATACATAACAAATGAAAGGTTTTACTCTATTTGTGCTCAAAAGAAAATTGAAATGGGATTAAAATTTATTGTTTGGGATTATATCAAGTGCGATGATTCTATTCTTGAGTCTTCAAAGAGAAGTGCTTATATGGCAGGTAGAACAAACTGGTTAAAAAATACGATTGCAGGTGAATTAAATTTATCCGTATTAGCTTTTTGCCAGTTAAACAGATTGAATGAAGTAGCTGAATCTGATGGTATAGAGAAATATTGTTCCGTTGCTGTGAAGTGGGAAGAAAAGACGGAAGAAGAAATTATTCGTGACGGGTCAGATTGTGGAACACATAAATTAAAAGTTAAGTTAAACAGATTGGGATTGCAACACGATAGAGAAAACGAATATATTGACATGATGTTTACAAAAGAAAAGGTTGGTATCATTGAAGCAAAGCAACACGAAGCAAAAACACCGTTTGATTAAAAGAAGGAGGTGAGAATGATTGGCACATATGATGAAGACATGATTAAAGAGATTAGCGATAGTGTTAATTTACTTGAATATATTGAGCAATCAATTGATCTTAAACCAAAAGGCAGAGATTATTTTGGGAATTGTCCCCTACATATAGATAAAACGCCATCATTCTCAGTTACTCCCGAAAAAAATAACTTTTTCTGTTTTGGATGTGGAAGAGGCGGTGGAATAATTCAATTCTTGATTGAATATGAATCCATGAGTTATGATGATGCAGTTTTAAAAGCTTCTCACCTTGCCAACATTGACATAAGTAAAATGTGTCAATCTGAAACAGTAAAAATAAATAAGACAATTAGAAAATGCAAACAAAAACCCAACATCATTACGCATGAAATTCTTGATAAAAAGGAACTTGAAAAATATACAAAAGAAAAAATCCCAGAATGGTTAGAAGAAGACATTAGACAAGAAGAGATAGATTTATTCGATATAAGAATTGACCATAGAAGCAATAGAATAGTGTACCCAGTTTATGATTTACAAGGCAACCTGATTAACATAAAGGGTAGAACCAGATACGAAAACTATAAAGCAATGGGAATAAGCAAGTACATCAACTATTTCAAAGTTGGAGAGATGGATTATTTTCAGGGACTAAATATCACTTTGCCATTTATAAAAGAAACAAATGAAATAAAAATATTTGAGAGTATAAAAAGTGGCATGAAACTGATGAAGTATAGTATCAAAGATTCTGCATCTGCCGAAAAACATACTCTTACAATAGAACAAATTAAACTGCTTATCAGAATAGGGGCAGACGTTGTCTTATGTTATGACTCAGATGTTTCTTACAAAGATAGAGAGGTAAGAAAAAATATTGAAACATTAAAAAGGTTTTTGAATGTTTATATTGTAGAAGACTCTAAGAAATTATTAGGTGGCAAAGAGTCAAAAAATTCCCCGATAGATTGTGGGATAGAAATTTGGAATGAATTATATGCCAACAGAAAAAAGATAATATGAGGAGTGATTAATTGGGTGATTATACAAAAGAGTTAAACGCTATGACTTGGAGTTTTAGTAGATGTCATAGTTATGAAAACTGCAATTATGCATTTTATTTAAAATATATTGAAAAAGAATCTGATGAACAAAATTTTTATGCTGCGTTTGGAAAGTTCTGTCATGAAATATTAGAAAGAATATTTAGAAAAGAATTTACTATTAAACAAGGGATTGAATATTATAATGAAAAATTTTATGAAGAAGTTGATGGTTACGGGGCGGCAGATAGCATTGTAGAAAAGAATTTTTATTTAGGGTTAGACTATTTTGAGAATTTGGATTTAGGGTGGTTAAATGATTATGAAATTTTAGGCATCGAGAAAAAATGTTTATTTACTATTAACGGAATTAAATTTATTGGGTTTATTGACTTACTATTACGCCACAAAACAACAAAAGAAATAATTGTGGTAGACCATAAGTCTAGCGAGTACCCAATTGGGAAAAAAGGTAAAGTTTTAAAAAAGAAACAAGGCGATTATGATAATTATAAAAAACAATTGTATTTATATTGTGAACAAGTTTATAAGGAGTATAAGGTATATCCAAGTCATATTTGTTGGAATTATTTTAAAGAGCAAAAGTGGCTTAAATTGCCATTTATCAAAGAAGAGTATGACGATGCTAAAAAATGGGCAACGGATTTAATTAGTAAAATACATAAAGACGAAAACTTTCTTCCCAATTTAAGCTATTTCTACTGCAATAATTTATGCGGATTTAGAAATATTTGTGATTACAAACTAATGGGAGGAGAATAATGTGGAGAAAAATTTCACCTATATACACCTACATAGTATGTTATCAAATGGCACAACAAATATAGATAGCATTACCAATTTTAGAGATTATGTTGCAAAAGCCAAAGAACTAGGCATGAAAGCTATGTGTGTTACTGAACATGGTAACATATATGAATGGGTTCATAAAAAAGAAGAAATTAATAAGGCTGGAATGAAATATATACATGGAATTGAGGCATATGTTACAGAATCAATTAATGAAAAAACAAGAGATAATTACCATTGTGTCTTAATGTGTAGAAATTTAGATGGGGTTTATGAATTAAACCAGTTGATTTCAAAATCTTACAATCGTCAAGACAACCACTTTTACTATGTTCCAAGAATTACGATAGATGAATTGATTAATACATCTGAAAACATAATTATTTCTACTGCTTGTTTGGGCGGTATTCTGCATAACGGCACACCAACAATCAAAGATAAATTTATAACATTTTTGGCTAATAACAAAAAAAGGTGTTTTCTTGAAATACAACACCATGCAGATATTGATTCAGAACAAAAAAAATATAACCAATATTTATATGAGTTGAGCAAGAACATAGACGTTCCGTTAGTCGCTGGTACTGATACTCATGCTTTAAATAGCGAACATATGTCTGGAAGAAAAATGTTGCAAAAAGCTAAGAATGTGAATTTTGCAAACGAAGATTCTTGGGATTTGACATTTAAAACATATCAAGAATTGATAGATGCTTATAAAAAGCAAAACTCTTTGCCACTTGATGTTGTATTAGAAGCCGTAGAAAACACAAACACAATCGCCGATTTGGTAGAAGATTTTGAACTTGATAGAAGCTATAAATATCCTCATCTTTGGGAAAATCCAGTTAAAACATTCAAAAATAAAATATTTGAAGGAATAAAGAAGCGTGGTATAGATAAATATTCTAATTATGATAAATATATCCAAAGAATTAAATATGAATTAGAAGCCTATGAGCACAATGGAGCAATAGATTTTATGCTTCTAATGGAAGACATTATTGACTGGTGTATCAAAAACGAAATATATGTTGGTTATGGTCGTGGTTCTTGTAATGGCAGTGTTATAGCGTATATTTTGGGAATTACCGAAATGGATAGTATAAAGCATAATCTTAATTTTGAAAGGTTTATGAATGTTGAGAGAGTAAGTTTAAGCGATATTGACACAGATTTTCCACCATCAAGAATAGACGATGTAAAGAAATATATATTTTCTAAAACGGGACTTTATTGTTCTGACATTGTAACTTTTAACACAATCGCCCTAAAGGGGGCAGTTAGAGATATTGGCAGAGCACTAGGAATACCATTAAATGAAATCAACGGTATTTGTGACAGATTAGAATACGAAGAAACAGATTTAAGAAACAAATATAAAGAGTTATTTAAATATGTTGATTTAGTTATTGGCACTGTTGTATCAGTTGGATCTCATCCTTGCGGAACAATCGTTTCGCCTCATGATATAGATAGAACATTGGGAACTTTTACAACTTCTACATCAAATTATCAAATAAGCCAAATCAACATGAAAGAAGTAGATAGTTTAAACTATGTAAAATTAGATTTACTTAAACTTGACACCATAGAATTAATTAATGAAACTTGTAAGTTAGCCCAAATTGAGAGATTAACTCCCGACAATATAGACATAAATGACGTTGGAGTATGGAACGCAATCAGGGATGATACAACACAAATATTTCAATGGGAAGGCAACACTGGAAACGATTATATCAAAAGATTATTGTCAGACGAAAACATTAAAAAGTTCCAAGAGATCAATGAAAATGTAGACAGAATGACTTTACTTAGTATAGGAAACAGTGCTATTAGACCTGCTGGCGCATCTTACAGAGACGATTTGGCGAGCGGAGTAATTAGAAAAATTGGTTCTGCTGCGATAGATGAATATTTGTCTTCTACATTTGGATATTTAGTGTTTCAATGCCAGATAATAGAGTTTTTGCATCAATATTGTGGATATACAATGGGTGAAGCTGATGTCGTTAGACGTGGATTTGCAAAAAAAACGGGTACTGAACAACATATACCAAGAATCAAATCTGGTTTTATTAAAACAATGACTGAAAAATATGGTTCTACCGTTAAAAAAGCCGAAAATGATATTATAGCTTTTATTCAAGTCATTGAGGATGCAAGCAATTACTTGTTCAGCTTGAATCATTCACAACCATATAGTTATGAGGGTTATGTTTCTGGTTGGCTTCGAACTTATTATCCTTTGGAGTTTTTAACGGTTGCCTTGAACATCAATAGTTCAAAAGAAGAAAAAACAAAAGGTCTTACAGCGTATGCAAAAAAAGTAGGAATTGAAATTAAACCTCCTAGATTCGGTTATTCAAAATCAAATTATTTTTGCGACAAACAAACAGGATGTATATATAAAGGAATCGGCTCTATTAAGTACATGAATGACAAAATAGCTGAAGAGTTGTATTTATTGAAAGATAAAAAATATGATTGCTTCTTAGACTTGCTAAATGATATTAAAGAAAAAACATCTGTTAATTCAAGACAGTTAGATATTTTAATTAAAATCGGCTTTTTTAGTGGTTTTGGAGAAATCAATAATTTGTTGTATGTTGTCTTTGTATATGACGAAGTTTTTGAAAGAAAAACAATCAAAAAAGATAAGGTTAAAATGTTAAATATACCCGAAGCAATACTCAGAAGTTTTAGCGAAACAGAAGATTTTGATGAAGTCAAAGAAATAGATTGTGAACAATTTTTAAACTCCAAAGGGGTTCTAACGGAAAGTTATGAAGATATGTTACAAGATTGCATTAGATATAAAAATAAAAAAGATGACTCAGGCAAGCTAATTGGAAAAGAACCAAATGGCTACAACTACGAGAAAATTTTTAAAAAATTTAGTATTACTGAGGATGAAAAATTTCAATTTGCAACGAAAATTACTATTGGAAAGTTCAACAACGTAAATACTTATAATCTTATTAAATATTTAGAGAACAATATAAATATAGAACCATGTAATTTATCAGAAATAGTAAAATTTCAGTTAGAGCATTTAGGATATATTGATTATGTAGACGAAAATCTTGATTGGAATTATGTGGTTGTGACAGATTTAGACGCAAGATACTCGCCTAAATTTAATGCTTATTGCATAAGTAAAGGTAAGTTTACTGAAATGAAAGTACATAGCAAAATAAATAAAAGGGATAAAGAGATTGTGACCAGTTTTAATGAAGCCCCTTTTCAAGATGGAGATGTTGTTTATATTAAAAGCTTTAAGAAACAACAAAAAAAACGAAAAGTAGGCGATGGCTGGGAAATCGTGCCAGATGTGTTTGAATGGTGGATTAAAGATTATAAGAAAATAGATTAAGCGGAGGATCAATATTGAAGCATTATTATACGGACAAAAGCTATAAGGAATTATTGAATCATCTTATTATTTTGCATGATTCTAAGGAACAAAGTAACGATCATATTTTAGAGTATTTTGATAAAGCCAACGTCAACCATAAAAAGAAATCTTTAAAAACTGGAGATTACTCTATGATGATTGAAGCTTGTCCTGAACTTGGATTTTTAGTGGATACATATTTTACAGACGAATTGATTATCGAAAGGAAAAATGGAGTTAAAGAGTTAGCAGGAAATCTCTCTAATAATCAAAAAGATGATAGATTTATGAAAGAGTTAAACAGAATGATTAATGTAAAAAATGCTTATATTGTGATTGAAAACGATAGGTTAGATGACATTATTGAACACAATTATGATACAGACTATAATGAGTTGTCGTTCCTAAGAACATTATTAACATGGCAAAAACGAAGTGATTTTTATTTAAATTTTGTTAAAAAGGAAAACATGGGAAAGTTTATTTACGAGATTTGCAAAAATTGCTTGGATAATTACATTTTAAAATAAGGAGATATTATATGAAAAGTGAAAGATTTACAACGGAGTTGAATTACATTTGCAATGAAGATATTAAAAATTTTACTAAAGTAGCACTAGATAGTTTGCCAGATTATTTCTTTGAAGTCGCCGCCTCGTCTACGGGAAAGTACCATCCGTCCTATGCTCTTGGTAGTGGAGGATTAGTAAGACATACACAAGCAGCTACTAGGTTTGCAAACCATTTATTACAATTGGAGCATAATCAAAATAAATTTACAGAAAGAGAGCGAGATTGTATTATTTCTGCAATTATTTTACACGATGGTTGGAAACACGGAAATAAAGGAAGTAGTTTTACGACACATGAACATCCTCAAGTATGTGCAGACTGGATTAAGTCAAATGAGTTATTTGACGATTTTCTTCCAGAAGAAGATAGAAATATTATTTCAGATGCAGTCTCCTCGCACATGGGGCAATGGAATTCAACTAAAAGAAGTAAAGTAATCTTAAATAAACCTGAAACAGATATTCAAAAATTCGTACATACTTGTGATTATTTAGCATCCAGAAAAGACATTGAAGTTTTATTTGATGGAGTAAGAGAGTCTACTACAAAAGAAAAAATTGATATTAATACATATAAGTTGACGTTTGGCAAACATAAAGGATTATTGATTAAAGATGTTTTCAAAGACCATAAAGATTATATTGAATGGATGAGTAAAAATATGGAACTCAAAGAACCACTTAAAACTTTTGTGACCGAATTATTAAAGTAGGAGAGTCTAAAAAATGAAAGTTGAGAAACAAGAATATTATAGTGTAAGCGATTGGAACATTATTGACGTTTGGGGTTCAGGGTCAACAGAAGAAGAAGCTATATCTGATTACCAGAATAATCTTTTAAAATACAAAGATAAGCTTTTAGATAAAATAAAATATATTGAGGAAATCGAAAAGGAAATTAAAGAAATAAGATAAAATCGAATTTTTATGTGGCATTAGATACAATATATAGATAGAAATTAAATATAAAACACTATATATTGTATCTATATTTTAAGCGAGGAGGTAGTATGTCTAAAAATGATTTTAAAAAATTAATGAAAGATACTATGTCGGATTTATCATTAGAAAAGCAAGAAAAATTATTAGACAATATTCAAAAGTTTTGGATTAAAGAATTAAAATCTGAAATATTTAAAAATTTTACAAAGTGCGAACATTGTGGGCAATATTTTAAATCTAAACAATATAAAAAAGTATCTAAAACTGGAACTCAAGTAGAGACAACATATTCAGATGCAGGATATGGTGATGATGATAGGTATGGGGAAGTTGAATACATATTTAATTATTTAGAATGTCCTAGCTGCAAACATCAAAAATTAATAGACAAGGAGTATGTCAGAACTATATGGGAAAAGAGAAGAAATTAAACTTTGTAGAAGGGATGAGAAGTGTATGAGTAAAACTCAAAAATTATTCTGTGCCGTATATGCGATTTATACAAATTTAGGATTATGCGTGTTATGGCAAGTATTAGAAAAAATTATTTACGGAGAAATCCAAAATAGGATTGTTGATAATATAATTGATATTCCTATTTTAACAATTACATATTTTATGTTTAAATTTAAAACAGAGCGAGACAATTTACGAAAAGGATTACGGAGGTAGTATGAATTATTTAAAAGTATCAAACTTACTGAGGAAATGGTCATTTAAACTCAAAAGTATGTCAATTTATTTTGAGCTTAAACATTATATTGTGCATCAAGAATATTACATAAAAAAGATCCACTATTGGGAACGTAACATAGGTAAAACATATAATTTAGTGAAATTGGCAAGGAAATTTGATTTGCCAATTATAGTCGCTGACCGTTCTAGTGAATCATATATAAGAAGCATTGAAAAAGAATGTTTTAGGAAAACAAAAAATGAGATTAAGGTTATTATTGCAAACATTGACAGTAAAGGCAAAAGGTGGGACATTGGCTTAGTAGACGAAGGCATTAATGAGAAATGTCTTAACTGGAGAATATCTCCGATGTTCAAATGTTTGGTAGGATACAAAAGTGATTATTAAACAAATAACCAAATAGAAGAGATACTTTATTGATATAAAAACGAGGTGATTTTATTCTAAAAACAATGGAAGAATTAGATGAAGATATTTGCAATTATTGTTATCGTACCGATTATGGAGAATGTAAATCATGCGCTACTCCTAATGGATATATCTCATGTGAAGGTGCTTTTTGTGATGAAGCATATGAATCTTATTTAGAAGAAAATGAAGTAACAGAAAATATTGTTAGGTATGCAACAAAAGTAAAATTAAAAAATAAAGGAGATTTTGAATTTTATGAGTAATAATTTAAAGTTTGAATTTGATTTTGATGAAGTATTTGAAGGAATAAAGCAAGGTGTAATTAGAGAATTGACCGATGCAAAAACTGATGAAATTTTTAATTCAACTATGAACGATGTAAAAAGTGAAGTTACAAGTAAATTATGGAATACATATAAAGATGAAAGAGAATTAAAAGAGGAAATTAAAAAAGAAATAAAGGAATTGGTATATAAAAAATTAATTAAAGAAATCAGAGATGATTATA
>DAMCXN010000009.1:39073-39971 GCA_032096995.1 Aminipila sp.
TTTATAGCGATGCTTTTAGTAAAGATATCACAAACGCTTTAAATAAATCAGAAGAAAAAGTTGTAGATGAAATTAAAGAAGAAACAGTTGATAGACTTTATAATAATTTATATTCCAACATTCAAAAGGAAATGAGTATCAAAATGCAAAATGTTACAAAACAACTTATGAATAATTTAGGTGGAACTAATTTAAAAATTGAAGGTACAAATAGTTTAATTACAAAAGAAGAATATGAACATTTATTAGATAGAAATAGAAAATTAGAAGCACTGGAACATGGTGGAGTGGATAATTGGGAATGGTACGGAGAATCGTTGTCTCAGTATTATGACGAAGATGAAGATTAATTAATAATATTAAACTAAAAACTAAGAAAAGGAGACAGAGTTCCTTGCAAGGGTAAATGACTGGTCTATCTCCTAAGTGAACATGAACGATATTAACATAATTTATAATGAAGATTGTTTAACTGGCATGGATAAGATTAAAGATAAAAGTATTGATATGATTCTTTGCGATTTGCCGTATGGAACTACACAATGCAAATGGGATACAATAATTCCATTTGAGCCACTATGGAAACAATATAACAGAATTATAAAAGACAATGGGGCAATTGTTTTATTTGGCAGTGAGCCATTTAGTAGCACCCTAAGATTAAGTAATTTAAAATATTATAAATATGATTGGATATGGGACAAAGTAAAAGGAACTGGTTTTCTAAATGCAAAAAGACAGCCAATGAGAAATCATGAGTTAATTAGCGTATTTTATAAAAAACAGTGTCTATATAATCCACAGAAAACAACTGGTCACATTAAGAAAAAATCGTATAGAAGCAAAGAATTACAGACTGACGTTTATGGTGAAATGAAAAACGATTACACGTATGAAT
>DAMCXN010000009.1:39981-40604 GCA_032096995.1 Aminipila sp.
CAGAACGATATCCTAGAAGCATTCAGGTGTTTTCAACAGATACTCAAAACTCATCTTTGCACCCAACGCAAAAGCCAGTTGCATTATTAGAATATCTCATTAAAACATATACAAATGAAGGCGAGACAGTTTTAGATAATTGCCTTGGATCTGGCACAACTGCAGTAGCAGCTATTAACACAAAAAGAAATTATATTGGCTTTGAATTAGAAAAAGAATACTTTGATATAGCACAAACACGAATTAAAAATAATAGTTAAAACTTACTTTTTATTGGGAGGTCGGAAGGAGATAACTATGGAGTGTAAACACATTAACGCTTTTAGATATTCAAGTAACAAAGATGATTACGAAGGAAGATTATATGATGAAAATTATTGTCCAGAGTGCGGAGAATTTTTTGAGACAAGAGTCTATGTAGGTAAGCATGAATATCCTGAAAATAGTTTTACTAAATTATTTCCGCAGAAGCAATGAAAACTGCCAATTAAAGAATGTTTTAAGCTATAAAAAATAAAAAATACATAGGAGGATTTGGAATGGAATTATTAATTAAAGACAGAGGAACTGGTAAAACAACGGGACTTATTTATACAAGTGAGAGCACAGGCTATCCAATTGTG
>DAMCXN010000009.1:40614-51827 GCA_032096995.1 Aminipila sp.
GGTAAATACTAGAGACGGTGTACGAGATGTTAAAATGAAAGCAAAACAACTTGGTTGCATTATTCCAGAACCAATTGCAGTGTGTGATTTAGTTGGAGATGGTTCAAGAGGTAGAAGAAAGCCAGAATATGTTTTAGTAGATGAAGTTGGATATATGTTAAAAGACGCTTTGAAAGCATATTTAGGTACTGATGTTGAATGTGCTACTTTAACAGATGTAATTAAAGAAATGGAACAAATGAAAAGTAGGTAAAATAAATAAACGGAGTGGTTTGTATGGAGATTAAATTTAAAAATGGCAATACAATAGAAATACTAAAATCTAGTGATAATATAAGACCTAAAAATTTAGCTTTTCAATTCATTAGTATAGACTTAGCACCAGAAGATTTAGAAGATATGAGTTGTATTAGCTACAAATGTACTAAATGTAATACTATATTTGAAACTCAATATTTTAAAAACGGTGATAGGGTAGATTATAATATTTATCAATTTTGTCCAGATTGCAAAAGACCGTTTAGAGGATGGTACGGAATTTAAAATACAGATTTTATGAGGTGAATTAATGGAAGACTTAATGAAGTTATACACAGAAAAAGAAAGATGTACAGATTATTTTAGAAAGTATGCTATTATGCAAATCAAAATGGCTCATAGACTTATGGAATATTTTAATCCAGACAGTGTATTTCCTCCGAAGGATTTATATGAATCAACAATGAAACTTTTTCTAAATAAAGAAAATAGAAAAGCCGTTATTGAAATTATCGAGAAAGAAATTTACGTAGAAATCAACTCTAGTCAAGGATATGAAGATTTTGTAGACGAAGCTGTTGTTTTATCCTTTCAGTTATATGAAGAATACATAGAAAGAAAACATTCAGAAGAAATTAAAGAAAGAGAAAATTTATTGAAACGATTGGCGGAATTAGACGAAAAGATTTTTAATCAATAATAAAATATGGAGGAATTTAATGGAAGAAGTAATTAGAATTTTTAGAGAATTACAAGAAACCAGTGGTAAAAACGATAAGATTGCAATTATTAAACGCAACACAGACAACGATTTATTTAAGGAATGTTTGAAGTTTCTATTAGACGATAACATTGTGACAGGTATTAGCAAAAAGAAATTAGACAAAACAATTGTAGCAACAAACGAGTTATACTTATCGAAAATTAAAACATGGCAAGATTGTATGAATTATTTAACAGCAAACATTACAGGAAAAGATGTTGATATTAGAGAAATGCAGATTTTTATTTCAAGCCAACCAGAAGGACATCAAGAATTCTATAAACAGATGATTACTAAAAGTTTGAAATTAGGTTGTGATAGTAAGTCAGTAAACAAAGCTATTCCAAATTTAATTCCTACATGGGAAGTGCAACTTGGTTCACCATATGATAAATTGAAATTGAAAAAAGATGAATATTTCTATCTTTCACAAAAATTAAATGGTAATAGGTGCTCATTTGCAAACATCGTTCTTATGAGTAGGCAAGGTAAACCATTTACAGGATTACAGCATATTATAAATGATATTCTGGCGTGTGGTTTAGAAAACTATTTTATTGATGGTGAATTAATTGGAAAGAACACTAACAATCTGTCAGATGGAGAAAATTTTAGATATAGTACGGGTATAATTAATTCAGATGCAGAGACAAAAGAAGAAATTAAGTTAGTAATTTTCGATATGTTTCCAGTAGAAGAATTGGCAAATAAAGAGTCTACATATAAATATGCTGAACGTAAAAACAATTTACTCAAATTGCAAGATAAAATTGATGAGAAACAACTCGAAAATATTGAAGTAGTAAGAATGCTATACGAAGGTACTGACCAGACAAAGATTGATGAATGGTTAGAATATGCTGTAAAACATGACTATGAGGGTCTCATGCTCAACAAAAATACTACCTACAAATGTAAAAGAACTACGGATTTAATTAAGATTAAACGCTTTTATACAATGGACTTAGAAGTTGTAGATGTAATTGAGGGTGATGGCAGATTAAAAGGAGCGTTTGGTGCATTTGTAGTCAAGTACAAAGACAACACTGTTAATGTAGGCAGTGGCTATAGCGACGAATTAAGAACTGAAATTTGGAACAATAAAGATAAAATGATTGGTAAGATTATAGAAACTAAATATAAAGAAATCACAAAAGACAAAAAGACTGGGTTAGAAAGTTTACAGTTCCCAGTATTCGTAAGATTTAGAGATGACAAAACAGAAGAAAGCTACAATTAAAATTAAAAGGAGAATGATTATATGACTATCAGAGAAGAAAATAGAGATTTATTTACAGTTCCACAGGGTTATTATTTAGCACATTGTATTAGTGGAGATTATGCTTTAGGAGCTGGAATCGCAAAACAATTTGTAGAAGTATATAACATGAGAGAAAAACTACATAAACAGTTTCCTATTGAAGAAGGAGAAAAGTTTGCCAATGTAGAAAAGGCATTGCTTGTAGATAACGTATTTAATCTTGTCACAAAAGAAAGATATTTTCATAAACCAACATATGAAACGTTATGCGAAACACTGTTTAACATGAGAGAACAAATTGAAGAAAAAGATATTACGAAATTAGCTATGCCATTAATCGGCTGTGGATTAGATAAGCTAGAATGGGATGAAGTTAAGATGATGATTGATGATATTTTTGAAGATTTAGATATTGAAATTTTAGTATGTGTACTATAAGAAAGGAAGATTAAATGGCAGAAATTAAACCAAGATATTTAGTGATGGTAACAGCTTCAGCAAACAATAACAAATATTACAAACAAATTCCACACGGCGATTCTTGGACTGCGGAATACGGGAGAGTTGGTAGCTCTCCCCAAACCCGTAGTTACCCAATGAGTCAATGGGATTCAAAATATAAGGAAAAGCTTAGAAAAGGATATGTTGACCAGTCAGAATTAGTAGAAGATTTAATCACAGTTGAAAAAAATAAATCGCTAAGTTCAGAATATAAGGAAATTGAAAATAAAGTAATTGCAGAAATTGTAGATAGATTGCAGTCAATGGCACGAAAAGCAATCAGCGATAACTACAATATTTCATCAAATAAAGTTACTCAGGCAATGGTGGACGAGGCTCAGAACGTATTAACAGAATTATTACATATTAATGATTTAAAAGAATTTAATGATAAATTATTAGTTCTATTTACTGTAATTCCAAGAAAAATGAGTAGTGTGTCAAGTTATTTAGCAAAATCAGAAAAAGATTATTCGGATATTATCCAAACAGAACAAGATTTGCTAGATGTAATGAAAGGTCAAGTAGTCCAAAAACAAATTGAAGACAGCAATATTGAAGATGATTCCACAGAAAAGAAACCAATTACAATATTAGAAGCTATGGGATTGCAGTTTGAAGAATGTGATGATACAGACATTAAGAAAATCAAAAGTGCTTTAGGGTCATGTGCTGATAAATTTTATGCTGCGTGGAGAGTTAAAAACAATAGGACACAAGAAAAGTTTGATAAATTTATTAAGGAAGAAAATATTACAAATAGAAAACTATTATGGCACGGTAGCAGAAATGAAAATTGGTGGTCAATTATAAATAGTGGGCTTGCGCTCAAACCTACCAGTGCAGTAATCACAGGTAAAATGTTTGGATACGGAATTTATTATGCTCCAAAAGCCAGAAAGTCGCTAGGTTACACTTCATTGAGCGGTTCATATTGGGCAAGAGGGAATTCCAATTCTGCTTTTATGGCTTTGATGGATGTGGCGTATGGTAAGCCATATGATGTATATTCGTTTGATAGCAAATATTATAATTTTGATTATGATAAATTACAATCTTCTTGTAAAGGAGCAAATTGTTTACATGCTCATGAAGGTAATATGTTAAGAAACGATGAGATTATTGTATATAAAGAAGATCAATGTACGATTAAGTATTTAGTAGAATTAAGATAAAATAATTATAAATTAAATTAAAACTAGCAAATAACAACGGAAATTATACATGATTATAACGCTATTTGCTACTCAAACAATTTATATGATATTTTTATCACCCAAAATAATTAAACACTAAATAGAGCTGAAAACCTATCAAAAAGTATAGCGTATTTAGCAAAGATTTAAATATCAACCACTAGATAAAACTGGAATTTTATGACCAAAATAATATGAAAATAAGGAGAAAATATGTTAGTACGAAGCCAAAATAAGGAACTATTAATTAATTTAGATACAGTAGAAGCAATGCACATGAGTAAGTTTGGAGATAAATATAGAATTATCTTTTATCTGAAGAATTTAGTAGAGAATGACATGGGAACCTATTCAACCCAAACTCAAGCCCTTAAAGTTTTAGACATGATCCAAACAGCTTATTTACAACCAACATATACAAATACTATTGCTGAAAATGAAACTGCTACATATGAAAACAACGTATTTGAAATGCCAGATGAATGTGAGGTATCTGACGTTTGCTTTAAATTAAAATAATTTATAAACTCTAATTAAAAACAGTTGACATGGGTTAGGTGGTGTGATATATTGTATATAAGCAATTGAAACCCGCTTAACCCATAATCTATAAACTCTAATTTAAAACAAGGGTTTTGCTAGGTGGCTTTAAAATCGGTTCAAGTCCGATAAGACCCATAGTAATCAACAAACAAAAACGAGAGGAGAGATAAAATGGGTAAAATGTATTACATAACAAATGGACATAAATATATCCAAAAAGAAGGATATAAATACAAAGAAACATCTTGTGCTGCATTATCAGATGTGTTTCCGTACAAACAAGCAATGGCTATATTAAACAATTCTCTATCTAAATCAATGAAAAATTATTATTTAGAAGAAAAAGAAACAGGAGAAGTTTTTGACATCAATAAACATAAGTCAGAAGCAAAAACCATCGTGGAGAACAAACATATTAGTTTCGATATGTCAATTGTTAACGAGATTAAAGACGAAGCTAATAACATAATGGGATTATATGCTTACACCCAAAAAGAATTAATTGAAAAGAATGAAATTCTAAACAAAGCTTTATCTTTTTACGATTTGGGATTATCTGATTTAATACATATTATAGAAAAGTATAATCCTCCTGCTCATATAAGAACAATCATCTATGGAAAACAGCAAAAATTAAGACAGATACATACGGATATAAAACAAGCTATGCAATACATAGACATTATGATAAATGCCCATACAAATAATTGGGACATTAAAAAAATCCAAGAGAAATTAAAAGAAGTTACATATGTGCCATACAAAGGTAGAACTTGTTTCTATGATGAAATTATGCAAATGATTGGGTAAAACTAGACTTAAAATGTGCATTTTATATGAACTAAAACGGCTTAAAAGGAGGAAATTTAAATGTATTCTTTAGATGTTGCAACTAAAAGTGGTGAAAACAAATCTATTATAATTAGGGGGAAATATTGTGGTGGAAGTTGCTCCTTTAAACAGAAAATGTTTCAGGGCTTTGGTGGTTGGCTTGGGTTTGAAGTAGACGGATGTGCTCTTTCAGGGGAACAACTTCGTACAGATAAAGGAAAACCAATTCGTTGCGAACAGTGTTTACATACTTGTAAAGAACAGATTGAAACACATGGATTAGAATGGAAAGTTGTTACTGTGAATCCAAAGGAGGAAATTAATTGAATATCTTACATAAGTCAGTTAAACACTTTAACATTATTACAAAACATAAATGGGAAGTATTTAAAGAATGCTGTAGGGCTGGAATACCAATACAAGGAGTTCTACATGATTTGTCTAAATATACTCCATCAGAATTTATTGAGTATGCAAAATATTACAACGGTAAACGTTCACCAGTCGACCAAGCGAAAGAAGAAAAGGGCTACTGTAATGCGTGGTTACACCATAAAGGACACAACCCTCACCACTATGAATATTGGATTGATTATTTAGACAATGGTGGAGAGCCGATTATTATGCCATATAAGTATGCTGTTGAAATGGTATGTGATTATATAGGAGCGGGAAAAGTTTATGGAGGACAGTCTTTTACTAAAACATCGCCTCTTGAGTATTGGTTAAATAAAAAGAAGACAGCCAAGATTCATCCTAAGTTAATTAATTTCTTCGATTCAATTTTCACTGATTACGCAAGATTTGGTGAATTGGCAATCAAAAAATATAATTTAAAGTACCATTACGATGAATGCACAAGATAAATTCACACTTTTACTGGAGGAAGGAAAATGATGAATAAAGTAATTGAAATAATAATATGTCCTGAATGCAAGGGTACTGGTAAAATTGATGTTTATTTAGGACATGGCGACCACGAGTTTAAAGAATGTCCTTGTTGCAAAGGAAAGAGAGTTGTAAATAAAGTAACAACTATTGAATCAATATATTAAAATTAAATTAAACAGGTATTTTAAGTGATAAATAAGGAGGAAAAATGGATAAGGTTGAATTAAAAGTAAATGTAATTAATCAGTTAAAACTACTAAGGCAAAGTACCTTTAAAGATATTTTATGCTTTTTAGATGAAGATATTCAAAACGCTCAAAGAGCAAAAGCCTCAGAGGTGAGGATTAATTTAGATAAATACAACAAAATTTTAATTATAGAAAACAATGGAAAACTTCTTGATAATCCACAGGCGTTGTTTTCTATTGCAGAGAGTGAATGGGACGATGATGTTAAGACAAGTGAAAATCCTTTTGGTATGGGGTTCTTTAGTAATATAACAGTAAGCAATTTAATTAAAGTTCATTCTGGCAACAAGTTAATTACATTTGACGTTGAAAATATGATTTTAACCAATAACACAGAAATTAAAATTGAAGAAATAGAAGATTTTTATGATGGTTTTAAATTGAGTTTGGAAAATTTTGATTTTAATAAAGTATATAGCTGGAACATTGAGGAACGAGTAAAAGTTTTGGGAAGATATATTCATGAATTAGACATCTATTATGATAATAAATTACAAGAAAAGAAAGATTTAACTATTGGTGATGATTCAGATTTGCAGATTGTTTTTGACAATGATGATTTAGATTTCAAAGGTTGGATTTCTCTTGGAAATAATTATGATTATGGAGCTAAATTAAACATCTTTTATAAAGGTAGATTAGTTTCTAAATTAGATGATGTTCATTATCTCAAAGGTGACTTACATGTGTCAGATAAGACATTAAATCTCACATCTCCAGATAGAAAAGATATCATAAAGGACTCTAAATTGTCAAATTTTAGAAACCAAATTAGAGAAAACGTCAAACAATATTGCAATGATTTATTAATTAGCGGAGAATATGATATTTCTGAATTTTCGACATGTATTAGTCATTATGTAGACAAGAATGAAGTCAAAAATAAAATTAAATTTATGACATTTAAAAGCGATAAAAAAGATGATTTGGAATATTTAAGAGGAATTGCATTGGCGAGAAGGGATAACTCTGACATTAATAGTTTTAAAGATTACGAGCTGTTTTTAAGGAAGGACGATAAAAAACAATCTGAAGAGTTTTTTGATCAAATAGAAATT
The DNA here is from genome assembly GCA_032096995.1 of Aminipila sp. GTDB lineage: Bacteria > Bacillota > Clostridia > Peptostreptococcales > Anaerovoracaceae > Aminipila. The sequence goes on from DAMCXN010000009.1 coordinate 48,165, forward strand.
GATGTTGCGTAAAAAACAAACCCAATAAGAGCTAGAGGAGTAGTTTTTCACGAATCTTCGAGTTCATATAGTGAAGCTTATACCGAAGTGCCTGAAATAAAAGAATCTGATTTAATTGAAAAGTATGGTTCTGAAATTATAAACGACACAGATCCAATATTCTATATAGGATTCAAAGAAGTCGTAGATTATGAATGTCAGTTGAATGTAGCAAAGCATTATAACCTAAAGATTATAGTAGCTAGAAACGATGTTGAAATGTCTGTGCTTAAAAACATGAAAGAGACCGATAAAATATTACATATTTCTGATCTTAAAGAAAAAATAAGCATAAAAGGCGATTTATCAAATACGATTTTAACAAAAAAAGAACAAAGAGCTATGATGATTTTTGGTTTGATTAGTAAAGTTATGGGATTTGACCATAATGTATTTGCAGTAGGAGACTTAATGGTAACAAAAAATATTATAGTTGATGCATTGGGAACGGAAGAAAATATTATAGATGATGACATTGTTGTATTAAAAGACGATTTATCAAAAAAAGTATATGTAGATAGAAGCATTATTAACAAAAACAAATTAAAAGAAAGTGACAATGAATCTTTGGATTTGTGTGATTATCAATTTATTCTATCAAATTTTAAAATGATAGTAAGGCAACTATCTTTGTTGGCATCTGGATCAACTGAAAATAATGAAGAAAGATTACTTGAAATATTAGGGAATTCACTATGATACAGATAAAACATTTATTTTAAGTAGGAGGTAGGTATGGCAATTAAATTTGATAATAAAGATGGAGAAAAGTCATTTGTAAAAAACGACTGGGTTACAGTTAAACCTTATGACTGGCTAGACCAATATGTAGCTGATTATAATGAAAAATATTGTATGACATCAGCTTTATTAAGCTTAAAAGAACAATGGGAAACAATATCAGAGAGAGTAAAAACATTTGTAGACAAGGAGAATGATAACATGAAAGAGATTAGAACAAAAGGAATTGTAGATTTGTGGTTTAGAAAAGAGTACAACAAAATTTCCGAGGAAATGGAAGACGTAAGGAAAAGTATTCTAAACGATGATAACCTTTATTTGTCTGTAAAAACTAAAGTTGATGAAATTAATTCTATTATTGTTGAGCAAGGATACGATGAAGTTTTAATTGACTTAGATTGTTATACGGATAATACAACTGATAAATTGTTGAATGATTTAGACCATGCAAACATTGTAAAAATTGATACATTAAAAAATAAGAAAACTGAAATTTTAGCTATGCTGTCAGCGTGTGATACATATGAACAAGAAATGGAAGTATTAAAAACCTATGGAGTTGTTGACGAATCTGGGAAACTTAGTATTTAAGGAGGATTTTAAATGAGTAAAGAAATTATTGAAGTATTAGACCATATTTGTGAAAAGTTAGGAATTGCCATTGATTGGACATCGCAGAACATTATGCCACAAGTAACAGATGTATTACATAGATATACTAATTACAATATTACTATTTCTGCAATTTGGCTATGCGTATGTATGGCGGTATTATTTGTCGCATTTATTGTCTACAAACGGTTAATCACAGATTATTTTAAATTAAAAAATGATAAAAAATCATCATTATTTTATAACTACAATCATTATTCATTACTTGCTTTTAATGACGAAATCGAATTAAATGGGATTGGTATTACAGTTTTAGTGATTAGTATGTTTGGTACTATATTGGGGATGGTCGGATTAGTTTTTAATATTTCAGATTTATTATCATGGATTTTCGTACCAGAGATTAATATTGTTAAGATGTTGCAGGGGATGATTTAAGGAGAAATTTACATATGACGTATGAATATAAAATTAAATATATGATGCAAGCATTACAGATTGCACTTGATGAATTGAACTACGTAAAAGAATATAAAGAAAAAGGTGTAGAAGCAGCCGAAAAGAACCAAAGTTGGGCTTTTTACAATTACAACAGGACGCCTAATATGACTCTGGTGCGTGAAAACCTTAAAACAGTGGGCAGACTTGCTTATATCGTAGAGAAAGAAATACCAAAAAAGATTAACTAATGGAGGATTGTAAAGTATGTCTGAGACAAAAGATTTTGAAGATTTTCTTAAAAGTGATAATGACAGGATTATTACTAATCCGTATAGGGTTAAATACATAGGCAATAATGAAAAAGGTTTTGTTCCATTAAATGATAGTGATACAGTGAGAATTGAATCTAATATTATCGAAATCGAGGGAGAAATTAATTCTGATACGAGAAAAGTAAAATTACTATTTTTCAAACCAAGTGGAAAGTATTATACAGAAGAAGAACGAGAATACGATAGTAGTTTGTATGTATATCAAATCATTGAAAATGTCAGAGACAATGAAAAAGATTATTCTGGAATGCATATCGTAGGGCTGTTCTCGGATGGAGACGAAATCGGTTTCCCATTTATGATTAATGCTGATGATAGAAGGTACTAAATAAAACCGAAATTTTAAAAGGAGATAATTAATGGATGATAGATTTAAACACTTTGAAAATTGCAGAATCATGGGAACATACGAAAAGAAACTATCCAATATAAAAGAAAGCGGTTCTTATTTAATAAAAGTTGCCATTGATAAAGAGGATTCTTATTTTTCGGATTATATCGACATTAAGATTGATAAACGCAATTTATATGATGACTTAAAGAAGTTGATTAATGAAGAAATTGATAGATTGTATTTGGCGTATGGCATGACAGATGTTGATATTTACAAAAGTCCAAGAAACAACAAATACTGTATCGAATGGTCACCAAGTGAAATGAGCTACAATTACATGTATTTTGAAGAAGAAAATTTTATGTTGGATTTTGTGAATGCGTTAGAACCTAATGAAGAGAAACAATATTAACACGAGAGGAGTAAAATATGGTTAAAGTATTAGAAAAAGGTAGTGAAAGAAAGTTTATTATTGAGTGTCCTAATTGTAATAGCAAGCTGGAATATACCAAATCAGATGTATTTTGCAAGAGTCGTTGTGACGATCCAGATTTATATAGTATTGAATGCCCAGAATGTGATTACACAGTTTATATTGAAGAATTGAAATGATAACATACAACATATAGTGTTATTATTAAAAATAAACACAATATATAGATGGGAAATGGACATAAAATTGGTGTTTTATGAGGAGGTAAAAATGAATAATTGGAATCCAGTATTAAATAAATTTGTTGAAATTAAAGATAAACATATTGAAAGATTTGGTTATGCAATTACAGAGCAGTTTAAAGGAGAAACGTGTCTCGAAAGAATGGTAAATAAACTAAACTTAAAAGAATATGTAGATTTAATCAAGCCGTTACAAATTACTCAACATAATAATTTATTGCTAATTAGATATGGTAAATACAGTGATGTATTTGGTGGCGAAGAAGACATTACATATGATGAATTTTGGGATATGTACGATGGATTTTATCAGGAGTGTAGAAGTGTAGTTATTAATGTAGAAAAAGAAGAGTTAGTTTTAACTCCATTTAAAAAGTTTAGAAATCTAAATGAATGCGAAGAAAACAGCTTAGAAAACATTTCAGCAAAAATTAAAAACGCAAAATGCATTGAGTTTTCTGATAAATTAGACGGATCTATGCAATCAGC
>DAMCXN010000009.1:51837-56461 GCA_032096995.1 Aminipila sp.
AGATGGTATAATGACACACTTTTATTAGCTGGAAGTATGGCTTTGGATGTAGAAAATTCATGGAGACTAAAAGACGGATATAGAATGCTAGATGAAAATATTCATTATCGACAAATGATTAGTTCGTATCCAAATTTAACATTCATTTTTGAATATATTTCAATGAATGATGCGCATGTAGTTAATTATACTAAAGAACAAGAAGGTATGTATTTAATAGGCATAAGAAATGTTAAGACAGGGAAAGAGTTGTCTTACCAAGAGGTATTAGAATTTGCAGAAGACTATAATATCCTGTCCACAAAATTATATAATACAACATTAAATGAAATTGTTGACTCATTAGGTAAATATAAATCTAGTGAAAAAGAAGGATTCGTTTTAAATATTGACGGCTATAAAGTAAAAATTAAATGTGATGATTATGTGAATATTCATAGAATATTGTCTGCTATTTCTTCTATAAATTTAATTATCAAAAATATCGCTGATGATACATTTGATGATATGTTATCAAAAATACCAAGTGCTTATAGGGATAGGGTATTAAAAGTGGCAGATGTTGTATTTGAATATATCAAAAATACAGACAAAGAAGTGGATGAATATATTAACAATGCGCCAAAAAATAATAAACGAGATTTTATGGTTTATGTAAGTAAAAACGTGCCTAAAAATTTGCAGTCTTATGTGAGAGAAAAATATTTAGGAAGAGAAGTTAATTATATTAAATCTCACACTAATACGGATTGCCCACACTATAAAAGGTTAAAAGACATGGGAATTACAAATTATACTGATTTATTTAGAGAGGTGTAAAATGAAACCAAAACTAATAATGCTAGTAGGATTACCTGCTAGTGGTAAATCAACATTGGCAAAAGAATTATCAGAAAAATATGACGCAACAATTCATTCGTCTGATACATTAAGAAAAAGGTTATTAGGCGATGAAAATAATCAAAACGACAATGGCAAATTATTCAATGTCCTACATAATGAAATTAAAATGCACTTAAAAAACGGAATTTCAACAATTTACGATGCTACAAATATTAACTATAAAAGACGTAAAGCATTCTTATCTGAATTAAAAAACATCGAGTGTAAGAAAATATGTATCGTTGTTGCTACACCATACCAAAAATGTTTAGCAAACAATAAAACAAGAGAACGTAACATACCAGAAGATGTGATCAGGCGTATGTATATGAATTGGACTACACCATATTGGTATGAAGGATGGGATGATATTCAGATTAAATACATAAATAATCCATATCATTCTCCATTGGAATTTTGGTATCAAAACAGGACATTCAACCAACATAATAACCATCATAATTTATCGCTTGGAGAACACTGCGCTGTTTGTGAATACAATCTTAGAGTCTCAGAACATAATCCAGTATTGTGTGAAGCAGCTTTGTTGCATGATTGCGGAAAACCATTTACTAAAACATTTAAAAATATGAAAGATGAAATAACACAAGATGCTCATTATTATCAACATCAACACGTAGGGGCTTACGATAGTCTATTCTATAAGTCAAATGAAGACAAATTAGAAAGGTCAGTTTTAATTCAGTGGCATATGCAACCTTATTTCTGGGAGAAAGATAACAACGAAAACCAAAGGTTGAAATATAAGAAACTATGGGGAGACGAATTATACGAAGACATTATGTTACTACATGAGGCAGATAAGCAAGCACATTAAGGAGAAATATTTGAAATTTAAAAGATTGTTATGTAAGCTATTCGGACACAAGTGGATTTATTATGCAACTGAAAGTTTTGAAGGAGCATTACATAGCTATGATTTTGAACAAGCTGGATACTGTAAAAGATGCGAATTTGATACACATGGAAAATATAATGAGTAATTGATAAGGTGATAATATGACTGGAAACCAAATTAAAAGTCGCTACGGTGGTGAAACGATAGACAAATATGTTAAATTTATTGGAAAGTTTGGAGGAATAAGTTTAACTTTTGAAAATACATATCACGCAATTAAAATAAGTCATAAATACGGAAATAGGTTTTGTATTGAAAAAGACGATAACGGCATGGTGTGCTGGATAAAAACAATACATTTTAGCAAATAAAAGCGAGATTTTAAGTTAGGAGATAAGCATTTATGGAATTAACTACATTTTTAAAACTATTACATTTAAATGAGAACATTTATATTAACACAGAAAATGGCGAATATTATGAGACTGATGCCAGAAATAAGTTAAATTTTAAGGAATACGAAGTAGTAAAATTAGAAAAAGATCGAATGGGTGATTTCCACGTTGTTTGCAGAAATAGGAGAAATAAATATGAACATTAAAGGAAGACATTGGGTATTTATTGTAGGATTTTTATTAAGTGCTATCGTGGCTTTATATAATACAGAAATAGCGAGACGTATTTTAGAGGTATTAGCTCTTATTGGAATCGGAATATTCTTAAGGGATAGCGATTAAATGGCATTTCATGCAGTTAAATATGATAGAAAGGATATAAATATGAGATTAGAGGTGGCTTTTTATACTAAAGATGGTATTTTGATAGCAACAGATAATGTAATGATTACTCAAATTCCTATAAAAGATATTAAAAGAGATAAATATTTACATAGAGCAATTGATAAACTTGGAACGGATAATTTAATAAATGCTCAACTGGCTATAATTTGCATAAATGGTAAATTAGAATCAAGTTCAATGCACTTTATGGCATAAATAAAATAGTAATTTGAAAGGAGATATTATGGAAAAGTTAGTAATGATTGCAGTAGTCATTTTAACTTTTGGAATGTTTACATATCCTAAATGGAGCTATAAACAGTACGAAAGACGATGTAAATTAAATTCCTTGCACCCAGATTGGAAACCAAAATGTGGCATTAATTACTTAGAAAAAGATAAGAACTGGTTTATTCAGAACGGGTATGGAGATGGGTATTATATCAGTGACAAGCAAAATAAACAATGGTTTAAAAATAATTAAAATGTGATTTTTATTAATTTTTAGAAGGAGTGATGATTTGAAAACATATCACAAAACATTATTAAGAAGAGATTATACATTTTCTGGAGGCTATTGGTCTGGAGAAGAAAAAGGGAAATCATATTGTGAGTTAGTTTTATATTTTGATTTTGAAGATGGTTTGAGATTTACCGCTAGTGTTCCAAATATGTCTGCGTGTAGGAGAAATCCATTTACAGCATTGATGATAGTATTGGAACATGAAAATGTGAAGGGTGAAAAATATGATGACTTAAAAGACAATATGAGAAGAAAAGGGCTACATAAAAAATTATAACAAATAAAACAAAAATTTTAAGGAGAAGATATGGAACAAGTTAAGCTTAATTTAAATGGCGTAAATGCAAATATTAAAGCACATATATTAAATGAGCAAGACATGAGAAAAATTGGATTCACATATCATTCTAAAGACGATTGGTATTTTTGTAAAAAATTAAAGTTTCCAAAAAAGAAAAAATATAGAGGACTTGATATAACTTTTAACGTATCAATTCCTAAAAATGGCTCTGATATTAGCATTGATATATTAGATGAAGATTTTTTACAACCATATGATTATCAAAGTATGTTAATTATAAACAAAGATTCATTCTTTGTTCCATCTCTTATCTTGTTAGCCCTTATTACAAGAAAACAAGTTGAAAAATGGATGAGTTACTTACAAGAAAAAGGAGTTTTAAGTGGGCATATTGAAGGAGAATATATTTAAGGAGGTTAATTAATTGAAACACATTTCATTGAAAGTATCAGATGTAATTAAAAATATTCTGCCAGAAACAATTGAAAAGGATTTACAAGATAATGAAATTATTTGTCCTACTTGTCATGGTTTAGGAGTAATAAGAAGAAAAAACCCTTTTGGTATTGAAGAGGAAGTAAACCCTAATAGAATTACAAAAGTAAATTGGTATGACAATGAATCATTAACATTTTGTCCAGATTGCTATAATGGAGTAAAAAGATTATGTGAGTTTTGTGGTAAACCAATCCCCAAAGGCTATGTTGATAAATGTGATTGCGATACATATAAGCAGAAACAAGTAAACAAAGCTAAAATTAAATACAAGCAACGTATTGATAAAGCAACAGAAATTAAGCCAGAGGATACAGTAGAATGGCTTTACGATGATATACATGATAAATATTATGAAGATATTGGAGAATTTATTGATAATATTGAAATGGATTATGATTATCTTGATGATTTATTTTTCGATGAATTGCCAGAAGTTCTATGGGTTTGCTATCCACAGAATATATCAATCGATGCAAGTGGTGTAATCGAAAGGGCTTGTGAAGATTTACATGAAGATGCAGATGAAAATTGTGATTATAAAAGCTTGCAGAAATTATTAGATGATTGGTGTAAAGAACAGAGTGGAACAACTACTGTTTATCCTGAATACAAAAAATATATTGTTGTCAAGAAAGAATGGTTTAAAGATAGACTTTAAAATTTATGATTTTAAGTATGAAAATTATACAAGTATTCTCAAAATGTGTCAACTTGGCAATATGAGATAGAGGCGTTTCTAACACCTGTAGTTATAAGCATAAGCGATTTACTACGAATGTCGA
>DAMCXN010000009.1:56471-58122 GCA_032096995.1 Aminipila sp.
AAGGCAATAGAAGTCCAATTTTATAAGGAGAATTGATGATTAATATTAGAAAAGATTTGATAACCAAAGAATTAGCCGATGACAAACTTCAGTATAAGCATTGCAAATTATCAAATAGATTTTTAAGCCACATTTTTAATAAGTATTACTGTTTAGAAATGTGCGAAAACTTCTATGACAGTGAACCAGAGCTTGATAATAAATTAGATGAAATGCACTTTGATTTTATGTTTAATAAATCAGAATCTTCATATAAGCATCAAGATTTGTTAGACGCTTATATAAAAGTAAAGCAAATTTATCGTGATTATGAAAATAAGAGAATTGAATTTTGCAGTTGGCAAGAACCGTATTTTGACGGTAATTGGGGTATGAGTCAAATGGAAGTAGATAATACCGCTAAAAACACTCTAAAACATATTAAAAGAAAAAGCATATCTAAGAAAGACAGATTATATTTTGCAAAAGACGAAGAACAAATTAGAATATATTGCTATAGCAGAGATTATTCATACCGTGATTATTGGTTTATTTTTAAAAAGAAAACTAATAAAAAGAACATTAAACATTAAAGAAAGGAGAGATTATGATGCAAGATTTTTTAAGATTTATTGATTCTAAAGTTGGTGAATTTCCATTACATATTGAAATATGTTATAACAAAATGACGGATTGGTGTATTTATATTTATAAAAAAGGATGTGCTAAAGACTATCCTGAATCATGGATAGAAGGAGATAACGCAATCCTTTGTAACGTATCAAGCTGTGATATGGAATTAACTTTTGCGATGGCACATGTAAAAGTTAAAGAATGGCTGTCAGAATATGAAGGAGGATATTAAGGAGGGGTTAGGTGAAAGTAAGTGAGTTGATTTATCAATTAGCAAAATTTCCAAAGGATATGCAGGTTAAAGTAGCAGTAGATAGCAGAATGATGAATGATTTTGTAGTAATTAAGTGTTTTGAGAAAGATACGAATATTGCTTCAGCAGTAATATTGACAGAAAGCAAAGGAGAAATTGATGAAAATACAACAAGAAATTGATTTAAATATTACTCCAGAACAAATTGTACGATACATATATGAGTATTGGGCAGGAGAAGACTTAATTGATTTCTTGAATGAATGTGGCAAGTCTAAGTATGCATCTGATTGGGACGATTTAATCAAAGCAGCCGAAGTAGAAGATTTGAATATAAATGGTAGAATTTTTATACAATTTATTTATTGCACAATACAAAGATCATTATAAAAACTATAAAACTAATAAATAAGGAGAATGTGAAATGGGAAAATACAAAGTAGAATATAGTGGTTTTGCGTATGTTGACGCAGACAGTGAAGACGAAGCCAACGATAAGTATGAAATGGGTGATACAGTTTATGAAGAATCGGGAATTGATTCCACAGAAGAGGTGGATGAATTCACAGTAGAAATGTAAGATAAAATTAATTTTTGATTTGGAGGAATATCAAAATGAATTTGTATGAAATTAGATTTAAGCACTATGCACCAAAAGATAGTAAAGACGGTATTCTTACATATCTGTTAGCTAATACAGATGAAGAAGTTTATAGTTGGATTCGCTCAGAACCAGAGGATATTTGTGTGAGCTGGATGTATTATGACGACGTAGATAATGAAAGT
>DAMCXN010000009.1:58132-60672 GCA_032096995.1 Aminipila sp.
TGAAAGTTATGATGAAGATTTCAAAGACAGAATTATTAATTGTTGCGGAGATATGTACGACGAAGAATCTGAAGTATCTGATTTGTATTATGGAGCTACTCAATATGGCTGGGAATGTGTCAAAGAAGATATTTCTGATAATTGCGTAAATTCATTAATGTGGTCAGGAATTAAAGTACATACGTTTAATTAACATACTATATATAGTGTTGTAATAATAAAAATAATCAATATATAGTGTTTAAAATAAGATAAAATGCGAGTTTTATGAGGAGGAAATATGAAAGACCTGATTGAAAATAAAATTGTATTTACATGCCCTTATTGTGGCAAAGAATCTGTAAATTATGATGACATATTGAATTGTTTAGATATGCACAACATTATTTTTGCAATAGAAGAACCAGATTATTCGCATGATTGCTGGGGAAATAATACTACAGATTATTGTGAAAAAGGTAAAATGTTTAAAAAATATAAAGATGCTTATGCTTACTGCGAAGGAAAAGATATGAAGATTAAAATTAAAGAATTGTCTTAAAAGACTAATTTGAATTGGAGGAATTATGAACAGAGAACAAAGGCGCAAAACAGCAAAAGAATTAAAATCAAAAGGTTACTCAAAAGAAAAGATTGACGCATTTTTAAACATTAACAAGACGACAGAATCTATTCCAGAAGGAACAAAAGTTAAACTAAACATTGATAAAATCAAGTCTCATCCAGATTATTATAAACTTACAGGTAAATATAAGAACTGGGTAAATGATAATAAGGATATTGTTTTTACAGTAAAATATGAAGAATCTTATGGAGATAATCCTAATATTGTGGCACTACTGGAAGACAAAACGGGCTGGAATTTTTATGTTGGTGATTTGATTGTTGTAAAAGAATAACATATAAACTCTAATTTAAAACGAAGGAGATAAATAAATACATATGATTATTAAGGATAAGTACAAAAATTTAACATTGGAAAAAGCAGAAGAATATCTATCTAAAGGATGGATTGTAACCTGTGACGGAGATGGATGGGTAGTAGAAGTTAAGAAAGAAAAGTGAGGTATAAATGATTCAAATTACATTAAATATTGGGATGAAGATTTTGGATAGCTTTGTAACAACTACAAAATCAATCCTAGTTTATAAAAATAAAACATTATTAGCATCATTAATGGTAGGATTTTCAAACTTTCTTTTTCTTACTGTAATAGTAAACGCAGTAACAACAAATAGCATTATCATGAATTTGTCTGTTGGTGGAGCATCATCAATAGGAGCATATTTTGCTATGAAACTAAACAATAAATTCTCAAAAGAAAGTATGTATGTCAACATTATTACTTGTTCATCCAAAGAGTCAGTAATTGAATTTGTTGAATATTTACGGTTACATAAAATTAAAAATATTGTTACAGATAGTTACACGAGAAACTGGAATAAAACATTATCAGTTCAAGTTTTTGCAAATACAAGAGAACAAAGCAGATTAATTGATAATTATTTAAATAACAAAGATATTAAGTATTTACGCCAGATTTTAGATTAGGAAGTGGTACATATTTATAGGTGCAGCGATTGCGGATACGAGTTTGAATATCCAAAAATAATAGAAGAATCACATGGCTTGGATGCTCCTCCATATGAAAGATTTGCTGTGTGTCCATACTGTTTTGATACCAATTATGAAAAGATTATTGATATTGAGGAAGAAGATGAAATGGAAAAATAAGATTGGAGCGTTAAATGAAATTAAAAAACTACAAAAGAATTATGGTCGTAGCGATGACAATGAATTTATTTTTGCCTGTTGTAGTAAAGGCAAATGATATAGACATTAACGTAATCGCAATAAACCTAAATTTGCAAGAGAAAATTGAAAAACAATTAGAAGAAATCGAATTAAAAAGACAAGAAGATCTACAAAAACAAAAAGACATTGATTTATTGGCAAGAGTCATTAACGCCGAAATGGGTTGTAGTTGGTTCTCAGATGATTTACTTAAATATGCGGGAAGTGTTGTACTAAATAGAGTTAAAGATAATGAATTCCCAAACACTATAAGCGATGTAATATATGCCGAAGGTCAATACAAATGCACTTGGGATGGGAGTATTGAAAAAGAACCAGCAGAAAGACATTATAGGATTGCAAAAGAGTTAATCGACAATGGTAGTGTTCTTCCAGATAACGTAGTATATCAAGCTGAATTTACGCAAGGTAGTGGTATATATTATCAATATTACGATGATATTTTAGGTACGACAATTTATTTTTGCTATAAGTAATTTAATCAACATTGGTATTAGCACTTAATTGTGTTAATCATATAAACAACTTTTAACGTATTTACAGGAGGAAATGAATGAAGGTTTATTTAAACAGTATTCAAGGTATTGAAGATGCAATTAGGACAATGTATTTATCTAAAAGAAGTTGGACGAGAGAAAAAGATTTGCGTATCAGATATTTGGTAGAGTCTTGTACTGATAGATACGGAAAACCTTATGAAGAAGTGGAGGAACAAACATGGGAA
>DAMCXN010000009.1:60682-64905 GCA_032096995.1 Aminipila sp.
ATGGGAAGAGTTTCAAAATGAATTTAATAAGTTGACTAAATGGGGCAAAATTCATTTTACTATGCTTAGATTTATGGATTTTTCTGTGACTGTAGATGGATTACATAGAGGTGGAACAGATGATTTTGATGCTCATGCAAAAAGATTAGAAAATAGAATTATTAGAAGTAGCACAAGATTAGCATCATATGACTCAGAAGAAATTTCTGATTGGTATAAAGATAAGATTATTCCTACAGATGTTGCTTTAGCTCATTTAGGGATTACGACACCAAAGAAAATTACATATGAAGGAAAAACTTATGTCAAATCAACTAACGGTTACATTGTTAAAGGTATGGAAAACAATAATGACGTAAAACGAGGTCTGTATATGCTTTCTTTGCCTATGACATTTTCATTTAAAGTTAATCCTACTGAATTTGCCCACGTTTATAAAGAAAGAGGTAGTAAAGAAAGTGGAGCTAATGGTGGTGCAGCACCAGAATTAAAATTAATGATAGAAGAATTAACAGATAAAATTGAAAGTTGGTATCCACAATTAAATAGAGAATTATGGCTAGGTATTTTAAATTAAGGAGATTGATTGATGACAAAAAACAAACCATTAACTATTATAGCAGGGAAATCTGGTTCTGGTAAAACAACAATCGCTGAAAAGTTAGAAGAAGATTTTGGGCTAATATCTGTTCAATCTTACACCACTAGAAAACCAAGATACGAAGGTGAACGAGGACACATATTCATCACTGAGGAAGAATATTTAAAAACCCCAAAAGAAGAAATTATGGCTTATACATTCTTTGACGGAAACCATTATTTTGCAACTAGAGAATTACTGGATAATTCAGATGTATACGTTGTAGATCCAGATGGAATTGAATACATGAAAGATAGATATACCAATAAAACAATTAAAGTCGTAACACTTAAAGTTTCACTATTTACGAGAATTTTCAGAATGATTAAACGTGGCGATAAGCCGTTTAATATTATACAAAGAGTAAGAAATGATTACAAAAAATTTAAAGGTATTGACAAAGTAGCTGATTTTACATTAAAGAATAAAAATGTGTGTAGTACAGTTGCTAATATTGTTAATTTGGTTATGTTAGAAAGGAGAGGTAAAAATAGGTAAGTATAAATCAGTAGTTTATGTAAGTCACCCGTCAAAAGGATTGCCAGAAAACACAGAAGAAGTAGAAAAGATTATTAACTATCTATATGAAAAATTTCCAGAAATATTATTTGTGTCACCAATACATAGCTTTGGATTTAGGTATGACAAAGTGCCATATGTAGAAGGTCTAAATATGTGCTTATGGTTACTTGAGGATAACAAGTGTGACGAAATGTGGGTATTTGGCGATTATAAAAACAGCGTAGGATGCACTGGGGAGATTGCCTATTGTAAAAATCATGGTATTCCATATAAGATTTTTACAGATTGTAAATGTTTTAAAGAAAATATTGATTTAGGTTGTATGCGAAGCTGCGTATTAAGCGATGATGATGACGAAGGTATTTATTGTGAGTTAAGTAGAGTTAGTAGGGAGTTAAAAGGAGAAGGCTTATGTTAAAATTTTATACTTCACATTGTCAGAAATGTGGAATGCTAAAGGCTGTAATGGATAATAAAGGGATTAAATATGAAGAAATTGATAATAAAAATATTTATTTGCCAATTGCAGATAACAACAAAATTGCAGAAATGCCATTTGCAGAAATAGACGGAAAAATATTAACTACGAATGAATTAAGAGAGTGGATCATTAATAACTAAGAAGGTATTTACAGGAGGAATTTATGTATTTTAAAACAAACTATGAAACAGAATTTGACGATTTGTATATGCACTTAAAAGCAAAGTACCCAGACAAACTATTTAACCTTGAAGGAATTGGTAATCAATTAGACATGTCAGCATTTAGTAAAAACTTTTTTTCTTCAAATGTTACAGCAGATGCAAGTATTGATGCCAATGCCAATGTAGACGATATTAGTGTAATTGCGTATAACACAGAATTACCCAAACCATTTTTTAAATTAAATAGTTATTATGTTTTGTGGAAAGAATTAAAAAGATTGTATGGACATGAAGTTGCCAATGCAATAGTAGAAATGCAATTAACAGGAGATATTTACATTCATGATTTTCATGGAATTGGGGCAGGATTACCATATTGTTTCAATTATAGTACATACGATATTTTATTAAAAGGTTTACCAATGGTTAAAAAGGTTAAATCTTTACCACCTAAACATTTATATGCTTTTAAATCTCAACTTGAACAATTTACTATTGTTGCATCTAATTCAACTTTAGGAGCGACTGGGTTAGCAGATTTATTGGTTGTAATGAGTTATTATGTAAAGAAAATTATTAACACAGGAAACGATGCGGGATTCTTTTTAGATGGATGGTTTAGTGATTTAGAACGAAATGCAGTAGAAGATGAATTATTAAAACTTATGGAATTAGACAGAGAAAAACAAGAATCTGAAATTGATGAGTTATTAAAAGTAATTAATTCAAAACTTAATAAAACTACACCGCAATCCCCAAAATGGTTAAAAGCAAATGTGTATAAATATATTAAAGAAAACTTAACTTCATTTATTTACACGATTAACCAACCAATGAGAGCTAACCAGTCTCCATTTACAAACGTAAGTGTATACGATAAATTTTTCTTAGAAAAAATTTGTGCCGATTATATTTTTCCAGATGGTACAATTCCAGATGTTGAGATTGTAAATAAACTACAAGATATCTATTTAACCGTAATGAACGAAGAATTAAAAAGGACTCCATTAACATTCCCAGTTACTACGGCTTGCTTCTCCATTAATAAAGATAAAGATATTCAAGATGAAGAATTCTTAGACTTTATTGCTAAACATAACAAAGCGTATGGATTTATTAATATTTATTGCGGAGACAGTTCTACTCTTTCTAGCTGTTGTCGATTAAGAAGTGAACAAAAATCAGAATATTTTAATTCATTTGGTAGTGGTTCTAGTAAAATTGGAAGTCTTGGTGTATGCTCGATCAATTTCCCTAGATTGGCAATTAAATATCAAGACAGGAAAGCATTTTTAGAAGAACTAAAGAAAATGGTTGAAGTGTGTGCCAGAGTTAATAACGCAAAGAGGAAGATTGTAGAAAAGAGAATTAAAAACGGAAATGAGCCTTTATATTCGCTTGGATATATGGAGTTATCAAAACAGTATTCCACTGTAGGGGTAAACGGGTTTAACGAATGTATTGAACTTTTAGGCGAAGATATTCTTAAGGATGGCGGGCAAAAACTTGCCATTGAAATTCTTGATATTGTAAATAGTATAAACGCTAAGTTCCAGAAACAATATAATGCACCTCATAATTGTGAACAAGTGCCTGGGGAAAATATGAGTATTAAAATGGCTGATAAAGACCATCTATTGGGTTATCAGTCAGAGTATGATATTTACAGTAATCAATTTATTCCACTTGTTACTAAGGCAGATATGCTTGATAGAATTAAGCTACAAGGATTATTTGATGGACATTTTTCGGGCGGTAGCATTTGTCATTTGAATGTCGATACCATGATTGAAAACGTACAAGATATTATGGATTTAATCAGAACAGCGGCAAAAATGGGAGTTGTATATTTTGCAATTAATTATGTATTATCAGAATGTGAAAACGGACACATGACTGTAACAAATGACGAGATTTGTCCTATTTGTGGAAAGCCTATTTTAAATAAGTATAGTAG
Organism: Aminipila sp.; assembly: GCA_032096995.1. Taxonomy (GTDB): domain Bacteria; phylum Bacillota; class Clostridia; order Peptostreptococcales; family Anaerovoracaceae; genus Aminipila. Next base: position 64,447 of record DAMCXN010000009.1, read on the forward strand.
GGTTGTAGGATTCCTAACTAACGTAAAGAATTGGCACAAAAAAAGACGAGAACAAGATTTCCCTAATCGTCAATTTTATAAAGGTATTAAAATTGAAAATGTAAAATAATGTAAGCTTAGAAAAGCCTATAAAATAAGGGTTTATGAGAGACAAAAAGGAGTTAAAATGCGTATTTTATCTACACAGTATACGCTTGCTGCAAAATCATTTGAAATTCATGTTGCTGGCTGTCGAGGAGTCGATGGTCAGCATTGTAAAAATTGTCACAATCCTGAAACGTGGAATTTTGATCAAGGGGACATATTTAACCTAGATTATTTCAATGAAAAAATAGCAAGTAAGGTAATTGAATTTGATTTATTAATTAGCAACATTATGATTTTTGGTGGAGAACCACTTGACCAACCAATTAACGAATTGTTAGAAATGTTAAAAAGCTTAGGTAATTTCAACAAGCC
>DAMCXN010000009.1:64993-67501 GCA_032096995.1 Aminipila sp.
ACATTCAATATGGTATTAAACTAGCCACAAGCAATCAGCACATTTACAAGAAAGGTTTGGACTATTAAGAAAAATTTGGAGGGATATAAACCTAAATGAAGAAATTACGATTTTTAGTAAATCTAAAAGATAGAGAAAATAATTTAGTTTTTGAAAAAGATAAAATTTATGATGTAACAGAAGAATACGATGATTGTTATTACTTGGGTTTTGTAAATGGAGTAAAAGTAGGCATTGATAAGAATTCTGAAAATAAAAAATATGTTGTGATTGAAAGAGAATGGAGATAAATAAACATGGACATTAAGATTAAATACTTTACAGATAAGATTGATAAACTTACATATATTGATGGTAAATCTGATTGGATTGATTTAAGAGCAGCAGAAACAGTAGAAATTAAAAAGGGTGAATTTAAAATGATTCCTCTTGGAATTGCAATGGAATTACCAAAAGGATATGAAGCTCATGTTATTCCTAGAAGTAGTACATTTAAGAATTATGGTATTATTCAAACCAATAGTTTTGGATTGATAGATGAGAGTTATTGCGGTAATACAGATCAATGGATGTTTCCTGCATATGCGCTAACTAAGGATACAGTCATTAATGTAAATGATAGAATTTGTCAATGTAGAATTGTTGAACATCAGCCAAAGATTGAATTTTGCGAAGTTGATATTTTAACTGGTAAAGAACGTGGTGGATTCGGAAGTAGTGGCAAACAATAAGAAAGGATGATAAAAAATGTCTAAACTACTGAGAGTTAAAGACATACAAGAAAAGTTTGGATGTAGTAAACAAACAGCATATGATATAGTTAGACTTAGAGATTTCCCTAAACTTACTATTGGAAAACGATATTATATACCAGAAGAAGCATTAGAAAAGTGGATTAATAATAATGTAACATCATCAATTATTTTACGTAATAAATAAAAAATAGGGGGGGATTATTCCCCCTTTATTGTTTTATTCTGATTAAATAATTTTACTGTTTTTATTTTTTGTTCATCTAATATATGAATATAAATATCATAGGTTGTAGATATTTTTGCATGTCCTAATAATGCAGACACTATAGCTATATCATTACCGTCCTCTATTAATAGGTAACTGCCAAACGAATGCCTTAATGCGTGTAAACCACAGTCTGTAACAGAACATTTTGATCTAACAAGCATTGTTTTAAGTGACCTTCTCAAATTATCTTTGTTCATTCTAGTCCCAACAGAACTGACAGCAAATAAATCTTCTTGGCAATGTTCTGGATTAACTCTGTCAAAATAATGAACACACTCTAATGCTCGTTCACATAATGGTATAATTCTTTTCCCTTTTTCTGTCTTAGGGTCTTTTACAATATCTTCTTTTTCTCCTGAACCATCTAGTTTATTTACTCTACTTACTGACCTTGAAACTGTCATGTACTTTTCTTTAATATTAAAATCTTTCCATCGTAATTCTAAAAATTCTCCCACTCTTAAACCAGTGTACATTATAAATATAATCGCATATCCATTATTTTCATATACTCTAGTTCCTATTTTTCTTCCAAATGTAAAGCCTTCTTCACTAATTCTTTTTGCTTCAAAATATAATTTTTCCATATCTTCGGGAGATAAAATATCAGTATCTTTTTTCTTTGTCTGAACTGCCTCCTCTGATGGAGATTTGAAATATTCAGCAAGATTATTGTTCGTTATATTGTTATTATAAGCGTAAGTTAAATATTGTTTAATTAGCATTAATGATTTGTCTATACTCGCTTTAGAATAGTTATTATCAATCATTTCATTAATATATTTGTCTGCCATATTAGGATTTATTTGACCTATTTGAATTTTATCTAAACAACTATTTATAATTCGAGACTTAAAAACATTGATTGTTTCGTCTTTTGTTTTTCTTGCTAAAGGTCTGCTTTTAGATTCAAATTTTACATTATACATCCAATCACTTAGTAATTCTGAAAATGATTTGGGACGCATAATCTCATTTTTTAATTTACCGTATTCTTTTTCATATTCCGTAATTTTATCTTGCACATCTTTCTTTTTCTTTCCATAAAAATCCTTAAATCCAACACCTTCATATTTCTTTCTATATCTAAAATACTCAATTCCTCCTATTGTTTTCTTACCCCATGTGCCTTCTCCATTTGCTCGTTTAGCCAATAATTTCACCTCATTCTAATTGATTATTTTACTTATGTGTATTATAATTCAATGTAGGTAAGTAGTCAATTAAAATTACCATAACGGACAAAATGAAGAATTCAACTTACCCTATTTACCATAGCTTTTACCATAACCTTATAATTATTGCTACCATATAAGAACATTCGTTCTGAAATATGGCTGTAATATTAGTTTTTTGTTCTTATGTTAAAAATGTCAACAAACCTTGATATTTAAGCATTTGTTTATCGTTTTTATATTTATTTATGTTCTGGTGGTATAATTATAGACAGCCTTGGTAAGGCGGCTTACTAATTCTGCAAACCTT
>DAMCXN010000009.1:67511-68862 GCA_032096995.1 Aminipila sp.
CACGGGTTCGAATCCCGTTATCAGCTGTCTAGAACCCTCGTAAACCGGGGGTTATTTTTTTGCGTGTGAGCTTTGTGTGAACCATTATCCAAAAAGTCGTCAACGCATTCATTCATAAAGTTATTTATTTCATTTCTTTTTTGGTTTTCAGTATGCTGATAAACGCTTTTTAGCATAAACTTAAAATCTTCATTAAAAAGTTTAATAGATGAGGAAATAAACCTGCGATATTGCGCATTGTTTTGGGAGTTAGATTGCTAGCTTTTTTTTCTTGATTTAGAGCAATTTGTATTTTTAGGTTAGTTATCTCGAATAGCTTCTGGTCTTGTAACCCATGAAGATATGTATTCTTAATTCGTCTATAACCTCTTATGGTTGATGGAGACAGTATGCGATCCTTGCTATTTATATATCCCTCAATAGCATCTCCTAATGTAATTGTAACTTTTGTACGCCGTTCATTTTTGAGCTTAAAAAGTGCGGCTTGATATTCTGTCTCTTTTATAGTGGAGGCAGTAAAGCTTTCTCTTATTTTTTAGGTTTTCCATCTATCATTTCAGTGTAGCTGAATATTTGCACTCGCCACTGTCCAGATGACAATTTTTTAGCATTGGCCATAAAAATAAGACCTCCTTAGTATTTTCAGGTATGGTAAACAAGGCGGTCTTGTGATACAATTAGCTTGAGTAGGGCAGTTGTACCACGGTATGACCGCTTATCCCCCACTTCGTTGGTAGCGGAGTGGGGGATTAATTTTTAAAGGATATAGTTGCTCAGAAGTCTATTAAAACTACGTATATCAAAACTTCCTACGATTTCGAATTTAACTTTTCCTAAAGCGCTAAACCAGAGTTCTTTTCCGTACTTTCTTAATTCTATCACTTATCATTAGTTTTACAGCAAAGAGATTTGCTTCCCTTTCCAATTTGTTTACAGAAAGAAGTGTACTTTTAAGAAAAGGGGTGTTTTCATGGGGGTGCAGTATAGCATGTCCTAGCTCATGTGCAGCAGTATAGAACATCCTTCGTTCATCTAGTTCAGAATTCATATATATTTGCCTATGTCTGCACATGGTAGTAAAGTATCCATTAATCATGCCGAGAGGCTCATAAATTAGTTGGAACCCCATTTCATTAGCAATCTTAATAGCATTTCTAGTCCCATATTTATCAACGATGCTTTCGACCATTCTTTACTCTTCCCTCCTTTGAGCAAAGCTAATAAGTTTCAGATTATCTATATTTCTTAGGTGTAAATTTCTTTTTAGCGGAAATTTTCGCAATTCTAACACCATTTTCCAAGGACACCCTTAATAATTCTTTCGTTTCTTCGTCCATGGGCTCCCCATCAA
>DAMCXN010000010.1:0-1333 GCA_032096995.1 Aminipila sp.
AGAGTAACTAATATTGTAAAGACCATGGAAAAACTAAAAAAAGAAGGTCTGTGGATTGCCTGTGCGGATATGAAGGGATTAGACCATTTTGATACCAATATGAAGGGACCTTTGGCCTTGATAATTGGTAGCGAAGGGGAAGGCGTAAGCCGTCTTGTTCGGGAAAATTGCGATTTTACAGCCTCTATTCCTATGTATGGACAGATTTCATCTTTAAATGCTTCGGTAGCGGCAGGGCTTTTGATGTATGAAGTTGTACGACAAAGAAAATTTACCAAGGAATAATTTAACTATTTTAAAATAATAATTAGAATGTAAATAGTGGTTTTGCAAATTGCGACAAAATATGTTACTCTATTGTGTATATCACTACAGAATGGAGGGGGCGCTTTTGCATAAGGAATTCTTATTGGTAGATGGCTACAATATCATTCATGCTTGGGATGATTTAAAAGAGTTGGCTCGTGATGTAAGTTTGGAAAGCGCAAGGCAAAAGCTTATTGATATCCTCTCGAATTATAAAGGGGTAAAAAGCACAACGATTATCTTAGTTTTTGATGGGTATTTGGTGAAAGGAAGTATTGGGTCTGCGAACCAATATCAAAATATATTTGTTGTTTATACCAAAGAGGCGGAAACGGCGGATCATTATATAGAAAGAGTAGTTACTGCCATGCCAAAGCATTATAGGGTTCGTGTGGCCACAGGAGATGGGTTGGAACAGCTCATTATTTATGGGCAAGGTGCCACAAGAATGACGGCAAAGGAGTTAAGAACAGAAATTCAAGCAGAAACGGATTATTTAAGGGAACGGTTTATTGAAAATAGACCGCCGAAAAATAATTTGCTAGCAGATCATCTTGACCGGGAGGCGTTGGAATGGATAGAAGCGTTGCGGAGAACAAAGTAGAAGAAGGAAAAGGCGCGGCTCAGGCCCCAGAGTCCAGTGACATAAGGTTTGGGGCATTTAAAGATGAAGTAGTAGTAACAATGGCTCAGCAAGGAAATGCACAGGCAGAAGAATATTTAATGGATAAATTTAAGCCCCTGGTAAAAGCAAGATCCCGGGCATATTTTTTGATTGGAGCAGATAGTGAGGATATTATTCAAGAGGGGATGATTGGCCTATATAAAGCTGTTCGTGATTTCAATGCAGAACGCAATACATCATTCTGTGGCTTTGCAGAGTTATGCGTGAATCGCCAGATGATTACAGAAATTAAGGCTGCGACGCGATATAAGCATCAGCCCCTTAATTCCTATATATCTTTGAATAAACCAGTCTTTGATGATGATTCAGAGCAAACCTATATTGATTTATTGCAAGAAGGGG
>DAMCXN010000010.1:1343-3384 GCA_032096995.1 Aminipila sp.
GAAGGGGAGCTATTAAATCCTGAAGCATTATTCATTGGACAAGAAAACAAAGATTTTATTGAATCCCAGATGGTGAAAAATCTAAGTGGTTTTGAAACCAAAGTTCTAGCCCTCTATTTGCAAGGCAGAAGTTATTTTGAAATTGCAAAGAGCTTGAAAAAAAATGAAAAATCCATTGATAATGCATTGCAACGGGTAAAAAAGAAAATGGAGCGTTTTTTGGAGCAAAATAGTATTGACGAAACAAAAACAATGTGATAATATATACAGGCTGACGAAATATTTTTCGTAGCTATGCTGATATGGCTCAGTAGGTAGAGCGTCGCCTTGGTAAGGCGGCTTACTAATTCTGCAAACCTTAATTTTACGCCATTTACAGCACGTCAAAATGTTTTTACCATAATTATTTACCATAACCACATTTTTATTATGGTATGCTGTTGTAGCTCAGTCGGTAGAGCACTACATTGGTAATGTAGAGGTCGGCAGTTCGAATCTGCTCAACAGCTTATATAATAGACAAGTAAATTTCTTGTCTATTTTTTTATTTTTTATTTTTCCATTTTTAGGTATACAAACCTCTCAATTTTGCTATAATAATGATAATAGATTTTAACTTATTATTTAAATATTAGGAGGATTTTTATTATGGCTAGAAGAAAATCAGAAAACAAAATGACAACAGAGGAAAGAATTGAATCCATCAAATTAGAAATTGTTCAAACCCAAGAGGTATTAGCAACACTCAAAAATCAAGAAAAAGAATTGATTGAGCAAAAGAAACAGGAAGACTTAAACGACTTAATTAGAACTATGGAATTATCAAATTTAAGTATTGCAGATGTTCAAACATTAATTGCAAAAACAGCACAACAATCAGCGCAAGAAAAGCAAAATATAGCTAAAAATGCATGACAAGCGCATATTTTTTACGCCTTTACTTTAAATTATGTTATAATATATTTATAAAGATAAAGGAGGCGATTATTATTGTTGCAAGATACTTCAGAAATAGAAGACTTCTTAATAAGGATAACAAAAACACATGGCAACATAGGTGAACCTAAAAATTTAATGATTGGCATAAGTAAAAACTTAAAAACAAGCATAACAAAAGAAATAATATCAAATCTATTTGAATCAACCAGAACTGTATATTACTTCAAGGACTCTAAGGATAGAAATGATTATTATTTTTTTAATTCAGAGGATGAATTGCAAAACAGTAAAAGACAACCACTATGTAAAATGATAAGACTTAATGATATTCCAGAGCAAGTACACTCAAATCAGTACTTACTGTTTTTCTACTCAACAACTTTATTATCATCAGGGAAAAAATATGAATGGAGACCATGTTATGTTGGTGGACGAGAGTATTTAATAAACAAATATGTTCCTCAATTTTCGGATTATCATTATTCAAGTCCAAAGTTTTCATCAATTAAAACAGCAGAAAAATCAACTAATGAATTTTCACAATCTGCATTTTTAGAAAACATATATGATAATTTGTTTAATAAAGAAAAATGGAAAAACGAAAATTCAGACTTTCAATATCAGCGATTACAAAAATATTTTCAATATTTAACAGAAGCTATATCGAAGAAAATTTCAAATAATACTTTAAGTCAAGAATATTATAAGAAAACAAATAAGGACAACACTGACTACATTTTAATTAACAGTAGGCTTTTAAATAAGTTTGGTAATTGGATATATTTATCTTACCAGATAAGAAAATATTGGAATAAGCAACTTAATAAAACGATGGAAAATTATATTGAACCCAAAATTATAACTAATAGTCAAACGGCTTTTATGGCTGGATATAATGATATTGTATTGAACGACATTAAACCAATTCAATTCTATAACTCTCCTAGTGAACTATTATTTGACGGAAATATTAATTCGTTTGAGTTAGATGATAGCCATCATTTCCAACATATCATTGAAGATAGGGGAGATAGGCTTCCTGAATCATTCAAAGATAAGAACATAATGGAAATTGTAGTAAGATTTAAGTTATGTATTGAAT
>DAMCXN010000010.1:3394-60695 GCA_032096995.1 Aminipila sp.
GTACGCAAAAAATATTTAGCTACTAATATTTATATAAGTAATGGAGGTTGCTTTCATGGAAAACTGTTCTATTGAATATGCTTTAAAAATGAAAGAGATGGATTATAATTATATTGTACCTGCTTACGGAATAGAAAGAGACTGTATTCAATTTCTGATCCCATTTTACGACGAATTCGCACCAGATAAAATACCTAGTGGAGTTATAGTAACAAACAAGATAGGCAATAAATGGATATTAAACACGGTATTATCATTATCAGATGCTTATGATATGGCACGATTATTAGCAATACCAGCAACGGATTGGATTTAATCGTAAAATAAGACGTAAAAAATAGGGCGATAAGAAAGTCGTAATGACAATCCTAACCGCCCTATATAAACATTGACTCCTTATGTAATTTATGGTAATATTTTCTAAAACTATGAAGAGAAATTTTGTAGAATTATGAGAAGTACTTTCATTTTATTTTATTTTTTAATTGGGTATTACACATCAATTAACATTCCAGATGTAACAGGAATTCATCTATTGTTTGCTATTATAATTTCTAGCGTCATTGGCAATATCGTAGATTTCTTTATTTACAATCTGGCATTTTTTATAGCTGGTAAATTTAAAGATACATTATGGTTAGATAAAAATGAAACTAGCTGTGTCCACTGGGCAGTACGCTCAGTTATAGCATTATGCTGGCTTCTTATGGCGCAACAGTCATTCATGGCAGATTTAATCTTGTATTTGACAGTCCGATCTTATAATGTATCGTCTATAGAGTATCAAGATATTATGAATCAAATAATCTCAGCTTTTACTACTGGTATAATCACATGAATTTATTTGTTCAACACAGGAATTTTTCCCTTACTTCCAACTTTCAGCCCTAGCACCTCGGCTATGTCTCTTGTCTTGATGTATGTTGTTCCATCTTTCCGAATCAATTCAACAGTAAATTCCTTACCATCAACAATAATTTTGTCCTTCTCAATCACTTCATCATCCTCCTGTGCTATCTTTGTTGTAGTTTTTGTCCATGAATTTTTAAATTGTTCTGGTGTTCCATATGTACTTTTTAACTTGCTAGGAGTTGACCCCCAATCAGGTAATTGAAAATGAGGCAAATCTACTGGTGAAGTCCAACTTCCACCCCATTCTAGTCCTAATGACTGACCAATCTTACCTACCTTAGAAAAAAATCCATCAGTATCATTATATGCGCCCGTGCCATCATTTCTATAAAAATCAAATGCAATATACCACTGATGCATAGAACTATAAGAGCTTCCTTTAGCATTTGTTACAATGTTCCCAGAAGTGGTTCTACCTTTAGCGTAAAGTGCGTTTTGTTCTGCTACGGTTCTATAACATTCACTGATTCCAATTGTTAAGCCATTCGTTTTACATTTCGCTTGTAATTTTATTATTAATGCTTGTAATGTTGGGTGTAACACTGTTACGTCTCTTGCCATACTTTTTCCTCCTTATTATATCATTTACGTCAATTTGTAAAAAATTTAAATATTCGTTATCAAATCTCCACTTGTATCCGTAAGCAGAATTTTTTACTCCTAGGCAAACATCCAATATATTAGAAGTTTTCTTGTTTAATTCTTTTGCAACTTCAGTAATTGATTCATAAGAACTAATATAAGTGTTTTTTAAACTATATTTATTTATTGGTATTATAGTAGAAGGGGAGATTACTGCCGCATTTTGAATTTTATTTATCAACTTTGACTTATTGCCATCATTACACCAGAAATACCCATTGCTTATTCTCAAGTTCTTGATGCCAGTTTTTAATGTTTCTATTTTATAGTTAGGATATTTTTCTAAAAAATTTGTATAGCCTTTAAATTTTTCAATAAGTTTTCCATATTTATCATATTGTAATATGTATCCATATTGGAAGAAGTCTTCATCACTTTTTTTATCTCTACGTTTTTTTAAAATATTTTTTATATCGTTTTGAGACAATTGTTTGGTTGCCCAAATATCTTCTGAAAAGGGGGCTCTAATTTCTTTTAACCAGTCTCTAATTGATGTATCAGAATAATTACTTACTCTTTCTGCTTCATAGATATTTAAATATTTATTTAAGAGGCTTCCATGTTTATCATATTGATATATAGATCTATCTTCTTTTACGATCTCTTTCATGTTGACAAATTTTATAAAAGACCATTTATACCCATAAGCTACATACCCTTTATTTGCAGCTGCGCTCAAAGTCGAACATGATATATTCGTAGAAGAAGAATTTTTTACATCTCTCATGGCTTCAGCTATAGAACAGTAAGCACACACAAAATCTCCATTTATATTGTATTTGTAAATAGGACGCCTTCTGTTTGCTTTCTCTCCTATTAAACCACTACTACCTTCACCTCCGCTGGTCAAGTTATAACCAAGACATCTATTTGTTAAATTTAAATAATTAATTAATGTTTTTTCAAATTTTTTCGCTTCTTGTTCAGTTAATTTTGAAGTAATAATTTCATGATAAAACCCATCCCATCCATATTTTTTAATTGCGTTATAAAAATATTGATTTCCAATATATCCATATCCATTTTGCCATCTCTTTTTAGTATCTTGGCTAGTTATGCCAACATACATTTTATTATTTATTTTATTCTGATGAACATACACCGTACATCTTCTTTCTTCTTCCAATATTAAAAATCACATAATCCTTTTACTAATAAAATAAAAAAGACACCCATGTTTAGGGTGTCTTACTATTTATATATTTTTATTCCTCTATAGTTGTTGTTTCATTTAGCTTTTTCTGCTGTAGTACCAGATGTTTCAACTCTAAGTTGAGTAACCGCTGATTTAATAAACACAAGTAATTCATCTTCGTTAAAAGTAATATTATTTTTAGCAAGTAAGGTCTTTGCTCTATCTAATGCATATTCTGCTTTAGTTTTTCCCAACTTAACTAAGTCACCTGTGATATCTAATTCATTCGCAGCAGCTACAACTGCCTGTGCGATTGTAATGACTTTTTGCACCTTATCTGCGCCTAAATACTTATTGGCAAATAAAACACCAGTTGCTAAAATAAGGGCTAAAATGACCTCAATAATGACCGTAATATCCATATAAAATCCTCCTTTTATCTCCTAACTAATTTTTGGTGTTTCAATTTCTTTTGTTTCAGTATAAGTAAAATTATCACCATATTTTTCTTTTAACTCTGATAATTGCTTCGTCTTTTCTATTTCTATTTTCATGAAATCATTTTGACTTGCTCTCCAATTATAGAATCCAAGAGCTGCACTTACAGTAATGCTAAATGCCCCAAATATCACAGGGGCAATATAGCTCATTGCCGATAGGTCTTCTAATTCATGCATCTCATAACAGCAAAATATTAAAAATAAATCAGTGATTGCAAAAATATGAAATAACACAGTGCCAACTAATTTTTTAGAATAATCTACATGTTGTACATTTTTTAGTTTTTTCTTTTTATCAAAAGATATTTTAAATCCCAAATTTTATCACCTCATTATACCTGTCTTCTAGCAACCTCCCTTATTTCGCTCTCAAGTCTATCAAACTTTTCATTAACATTTTCTTTCCATTCTTCTAATACTGGAAGCCTTGAAGCAAAGTTATTATGCTTATCTACTTTTTTTTCCAATTGTTCAATTCTATAGTTTGTTAGTTTGTTTGAAACTAAAATTCCCCCAAAAGTACCAATAGAAGTTCCGCAAAGACTAATCAAAGCAAGCAATACAACATCACTCATATGTATCACCTACTTTCTTAATCCAATAGCTTCTCTCAATTCTTTTTCATCAATTTTCCTTTTGATAATATCGTAGAACACAAGGATAAAACCAAATATGTTAGATATAACTGATAATATAATTGATGTATTAAAAATCTCTGTTCTACATATATCGTGTGTATCAAAATGAGATTTAATTATTTTATATTTTTTATCTCCAATCCCGTCAAGTTGTTTTAATTCTTTTAAGTCAGAATACGGTTTGTTTTCAACTACTTCATTTAATGTGCTTTCACCTATGCCATTAATACAATCTGCTATAACTGGAACGTCTTTATATTCCATTCTGTTAATATTTAACTTTGAATTATAATAGGCGTACGCCCCAAAAATAAAAGACATTAGAATTAAAAAAACACCTATCTTGAAACGATGGCGTTTGAATGTTATTGTGATTTTACCCAAATAATATCACTCCTTTTCAGTTTTAAATGTTTATATTAATTTTATATTGCTAACATATTATCTAAAGTTGTTCTTTCTGTTGAAGTGATATAACCTCTATTTTCACATTTCTTAATAATGCATTTCAACGCTGCCGCAGTAAGTGTTCTCTCGTTTGGATATACGTATTCAATACAATAAGTAAGCAATCCATTAATTGTATATTGCGTTTCTCCAACTGTTAGAATTGCTGTTGATTCGTTAAATGTGAATCCAAGTTGCGTCATTATATTTTGTAAATTCTCACTAGACATCCCCTCTGCGTTAATAACCCAAAATGAAATAGCTAACATAGCAATTGAAAGTTTTTGCATGATTCCCTCTACTATTTTCTCACATATGTATTTAAAATAATTCATTATACGCTTCTTCCTTATGTATTAATCTTTCCTTCAATGTCTTCAATTCTATCTACCACTGCCGCCCCAGTTAAATTAATTGCAAACTCATTATTACTAATCTTCTCATTCATTTGAGTAATTACTGATGTTACTGTAGGAGCAACATAATCTTCGTTTGTAATTTCAAAATAATTTTCTTCAGAAATTTTTTTATTTGCTACCATCATTTTAAGTGTTTCTTTGGATATTAAATTACTTGTAAACCACATAGAATATATCGTAGAGATATTTTGCATTATTCCACCTCATTTCAACTGATTTTTAATAGTATTTCGTTTAATAGTGATATTGCTTCTGCGTTACTTAATTCTTGAACTGTGTGACTATATATTGGTTCTTGATCAGAGTTTGGAATATCATTATAAATAATTACAGCTTTTTTATTTGATGTATCGGCAACAACGTACCCAATTTTACCGCTAATTTCTTCTACTGTAGGTAATACGTCTATATCTATAAAATGACCAATATCTTCGTTTTTAATTATATTGTCGTCATATACAATTCTTCCATCGTCGAATAGTTTCATTATTGCACCTCCCTATAACCTATAATTTCATGTCCCTTTTCATAAAAATTAAATGAGTTTTTGTTATGAGTTATAATAGTTTCATTTTTTGAAACACTAATTATATTTAACGCATCAAGAATAGAAGACATCTCCAAATCTATTCTTCCCCATTCATCATTTAAGGAATAAATAAAGTAGTTTAAAACGGAGTTAATACTAACTTTGGAAATTATTGTTCCTGATCCATTTTTAAAATAAATATCATAAAAAGACACCAAAGACTTACTGTTATATGTGCTTACCAAGCTTAGATCAGATATATTTAATTTACTTACTTTATATGAAGTGTTGCAAATATATAAATAATTTCCATCCATCGAAAACATCTTATCTCCGTTAGCAATTGGATATGATGCAACTTGAGAAAAACTTGTTTTATTAGTTTTTAATATAGAATAAGGAGACACACTTGAAATAGTATACATGTAGTCAGAATCTACACAAATTCTTCCATAAAAAACACTTGACTGCTCAAATATAATAGTCATGGTGCTTATATTTATTTTACACGTTTTTTTTGTAGTTCCATCAACTGTATGATTAACATATAAAAATGAACCGTCTGTTGCTATACCAGAAATAATTGAACCTAAAATAGATAAACTCGTTGTAACTAAACTTAAATCTATTTTGCTAAATTGATATATTTTTCCTCCACTAGCTATATAAATATAATTATTATCACCACATATATCTCCATTAGATAGGGATGGTATTGTGGAAGATAAACTTTGTTTTAAAATATATTTTTTTGTTTTAATGTTTATTTTGTATGCCACTTGGTCAGTACTATCAAACATATAAATATTTTCATCATCAGATGTAATTATTGTGTTATTTATATTTCCAGAATATCCTTCAGATATAAACAACTTTTCTTTACCTAATATAGGTAAATAAAAAAATCCATTATCAGACCTTACTTGCGTTGCTCTTTCTACGTCCATTCCACTTAATGATCCCACTATATCACTTTCCTTCCCATTGTTTAAGTTGTTATCGTTTTATAAATACCATTTACTTTTGTATCTGTTTGAATTACTGTTTTATCTACAGTTGTGCCATCTGCTTTATAAAGTCTAATTGTAGTTATATAATCATCTCCACTCTTAGTCTCTGTACTGTCAGCAATTAATTTGTTTGTTCCATTAAATCTCAGCTCATAAAAATAACCACCAGTAATGGTGGCTTCTGTTAAAAATATTCCTTTAAACAATATAGGATTACTAAATGCAACACAAGCTAAACCTTCTGATAGTGGCTTACCATCTATCATAATAATAGACGAACTTGCCTGTTCCAGCACAAATAAAATTTCCCAATTAACAGAGCCAGCAATGGGGGTACTATTAATATTATCTTGCTTTGCATACCATAGCGTATTATTTAATAAAACAACATCGTTTTCATAATATTGCTTAGTATAATCCCATGTTTTTCTGAATGACATTCCTACACCACTAGCCCCCATATTACCTCTAAGTGTTACTGGAAACCAATATGTAGTATTTGTTGGCAATGTTCCGACTGGAATGGTCTCTTTATATGATATATAAGCATCAATAGTTGTCCCTGTTTCTGGGTCAGTTGTTTCGTAGTAAACCAAATTATAAACGGTATATGTGGTAGTAAGCGAAAAATTACCTTTATATTTTATCGCATTGATAATAGAATCTTTTACATCTGCGCCTGTGTCTTGAATATATGTAAACACACTGTCTTTAAAAAATCTCTGAACGGCAATTATGCTTTCCATTGTTTTGTTCCATTTTTCAGCGGTAGGAAACGACTTTGCCAAGTCTGGATTTGCCGCCATTAATGCATCAGCTTCAGTAAATCTTTTTTGCGCAATCAATGCATTCCAATCAACAACTATTGCTTTTTGTGCTGTTGTCAATTCCTGATAAAGTTCTAGCGTATCTACTCCTTCTGGGAATAGGGTACTAGTTAAATCCTTGTATGTAACTGACATTTAATACCTCCTTTTCTATGTAGTAATGAACGGATAAAGAGGGAAGAACCTAGATATTTCTAAACTCATCGTCCATTTACTTGCCGATCCACTCATTTTCTTTGTGATGAATTGATATGTTTCTTTTCTTTGTTTCATCGTATGCTCAATTTTTTCATTCATATTTAGCCAAGGTACTAACATCATTTCTAGCGTTACCGTATCAACCATTCTAGTTCTCAACCAGTTTTCATATTCAGACCTTTGTAGTGCCAAAGGTTCACTATAAATTTTATCAAAATCTCCACTACTACAAACATTAAGTCTTTCACCAATTCTTTCTATCGCATACGGAGAATCTGGATTAACCACATATTTTATATTCCTGCAATTTTCTTTTATGTAATCTGCTTCAATTTCAACTTGAGTTGGTTGAGTTAATACTTCTTTTGTAATTCCTATTATTTGCCATTGTCCTTGATAATAAAATTTGCCACTCCTATATCTAAACACATAACTTGAATTAGCTTGCAAAACATTTGAAACTATAGGTTTATCATCGTCATCAACAACTGTGTAAGTTGTGCCACCAAAAATAATTGTAAAACCACTCGCATTATTTACATTACATTTGAATGCAATCGTCGTACCAGTTGATGGACTTGGGTCTACCGTAAAAGTTAGATTATAGCTACTACCAGAGCCAGTAACCGATTCTGTATAATAACTTGAATCCAAGCATTTTCCGTAAACTCTAGTCACATTCTTGACGTCTTTCAGACTAGAATTAACCGACTCACTAATTACTAATGGAGATAATTGATAACTAGAAAATATAACCGGGTCGTTTTCACAAGTAGGAATAGGTTGACAGACAAATGTGCCGTCAGTATCAAAGAATGTTTCCCATCCAGCATATAAATCTCTGAGTTTAGATATAATTTCCCATATTGTAGCTCCTGCCGCAAACTCTAAATCGTAAGGAACTGTTTTATCCATTGCGCTAATTCTATATTTACTAAATCCGCCTAAATTAGTTATTGTATCAATCATAGAACTTCTGATATTAGCACCTTCTGTAATAATAGTTTTAATTCTAAGCTGACCATTTACTGTGCCATTTAGCATCGTAACTAAATCACTACAAGATAAAGATAGGGTAGAAGAGTCTACGGAATAATTTGTATTTGCATCTTCCATAGCATAAATCCCCATAGGATATTTATGTATTTCATTTGTCCTTATATTTTTAACACCAATATAGATTTCTAAGTATTTATCCATCCATATCTTTTTATCTATACCAATAGCAAAACTGCTATCAGTAACATGAAACGTAACATTATAAGTTCTCCTAACATCAGATGTAGAGTCAAATGAAAAACTATCTTCTATTATTTTTCCTTCGATAGTGTCGACTAACTGGAAGTTAAGGTTTAACATATTGACCCATATATAAACAGTTTTGGATGATTGGTTGAGCATTGCAATATCGTCACTCGTAGGATAATACATAAACATCACTCTCCATCCATATAAACATCAATTAAACCATTATGATACAAATCATTATTAGACTCACAATCACCAATTTCAGTAAATCCAAACGTAGTTTTAACATTGTCCCAGTGACCTTCAGATTCTTCATCAATATCACCAGTAATCATAACTAACCACATTCTGCCGTCATCGTATTTAATGATTTTGGGTATTCCATTTAGCAACCAATCTTTAAATCCATCTCTATACTCCCATGCACGTTCAAAATTTAAAACTGTATCATCTCCACTAGTGCTTTCTTCAATAAATGTAGCTTTAATTTCTCCAGAATAATAATTTACTTCACCATTAGAAACTACAAATGGATATTGTCTATCAATAGGGACTACTACAGTAGATGGTTTCTGCCTTTTTGGATTAATGTGCTCAATGTTATACTTGCTGTGATAAATCTTGTTTGCGTCAACAATAAAAATACCTTCAAATAAAGTTTCAATATTTGATATGTTATAGTTACCTTCGGTGTTATTCAAAACTGGAACAATAGAGTATTCATAGTTTGTTTTTCCTCTAGCGTATTTATCTATCCTTGTAAAACTAAAATCTTCTTTTTTATTAACGGGTATTTCAAATAATGTTGTCCATTTATATGTTCCTTTTTTACGTCTTTTAACTCTTAAATGAGAAGTAGTTTCTACTGTAAAATCTGAGTTACCAGCAAACAAATTCCCATTAAATTGAGCATGAAGAATTGTATCGTAATCCCAAATAGTAGGTATTGATGTAGTATAAGAATCTGTAATATTAGCGGTTAAATATAAATCATCAATAATACCATTTTTTACTTCAACGTAATCCACATCGTCCCGATAAATAGGAGATGCAAAATTAGAATTTGTTGAACCAATAAAACTCATACCGAAAAACATAATTAAGCACCTCCTTTATTTGCAATTCTAAAATCGTAACTGTTATCAACTCGTCTTATCCAAAAATGAATTATATCAGTAGATAAAGGAATGTCTATGCTATCAGTAAATAAAACATATAAACCTAATTGCCCATCTGCTTCTAATTTTCCATATTTCTTTTCAGCAACTCTGGTGTCTGGATTCAACAACGTGAGCCACTTTAATTTAATTTGTTTAGTCGTCACCTTGTCTTTTAGTATAAGAAGCTCAGAATAATCAGTAAAATTTCTTCCTTGAATGTGCAATGTAAAGTCCCCATTTAAACTAAATGCTTCGTTAAATACTGCACTTCTTCCACTTTCGGTTAAATCAATCATAGTATTGTTAATATAAATTGGAGTTCCGTTAACTACCCCCTCAATTGATATAATGTTTGAAGAAATAGAAACCGATGCTTCTTTTTCGTTGTTTGTTAAAGCTACAAATGAAAATGTTGAAGGTTTTAAATATTTACATAAAAAAGAAACGTAACCAGTATCCATAGATACATGATTCACCGTTTCTCCCATTGCTCTTATAAAATACTGAGAATTATCTTCTAGTCCTGTAATCATAACCTCTGAAATTGTACCGCTCACGTTTCCAGAACTATATAGTTGTTGTTTCGCATAATTGTATAGTTTTACTTCATATGTGTTTAGTAATTCTCCTTGCGTCTGACTATAATTAATTTGTAAATTTATATAAGATTCTTTTAATATATCTTCGTCGTTTATATTAGCAAATGAAAGAAGGGGAGTCGACAAACAAGAAAATACAACCATATTGCTAAGTGGACTTGCATTATTATCTATGTCATAAACTTGAATTTGAACATTGTATGTTGTACCATTTGTTAATGTGTTAGCTGAAATTGTGTGTCTTAATAAGGTAGATGTTACTGTCTCATTCAATACTATTGCATTGGTTGTGTTGTTTCTTATAATAATTTTATTTTTTCTAACTTGAAATCCACTATAAGAAAAATTTAATATATATTCTTCTGTTGCGTCAAAAGGAATAATTGTTGTTATAATTGGCGCTGACATTTATACCTCCTTTCTTAAGTAGTTATTGTCTCATAGTTACTACCATTTTTAGTTTCTGTTTTAGTGAATGTTTGCTTGATTGTTGTTCCATCTGATTCATAAACCCTAATAATTGTTACATATGAGCCTGATACTTTTGATTCAGTTTTATCTGCTAATAATAGACTAGAAGAATATTGTTTTGCCTCGGTTACATAACTTGTGCCGCTAACACTTTCTATTACTTTTACACCAACTTGATTGCATATTTTATCAAATACCAAAGCTCCATCACTAGAACCACTACTTGATACAGCATTATTTACGTAATCCGTTGATGCTATTTCTTGCCACACATATGAATTATCTGCTTTTTGAATACAACGATATAATATATCATCTATGCCTGTTGTTGTTATCCAATAGAATTCATCTCGATAACTAGAAGATGCTGTAGGTAATGATGATGAAGTTGTATATTTCTTTTGAAAAGATGTAGAAGCGTATCCTTGTAAATAAGTTGAATTTAAACCAGAACAAGTAGATGTGGAAGTTGTTTGAAATGGTGCGTACATACTATAAGTTAATTGATATCCACTATATCCACTTGGGACATTACCTGTTTCTAATGAAGGCAAAAATTCCCAACCAACATTATTATTTAAAGATATTTCTATTGTAGTTTCATACGAATAAAGCAAATAAACTTCAAGATACGTTTTATTGCCACTTGCAGTAGATGGTCTATTAATCCTTACATAATAAATATAAGGGTTAGTGTACGACGAATTACACAACAATTGTGTTAATACTGGCTGATTATTACCCTGAGCTTTAATCGAAGTAATTGAATGTCCTTTGTGCCCATTTGATTGCCATTTAAATTCTAACAGACAAGATGATAAATCTGAATCTGTTGGTGATTGAGCAATTCTATACCATCCAACAGTAGCAGGAATTGTAAATGTTGTATTGGGTATATTTGTAATAGTAGGTTTATTAGACAAATCATTATAACTTCCACTTGTAGCAACAGTAGATAATCCAGTTATCATGCTCGATGGATGAGTAGTAGGATGCACATAGTTATTTGCATTTTCTGCGATACCACTTAATTTATTTTTTTCGTCAGAAGTATAATCTTCTGTCGACAACCCTTTACCAGCAATTTTGTCAACCTTATTACTCACAGTGCTAAAAAGTGTTCTTTCTGCTGACGTAATGTGTCTAGTTGCATCTGAAATATGAGTTACCGCACTATTCCAACCATCAACTAAAATCTGCGTAATCGTTTGTAATAAAGATAAGTTATTGTGAGTATGATTACTATTTGTCCAAGTAATTATTTCGTCATCAGTAACAAATCTATGAGTTTCATCTTCAACAATCATAGTAGCAGGATGAGTGGTAGGGTGAATATAAACTGTATCTTGTGCTGGAATACCTAAAGCAACAATGTCATCCTTTAAAATTTCACCAGTTTTACCATTGATAGTAGTTATTGTATCAGTAAATACGGCGTTCAATGGTACGGGAGTTAAAACACTTGTTTTATCTGCTTTATCTTCCACAGTGTCCCATAGATTTTTTTCAGTTGGAGTAACATGAATACCAGTATTATTAGCATGAGCATCAAATTCTGTTTTAGTAGCTTGTTTAGCATTGTCGACATTACCTAAACCAATATCTATTTTATCAAGTGTTACATTTCCAGTTTTACCATTTACAGAATTTACTGCGCCAATAATTGTTCCAGAATTAACTTTACCGCCCAATATGTATTGCCCAGTTACATCGTTTACACCATTTGGCTGAAAAACTTTTACTGTTTTATTTAAATCAAAAGTTGCACCATTGATTGAAGGCATAGTATATTGTTCACCTTTAATTTCAACAATATATTTGTCCCCAGAAGTTCCCACAATCCTACCATCGGTTTCGGCTGGTATTTTTGTTTTATCAATTACTCCATTTACTAAATCCATTGCTCCAACTGCCATAGTTTTTGCATATTTGTTCAAATCTTCACCTCCAATCAAAAAAGGACAGATATAATAAAATACCTGTCCTTACATTAATATTAAATTATCTGTTATATCCACTCGTCAGCATTTGTTTTACTGTTTGAGGGAATGTAAGCATTGCTTCTTTTAACATTTCAACATCTTCTATTGAATCAAAGTGATTTTGAACATTGACAGTTTGATTAACTACTGTGTCTTTATTACTATTCCCATTAACACTATAATCACTTACAATCCCAGTTGGCACATTAAAGTTGTTTGGTAAATAACCAGTATAATTCCCCAAGTTGGAAGATAAACTTGAAAACAACGACTGGTTATAAGACGACATCTGATTGAGTCTGTCTACAATATTACTCTGCTGTTCTTTTGTTAAAACAAGTTCTCCACTTTGCCCAATTATAACTTCTTCATCTGATTTAAGTTTCTGGTTTGAAAGCTCAAATAATGCTTTAGATTTATCAGATGTATCTCCAATAATCCCGCCAGAGTGGTGTTTAGTCAAACTACCAATAACTTTACCAATCCCGCCAATAACCTTACCAATTACTTTGCCAATACCGCTACCAGAACTGCCGCTACTTGAGCTACTGCTCGAATCATCGTCATCGTCAGACCTAGATTCTTTTGCGGTTGCTACGGTTTCTGCCGCACTAACTATTTTATCTGTAGAAGTAATCAGCGTATCATTTAATGTTTCAATGTTATCACTATTTGTATCAACAGAAGAACTGTTATCAGACAGTTTTGTACTATTGGTATCAACATAAGTGCTGTTGCTTTTTACATTTGTTGAGTTATCTTTTACTTCTTCAGTATTAGTCTTTTGTGTGCTAGATGAAGTTTTTAAATTGGTATTGTTTTCTTCTAATGTGCTAGTGTTATTAGATGTACTACCTGTTAATAAATCAAATACTCCCGTAACTTTACTAACGATTTTGTCCCAAAAACTATTTGATGATTTCTGCTTTGATTCGGATGCAGGAGTTGGAGTGCTTTCCTTATTGGCTGCGTCTGTAACTTCTATTCCAAATGCTCCACCAATAGCTTTCGTCATATCTTCAAATGACTTTATTATTCTGTTAAACTCGGTGTCAAGATGATTAGCTAATTCAGTAGTAATTGTTTCTATGTCTTTAGTCTTTTCATTAATTGATTTTTCTACATCGATATAATCATCCTTAAAATCAGTGAGCACACTAGTATCTTGACCAATGATTTTACTCTTCCAATTTGAGCCAAGTAACATTGCTACTTTTTGTTTATTTTCTTGTTCTTCAACAGCATTTGCTACTTCTTCCCATTTGTTTTTATATTCTTGTAGACTATCAATTTCATCTTGCAAAGCCTTTTGTTTGTCTTTTAATTTTTGCTCTGACTTATAATCGTTAATGGCATTCTGAGCATCATTTACTGCTGTCTGATCGACTTCATATTCAAACCCACGATTCTCTCTGTAAATATAAGCAGTCTTTTGAGATCGAGCTTTTTCTGCATTAGCTTCTAATTCTTGAAGTTTAAGTTTTCTTTCTCTTTCATCATTAGCTTCGGAGAGAGCATCTTTTTCTTTTTGAATCTGATTAATTTTATCGTCTATCACACTTGTAATAGCAGATAGGGCAGAGTCTCTATCAGATTTTTGTTGCTCTAATAACTTCTTTTCACTTTCAAGTTGCTGTTTTTGTAATTCAAGAACTTTGTCATAATAAGTTTTCCAAGCATTTTCTAAATCACGAATCTCTTCAATATTAGTAGCATAATCTTCATCAATTAGTGTTTGCCTTCTTTGCAAGGCTTTTCTTTGCATGTCTTCACGAATAGCAATTTGTTGAGCCTCAGTACCACTAACAGAAGATAACAGCTCTAATAAGTGTTCTTGATTATCTACTTCTTTATTATAAATTTCTTCGTTGAGATCTTTAATTTCATCTTTGTATTTAGATAAGTTATAATAACTATCCCACCAAGAAGTAGATGATTTTTTATTTTCCTCATTTAAAGATTGAGTAGACTTGATTAACTCTTCGTATTCTTTGATTAAGTCATTTGTCTTTTCTTGATTCTTACCCTTCAAGTCATTCAAGTGTTCTAAATTACTAATTTCTAAGTTATTTAAATCGGGATTGTAACTAACATCAAATCCTTTTTGTTGTAACAACTTAACATTATTAGCAATTTCTTTGTCTCTGGCATTATTCAAGTTATGTAATGCTACTTGTTCTTGCTGTGTAAGAGCAATTCTCTGTTGAAGTAGGGCGATTTTTTCTTTATCATCTTTTGTATCATTAAACTTCTTTTCATTAGCAGAAATATCAGCTTGAATTTTATCTAGTTCAGCTTGGAGTTTAGCATAAGCATCAATTTGAGCTTTATATGCTTCTGTTTCTTTAGAAGATTTTGATTTAGATGGTGAACCACCTGATACTCTTCCTGATTGTAGATCTTTGAGTTTTTCTTGGAGAGCAGAAAGCCGTTCAGCTTCTTTTCCAAAATTAATAGCATCCTGACCATATGCTGAAATATTGATTAATTTTGATAAATCTGCATTTTTTGAGGGTAAAGTTGCACCAGCCGCACCATTCGATAAAGGAGTTGCTCCACCTGCTTTTTGTCTAGCTCCTGCAATAGCGGCATAAGCATCTGCGATTGTTTTAATTCCTTCAAGTTCAATTCCCAAATTAGACAATCTAACAGCTACATCAGAATTAAGAGCTTCTGTCATTACTGATTGAACATTTGCATATTGTTCTCCCAAATCACCAACAGAACCATGTAGTAAGTCTACTGCTTCTTTTTCAATTCCCCAACCATCAGCAGTTCTATATATTGCGCTTTCAAGTTCTGGGTACTTAGCTTTTAATTTTTCAATTTCATCATAGCTAAAAGAATAACCATCATTAACTTTATCTTGAATTTCTTCAACTTCAGCTAATTTTTCAGGCAGAGCAGAAACAGCATCTTCATAATCATTTACAGCAGATATAAGAGGGGAGAATGCTTGGTCTGAATCTGATACACCATTCAGTTTTTTGATTAAATCTTCAACTGAAACACCTAAAGATTTCATTAACTCATTTAATTCTGAATACTTATTGTCTGCTAAAGCATCAGAAGTCAATTTACCTTGTTTGGCTAATTCTTTTAAATCATCTTCGAGGGTTTTGAATACAGCGGATGAGAAAAAATCTTCATTCCCCATTGTGCCTTCAATATCAGAGATGATATTTCTGATTGATTTAGCTTGTTCAAGATTATGATTCATTGAATTAGTAACTTCAGCTAAAGCTTTTGGATCATTTTTATATGCTCCAATATCAATAAATGAGCGGATATCTTCAGCATTTTTAAGGTAACCCGATTCTATCTCCAAATACTTGCTTTTTCTATCACTAAGAATATCGTTGATTTTTTGCTCTCTTAAAGTAAGATTCTCTAACTGTTTTATATTATTTGAATTATTTAAATCAGTTGATAAATTTTTTCTTACCTTATCAATACTTTCAAGTTCTTTTAAGTATCTGTCTGTATCGTTTTTATTGGTAATTAAACTATTATCAAATCCAGCAGTTTTAGAAGATATACCGCCACTTGTAATATCACCCTTGCCGTAAATAGCACTATCAGCAAGTTTTCTATTTTCTATATCCAATATTTCTTTTTCAAGTTTAAGACGATACTCAAGATAATCTATTCTCTCTTTTTCGCTTGAAGTCAGTTTAGAAGGATTTTTAGATTTTAAATCATCTAATTCAGTTTTAAGCTTATTATATCCCTCTGTGAGTCCATCTACTTTGTCTTTTTGTTCTTCAAAAGTTACGTTTGCTTTGTCAAATGCCCATGCGGTAACTTTAATAGCAGCGGTTATTGCTAACATTACTCCCATATTTAGAGCTATTGATTTAGCCGTTGAGCCAAAAGCAGAAGATAAACCCTTTAAACCTTTTGATGATTTGTTGACATAAGAATCGAAATCTGAAATTTGTAACCTACCTTGTTTTACTAATAGAGAAAATTTCTTAAGTTCGTTGTTGGATAAAGTTCTATTAAATTCAGAAACAGATACAGTTCCACCTTTTAACGCATTTTGTAAACCACTAAGATATGTTCCTTTATCTGTACCGTCAAGAATATTTTTCCCCTTAAGAGAGCTTAACATACTTGTTATCAATCTTATAAGCTAGGCTTGATGAGAGCCTTTCTAAAGGGTAATAATATTTTATATTGTACAAATTAAAAATCACTCTTGCAGGTATTGCAATGCCAATTTTTCCCAATCTTGCTTGATCCAAAGCCTAGTATTCCACCAGACAAAATTCTACTAGAAGACGAAATTTTCTTCGTGTCGTTGGAATGGCAATATGGACATTCAATTGTTACGAGAATATCTTTTTTGTCGAATACAATATCGATATCTATATCAAATTCCTCAGAATTTCTTTGTTTAAATAAATTCATATCAAAATCTTTTTGATTTAATATAAAACTTTTAAATATAGATTTTTCTATTTTTTTCTTGTCTTCATCTTTTAGATTAGAAAAGCTACTTACGTTTTTCTCTATTAAATAATAGCTCATATCGTATTCTTTTAATTCAGTATTACAATAATGGCACTTGCCGTTAAATTCTTGATACTCATTATCATTGAACGAATGCGAACCACAATGTGTACAATAAAAACAAACTTTTCCATCTTTTTCTCCCATAAACAAAAACTCCTTTTATATTTTGGCATAATATAACGTTTTTTGGTATATAATAACACATATAAGATTATTATGCGACACAAGGTGTTCTATATTGTATTATTTAATTGACAATATGTCCCATAAATCTTATAATACAAATGAGTAGAAACCAAACGTTTTATTTGCTAGATAAGACGGTTAGGCGGTTGAGTCACGCCAAGGTAGTGATACCTTGTTTATCATAGAAATCCTCCGTGGAAATAATGTAGTAAAGGAGGTCGATATAGTGACAATTTTTGTTTCATTTGTTTGCGGAATAATCGGTAGTATTATTGCTACTTATATTATTCGTTACTTAGACAAAAGGATACAAAAATAACCGCCCCAGCCAAGGTCACGGTTACTTTTGTTAATTCTTATTAGCATAGTTTCAAAATCTATGGCTCAACCGTTTAACGGTTTCTACTCTTTTTAGTTTTCTAATATAATTATTCTATAGCTATATAGAACAATTGTCAATCTATAAATAACAAATTCATCAATATTTAATACCATTCATTTCCAATCTAGTTTTATCTTCAATGCTTAGAATATCAGGATTCATCACATATACATTACAAATTTCATATTTGTCTCTATTGTCATATACATATGCTTTTACCATTCCAATATTTTCAATTGAACAATGATGTTCTTCCATATACGATATATCTCTTACGGATACCGTGACAATTTTTAAGTAAGGACGAGTAGGATAGGGTAGTTTGTCTGAATTTTTCATACTAAGCTACCTCCAACTCTTTGACTTTAGATAATAGGGTTGTAGTGTCAAACTCATCCAACATATCTTTCTTTTTAATTAACTTATATATGTAATTCAATCCTTTTGGACTTACCATAGTTACACTTGAAATATGACCTTCTTCAGAATGAGAAGTAACAACTTTAAACATTCCATTCTTAGCAAATCTGCCATACGGAATATTAAAATTACTTTGCTTCGTTAAAATCTTACACTGTCTTAAGAATGTAAACAACTTAGTTCTTCCGATTTCGACCATAGCTGACACATCTAAAAATTGCAAGTATCCTTCTGCTTCCATTAAATCCATATACGCTTGTGCCTTTGGTTCTAATGATACAATTTGTTCTTTATACTTTTTGTTTTGAGTAAGTAAATCTTGTACCATTGATAACTTCGTATCTTCTGCAAAAGAGGGGAAGTACATTTCGATAAATTCTCCTTCACGATCAGTTTCTACATAACCGCCAGTATGCTCAATTTGAGGTAAAATTTCTTCAAACACCCACCCATTTCTCAAATTCTTCCGCTGATTCTAATTTAGACCTTACAATCAGTCTGTATATATCTGACTTAACAATTAATAAAACTTTACTTTTGACCATCCTCCCATTTTGGGAGTTTGATGTTTCCAAAGTTTCTTTTCTTATTTTCTTGCAGTGCGTTGAAATAGCCTTGCTTTCATTTGAATAACCTAAAGCTTTAGCTACGTCGATCCCAAAGAAATATGTAACACCGTCAAGTTTAATTGTCCTTACCATTCCAAAATGTTCATTAAAAAATTCGTGAATTTTATTCATATATTGTATCCTCCAAAATTAGTTATTGAATAACCATTTCAAATAGGATATAATAGATTTACCCTACTAGAAATAGTAGTGACAGTATAAGAATTACCAATCTTTGCGAGAGGGCGGTAGTTCTTATTTTTTATTAAGGTCTTTTATAATTAAATCAATAATGTAATCTTTTAAAGTTTTATTTAATTCTAAAGCTCTAAATTTTACATCCTTATATAGCTTTTCTTCGACCTTAATATTTATAGCTTTATCAGCCATGTGTTAATCACCTCCGATAAAAACTATATTACTACATAACTACATTACTGTCAATACTAATATTGGAAAACTTTTCAAATAAGTAAATCTATGGTCTAATTTAATAGGGTAGAGCAATCTACTCTTTTTTATTGCATAGAAAAAGACACCCATAATTAAACGAGAGTGTCTTTTACACTTTATTTAATTTATACCACATTATTATGATCCATCACCAACAATCTAATTCACAAATAGCAACGCCCATAGGGATACAATCATCTGCTTTTTCATCAAATGGGATTATATATTCATTAAAATCAATAAATCCACAATTAGCATATAATCTTTTCCCATTATTGTTAGCTCTTAAAAATATTGTACTAAATCCGATAGTGCTAACTGACATTAAGTATAAATCTTGCAAAAACATTTTAAAAAATTGTTGACTATACAAACTTCCATTTTTGTTTTTTTGACCTCTAAAACAACGATTAATTGCGAAATACTTGATTTCAGCACAAGGAACATTTACAGCATATCCTTTGTTTCCAATATCCTCAATGCTTTTTAAATTATCATCTAATTGTTGTAATAAACCACAAGATGAAATTGTCGCAAATCCATAAATAAGCGAAATTGTATTAGACTCATATTCCTCGCTTTCAATGAGAATATAAGTAACTCCTTTCCCTGAAAACAAATATTCATCTGTACCGTTATAGAAGAAATCATCAATTTCTGAATGACCAGAACTAAAGCTTTTTAGAATTTCAGTTTCAACTTCTGCACCAGATAATACTACGTATTCAAGTTTATCACTACTTATTTTCTGCATTCCTACTTATTTCTCTCATTCTTTTAATCTCTTCATCATCAAAAGATTCTCTAGCTCTTTTGCAATCATTCCAAAATTCTTTTGTGGGAATAGAATCTCTCATCATTTTTGCAAAGGCTTCTCTTTTTTCGTGTCTGATAATCGTTGCATAATTTCTACCTGTAGTAGTTGCAATCATATCATCATCTCCCTTGTCTTCATTTTCATAAATTTTATTTTCTTTTTCATTTTTTATACTTGGGTTTTCTGGTGTACTCATATTTTATCACTCATTTCTACAGAATTCAACCACAATTTACCAAAATAACCATAAAATTTGTATATGTGTAAATAACTGTAATAAACTACGTAGATATGTTATCAAATACTAATTTATTATTTTGTCTGATTAGGGTATAAAACTAGATAATTTAATATCATTTAATCTAAAAATTCGAGATAATTCGTACCAATTTTTACCGTAGTCTTTAAACTACCGTTACGCACTTTATTTAATCTTTTCATGCGTAGTCCTGACTTTATATTAAAAGACTATCAATATCGTATGATAGTCTCCGAGGCTTAAAGCCGATGAACCTCCACCAACTGTACCATAATTAGATTGTTCCTAGTACAAGATACAAGCCCAATTATGTCTTAAGTACAATGCTCACACATCGTTACCCGAAATAGGGTAGGGTGACTGGCTGCTGACCATTCCTTTAGAAGAATTTGATTAAACTCCCATGACACTTAGGACATATTAGTTCATCACGCTAACATGCTTTTTTTCACCATATGTCGAATCTTATGATTTTTTCTACTTTTCAGAAACTATTTCTACTATGTATTATAGTTATAAGATTCATGAGAACTTCCCAGCAATTTAACCTGACCATACAATTTATTATGAAAACTCAACTTATATTTGTATGGCACAACTGTTACTCCTTGACTGCCAACCCTCAAGGACAGCTCACACTTAAATATATAACGATTACTATATATCAAGCATAAACAGGGCATATGGGTGTATGTTTACCGTAACCTTTTGCTCCCATAACTCCAAAAGCTATAGTTGCAAGAGTAGGAATTGTTCCTAATAATTTTGTTACCTCTGTGAGTCCACTAATAATTAAATTTAAACCATCAACAGAGCCCTTAACGGTTGAAGACGATAAAAATGTATTGCTAAATTCTTGAGCTGAAGCTACAAGTTGTTGTTGCTTAGCTTGGATGCTATTCAACCAACGTTCTTGTTCTTGCATAGCTGAACCAGAAGAATTTTGAGCAGATTCATAAGCTTTTTGTATTTGCCCAGATTGGAATGCTTGAATTAATGCCGCACCTTGATTGCCTCTCATTTTACCAAAAAGAGTCTCAAGCAAATCCATTTGTGTCGTTTGATTGAGGTCTTTATATACCTTAGCAACACTTTCGAGAATGTCATAATAATCTTTGAATTTAGTAGGGTCTGCGTCATTCATAATATTGACTTGACCTTCTGTGAGATTTAGTATCTTTGTTTGCATTTTACTTACCGATACTACATCTTCATATTCTTCATTTAATTCTTCTAGGGCTCCTTTCATGCCCATGACCCTCATTTGACCGACTTTTAACATATTCAGTCTGTTACTTTCGCTATGACTAGCTACTGACCATATTTAATATGGCGGTATGTCATTTCTGGCATACTCTCACGTTTCAATTTGTATTAGATTATAGCGTGAGGTCGGACTGTATCTTCACCCTCTTTTAGTTTTATTTACAAGGTAGGGGAGTAGCGAAACTCAATATGTTACCATATTTAGTATTACAGTCTCTACGGTTTCTTGTAGTATTATTTAGCGATTAGGACGCTTTAATTATTTTGTTTTTATATATTTCATATTCTTGTTCTTGATATGGTTTTATTAATTCAGATTTCAAGTTCAAACAATCATCTGTTATAATATAATTAAACGAATGATAGTTTTTGAGTTGTCCTCTCATTGAAACGTATTCTAATATTAATTTTTTACATAATTCAAGGTTATGAATAATGTCATATTCCCATAAATATAAAATATTAATGCCAAACTTATTTAAAATATATGTATGCTTTGATTTATCTCTCCGTATTCCAAATGATTGGCGACTATTTATTTTATCGTGGAATTTTATAGGGCTACAATGCCAATAATCTCCTTGTACTTCTATCATTAAATCATTATCAGTCAAATAATTGTCAATTAAATAATGACCTGTAGGGAACTCTCTTTGATAATTTATTTTTAATTCGTCGAGAATAGAGTTTACGATAACTTGAGGTTTTGTTTCTACTGAAGACATTTTACCCGAAGATAAAGTTTCTATAATTTTCTTTCTTGATTTTTCTTTCCATTCTTCTTGTTGACTCCAAATTTTTGAAAACCACTCCTGCCTACATTTCACCGAGCAAAAATTTTTACCTTCCTTTTTTATTCTGTAGTTCATAGTATAAAATTCTTTATCACAATAATCACATCGAATAATTTTTTGAATAAACTTTGGATTATCTTTGCCAAGTAAAGTTGATTGCCATTTTGAATTACAACTAGGAGAACAAAACCTTTGATTATGAGCTTTTAAAACAATATATTCTTTTCCGCATTGTTCACAAACTCTAACTTCTCTAGCTTGTTTTGAATAAAATTCATTATAACACTCCATACAGCAAAAATTATTATTATTTTTTTCTGCATGATATTTCCTTCTATAAAAAACCTTTCCACAATTTTCACATTTTATATTTGTCCCGTTTTGTTGATATGAAGATTTGCATCGTATTGAACAAAACGAATGTTTTTGTTTTCCTGATAATAGTTTATTATGTTGCGATTTTGTTATTAAATGGGTTTCGCCACAGTAATCGCAAATATAAGGTATACTTTTTATTGACATATATTAACTCCTAACAATAAAAAAACACCTTCCTATAGTTGGTGTTTTAAATAATTTATTAAATTTTCGCGTAGTTCCTAATACTAAACGAATAATACTACAAGTCTTACCTCGGTCTTGTCCATCTCTGGATTTTAACCGATATAGCTACTTTTTCTTGTGGTATATTTCTATGCCACCTTGGCAATATATTTACCAAGCTCACCAACATTTTGAGTGATCTCGCCACCGCCTGTAAGCAACGCAAGGGATTTATTAATGTTCGCTCCACCTAATGCTAACGCAGAGGCAGCATTTTTAAGCCCTTCGCCTAGACCAGCACTCGAAACTGCATAATTATTTCCAAGTTCGTTTGCCGCATCAATTATTGACATTGCATTATCACTAGAAATTTGATACGCTTTCATCGCTGTCACTATATCGCTAACAGCGGTTTGATTATCGACTTCTCCAACATTGGAATATATACTTGATATTTCAGCTAATTTAGCTGCATCATCAACTCCATAACCTAATTTTGCCCATTGAGCGGTTTGTTCTACTATATTTGTAACTGATTGACCTAATTTTTGAGAACTCTTATAAGCATTTTGTAGGAATGAATTATACTTGGCATCTGTCTCATTTGTTACTTTATACAATGAAGTCATTGCAGTATCTAATTCTTTTACATTGTTAATTACGCCTCTAATAGTTCGTTGAACACCAAAGAAGATAGCACTTGCCCCGACCCAAGTAGCAAATTTCTTGAAGTTATTTTTCATTTCATCTCCAAGACTTCTACCAGCTTCACCAGTAGCTACCATAGTTCTTTGCAGATTTGTCAATTCACCATTTAAGTTTTTAAGTGACCTAGCATCTCCAGTAGTTTCAATTGCTCTTCTAAGATTTAAGAACTGGTCTCTTGACTCTTTAGTCAATGCAGTATTTTGTTTGAGAAAAGTGTCAATTTTATTCAAAGAGTTACTTTTCATTCTGTTAAATGCATCAGACCTATTAAAAGATTGACTTGCCATATTTAATCTTTTAAATTCTTCTGAAACCAATTTTAAATTAGTCCTATAATTATTTAATCCGCTTGTATTGGTCGCAGAGTTAAGCATTGTCTGTAACTCAGATATATTTTTCTTAAAATTAGAATCAATTAAACCAGACCTGTTCCATTTGTCGATATTTGTTTTCAAAGTGGCTTGAAGTTGTTTTTGCATATTTCCAAACGACTTTGTATCAATGGAAGTATTTAATTTTAGCGACCTTGATTGCAAACTCTTGAGTGTTTTTTCTATGTCTTTTGTATCAAGCTTACCTCTAAGTAACATCTCGAAAAGATTACTCATTAATTACTTCACCACTCCTTTCTGAAAAATTGCATCAAAAAAGAGCCATCTTATCCAAAATGACATCCAAGAAACCCTGTAAAATCAAGGTTTTCTAAGTGCTATTTTGCCAATAAAATGACTCTTTTATGTTTTATGATTTTTATGAATAAATTTATATGTATAAATCGTTAACTACTGGTTTGATTTTCCATACTATATTACTGTGCGGATGAGTTCTAATAAAATTTATAGCCTCATCGTATGTACCTCTATTTACCTCTTCCAATATTGTTGTCCCCATAATATCTTCTACGTAACCTGTTACCCTAATTATTACTTTTCTCATGCATAACGCCCCCGTTTTAATTTAAATTTGTTTTCGCCAATCTAAATTAAAAACATCACACACCTTCATTTTTAAGGCTCTAGCAATTGCAATCATAGTAGATTGTTTTGGATCTTCCTCACATTTCTCAATTCTACTAATAGTGGCTGAACTTACGCCAGACATTCTTGCTAATTGTCTAACACTCAAGTTCCGTTTACCCATTATGTCTTGTAATCTATTCGCCTTATTCATTACCATCTCCTATGTACGTTTTGTGTAATACATATAATACGGTAACGTGTGTTGATGTTTCCACAGGTATATTATGGCATAATTGGTGTCTCGTTTGTGAGACGATTTTTTTACCATTAAACTTGTCAATTTTGCTATTTCTTGTAGATTGTTGTAGAAATATGTTATAATGCGAACTTGATTTAAAATTGATATTATGTAAAGTATTTATGAATCTTACAATTTTCTTAAAATAATTTAAAAGTTTTTTCTCTATGGAAGGAAGTGGGAAAGTGGGGTGATTATAAGTATGATATAAGTGATTAGTCGGCAATACCAAACATATCATTGATTGTATCTTCCGAATGATCACGGGCATAGCTGGCTGTTGTGGAAATATCACTATGGTGACAAAATACTTTAACTTCATCAATAGTATATTTTCTGTTAGTCCCATCTGTATTTTTAAGTCTATCATCTGTGCCTTGTAGTAAACTTTCCACTCTTGAATGTCTCATAGTATGAGGAAATATATTACATTCTTCTCCACGCACTTCAGATAATATTTTAGAAATCGAAACCACTCTGTTATATAGAGAATCGTTATTTACATTTGTTTTGTTATCACCTTCGCCCTTAATCCACAAGCAATCAATCTTATCTTCGCCACGTTCTTCAAGATATTGTCTAATTAATTCTTTTGTATCATCTAAATATACCAATGGGAATTTCTTACCTCTTTTACCGACTACGATATTGGTCTTATTCCCTTCTAGTAATTTATGTTTTTCAATTTGGTATAACTCGTTTTTCCTACCTGCGGAATCAAAGCCAATCGACCATAACACAGCATCCTGTAAACGTCCTTTTTCAAGTAAAATTTTTCTTACTTTAACAAACTCATCATATGTAAAGAAAAAATCGTCTTCATTATCTCTTACTCTTTGTTTTGGTAAACCTGCGACCTTTTTAGCGTAATTAACTTCATAATCATAATCGTCATCATCCTCACAGAACGTCAGCATACTATTGACTGCGCTTTTCATTCTATTTACTCTACCAGTAGACAAATCCATGTCTTCTGATAATGATAAAACTATTCCTCTAAAATCTTTTTTATTTAATTCAAGGATACATCTATTGTCCAAATTCTCCATAATATAAATAAATAGAATTCTAAGATCTTGAAAATAACCATCAATAGTTCCTTTTGCTTTTTTACGTTGTCTGTATTCCGCTAAAAAATCATTTAGAATAGCTTTGTTTTCTTTGCAAACTTTATCCCATTTTTCTTTTGTGTACGTTTTGTTATAAACTCTTCCTCGTCCCATTTTTCACTTCCTTTGTTTTAACCATAAAAATAAGCCATGTTAGGCTTTTAAAATACTGCTTTTAAATTGTCAAAATAAAATCTTACTTCTATCTACTTAACTGTTAGCCCTTGTTTCTTTAATTCTTGTTTCATTAAATGTGGAATATTCATTTCTGCCCATCTCATAAAATCTTCCCAAAAGTATCCTTCTCTAAATATTTCTGGAGAACCATGAAATCCCATAGATGCTAGGCAACATTGTCTACAATTAATTTTAATTTATATAAAAAATCCCACAAAAAATATATCCAATCTCCAGTTCCTAAGTCTTCGTAGGTGATTCTTAATAATTTTATATTATTATTTTTACAATACTCTGTCTTAATTCCATCTCTTTTTACGCATACCATATAATTTTCAATTGCTTGTTCTTCGCTACATTTATTAAACTTACTTGGTTTAAAATGTTGCTTACCATCAAACTCAATAAGACCTACTAATTTAGAATTAGAAAATAACGCAAAGTCAAATGGTAGTGGAAGTATATTTCTACAATTATTTATCCTGTATTGTTCAACAAAATCAAAATCATATTTTTTTAAATAGTTATATATTAATAATTCGCCATACGAACGATTCATGCACCCACAAGAATGGACATTGCCAAACAACAAATTATTTTGTCTAACTATTTTAGTCTTTCCACAATCACACTTGCATTCCCATTCTATAACACTGTCTGTTGTATTATTTATATATTTTCTGCCCAAAAGTTTAGTAACTGTTAAGTAACCAAAACGTTGACCAGTTAAATCTAAATTAAATTCTGATTTTTTACACCCACAAGATATAGCTCTCCCTTTATGAAGTACTTCTTGTGAGTAGGTGATTTCGTTTCCACATTTACATTTACATCGCCAATATGTCATATGCTTTTTTGCGGTTTTTTCTTCATCCAGTCCTATAACGGTCAAATATCCAAAAACTTCTCCAACTAAATTTTGCATTAACCTACAATTTTTACAACCTTTATTTTTATCTCCTAAAAGTTGAGATCTTGTCAATACCTTTCTTGTATGATATAGGCAAGAACATTCGCATAAATACGATTGTGACTTTACTTGTTCTAAAACAAGCCATTTATTATACTTATTACCAATTATTATTTCTTCGCCTTTTTCTGTGTGTTGATTATTTTTAAAATGCTGGTTCTTTTGCATACAACCACAATTTGTTGATAAACCCTTTTGCAAATTACTTCCATTAACCATTCTCTTAGTTCCACAAGAGCATTGACATAACACTTTTCCTTTAACCTTAGAATTATCGATTACAGTCCATTCCCCAAAAATATCTCCCACTTCAATATTTTTATATGTGCAATTACCGCAACATATAGATGAACCATTTTTTAAATTTCTTTCATCTACGTATTTTACTGTTTTGTTGATACACATACATTGACACTTATATTTTCGATATCCTTTCATTTGTATATAATCATTTTCATCAAGCACAATCCAGTTACCAAATTTATCATTTGTGCGTATATCATTATATTTTTTCTGCATATTTTTCCTTTCATTTAAAAAATCCATTAAAAAAGAGCAATCATTTTTTAGACCACTCTCGTAAATACCTACCTAATTCATTTGTTTTGATATAAACCCAGAACATATTTTTCGTTTCGGGATGTAAGCCCACTAATTCGTATCTAATTCCTTGTGTTGTTAAATAATTACGCATAGGAATTGAGTAACATGGAAATAAATTTGATTGTTTTATAATTAATCAACCTTTCTTATTTAGACGATGTAAGTCTGTGTCTAGCAAGTTCTTGTACGATTTCTTCTTTTAAAATTTTCACTGCATTTTGTTCACAGAATTTCATAAAACTATCCCAGTATTTACCTTCAGTTTTAATATAAGCAGAACCATGATAACCTCTAGCTGCCATATTAATTTGAGTTTCACCATCCCAATAATCGCCATAGTTCATAGCATTAGGATTCATAAATACTTTTCCTGTAGTATTATTCAACATTTGTGTCATAGCCGATTCAAAAAATTGGTATTTTCTACGATAATATTCTGGTGTAAAATCATCATAATACTCTGTTAATATGTACTGTTGTAACGTTCCTAATAATCTATTACAAGCACTCTCAATAGCAATTTTACAAGCTGATTCAACGAAATTTTCTAAGCCAATCATAGTAGTAAATGTTTTAGCCATACCTACTCAACTTCCTTATTCTTATTTCCTTCTTCGTGAATAATATTTGCCAATTCTTTCACTACAGCATGTTTAATATCCTCAACATCTTCTAAACTTTTGACACAGCTTAAAATCTTTTTAACTGATTCAATATATTCCTCTTTTTCATTCATAAAAGAATATAAATATCCCAATAATAAAACTTCCATCTTCATTTTTGTTTCTTTTAATTCTCTAATCTCTCTAAATTTTTTAAACATCTATGTAAAACCTCCACTATTTTACTTACTTGATTTGCCGTAGAATCCACTGCATTTAGCCTGATAACCACATACCATACTATTTATATCTCTGGTCATTACTTCACCGCAAATAGGGCATTTATATTCATTTTCTGAACTGTATTCGCTCATCTTCATAGTAATAATATTCTCGCCATGCGTAAGGCAGATAAATTTATAACTTGGCATTATCTTTTTTCAACTTCTTTCGTTCCCGTCTTAATTTTTGTAAATCATCATAGTCAATCCATCCTGTGCCTTCTGTATAAGAAATCCAACAAAAATCAATATCTGGATATTTATATTTAAATAATTTAGCTTTTATTTTTGCGTCAGCGGTTGCCAGTCCTTTTGTGTCGATGACTTGGAAACTACCATCTGAATAATATAAATCAAAATCACTTATGTAATTAATTTCTCTAATTGTTTTCCCTTGATACTTAAAACTATCTTGTAGTTTATATTTAACTTGTAATTTATAATCTATCAAAGTACCATTTTTCATTCCCTCTACAACTACGTCATCGTAGTATTGTTTCTCAAGTTTACTCATAAACGTCAAACTTTTACCAGTTTTGTGGTCAATAGTTGTGCGCTGTTCTATTCCTTTTTTTGTAGTAGATACTCCAAATTTACTTCTTTTCCTTGCCAATTTATCAATCCTTTTTGAAATTTAATTGTTTTATTCTGTAGAAATTAGCCAAATTTTCAAACAGCTCTGGCGTCTTCTTGTATTTATAAGTTTGAATACCATTAATTGTTTTTACAAACTCATATCTAATTCCACATTCTTTTAAATATAAGAATTCTAAATTAGAAGTACATGGATATTCTTTATCAATATTTTTCTTTTCTTCTATTGTTTTTCACTCCAATCGTAAATATAAAAATAAAAAATAGGGGACACAACAAAACAGATAATCTAATAGATTAAGAGTATGTTATATCCCCTATTAATACACTCTTATATCTAATCACACTATTCAATCGGCTCAGTTTCTTCTTCGCTTTTATCAATTTTTTCTTTTACCTTTTTGCTTTTCTTTGTAGAAACTTTCAATGAATTTTCAAATTCTTCTCTGGAAACCACTGAATATTTATTATCTATAAACTTCACGCAAATAGATTTTTCGCAATTTTGTACACTCGGTAATTGAATTTTATTTCCATCATATTCAATAACTGTAACCGCTGAATTATGTAAAATAACTTTACATTCTTTTATCATTTTTAATTCACCTCAAAATAAAAATATTAGAGTGATATATTTCAATCACTCTAATATAATTTTTAGATTATTCAGTAATTTCTACAATGTCTAATACATTTCCGTCTGCGTCTTCCAAACAATCAAAATCAAGTTTAATAGAAGCAGGATCACCTTCACTAGCGAATGATAAGTCAAGATTTCTCTTAATGGTTGCCTTATAAGCTGTCATCTGGCAAGGAACTAATGTACCTTCTTCGTCTTTATCAAGAGTCAGCATTGTAATATACAAATCTTTAGGAACTTTCTTGTTATTGAATGATACCTTTCTAACACCAGTTGTTCTTTCTTCAAGATAACCAACCTCATATGTACTACCAACGGCAATATCTGTAGCTGTTGTTGCTGTAAAAGCTGTACCTGCTACAGTACCAATAATTTCTGTGTTTCCCCATTCATTTTCAGCATAAACAAATACCGTACCAGCAATAGGTGTTTTTTGAAGTGTTACTGTACCTTCCACTGTAGCAACAAAAGTCTCTCTAACTGGAACGATTGCAGATGTTTCAATTGTGCCGTCAGTCAATAAAGCGTATACTTTAAATGGATGACACTGAAATTCGATTGACATAGTTCCTTCAATTGGATTATGGAATGCAATAGCCTTACTGCCTTTCTTCATAGCATATACACTATCGCCTGTAAATCCTGCTGTAGTTGTATTACCAAAATCAGCAAATAAGAAAGGTGCTTTTGTTTTAAAGTCACGAATGTCAAGATCGCAACATTGTCTATTAGCTCTGTTTAAGTCCATTCTATTTCCTCCTTAATTTTATTTAATTAATTTTTTGCAATAAAAAAGACACACCTAAAAGTGCGTCTAATTGTAGTAAATATTTTCAAGCCATAAGTTAGGGTTAAATTGATTCTCTTTATCTCCCCAAACCGACACACTCGTCAAAGTTTTATCCTGAGAATCATTAATCTTAACCCTGTTGAATTGGTCATATAATTGATATATGGTTATATCCCAAATGTTTAATATATTCAAACCATTTTTATTCCTAGCAGCCACAGAAGAAATAATATTTCCAAGTTCCATTTTTTTATCAACTTTCTTAACTTTATCTAATTCTTCTTGACCTTTTTTTAATTTTCGCAATATTTTTAATGCCGTTTCATTTTTAGCCTTCTTCTCATCCTCATTTGTAGCTTTTTTAACTACTGAATTTCTCTGCAATATCAAATCAACTACAATAGAATAACTTGATTCGTTAATTTGACTAATTGGTATTAAATTACCTTTATCATCTTTTGTGTCATCAAATACAAAGAATGATTTTTCTTTTGGAAAATATTTTATCTGCTCCACAAGAAAAAAGTCCAAAGCTTTTTCTATCGTATCCATAATCTTAAAATCAAAAACCAATATACTTAGTGTTTGAATATTAGATTTTTCTTCATCTGACATTTTCTCATACTCGCCTTTGATTCTCAGAATCAGTTCCTTTTCTTCTGGCGAATAATAAGACAAATAAAGGTTGTCGTTTTCAGTTATCGTTTTATAATACAAATCAATATTAAGCAAAAGAATATTTAGATAATTATTGTAAGTTTGGATTGTAATTTCATCAATTTCTCGGAGTAGGGGAGACTTAACACTACAAATATTCAACTTCAATGGCGATTTACTAAGTAATGTAAAATAATCTAATCTCATATAATCACCTAAAATTCGGAACTTCAAAAGTCAAAATTCTTCCGTAATATTCTGTATATGTATCTAAAATACCAACTCCAGTTAATGTGAGTTTTCCAATTCCAAACTTTTGCGAAACTTCTTTGTTCTCAATTAAAACTTCTTCAATCATCTGAGTACAAATATCTGGTCTTGTTCCAATATACCCATCTTTTTGATAGGCTATTTGTACACGATGACTTAATATTTGTACAATCACCTTTACATCTTTTACACTATTCCCCAAGTTAGGTACAAAAATTTCTACAAAAATATAGGTCTGTACATTAGTTTGAGTACCTTCTGTAAATAGGAAAGGGTATATGTATTTCTTTAACTCATCATCTACTTCATAGTCTTCATTCTCATAGTTTTCACCAAGTAGAAGTTTTTTAATGTCTTCAGAAGTAGATAACGCTGATATAATTTGTTGTTTGTAAGTACCTAATTCTTTTAGCATTTACCTCTCCTTTAAATCAAACTAACAATAGTGATAATAATTTCAGAAACGTTCCCATCATCCGTATCAGACACTTGTAATGTAAATGTTTTACCTATCAAACTATTGTCGCCACTGACCTTTAAACTCACCACATTCGGGTTACTTGTTTCCAATAAAATAACTCCATCAAAGTCAGATTTTATCTGCCATTTTGGAGTCAAATTTGTCAGCACAGTATTATTTTCATCATAGAAAGTAACAGTAAAATTTTTAGCATTTCCACCTAGTTTGATTTCTGGCAAACTCTTATAAGTTATTTTAGAATAAGTCGTAACTGGTGTAGGAGTAGGTGGAGTAGGGGAAGAAGTGAAGTAGTCACAAATCATTAAGTCTGGTCTATCAGTGGTTATATTAAGTTGACTTTCTGTAACAATAAACGATATATAACCATGACCATTTCTGAAATAAGTAGTTGTATCTGGTCTTGTTAATTCATATGACATAGGTTCATCAGTATTATTGTCTATAAAGAATCTTTTACCACGTCTTAACTTGATAGTCTCTTCATCATAAGGGATTAGTAACATTAATTGGTCAGTTCCAAGTGTTAATGTTTTATTTTCTGATTCACCATTATTATAGGTGGATGCATTAGATGAAATAATATATCTCTCGATAATATCTCCCTGTGAGTTTTGCCATTTTAAAAGATAGTTGCATTGAGTAATTTTTCCATATGTTACAATATCATTATTGTTGTCAATATCAGTTACAAGCCAAAAAGCATCTTGCCATTTAACAATGTCGCCTAAATTAAAAGTTTCATTTGGTCGTGATTTTATTTTTTTTATCGTAAGACTCGTTGTTTTTAAAATAATCAAATCCTGTGATTTTCCATTTACCATAACATTATAGCAATCTAATGTTTTTGAAAAATCCCTATTCAAATCCATCTTAATTGAATACT
Source organism: Aminipila sp. (assembly GCA_032096995.1). Classification (GTDB taxonomy): domain Bacteria; phylum Bacillota; class Clostridia; order Peptostreptococcales; family Anaerovoracaceae; genus Aminipila. Next base: position 36,380 of record DAMCXN010000010.1, read on the forward strand.
TTTGTGCATCTCTAACATCTAAAACACCATAACAATTTTGAATTTTTTGATAGTAACTTATATCAATCATAAAATCACCACCTATACTTCAAAACTATTATAATCAATCAGTTTACGACTACCAGTATTCCTATCTCTCCCATTATAGTCATCCATATATACTTCATTATCGTCTTTAATAGATTTATACATATCCATGAATGTTTTTCTTTCGTTTGCAGGAGCATACAAAATTTTAATATCAGAAGATGTCAAAGCATTTACCATAGTTTTAAGTAATGCTGTATCCCTAAATAAATAGCGTTCATACATCAAAGAAGCAATTAAATCTACTTCAACTTGAGTTAAATCAACTGTTAAAGATTCTAAGTCATCATTAAATTGGATATCTATATCAAGTGAGCACTTTAATTTTAATTTACTTACAGATTCAAGCAAATAATTTTTTGCTCTACTTTTTGCGATTAACAAAGCATCTTCTACTGACACATTATTGTAATTAAAATATTTTTCATCTTTTTCTATAAGGTTAAAGAAAGACTGGTATAACAATTCATAGCTGGTCATACTTTCTCACCTAACCTTTCTTTATTTTTTAGTAGATGGTCTTCCAGCTTTTTTCTTTTCTGTTTCTAATGGTTTTTCATCGTTATCATCTTTTGTATTTTCTGCACTTTCTTTAAGTTGATTAGACTGCATTGCCATCATTTGCTCCATCATTTTTTGCATAGATTCCAACTGTGTTTTCATCATTTCATTCTGCTCTTTTAAAGCATTAACTTCATCGTTTGGAATTTGAGCATTCGTATCTTTTGTTGTTAAAATAATATTTGTTTTAATTTGTCTATTGTTTAATTCCTTATAACGTGCATTAATAATCTTTTCAACTCTAGTAGAAATGTCGTATTGATTAGTATTTTTCAACGAGAAGAATATACCTCTTACTCTTTCAAATAACGCAACACTCTTAATGGAAATTAATTTTGTTAATCCCTCTAGTGACGGGTGTAAGATAATATCTTCAATAGTCTCATTTGTCAAAATATCTTTCCAATCAGAAATTCTAATTTCGTTATAAACATTTTCTTGAATATCTTCTGGGAATCTTAATGTCCCAATTTTAAAAGCATTAGAATTACTATTCAACGATTCGACTTCAGCAAATGTTAATGGTGTTATAGATGGTTGTCCGTTTTCTTGTGACGGGCAAAGGTATTCTGCTTTATGTGTCTTAATGACTACTACGTTGTCGTTATAGTTTAAAACATTAATTAATTTATTTTCATTTATTGCCATTCAATAATTCAACCTTTCTGTAATAAATGGGTAGCAAAGAAAAATATTCTCGACTACCCAAATAATTTTTATTTCTTATGCAGAGAATACGATTTTAGCCGCATTTTCAATCTTTGTAATTGCATATCCATATGTAAAGTCAGCAATTTTAATATTGATAGCTTCCTTGTTATTATCCATTGTTTCGTATACGTGCAAATCACCCTTCATGTCGAGCGTACCAATTTTACCAGCGATACCGAAGATCTTTTTGTCGGGGATTAACAAATCACCATTGCCTTGTTTTCTTGCAGAAGAAATGCTAGCAATTCTTAAACCATCAAAAAGTTTAACAAGTCCATATCTGTTAAAATCTTCTTTCATAGAATCGGACATATACTGATGATAACCGTCCATTCTTCCAATCTGCTGTGCATACTTACTCAAACAAACAGCTACAGAATTAGTATCTCTTTCTCCCAAATACAAAGCCAAAGCATCCATAGCAGTCTGTGTTGGCGCAGAACCAGTTACGTCAATCTTTTGCTCACCACCAGTAATAGCAGCGTCTACAGCACTAAACACATCGTAAAATAAAGCGTTCTGCAAAGCTTCTTTGCCAAATGTAGTTAATCTTGCAATAGACTTAAACCCATTCTTTCTCAAATCAACATAAGACAAATCTGTTTCAACCTGTCTATTTTTCCATGTGGTTGTTAATGCAGAAAAATCAATCCAGCTTTTATCAACGTTACCGCCCTTAGCTGCTTCGTATGCAACCATTGTGTTCTTTGCTTCTTTTTCAAATTCAACATCGTCAAATTCACCAATAGAACCTCTATCAAACAACTGGTCTAACAATTCATCTGGTGCGTTATATACTTCATCAATTACAGTTCTCTTAATGTAAGCTGCGATTTCATGGTCGTTATCAACGCCTCTTTCACCGATTTCTTTTGCCCATGCATCACAAATCTGAGAAATTTCTTTTTCTTCCGCACTCAAATTTAAACCATACTCGGTTTTTTGAGCGATTTCATACATAATATTATCTTTATTCATTAATTCTGCAATTTCAGTTCTCAACATTATTATTTACCTCCTAATTTGGTTTATTAATTAAGCATTAGTTACTGCTTTGTCAGTGATTTCAACAAGTGCTAAAGAGTGCCCTGCATCATTAAATACTCCACCGTAAATTAATTTTGAAGGAACTGTAGACGCTGTAGCTTTTACAAATTTACCATCTGTAATCATTAACGCATCGCCTTTAGCCAATCCAGTAGCTACAAACTGGTCTGTTCCATATTTTTCTCCCACTTCAGGAATGATTAATTTAACAAACTCATTTTGTGCAATGTCTGTAAAATTGGTATCATAATCGGACATATCGCCACGAGTGCAATTAATTCCAGTTGGAATTCTTTCTTTTGTTACAAAATAAAAACCTTCTGTTGTTGCTGCATCTGGAATATCCGCTGTCATATCAACACGGTTTTTCACAACAGCCATACCAGTTACCATAGCTACGTCTGCTTTATACATTGCATCAGTTGTTTTTTGTGCGTTCGTCTGTACTTCTCTTAACATTATTATTTACCTCCTAAATAGCTTCTCATAATAGATTTAGTATCGATTTCATCTTCAACGTTGTTCAAATTAGTTGAAGCTGTTGCCATATTGCTAGTTGCGGTTTCAATTTTTTCTTCTTTATTTTCAGAATCCAAAGTTGCCATAAACCTTTCAGCTACAATGGCTTTTAAAGATTTTTCATCAAAAGAGTCAACAAAAGCTTTTAACTCAGATGAAGATTCAATCTCTTCTTTTGTAATTAATTTAGATTTTGTAATTGAAGCGATAAGAGCTTCTTTTTTTTCTTCCTGTTCTGCTTGTAATTTTTCTTGTTCAGCAACCTCGAATTTTTCTTTATATACTTGTAAATTGCTTACTTCTGTTTTTAAACTCGTAATTTCTCCACTAGCTTTTACAAGAGCATCATCTTTTGTTGAAATTTCTGTTTCCAATTCCGACATTTTAACGTTAATTTCTGCGACGCTAACTGTGAGTTTTACGTCTTCTGGCTCGGAAATTGAAACCTCATCATTTTCAACAGTATAAGTAAATTTTACGTAATCTAATTCACTCTCACGGCTATCCTTTTCCACCCAAATCTCTTTTTCGTTTGGAAAATGAAAAGAAATATAACACCAATCATTTAATTTACTTCTACAAGCTTCTCTAAGTTTTTTTCTTAAATCATATTCTGTTAATTGGGCAACTTCTGGTGTTTTTTCTTCTTCGTTTTTAATTTCTTCTGAAATTTCAGTTTTATTTTTTCCCATTATTTCTTGTGTACCTCCTTCTTCATTTTCTTTGTTTAAATCATTTGCAATCAAATCATCTGAAAGTGCTTCGCTAAATTCAATATCATAAGAAGTGGATGCTATTTCAACTAATCCACTTGATTGATAAGCTGGTGTAACATTTTTTCCTAAAAGACAGTGACCTATAAATCTACCAGTGTTAATGATTTTAGTCATCAAACCATCTACTATTCCTTGGCTAGCATCCGTTGTAGATATTTCCCAACTGGTATTTAATGTTCCTGTTTGTATTCTATTAACAATGATTTCACAAGCTTTGGTAAATCTTTTCCATATTTCACATGAAGCTACTATGTATTCTGTTTCATTAATGATTTCAATCCCAACATCAAAAAAAGTACCAAAAGCTTCAGTGTTAAACTCTGCCTCTTGATACTCTTTTCCGTTTTTATCTATTTTTTTTATTACTTTGACATTGTGCCCAGTAAAATCATAAGTTCCGTCATACCTCATTGTAATTTTACCAACAAGAGGTTTGTTTTTTAATGTTTGAATCCAAGTTTCAGCAGTATCTCTATTTAAAGCTACCCCATTTCCATTCCTAGAAAAATCACAAATAATAAATTTTGCTATGTACGAATCTGGGTTATTTTGATCTTCACTCAAAAATACTTTTGAACTATAAAATATAAGATTATCCAACCGATTCATCACCACCTTTCCCTACAACTCCAAGATATAGCCCAATGCTTTCTAATTCTTTGTCCGAAACTTCGCACTCACTTGAAACATTTTTTAGATATTCTTGGTTAATAATTATTTCATTTCCACAATAAGGACATTTAATTATCAAATCTTTCATAAAGTATCCCGCCTTGTTTCGTCATAAGTCTGTTTGTCTTTGTTTGCATCTTTAGATTCATTTTTAGGTCTTCCACTAATATTAGTACCAGTATTGTCTCCAATACCTGAACTTGTATATGCAGTTTCTCTAGCAAAGAATGTTTCATGAAGCTTTTCATCATTTTCTTTTATACGTTTTTGTTTTTCATCTTTGACGGATAGTCCTAAAATCTCAAAAGCTGTTTCGTACGAAGTATTGAATTTACAGAATAATAACTCTGCCAAATCTTTCTTCAATTCAAACTCTAATTGTTCAGAATCTATTACTTTGACTATCGGACAGTATTCAATATCTAAGTTGTTATCAATTAAAACTTGCTTATACCATTTTCTTAATATATCTTCTAATTGTTCAGATATCTTGTTTATTGTCCTCATAAGCTGAGTGACCGAAATGGATGCTGTGGATACTGATTGTGAACTAGAGTCCATTAAAAATGAAATTCCCAAAGTTGATAAAACTCTAGATCTATAATTATTTACAGTATTCGTATCAGTTAGTTCAATTTTTGGCTCTATATAAGAAATACTTTCTACAGTAGCAGGAGTAGTTACAACTACGGTGGGTTGTTTCCACGCTGACATAAAGTTATTATGGGCGTAAGCCATTTCATCAAACCCTTTTTTATTTAAATCTGTACCTAAAACTTCTTTTCTTAATTTCTGATGAATAATTTTCTTTGCCTTAGCTTTACTATTTACTCTATCCGAGTTGTCAAAAGTCTCAAGCATAGATAAAGAATCTAACGCTCTAAAAATAGGGGATAAGCCATATTTTCTATTTAAATTACCTATACGAATTACCCCAGTATATCTAATATCTAATTTTGCATATTGCTCTTTTGCAATAAAAGCATCATATACTTCTTGCGGGTAGTTTGATTTTACCTCATCTTCCATTTTGTCAAAGAACAAAGGTTTATTTTTTTTATTTCTTTTATATGTTTTTTGTAATCTACTTCTTAATTCTTGCACATTAAATAATATAACTGGATCTCCATTGATGTCGTAATCTGAAACTTCGCATACTCCAATAGGATAATAATCAATTATATAATTTCCATTTCCTTTATGTCTCAAATATGATATATATGTACCCTCACAATAAGGTGTTGTAATTGCATTTCTTACAAAAGTTTTAAGTTTTACGCTTTCGTTAAATACGTCTATAAACGATTTTACGTCAGATAATTTATTTATCTTACCTTTTACGTCTACATCATACACAAGCTTGACTTCTGTATTAATATTAGTTTCAATCGACTCTACTGTTTTACCAACAATATCATTTTTATTAATTTGTTTTCTAATAATAGAATTAATAGTTTGAATTTTGCGCAAATCATTTTGTGCATTTTCTGATAATTCATCTAAATATTCTGGTGTGATTTTATCGGACGGTGATATTCCGTCTTTAAGATATGCTGAATATTTTTGATTACTAGAATCATAAGTATTAATTGCTGCTGACAACCATTTATTTGATAAATCATCTACAGATGTAATAACAATACTATCATTAGTTGTTTCTGAAATTATACTTACTTCAAAGTTAGTATCTTGTTCTGACATTTTTCACCGTCCTTTCTAATCAAAACTTATTGCACTTGCCATTATTGGAACTGATGAATAATCAGTGGGTTCAGGTGTTGTTGAAATAACTTGTCCTCGTCTCAATTCATATAATCTATGAGCCAACATAATTAGTACATAAAAACGATCATCGTGCATAGTTTTTTCTTTATCTTTTGCTAGAGCGTAAGTTTTTGATGTTTTTTCAGCGTTCTCATATTTATAAATACAAGATGTTTCTGTTTTCATTAAATCTAAATTCATCAAAGTTTCTATTTCTTTATCTGATAATTGATACGATTCTACTATTTCTTCATTTGTATTTTCATATGTTTTTGCCATACTAATAAATTCTTGCTTGAATTCATATGGGAATTTAATTACTCCTAAATCCATAAGTTCAATAAACTCATCTACCATTTGAGTTCTATATTTTCTAGGACTAATTAATTTTAATTTATCAATCGCATTAGGATACAAATTTTTATATCCTACATAAATTTCATGAGATGCATCTATTAAACCTCTGTGGGAACGACCATTATCATCGACCCAATCATTCAAAAGCCCATCTGCATATGTAGAGACACCACCACCACCTGCACCTTGGTCGATTAATAAAGAATCAATATTTTGATAATCATTATATTGTCCGTTATATAATGTTAAATACTTTCTGATTTCTTTCAACTGTCTATTTGAATCAAGTTTGTATCCTTTTTTACTAGCCTTATCAAAAAGGTTGATACAATTTACAATTTCACCTATATAGCCAAAGTCAGGGTGATTAATAATATTCATTGCTCCAAGAATAGAATTATCTAAAGTTCTAGCGGGGTCTAACGCAAGACATATATTAGTGTTTGGTTTATATGATAATTGAGGTAAATAAAAGCATTCATTTCTTCTAATCGTACCCCATTTTACAATTTGGTTTACACCACCATCACGAGTGGGCATATTATAATACTCACGGCTTGCTTTCTCACGATTAGCTTTCATAGCAGCATCTACTTTATCTTGGGTTAGTAGGGGAGGGTATGGTTGCCCCATCATAAATGTAGTAATAGCTGTATCGCAAATCATATCTGCAACGAAATAATCTCTATCACCAGCAAACATTTTTTTAGCAAAATTTTTATAATGTTTATAAAACATTTTACTCATATCGTCCTGAGAAGAGGCGTATACCAATTGAGTAGGACATTTTCGTTTTTGAGTTTCTGGATTAAATGAATCATCTGTAGAAGTTTTGAATTCTGTATTTTGAGTTGCAAAAGCCTCACAAACCGCTATCAATTCATCACTACTAAACGCCGCCTCGTCAAAAAAAACTAAAGTAGCTCTACGGGAACGGTTATTATCTGGATTTCCATTTAATGTAAATATCTCACTGCCATTATAAAAACTAACATGAAAACCAGATGGATTATGTTGGAATCCAGTCTTATTAGCTGGCGATTTTACAGTTTCTTTTTCAACTATATCTTCAAGAGACTCAATAGAAGCCGCTGTTTTACCTATTCTAAGAGCTATTTCTTCTATTTTCGTAAAAGTTTCCTTGCTCTGGTCGCCAACAGATGACACAATATAGATAGCTTGATTTTCATATAATATAGCCTTCAATATCATGAATACCGCACCTAAAAATGATTTGCCAAAGTTACGACTACAACACCAAAGAACATGAGGTTTGTTCCAGCTTTCTTGTAGAATATATTTTTGACTGTCAATTAGCCTTATTCCTAATAAATCTTCTGAAGCAATACATGGATTCCTTCTATAAAATGCTATGCTTTCTGCATCTAATTCACAAATTCTTTTTTTTCTTTCTGACATTAGTTTCCGATTTTTACTCTTCATCACTAACACCACGTTTTAATTCATCAATTTCTAGTAGCAGTAGACGAATTTTCTCTTTCTTCTCATCAATTTCTTTATATAAATTATTAATAAGACTAAGCTGTGTTTCATAAACTTCTTTTTTATCATTCTCATCAAACATGCCATTCTGTATTAATGACTTATGAGACATTTCAATTGCCCACAGAGTTCCTTGTCCTCTTAACTGGTCGTAATAATCAGCTTCAGCCTTTTCAAAGTCTTTGTCTCTTAAGTCCCTCATTAAGTATGTTAACGTTGCTTTTCCGATGTCTTTGTTAGATCTATTTTTTACAGAAATTTCATTTTCTTTTGCAATTTTATCATTACTCGAAACTAAGTCTTTTTTTATTGCATTAAGAATTTTGATATCGTTGGAGTCTTTAACTGGGTCTAATGTCGAAATACGTTTATCACAAATCCAAATTTGTTTATTATTGTTTACAATCTGTAATATTTGTGATAATTTGTATGCATCATCAATTACATCTTCGTCCTCAAGATATGGGGCTAACTGATTAAATAAAAATCTTCTGTTTTCTTCTGGATAATCTTCAAATGGGTCATATCCAATAACTTCAATTGCATAATCTCTATTTGTGATATCCTGTTTACTCCATTTTATTTCCTTTTCTTTTTCAAACTCTGTTTCACTTTTACCAATTTCTCCACTTAAAATAGATTGAGAAAAATCTTGATATTGATATTGTCTATTGTTCAATTGTCTACAATATAAACCAATACTAAAATTGTTATTTGCTTTTGTAATGCTATCGAATAAAGAATAATAGTATGGGATATCTAACTTGTAACATAAGAAAATACAAGCAGTTTTAGTATCATATTTTTTCTCGTAATAAGAAAATAGTTCTTGAACACAACTTTTGCACAAATGAACATATCCACTATTTTTTTTAAAAGATTCAGACCATTGAGATTTATAAAAATTTCCTACGGGGTTCTCCCAACTCTTTCCACAACGTAAACAAGAATACTCGTGGGAGTCGTCGAAATTATCGCTTAAATCTGCAACTTTAGGTTTTCTCGCCACGATTTGTCACTCCTTATTATTTTTAAATAAAATAGGAGAGCCATTTCTGACCCTCCAAATAAAACTGATATTTGATTATAAACGTCTTTTTAATTTTGCTAATTCTTCCTGAACGATATCTTTATCTGTTGCATAGAAATAATAAGAACTATAGCAACCATCTTCGCTGTAACTAGAAATAGTAAATCCATGAGAATTATCATCAACATTATCGTCAAAATATTCTGTTTCAAACTCTTCATCATCAAAACCAAACAGGACTACATTTGCTTTATCATTTAACAATCTATCAATAATTTTTTGCCTTACATCTTCTTGATAAACATAAGCTATATCGCCATAGTCAGAATTATATATAAAAGTATTGTCATTTCTCATAGCTGGTTCACACCATATTGTTTTGTCCCCACAAATTGAAATTACGTATTCTCCTTGATAATCACTATCAACATCTTGAAAATTTATTGATCCAAAAGAATAAACTTCATTTGTAATAAAACTTCTAATAATAAATTCTACTAATTGTGACTTTCCAAAAATCAATAAACGTTCAAATTCATCTAAGGCTTCTGCTTTTTCTAATAGCTCGTAAAACAAACAATCCTCAGAATAAATATCTTTAATTTCCATGTTTTTATATTTACTCAAAGTATTACACTCCTTTGACTGCATCTTTCAAGGATTTTCCTGCTTTAAATCTTGGAGCTTTAGATGCTTTAATCAACATTGGTTGACTAGACTGAGGGTTTCTACCCATACGCTCTGCTCTTTCTACCACATCAAACGTAATAAAACCAACCATTTGAATTTTATCGCCACTAGCTAATGTTTCTGTCACTACATCTTCAAAAGCTTTCAAAAATTTTTCTGTGTCTTTTTTCGTCAATTCAGCCTTCTCACTAACTGCTGCTACTAAATCAGATTTGTTCATATTTTTATTTCTCCTTTAATTTTGATTTTATTTTTTAATACAAAAAGAGTAGGGGGATTATCCTACTCTTGAAATAGTCAATTCCATTTCTGGTAACTGCTATGTTATAATTTAGTTTAGAATAAAAGTATGCTCGTCTGTTTTACCTTTTCCTTCTTCAAAAATTAAGAAAGAGGCAGTTGCATCAGCACTTTTCCTTATTGTCATAGAAAAGTCATCGCTACCTACAATAGACCCAACCCCTACACAACCTTTTCTAACACCGCAATTAACAAATTCACTATGATGCTTATGTCCTGCAATTAAATAAGAAATCTTAACATCATAAATATCTGAATAGTCTTTAATTGCCTGTGCTAGATTTTTCACTTCACCATGAATACCCATAATGTTATACCCAAGAATATTTTCAAATATTAACCCTGTTTTGTTTTCAACATATTTAAAATTAGGATTATTTTCGTTCTTCAAAACAATTGAATTTTTAACAATTTTACCCGCACTATCACATAAATGCTGACCTTTTTTACCATCTAATAGCCTTAATTCATCGTGATTGCCGTCCGTTTGATGATATATTACATTTACAGCATGAGATAACTTTTTAAGCCAATCACCCATATAATTGCCAAAGATTGTAGCACTATCAATAACTCCCCATCTTAGACTCCATAACTGAGAATGTCTAATGAAACCATCTACACTATCACCAAGATTAAATATATGTAATACGTTTAAATTTTCTTTTTCAACAATTTCAAGAGTTTCATTATATAGTTGTTCCATTCTTGAATAAAAAATTTCAGGACTGTATTGATTTATAACTTCATTAAACAAACCATAAATGGTATACTCTTTCCCAAAATGGCAGTCAGCTATATTTAATAAACCCGCTCTTTTAGAGTGAATAATAGGAATATCTTTTGGTGGCTTAGAAACAGGAGAGTATAGTTTGATAGATTCTATAACTTTTTCTTCAAACAAATCATCTCTTGCGTCCTCTCGTATCCAACGATTATATTCAAGCTTTTCTGTTTGGAGTTTTACTCTCTCTTTTTCAAGTTCTCGTTTCTGAATTTGCAACTCTTTAAAATATTGATCGTCAATCATTTTAGAAAAAACATCTTCATAATACGCATCAGCACTCTGATAGGGCTTGCGGTATGCACTTTCTTCTCGATATTCTGATTCGTCTGATCTAAGCTGCTCATTCAATATTGGTGTAATCTCTTTCCAATTTTTTAATTGTCCAGATTTTATATATCCACCAATGCGCCATAAATATTGACGTTCATTTTCGTTATCTTTTTTAGCTAAATCTAAAATACATCAACATTCCTCTCAAAATTATTCTTTGTCTGGAAGGCAATCAAACATAGAACCAGACAGGGGAGTGACTCCACCAAGTTTCATATCAATCAAACTGCCTTTATAGTTCTCAAACATTTTTAAAATGTCGCACGGTTCACTGTAACTTTCGTGTGTTAAACACAGTCTTCCGTCAATTTCTTCTACTGTTGCACCTACAAAATTATAAATTTCCTGTTTTGTATTATCAGTTTTTGCTGCCATATATAAATTTCCTCCAAATAGGTTTAATTTTTAGTTATTTATTACATTGTTATTTACTTTTACTGTGTTATAATGTTAAATGAGAAAGTTTGTGCAAAATTTATAAAATAAAAAATATATAAAAATTAATCTTCATCTTCATAATATTCTTCCTCTGGTTCATAATGGAATCCAATAAGAGGTTGTTTCTCTTGGTATGTATTTTCTTCTTGTAAATCCGCAATTTCCATGTTTCCAACTGTAATTTTCTTTAATGGTTTAACTTTTGCTACTTCAATCCAGTTTAGTCCTAAATCTACCAAACCTTCAAATAACGGCAACGCTAAACCAAATAATAAACCTGTTAGTAAATAATTTCTTTTAATACAAACACCACCTAAATTGAAATTTTTGTACTACTTTTGACAGAAACTACATCCTATCAGCCAATTCGGCTAATTTACTTCTATGAGTGTTCTGCATCTCAACATAACCAAAAATGGAATCGCCTTGTAAAACTTCTATGGCACGTTTCATGCCATTATTCTTATCCTCGTACAAGTAAGAATCCACCTGAGCATTAAAATCACCTTCAATAAACACTTTTGCACTTTTGCTAACTCGTTGCAAACATAACTTCATGATATCAATGGTGGTATTTTGAGCCTCAGATATCCACAAAAGCTCATCGTCTCTGATCTCAACGCCTCGAGCATCAGACATTGGCAACAACTTTAATTTATCTTGAAGAATTAAAGAATCAATAATACCCGTATTCCCAAACTTACTGCTAAGAATTTGACCAATATTGCTTTGTTTCGCCTTATCAATCAAATCTCCCTTATAAAACCCTAATGCTTGACTTCCTCTGCTTGCAGTAGGATTAAACATAATTACAAGTCTTCTATATCTCTTGCTCTCAATCAGATTTAAAGCAGTTGTCAAAGCTAATAAGCTTTTGCCACTTCCAGCTTTACCAGAAATAAAAGTAACCATGTTATTATACATGCTATCTATTGCCATTTTTTGAAATTCATCTTTTGGTTTTAATTTAATATCCAACGTATTAGATGGTACTGTTTTATTGAAAACTGTCTCGTAAATTTCTCCTGTCCAACGTCGCACATCTTGCGTTTCGTCTAATTCGTTTTTTATGATTAAATATTCATTGACTAAGCATTCATAAATATTCGTTCTTAAATTTTCATAGAATTTTGCCAATTCTCTATCAGTTAAATTAACCGACTTAAACCCTTTATAAGTTATTTTTTCTTCTTTTTTAGCCGATTCAACATTTAATTTAAAAATATTCTTAGCTAAAATTTTGCAATTAATGTCATCTGAAACAAATGTAATTGGTTCTGTTTTGTTTTGAACTAAAGCAGTTGCCATAATAATATTATCTGGAGAATGCTCTAATCCTAAATTATCCAATGTATCATATATATCTTTGTTATGATGTAATACTAAAATATTATCTTGAAATTCATCCAATAATCTTGCTACTCTTCTTGCTTTGAATTTTACTTCATCATCCTTATTGCCAGATGTTTTAATGTGTTCAATTTCTTCTAGTGTTTTTGATGATATAACAAATTTTTCATTAAATGCATCGTCTAATAAAAAGAGCAATGCGTTTGTGTCATAAAATTTCATCATACGCAAAAATTCTCCTCTTATTTGGATTTAAAATAACTATAAACTGTGACCGATTCTCTGTACTTTTTCAGTGTAATTAAAGCTTTATTTTCTTCCACTACAAAATAACTTTTGCAGCAAACAGCCTTTTGGACATATTCTTCATATCCATTTTCTCTTAAATACATTGCTTCTTTCTGTGTGATTGGTTTTATAACTATACACTTCTTTCTTAAATTAATTCTCCCGAAATAGGGGAGTAACGGACAATATAGGAATCGAACCTATGACATTCTAGTTAACAGCCAGACACTCTACCTACTGAGCTAATTGTCCAAAATAAAAAGAAGCCAGATTTCTCCGACCTCTTTAAAGGTTGCCCTTGAGCCACATAGGTCATCAAGGTACGTTCAAATAAATACTCGCTATGGAGTTATGATTTGTATATTGCTCGCAAAAGGAGCTGTGTTTTATATCTTAGGATGGGCGGTGTATCCATCATCTCAGGTACTCTTTAAACATAAAGAGTGTGTCGGGAACCATTTCCGACCTCTAAGATATAATCAATATTTATCCATTTAAGGACTTGTTATAAATTTTCCAAATCCGCTATTGATTAGTAGCGAATCAATTTTTAATTGGCTCTTGCAAACCAACTATTAAAATTCCCATTTTATTAGACGGATAGGGAAGTCACAAATCGCATTCTCACATCTTTTATTACACTTTTTGCTCCTTCCCTTATTGTCATTATCTCTGTTTTTTAAAGATTTTAAAAAGTGGCTGAAAGCCTTGTAAATAGGGCGTTTGATAGAAAAATCTTAAAACAAATGTAATCAGACCCTTTTTTTTCTTACATTATTCACGTTTATTCTAATATCTTCCTTTCGTTTTTTCTGATAACATCCATCACACAGAACCTTCATTGAATTATATTTGTTACTCTTAAATCTCTCTCCGCATACTTTACATATCTTTGTTCCTTGTAAATTTCTTTCAAGATTACTATAAATTACATCTCCAAATAATTTCCATAGTGTATCTTTGTTAATATTTCCTTGCAATGATTTAACTAACACATCTGTAATATATTCTGCTGTTTCCCCAATAATTTCTATAAACATACTTCTTTGCTTATTGATATCATATTCAATCTGAAGCTGCACTTTTTTCTTTTCGTCAATCTCAATACTATCTAAATCCACATATGAAAGTCGTCTAATATTAGCGGTATGTATTGCATTGTATAACTCTAAAATTTCCTTTGCTTTATCCGTATTTTTATCAACATCTGGATTTGACATCATCATTTTGTATGAATACTTGCCTAATAAATCTTTAAAAACAATACGATTACTTTTAACCACACTATAAATTTTATCAATGTTGCAAGTACCTAGTGGCTCTACCTGCATATCATTTTTTCCTTTTGCGTAAATAAAGAAATGGGGTACTTTTTTACCACTGTATTTCTTATATCTTTGAAGAACATGTTTTGGAATAGTTGGCTTATATAATGTTTTTGCAAAATCAATAGTAAAATTAACATCAACACAGCGCAAAGCTACAATCTCCATCGCTTCTTCAACTTCTTCTTTTGGACTATTCGTATCCAAAGTCATAAATATTTTTGTTATTTCATTGCTTGGCGTTCCAATATTCCCATGATGGTAAGCTAATACGATTCCTTCAAAAAGAGAAGAATTAGACAATAATTCTGGATTAGCTTTTGGCATTTCATAATAGTTTGGTATCATGTGATATTTTTTTTGAAATCTTTTTGCACAATCAATTATAATTTTATTATTGTGCACCAATAGCTTATCTCCGTCGTTGTCATACATCAAAAGTTTGCTCATAATATCTTTTACACCAATATAAACCCCTTTTGATTTTACCCATTTTTTTGTATCATCGTTCTTAATATTCTTTCTTATGCAATGTGCATGGTCTAAATGTGGCGATCTTAAACAATCAACTTCTTCTCCGTCTTTAAATAGATCACAACAGACTTCATTCTCCTTAATAAACCCTAGCTTGTCTAAATCTCTTTCCCCAGTAAACCACCACTGAAGACAAGCTAACGGGTCTGGTATAGCAAATGTATATGCTCCATTTATGCTGAATTTACCACTTCTAAATTTGTTAATCATGCTATTCTTTGTACTTTTTAATAAGCTTTTTACATAATAATCTTTAAACATTTCTGGATATAATAATAATGACTTTTGTAAATAGGATAACTTTTCATTCTTGTCTGGATTCGCCCCTAAAACATTAAGCATACATTGGATATTACTCCCAATTCCATTTAAGTTGTCAATATCGTATTTAGCCAATTTATAAATTTCTTTACTTTTCATTTCAGTGGTTAATGTTTGCAAGATTTGATAGTTTGTTTTAGAATTTAATTTTACATTTCTCTCTACGTTGCATCTGCAAGCGTCACAATTATATTTTTTAAAATTTTCTTTGTAAACTTCCCACCCAGTTTTAATTACGTTTTCATCTTCGTCCAGAATATTGTTAAAATACTTATACATTTTAAATTGAGATTTCGTAAATACGTAGTCAATGTCGTTTATACTATGTGGTTTCCCATATATATCAATTACTTTATGTATTGAAATTTTATTTTCAGAACAAATATCAATAAACGCTCTACGTGGTACATATGCAATTAAACCTTTGATAAAAGGCAATCTAATCATTGAAGATTGCATTTTCTTTAAAGAAATTCCAAAGCCGTCTGTAAATGGTATAATAACATCTTTATTTTCAATATTTGATTTGTGAAATTTACTCTTTATTATTGCTATTTCATTTATCAATTCTTTTTTTTCTTTTTGTTTTGCTTTCTCTATCACAATTTCATTTTTTGTCCTCCTATACCCTACTGGATTTGATTGTTTTCGTTCTTTAATCAGTCTTAAATCTTCCGTTAATACACTAATTCTATCTTGTAAATATTCAATCTTTTGTTTATCTTCTGGTGTCTCTGTGTAAATATATCTAACCTTTTGATTTAATATGTTGTACTCAATATCATCCACCACGATTGCTTTATCTATATTGAAACCTCTCCATATTTCACTATTTGTTTGGCATAAACTAGTGTAAGCAAGATATTTATTAGTATTCATACCACCTTGTTTATTTATTTCTTCTCTGGTAAGTCCACAAGATAACCTATTAAAAGTTTCTTCTAATTTATCTTGTGAAACAAATGTACTTTTTTTGCACCGTGTCTGTCCTGCACCAGCGGTAAAAAATATAAAATGTCTGTCTTTATAATCAAATCCATTGTGCATGATACTATTAAATATTTCTGTGTAATAGGTGACAACGCTTATAATATCGTCACTATGTTCCATGTCAGAAAGCCCAAAACACCTTGTTAAATCACTTTCAAAGATTGCAATATTTCTAAATTGATCTTCGTTCTTAAATTTTCTATCATCAATTATTTTTCTTTTTATGCTAGTATTATCACAGAGCATTTTGCGAAATAACTGGTCTTTATATTTCATTTTTTCTTTGTAGAAATCAATTAAATATTGAGTTTCTTCTAAATGTCCTGTAAGCCATAAATAGTAGCAATCATCGTCTTCTAAATATAATAGTTTACCATTTATAAATTGAATTATTTTTTCAAGTCCATACAATTTGTATTTTAGCTTTCCAATTTCTTTGTATAATTTGTACTCTTTATGTGTAAGTAATGGTTCAAATCCAATATTCAAAATTTCAATAATTGCTCTGCCATCGCCATACTTAGAGTAGTTTAAATTAACATCTGTACTTATGTTGTCCATTTAATTCCTCCATTTGTTATATGTTAAAATCCACATTTCATATTTTCATTTTTAATATAATGTCGTGCCTACAATTTATCTTACCTATTCCACTAGAGAAAATGTGCATTATGTGAGTCTATTTTCAACGATATAGTATTAGGCGACTAATTCATCACCTGAACAATAAAATCAAAAATAGAATCATTTTTCTTTCATTTTCTCCTTTAAAAATTTATCTATCATTTTTACTATGTAATACAAATGAGTTTTTAGTATGTCCTTTAGACCATTCAATAGCGTTTGCTATTTTATCTACCATATGCGAACTAGGGACTTCCGTACAAAAATCTAATTCTGTAATTAATCCACAATAGTAACGGTGAAACTCGCTACGACTTGGAATTTTATATTTATCGTTTTCTGATGTTAATGTTTTTATTTCTTTCATTGTTAATATTCTCCTTTGATTGTTTTATATTGTTAATTAACGATTTCTGTATCTTGATAGAATTTTTTACTTACATATTTTTTGTCCATTAAATATTGTTTACCGTATCGTAATTCTTCTTCATAGTTGTAGTCTTCAACAATTCTCTCGTACTTATCGTATCTATATTTGCTTGCGAATAGAGTAGCTTCCGTATGCCAGTTTCCATTTTCATCTCGGTATCGTGGCATTACCTGCGTAACTAATATATCTAACTCAACTAGAATGTCTACACATTTCGATATGGTATTCCTATGTATCCCTATATCATTTTCAATATCAACAAACATTCTGTAACAAAATTCTGGTTTTGTTTTAATATCTTTCTTACTAAATCCTAATTCATTATCATATCGTCTTAAAATATTTGCTCTTATGTAGGCTAATACTAGTACCAGAACTGATGTGTTTATCCTTGGATTTTTACACTTGTAATTGTTAATTTCAGAATATTCTTTGACAGAAACAATTCCAAAGTTACCACTAGGATAAACTTTTCCCATATTCAAATTTGCAGTTACTAAATTATTGCCGTAAAAATCTTTTTCATCAAATCCGTTTATATAATTATCTTTTTTTAATTCCAATATTAAATCGTAGAATATGTTATTTGACTTTCCTTTGTTCCTAGATTTCTTTAAACCTGCCCAATTAATAATAGAATCCAAGCTGAATGATATAGTATCATCCAGTGACGATCTGAATACTAGGAATATAAAACTTAAAACTCTTTTGTTATTTAACTCTTTGTTGTAGATTATTTCTCGTGGTACTTTTGCAAAAATTATAATCACCTCCTTAAAAAGTTATCCACATAGTGTACGGTAAGCGTACACTTACATTGCCAAAAATAGCCCAACATAGTGTACGCTTAACCCCCATTTTTGTAACGTCCTAAATAAGAGAGTACTCACATAATAAGAGAGTACATTCTATTTCGCTTACGCTCAATGAAAAATCTTCTTAATAAAATTTGAAATAGAACTGTGAAGAAAATTAAAAATCAAACTGAAAATAATTTTTAAAATTTTAAAAGATGAAACCTTAGTATTACTATTTGTATTATTGGTCATATGTATTTCTCTCCTTTGAGTTTGTATGTAAATAGTTATTAGTTATCAAAGATTGTTTTTCTGGCATCAGTGTAAATATTACAATCTTCTTCTATCTCATATCTTGCCAGTAAAGACGTAAGTATAATGTCAAACTTTTCTCGTAAATCTTTATCGTGTTCAATTACATCAAACTGAGAACAAGAGTCTATTCCCATAGTAAAACAATAATCTTCTTGGTAATCTGATAAGTCTATGTCATATGTATCTTCTAGTTTCATGTAGATATTTCTCAATACTGTCATTTGATTTGAACCAAGAAATTCTGCTAATAGTTTAAGTTTTGGATTAGTTTTACTTTTCCATTTGGAATATTTTCTTATTGGTTTATTTGTGTTATGGTTAATACTTTGTTGATTTAATTGATATTTCATGTATTGAATATCTGTCTGTAATGATGATTCATTGTTGTTATAGCGGAGATAAGTGGTGATAAATCTAATTGTTGATGGTGAAACGTATTCTTTAATTTTTCTGTGGTAACTTTCAATCCATTTTCGCAGGCAATAAAGTATTCTCTAGCTTGATTTCCTTTTTTATTCTTGCATAACATAGATAACTGCTTTGCGAATTCAGATGTAATTTTGTATTCTACTGTAGATTGACCACCGCATTCTTCATTAAGAATAATGGGAAAGTAATCAATGTTTTCTGTTGCAAACGGATTTTCAATTAAATTGGTTTTAGTCCATCTGGCATAATTGTTATAGTTTAATTCCAAGAATGAATACAAATTCTTTAATGAAGTCATACCATTTTCGTCAATCTGTAATGCAATCTCAATAGGTGTCTGTGTTGATGCAAAATTGGCAATATCAGTATCATTGGGATAAATAGTATTAGGTAAGTCTCGTTTTTGATATCTTGTTTGTCTCATGTAATATGTAGTCTCCTTTATGTTTTGTTGAATGTATTTGTGTGTGTTTTAAATTAGAGTTTATAACTCATGTGCTGAGTATAGCATTCATTGTTTTCGCTGTCAATACATTTTTAATTAGAGTTTATATTATTTTTGTGATTCGTATATGAATGGATAATTTAGTGGTAGTTATTTGTTTGCTTGTGTGATTTATTGGAGAAAATGATATGTTTTTGGGTCTATTTTCGTTTGTTTTAGCTTTGGCGATAAATTGGTAGGGTAGAGACTAAAATTAAAATTAGAGCCATATAATGATGATTTAGTTAAGTAAAATTTGTAAAGGTTATTTTTATGTGAATTTTAATTGGAGTTTGAAATTAGAATTTGAGTTGTAAAGTGAATTTTGAGTGAACTTCGGTAAGATAGATAAAGTGAGATTATTTCTGATGGTAAATATTACGATAGTTATAGGATAATTAGGTGACTATTCGATAGTAGAAGGGAGTTGAAGATGAATGATTATGGATTGTTTATGGAGTAAATTATGGTTAAATTTGAATACTTCGATGTCATTCGGGTGAAATGCTTGATTTTAGTGGATTGTTTGATTGTTGGTGGAATTGGGAGAGGTAGGGTAAATTAGGGTAGGAATGGAGTTAGGTTGAGTTATATTTAGTGGATATAAAGTTGAGTATTGGTTGTAAGTTAGGGATTGTTGGGTGGTTAGAGTGATTGATTATATGAGTTGTTATAGGGTAAATGTGAATACTGGTAGGTGGGAAATGTAAGATTTGAAAATATAGGGTAAAGTGGAAGGAATGTAGGTAAATAGGGAGCTGTACCGAAAGATGCACCGAAGTAAAATTGTGATATTTTAGGTGGAAATTGGATGGAGGAGAGGATATTTTGATGGAATGTTTCGGAAGTGAAAATTGGAAGGGAGGTGTGGGGAGAATAGATAGGGGCTATTTGCTAAAATGGAAGCAACCAGAAAATGTAAACTATGCCCCCTATCATATGGACACAATTCAGCAGAAACCTTGTAAAATAAGGCTTTCTTCATAGTTTAGACCAACTAACTATTGGTATAATAGATATGTATTATACTAAAATATGGTAGAATGTGGGAATAATTAAGAGTGAAATAAGTTGAGGTAAAGAGAGGAAATAAAAATAGAAAAATACCAATAACCTATTAACCTAGTGGGTTAATTATTTTAATAACCTACTTAACTATAGGGTTAGTTCGTTTAGTTTTTTTGTGCGTGATATTATAATAAAACTAGAATGCGTTCTAGTATCTATTCTAGTATCCGTTCTACTATCATCCCTACAGTCACATATCCTAAAAAGCGGAGACTTTCACCCATATTCTACCCAGTATTACCCATAAAGTGGTTAGCTATTTCATAATAATATTAATATATTACTACAAGTGGAGAATAACCGCAATAATACTAACTATTTTCCAATTTATCCACAACCATTTAAAGTTATCCACAACTTTACCGACTTATCCACAGACTTATCCACAATTACTATCATATAATAACCATACAAATATAATATCAATATTCATCCACTATCTATACTTAATCAATATTACCATGCATATAATAACCAATATTATCTAACTTCCATACTTCCATCCAACCTACACCCGAATAGCTCCATTCATATTCTAAATGACCAATATATTCCAGTTATATTCCACTCATATTCCTATGCATAATATACACTTAATATACATATCCTATTTCATTCCATCCTATTATATCCATCTATTACCATTATTCCCATTATATTCCCTTATTGACATTATCAAACCGACGTTCTATAATTTATCACATGAGCAAACAGTTGTTCTCATTATTGTTCTTGTATGTTCTCATTGGTATCAATGCGATCTATTGGTACTATATCAATCATTAATTGACAATTGCAAGCTGTAACTATATCACAAAGTAAATTTATATTTATATTATCTGTCCGACTTGACAAGAGGTTACTAATATATTGCTTGCTGTTTCCCATATTAGTAGCGAGCATATTATTATTTACATCATTGTCAATCATAGTCTTTCTAATAAGCTTAATTAGTTCATCTATATTAGCCTTGTTATACGTCATATAAGCACCCTCTAAGCGGTTATTTTGATTATTGGATATATATTATCATATGGCATATAAGTTGTCAAATAACCACAATAAATACACATATAAGTGTAATAGTAAATATAAACAATATAACCGTTAATTTATTGGTACATTATTTAAGTATAAAAGTATTGAAATAAGTGTATTATAATGTTATAATAAATACATAAGAAAAGAGCAAGGCAATAAGCCACACACTTAAAACCTTGCTTCAATCTTAAATAATTAAATAGGAGGTTGTAACCATGAAAGGGTATTCAATGCCAAACGGTTACATGGGTTATGTACAGCGGTTTAATAAGTATATCTTATTTTCCACTGAAGAAGATTATCTCGATTACATAGCATAACCCAAGAGGCGTCCAGTTACTAACTGGTATAAGTCCTCTCCTATTCATATTATTATAGCAACTCTTTGATCTATTGGCAATACTGCACTTTGATAACTTCATATAGTTAATGGTTTAATTGACTTATTATCTTTCTATTGGTATAATATTTCCATCCAATAATAAGAAGGTGAGACATTGACAATACAGCAAAAAATAGATATGGCTTGTAGCTATATTAATATCAGTCGTGCAGAACTTGCAAGGCGTTTAGGATATAAAACCGCTCAAGCATTCCAAAAGAGATATCAAACAGGTAAATTTACTATTGAAGAATTGGAAGAAATAGGAAAAGTAATTGGTTGCAAATATGTTTCCTACTTTGAATTTGAAGATAATACGAAAATCTAACCATTGACTATATAAGTTGATGGTTTTTTATTTGCTCAATATATAAACTAAAAAGATTAAAATATCTAAAAAAAAGTTTATAAAAGTATTGACAACATAAACTAAATGGTTTATAATAAGTATATAAGATAAAGCAAACGAAAACGACCAAATACATAAAGGAGCGATTACAATATGAATAAATATGGTTACAAAGAAGTAAGAACTTTAGATAGAGAAGATTTAAGAAGTCTTTGTATAAAACAAAACTGGTGTACTCGTGCAGACAACGAAGAATACTCTGAACTGCTTGACATGACAACAGGAGAAATAACAACGGACGATATAGTCGTTATAGCAGACGTAATTTATTCTCTAAGTAGTTTAGATAGTGACCACGACACGAAAGAACATTTTTCAAATATTTGTTTCCTTTTATTCAAAACTTGCAATACGTTTATTGAAGAAATCTAAACTCGACTTTGCGAGGATAAACAGGCATTAAGCAAAGAGCGTTCCCACTTTTAATAGGTGGGAGGTTGCAACACTACAATTTAATATGAAGTCCATTAACATTAGGACAGCTACAACCGATATGTAGCTACAAAAAATATATGGTTATGTCGTTACGGTGGCATACAAGAGGGTGGAACTCCTAACTTGTTGATCCTGTTCAAGGATTGTAAAAATAGAAAACCGTGAAGCACTTTAGAATGTTGACTTGTCCGTTTTATCAATGCTTAGTAAAAAATTAGAAAACACAAAACAGAAACAACAGTCAACTTTCATTAGTTGGCTTTTTTACTTGTAACAACTTGGAACAAAATAGCATTAACAGAAACAAAAAAATGAATACCTCAATATTATAGGTTTAGATCCTCTTTTAAAGATCACTGTAATATTTAATCAAATGTTTAGATTCTACTGTTATGAAATCGATTTGAAGGTATTTATATATTATCAACGTGAAGAGGTAAACACGATATAAAACAATTTTACCCAATGAGTGATTAATGATACCACTTTTAAAATGATTATCATTTGACTTTTGAAAGATGCAGTTTTCAATATGAAAACGTATGTATGAGCGTTAGCATTCTACTGCTGGACAAGAAAACGAATGCAGGGAGCGAACAAAAATGAAGTTACGTCGAGGGTAAAAACAGATAAAAAGGGTTGTGTCTGAAAAAGGCTGTCACAATCTTAGAGGCTGGTGTCGATCACGTACTCCCTAGGCTGTCATAAGGGGCAGCGAGAACAAATACAGCGTGCTAATACAGCGGTACGAATATGGAGCAAGGAATATTTCCTTAGAAACCTTGCAAGCTGTAATAAAGTAATAACAGCAACAAATTATTGTTTTACTCAGCTTAAAATCTTTTAAGGTGAACACTGCAAAACTTCCACTTAATAGTACAGACTATACGCTTGCTACTAGGATTTTGCAAGACTATAAATTTAAAAGTTGTGTTTAACACGATCAAATTTTAGGCTGGAATAAAGTAATAAATAGAAAGGATATGGCACTAATGAAGATTACAATATCTATCGCTAAGCCTGACATAGATTTAGAAACAGGCAAAGAAACAAAATGCAGTAAAGAAAATTTGTGTATTGAAGTTGAAATATTTACAAGCAATGAAGAATTAGCAACACAAATCATGTCTCAATTAGATAACAAAGTCAATGAACTAATCCAAACAGAAGCAAATTATTGCAATCATGTTAAATGCTTCTCGTGTCCAGCCGTTGAAAAAGAATCTTATTATGATGGATTTTCAATGAAAAAAGATAAAGGAGACGTAACAGAACAGAGGAAAGAAATCGTTAAATTGTTTAACAAAGCAAAGAAAATTGTTTTAAATGAAATGTAATAACATAACATCAAGGAGGTTTTTAATTATGGTATTTGAAAAAGCAACTTACAGCTATTCAAATGTTATGGAATGTATTGACAAAATAAAAGCATTTAACAGCACAGTGGCAACTAAGAAAGAACATTTTTGTAAGCTTTGGGAAGTTGAAAAAGCTTTTAATTTTTGTTATGAAAAAACAGGTT
>DAMCXN010000010.1:60705-67762 GCA_032096995.1 Aminipila sp.
GGACAGATTATAACAAGCTTGTCAGCATGGATATTGAAAAACAAAAAGTAACAAAGAAACAACTTGACGAAGCTTTAAAAAATTGTATTAGATTTTTGCAAAATGAAATTAGAGATATTTATAACATGATGGAAAAGGGAGAAGTTAATACGACTATTTAAATTCAATATTTTATTTATTATAGGAGGGTTTAAAATATGAAAACATCATTACTTAAATTATTACAAAAAGAAGAAAGTTTAGTTTCAAATTTTAATAGTTGGCAACAAACAGTTATGGCATGTCAAGAAAATAATGTTTCCTGTGATGACAAAATAAAATTACTACAGCAATTAGAAATTGAAATTCAAGCAGTCAGAAAAGAAATTGCTAAAAGCTTAAAAGGTTATTTATAAAGCAGAGTGGAACGGCTAACACAAGCCGTTTTAATGCACTTGGCAAACGTCAAGCGGTCACAAGTCCGCAAGCATTGAACACTATTAACATTTGAAAATAGGAGGGTTTAACAATGGAACATACCTATAGAACCAAAGCAGAAACAATTGCATATTTCAGACAATTAGCTTATGAATATGAGAAGGAAGCACACAGGAACAAAGACGTAGTCGCACATGCGAAGGCTGAAGCTTATAGGATTGCAGCTTTTGAGATTGAAAGAAATATGAAATAAGATTAACAAGGAGGTTTTCATTTATGCAAAATTATTATAGAATTAACGTATCTAAAAACGGTTATTATCTTTTTGCAACAGAACAAGGACGTATAACAACAGAAAAGGAAATGAAACAGACTGTCAAGCTATTCAAAGAAAAATTTCCAAGTGAAGACGGCTATAAAATAACCTGCACCTATCAAAAATATCATGGTGAACACATTGACTGTGATAATATTTAATGGTAAATAAAAGGCGGTTTTTATAGGTATATACAAGGAGGTTTTAACATGAAAACATTATATTTTGAAGGTGCTGGATGGGCGGAAGCCGATAGCAGTAAGGCAACAGACGTGGGGAATTGTAGAATTAGAACAGCTTTCACAAATAACGAAAACAAAAAGATTTACATTGAGCTTGGTTGTGGTTATGTGTACGGGAAAAATAAAAAAGAAGTTAGTTTCTATTCTTTATATTGTGATTGTTGTTTTTACATTACTGAAGATCCAGAAATTGACGATTGCAATAAGTCACGTTTGAAATACGAATATTCAAGAAGTATTGAATACACAAAAGAAAATATCCTTAAGTTTGTAAATAAAATTTGCAAATGCTCTTTTGAAAATATAGTTGTATTACCTGATTTATCAGGCTATAGAGTACACAGCGATAGCGGAAAATATAACACACCAGAACGATACAATTTCATGGAAAGTTATACTCATGAGCCACAACTTATTGAATTAAGAGAAGAAATTCAAAAACATTTTTACGAATTGGAAAAGTCAGAAGGTAAAAAATATCCTAATTTTTCTTTATGGGTGGATGAAAACGACAAAAACTTATTGCACTTGTTGAGACATTTTAATGGGTACAACAAGCATTGGAGTATTAGAACAGACTCGAATAATTGGAAAGACAGTATCCAAGAAACTAAGTTGGGGAAATATGCGTGTTGACAGTTTGAAGCCATTAGTATTCCGCTAGTGGCTTTTCTAGTGTCAATAATAGTCAATTACTACCTATTAAAAGAGAGAAGGAATAAATATGAATAGCGCAAAAATGAATGAGATACTTTCCAGTATGGCACGAGATAGCGACATTTCCATGAACGTCTGCACAGGTGTAATTGCAAGTATCAATTCTATCTATATGCAGTCAATCAGTTTCTATGAACAGGATTCTATTGCAGTATTTGAAAATTTCCTTAGTAATGGAGTTTTAAATTTTGCAGACCATAACATTCAATTTTAATTAGAGGAGGAAATCAATCATGTTAAAAATAAAAATTTATGTTTCTAGTTTGGCAAAATATATAGAAGGTAGAGAAAATGGACGCTGGTTGTCTTTACCTATGGATGAAGAAAGCCTCAAAAATGTTTTATCTGAAATTGTGGGTAACAATGAAGAATTTATTATTCTTGACCATGATGCACCTTTCGAAATTGGAGAATATGACAATATTCTTTCGCTCAACAACATGGTTTCTGAATTGCAACTAAAAGAGTTAGAAAACGAGGTTTTACAAGTCCTTTTTAAAGTAGGGGATAATAGAGATGAAACTTTCAATAAAATTATGGAGGATGAATATTCCATAATTGATGTTGAATATGGTGCTGAAGGTTGGAATTGTTCAGATAGTGAGAAAAACGGTCTTGTACTCCATGAAATGGGACTTATTACAGTTTTTGATACACCTGTACCAGATGATTTGGTGGATTATATCGATTGGGAAAATGTTTTTGAATGTGAAGCCGTAAATTGTGGCTGGCAAGAAGTTAGAACAGACAATACAACTTATTTAGTTAGATTTTAAGGAGGAACGACCATGAATAAATACGAAAAATCTTTTGAAGGTTATGCAGTACCAGAAAATATAAAAGAGATTGTAACAAAAATCATGATACGATTTTCAATTGATGGACTATGTGACGGCATGTACATAGCTAATGTAATGGCTGTCACTGCAAATATTGGAGACGGTTGTGGAAGTTTTACAGGCAATGTTATAGCAGAACCTATAAAAGTAGCTGAAAGGCTGCAAGTATCATACGGCTGTAATATTTTCAAAAATGATATTGAAGAATTAACAACTATCATTTCAGAGAACAAAATTAATCCAGAGGTTGCAATTCCTAAAATGAAAGCATTCATCAAGAAAATTAAGAATGAAAAGAAAACTTGCGACACTTGGAGAATTGATTTCCTGAATAGAGAAATTGAACTGACAAACGAAAATATTAAATTATTGGAGGCGTAACACTATGCAAAAATTAACCTTTAATGTGAACAATGGCGAAAAATTAGAATTGTCCCAAAGTGAACATGATGGAACGGTATATATTAACAAGTTTAACAAGGTTTCTCCCGGTGATATGGTTATGTTGATTAATTATTACCGATATGTAAAAAGAGAAAATATCCAATGTGATTTTATCAATCCAAACGGAAGAAATAAGATGGAGGTATAACTATGAAGATATTGCAGGAAGCAAGAACACCACAAGGAATTGAAATTCAAATTGAAGATTGGACACAAGATTATTCTTTTATTAAAACCGTTTCTATTACTGCATACCCAATAGCAAAGAACACAGGGAAATATGGATGGATTAGAGGAGGAGAAAATTTTCATCTAGGTATTACTCGTGAATGGGCATCAAATGAAGAAGTATATTCTGCTTTTAATGAACTGGTAAACGGCACGAAAAAACTAGAAGATTTTGCAGACAGATTTTACAACGGTGAAAAAGATCAGTGGTATTTAGGCATGAACGTAGAAAATAACAATTATTAAAATAGGGCATTGAAAGCAGAATTTCCTAGGGAGGAATTAAAAATGACAAGAGAAGATTATGACAAGAAAAATTTTGAAGATGTTATAGAACAGTTAAACGAAGAAAGGGGCGATATTACAACATATGAAACATTAAAAGACTTTGCAAAAGAAAAAATCGAGGAAGATAAGCTTTTAGTTGCAATTCACATTTTAGAAGCGTTACAAAATGATGATGCGGAATGGTATGAATATGATTACTGCATGGGAACATTGCAAACACCTTCAGGGATAACAGAAAAAGAAGATGTTGCGCATATGCTTGATGATTAACGATAAAAGGTAGATTTCATAAAGGGAGGGTATAACAAAATGAATATAAAAACATGGATTAAATACGAAGAAGGCTATTTGCCAACTAAACGTTGCAAAAAACTAAGATACAAAGAGTGTGAAGAGTATATAAACGCAGAGTTAAAAGAAATCTCTTTGAACGATATGAAGCTTGCCTTTGAAGATAATTCATATGAAGGAGCTGGAAAAATTTATTTTTATGATAACAAACTTTGGATACCTGCAAAAAGAAATACGAATATAGCTAATAATTATGGAACTAAATCAGCATTAGAAGATTTAATATGGATCAGTGAGCATTGCAGCACTTATTTTTCATTTGAATTTGACAGACTCCAATATGGTAAAGATACATCCAGAGAAAATACTATAGAATCTATCAAAAAAGATATGAATAATAGGTTACTTGTAGATGGTGAATTATTTGAAACAACAGGAGAACCGAGATATATTATTATGAATTTTGGATGTGGAACAGATTACAGTGTAGGTATGTTTGTTGAATACGGGAATTTCCATAACTATGGGGACAATTGTTTCTCTGCTTTAGATGGAGAAAAAGCTGTTGCATATGCAAATGATATGGCAAAATACACATCAGATTTTGGAAGATTTAAAACCGATATTAATGTGCATATGCCTGAATTAGTAACAATAAATAAGCAATAGAATAGCCGTTTCATTAACTTATATAAGGAGGATTTTACAATGGGAAAATATATTATTAGAGAAGTTCCGGCAGAACAGACAGATTTTAGTTTTTACTTTGACGATGATGGACTAAAAGGCGATGGCAGCAATTATTGTTATAACTTATTTATTGTTGCACAGTCCAGAAATTCCAGTGGTTTTAATACTGAAGTGTATCAGGAGCTACAAAATGAAATTGAAAATCTGATTGAATTATATTCCGACATAGTAGAAAAATCTCAATATGCAGAGTATTCAAGTGTCGGATCAATGTTATTCGACTATGGTTTAATTAACAAAATTCATAACACGAAACGTATTAAAATGTATACAAACTTTTTAAAGGAATGCTGTGAAAAGCCTAAAAGTCCATACGCTAACCATTATAATAATTTTTCAGCACATAACGAAGAATTGACGGCAAAATATTTAACAATTAAGACAGGAAAGAAGTGGTCTACTGATAGCGCATATGGTTATTGTCAGGGCGATTGTGTTGAAATGGTTTTCTGTGAAGAATGTTATTCCAATGGGGTTAAACATTATGGTGAAATATGGCTAGGTGCAGCAAAGGAGTTTTGTGTAATTACTCTTGACGAAGAAGGGGAAGAACAAGATAGTTGTTATGGCTATATTGTTTCAGATTGTCAAGCAATAAAAGACGAAGATTATAAAAAACTGGTATGTGAATGGGCTTGTGTCAGCGAAGAAGAGACGAAACTTGAAATGGTTGACGGATGCAACACTTATACACTATATAGCTATAGAACAGCATAAGGAGGAATTTACAATGACAGTAGTTAATATTGCAAATGGAATTGATGTTATCACAGAGGGCTGTATTCCTCTTGACAGCAATTTTATTAGAGAATCGGTGAATAGTATTGTAGAACAAGATCAATTTTATGTTGCTAAACGTAAGAGAATTCAGGCACAGAAAAAACGTAACAACCAATCAATTCTATCACGATTGACAACCGTTATTTGTTCACTATAAAGGGCATATAAGCCCTTTTTCGAGTAGGTTATGAATTGATTAACCTATTGGAATAAAGGCTTATAACATAAAAATAAAAGAGAATATCAATATAAAAGGAGTGCTGCACATGTATAGAGTAAAAGTAAAGGATCAAGACGTTGCTGTAATTGACAGCCCTAAAAGTTGGGGTGAGTTATTCAAAGTAGGAGAAAGAACAGTGTTTCCTTACTATACAAAAGGCAAATGCATCTTTGGAAGATGGCACGATGCTACATAATTTTAATTGAAAAGATTATTTTACAAGGAGGAAAAACTATGAATAATAACAATACTATAAATTGTCCTTTTTGCGGTAGAACACATTTTATCTTGAGAAAAGATGGTGAATTACGAAAAACTATATTTTGTAGATGTAAATCTAAAAAATATAAATATCATAATGTAATTAACTGGGTTGCTGGTGTTGGCTATCAAGTTATGACTGAAGATTTGCATTTTATAGATGTGGTATAAGCAGTTGAAAATTAAATTTTATGGGAGTGATTGAGTATGGAAAAAATAAAATATCATCAAAACGGGATTGGTAACGAATATGGTGAAGACAGAACACTTACAAATAATTGGAATCCTGACATTGATTATGGAAATGAATATGCAAACATATATTTTAGAATTGATGCAGATTATTATGAGTATCCATTTACAGGCTATACACCAGAACAGAAACAAGAATTTATTAATGAAGTAAGTAAGATATTTAAAGAGTTGGGATGGAAGACGGATAAAGAAGCAAACAATGGTTGTTGTACGGAAATTTCACAAGGAAAACAACATTTATATTTGCATCCACAAAATTTTAGTGGTGAAGTGTTGAAAAACAATGTTAAAGAAATTGCGGAAGCATTAAAGGATAATTCAACCTTTAAACTAAGATGGGTGGATTTATATGAAACAGTTTATGACATTTCAGATCAAGAGTATGAAGAGTATTTAAATACAAAAAATGATGAAATTAGAACGATATTATTTGAAAAATGTCAAACAAAAAGAACAAATAAATTTTATTATGTTTTTGATGTTGCTAGAGATTTAGCTTCTCAATTTAGGCTTGTCAGAATTGGCTTAAATGATGGTATGAATTTTGGATCAGGACAAACGATTGAATATATCTGTAAAATTATTGAGCAAATGGAAAGTGAAAAATATTTAGTTTTCGCAGAAAATGAGATTGGTAATAAATTAGTAAGAAGCATTAATAAAACAGAACAAAAGAAGATGAAATTAAAAATAGCATAACCGATAGAACGAAGATTTTATAAGGAGGTAGATAATATGGCAATTGGTAAATATGTGACAGAAGGCAAATTGCGAAAGGGAGAAAAATTAATTTTTATTGAAACAGAACAAGATGAAAAGGGTTATCCTATTGGAACATGGTTGCATGATTTAGTGGATGATATTCCAGAAGGTACAAATGTAAAAATTGTAGTTGAGTTTGAAAAATAAATATAAACAAACCCAAAGAGTGTCGGTCAAGCCGTATCCATCAAAGGAGCACTCTTTTTCTTGCAACAAATTAAACGTAAACGGAGAAAAGAATATTAGG
>DAMCXN010000011.1:0-12674 GCA_032096995.1 Aminipila sp.
TCCAAAAGCTCCTACTGGTTGGTCTACAGAAAGCCTCCCATCTGCGGCTCCTTGTATGTTTCCAAAACCTAATTTTCTTAAATTCGGTATATTAAAATCATCCATATTGTCTACAATATGTCCTAATGTATTAGCACCTTTATCTCCATAATTCTCTGCATCAGAAAGTTCTCCAATGCCTAAACTATCCAATACTATCAAAGTTACTCTCTTCATATTTTTTCTCCCTTTTTAAATTATTTGAAGCGGTTTACACTGTAAATAGTCTAACGATACTAAAATATATTCCACCCCATTCATTACACCCTTAAAACCATTTTTATAACCTTCCTTACCATGCAAATGTCCATAAACGACTTTATTAACGCCATATTTTGAATATAGCTCAGTAAATCCCGATTTATGCATACTATCGTTGGTAGGGGGATAATGCATCATTCCTATAATTTTCTTAAATCCTGCTTTTTCAGCCGCAGATAAGGAAAATTCTAATCGTAAAAGTTCTCTTTCATATATCTTGTTGTCATGTTGCCCAAAATCATCACTTCCAGGGCATACCCAACCTCTACATCCACAAATAGCTATATCTTCTACTATAAAAAAATCATTTTGTAGAAAAGTTATATCTTCATAAAGCTTATTTAACTTTCCTATACTTGACCACCAAAGATCATGGTTTCCTTTAGTAATTATCTTTTTACCTGGCAAATTATGAATCCATTCCAAATCAGCATATGCCTCTTCTTTTTTTAATGCCCAAGATATGTCTCCTGGTATTAATATGGTGTCTTCTTTGGTTATGTTTTCTTCCCAGTTAGCCTTTAATCTTTCTGTATGATTAACCCACTGTCCGCCATAAATATCCATAGGCTTTTTTATACGTTCATCAAAAGATAAATGTAAGTCCGCAATGGCAAAAATCTTCATATCTGTCTAGTCCTCTTCTTTATTATTTAAATATCCTATCAAATTATTCGATTCCAATTCCAGTATGTTGTTGCTTTCAAGATCACTTAGTCCAGTTACACCTCTAAGTTTTCTTTGAATGCTTCTAGTTCTAGTCCCAATTAGTTTGTCTAACTCTGAATTTGCTTGATTAATCCTCTGCTGAGTGGCTTCTAAAACCCCTCCAAACTTATCAAATTCAGTCTTGACTGCACCAAGAACATCCCAAACTTGGCTAGAATGTTTTTGTATAGCTAACGTTTTAAAGCCCATTTGTAGACTGTTAAGTAAAGCTGCCATAGTCGTTGGTCCTGCAATACTAATTTTATATTCCCTTTGAAGTATTTCAACCATACCCCTTCTAACTACCTCTGCATATAAACCTTCAAATGGTAAAAACATTATAGCAAAGTCTGTAGTTGCAGGTGGTTCAACATATTTTTCATGAATATCTTTAGCTGCTTTTTTTATAGCTCTTTCTAAATTCTTTGCAGCTTCTTCTACTTCTATAGAATTTCCTGTTTCATATGCATCAACTAGTCTTGTATACGCATCACCAGGAAACTTTGCATCTATAGGTAAATAAACTATTCCATCATTATCACCAGGAAGCTTTATAGCAAATTCAACTCTCTCTGACCCACTACTTTTTGTTCTTATATTTTCTTCGTATTGTTCTTTCGATAAAATTTGTTCAAGAATGGCTCCTAACTGTATTTCTCCTAATATTCCTCTTGTTTTAACATTTGATAAAACTTTTTTTAAATCTCCTACACCTGAAGCCAGTGATTGCATTTCTCCTAAGCCTTTATAAACCTGCTCTAATCTCTCACTTACCAGCTTAAATGATTGACTTATTCTATCTTCTAAGGTTTTCTGTAGTTTTTCATCTACAGTATTCCTCATTTGCTCAAGCTGTTTATTATTTTCTTCTTGTAACGTAGAAAGTTTCGTTTCTACAGTTTTTCTAATATTTTCTAATTTATGCTCATTTAACATCACCATATCGTTAAATTGTTTATTTAATTGAACTAATCTCATATTTTGAGATTCAGCAGATTCTTTTTGATTTCCAGCAACCATATCTCCCATAGATTTAAAACTGCTTTGGACAAATTGTAATGTCTCCTGCCTTGAAGTTCTAATTTCATTACTCAATTCTTGTCTTACTAATATAATATTTTTTTCTATTGAGTTTTTTATATGTATCATATTTCCTCTAAAAGAAATACATATGGCTATGTTTATAATAATAAGCAATAAGCTTATCCCTAAGATAATTAGCATAACAGCCATTGAATTCATAAATATATGTCCTCCCTATTCTGCGATCAATGTTTTCTGCATATTCTCTATATTATACCACATATTAGGAGGTTTCAAAACTAAAAATGAATACCATAAACAGCTTAAATTCTTTAATAAATTATGCTCTTTGGGGAGATTTTGGTCTCTTAACAGTAGTCCCTTATTTTTTATTTAAAATACTATTTCCTATAGTAACATCATTCTATCTTCTACAGTTTTTTCTATTAGAATCAAATTTACTAAAAATTATCTCTTTAAAATTTGATAAAAGCCTAAATAAAATAGGGCTATCCTCAAATACTTTACTGCCTTTGATTTTAGGTTTTGGGTGCGTAACTGTTGCTTTAGGAACTTTACAAGTTATCAATAGCTCCAGAGAAAAAAGAATCGCTCAGATTCTTCTTTGTATGTTAATTCCTTGTTCTGCTCAATTAGTAATAAATACAGTATTAATTTTTCATACTGGTAAAAGTTATTTTATAGCTTACATTTGCACCATGTTTTTAATCTTTTTAGTATTAAGCTTTGCCCTGAATTTAATCTTTCCTAAAGAAGCCCCAATTTATAATAATGTAAAGAAATATAAGTTAAGGTATTATTTCGTATTGCCAAAAATTTTACCTTTGATTTATAAATCCTTAAATAGTGGTATAAAATTTTTAATAGAAACTGCCATTCCGTTTGCTATTGGCAATATCATTGTTTCTATTATTTATTATTTAGGTTATGTAAATAAACTATGCAATCTAACTGCACCTCTTTTCCAAAGCTTTTTAGGTCTTCCCAAGGAATCCGCAACAATTTTTATTTTAAGTATTATAAAAAAAGATTTAGGAGCTGCTAGTCTTCTATCATTATTTACAAATGGAAATTTCTCAGATGCACAAATATTTGTATGTACTATAATGCTCACTTTATTTGTTCCATGCTTTGCTTCTATGATTATATTGTTCAAACACGAAAAAAAAACCGTTGCTGTATTAGTCTGGTTTATTTGTATATTTATGTCATTATTTGTTGGAAAAATATTATCTACCTTGTTAATATTGCCATTGCCAAATTAACATGTTATTATGTCTATATAAAATATTTCATAGATGAAAGGAAGTTTTATTATGTACGAAAACTTAAAATTTGAAGTAAAAGATAAAATCGCATTTATCACAATTAATCGTCCTAAAGCTATGAACGCTTTAAACGTTGATGTTTTAAAAGAATTGCATGCTGCATTTACAGAAGTAGAAAAAAATGATGATATTTGTTCAGCAATCTTAACAGGAGAAGGAAAAGCTTTTGTTGCTGGAGCTGATATTGCACAAATGCATGCTCTTGATGCAATTGAAGGCAGAAATATGATGATTACAGGTCATAATCTTATGAACTATATGGAATCAATTGAAAAGCCAATTATAGCTGCCGTAAATGGATTTGCTCTTGGTGGCGGATGCGAACTTGCTATGGCTTGTGATATTAGAATCGCTTCTGAAAAAGCTAAGTTTGGACAACCTGAAGTAAACCTTGGTATTATTCCTGGTTTCGGTGGTACACAAAGACTTCCTAGACTTGTAGGAAAAAATATGGGTAAGTACTTAATCATGACAGCAGAAATGATTACTGGAGATGAAGCACATAGAATTGGACTTGTAGAAAAGGTTGTTCCACCTGAGGAACTAATGGCAACTGCAGAAAAGATTGCCAGAACAATTATGTCAAAAGCTCCTATTGCTATTGCTGCTGCAAAGACAGCTATTAACAATGGTTATAATCTTGATATGAAAACTGCAAGCGCTTTAGAAATCGAAGCTTTCACAGCACCTTTTGCTTCCCAAGATAAAACTGAAGGTATGGGTGCTTTCCTTGAAAAAAGAGAGCCTAATTTCCAAAAGAAATAAAAATAAAATATAGTTTTCTTAAAGAAACTATACATTATACAAAACTACAGAATTTAAAAAGCACAGGTTAAGAATACTCTTCCTGTGCTTTTATTGTATATTGTTAAAAATTACTTACAGCCTTTTCTATATCATCAACAAAATCCTTTAACTCTTTATAACCATAATAACTCAAAATTAGTATCACTAATTTCTTCATATACAATCGGTTCAAAACTATAAAAATCAAGTTTATCAGATATAATTTCTTTGAGTAACGGCTCTGCAAGAAATTTAAATTGTAATTCATAAAAATCTGTATTCAAAGAAGGCGAATATTCTCCTGAACCATCTTCCCATTTTAATCCTTTAACAATACCACGCTCTTTAATCGTATACATGTTTGGAGCAAGTTGTGACCATTCATGAGAAATAAAGCTATTATAATTTTTCTCTTTAAAATAATCCTTTTCTTTTATAAAGTTATCATTATTTTCTATTTTTTCAAGATTAATAGTAGGTAAATCCCCTTCATATTCATCCAAGTTTTTATCTCACATTTGATATAAACTATAAAAAGAACCAAAAATATGAATTCCTGATATAACTATGATAATTGTTAAAAATACATAAGTAAAATATCTAGGTTTATACTTTTCTTTATGTGACATTGGCACACCCAGTTTTAATTGTTCCAATAAAGCCTTAACTTTTCTTCTATTTGTAATTAGGCTATAAGTATAAAAAATACAAAGAAGAAATACCGGTATTTGATAGGTTATCTGCCCAAATTTTATCGCAAACAAAAGAGGGTGATCATTAAAAAAAGGTATCACGAATAGTATTATAGCTAAAGGAAACATTAAACAACAAAGCCATGAATACAATTTAAATCTTTTATTAAGGTAATCATATGTGTATCCTTGCAATATTGGATCTGTATGTATTTCCATAGGCTTTTCATCTTTTGATTTATAAACATGAAACAACTTACCTATAGTACAAACATACTCCCATCCATACTCTTCATAATAATCAAGCATTTCACCTGAAGGTTTTTTTTCTGCTTTTGTAAGTGGCTCTAAACGATAACTAATATCTTCTGCTTCACCTTTTTCAAAATATGAAAATGTCCCTAATTTCTTAAAAAACACCCCCTTTCGAGCCATATTTTCTAAATAACTTTCAGTCTGCGCTACATCAAATATATTAACAGGAAATAGTTTCCTTACAAGTTTCATAATATTTCCTCACTCTCTCCATCTACTACACAAGTCTTAAGCCTTAACAATTCTGACTTATAAAGCTCTTTCCCTTTTTCGGTAATTCTATAAGTTCTTTTTCTACCATCAACAGCAGTTTCTTCAATTATCTCTTCACTTTCAAACTTCCCTAAAATTGTATATAAAGTTCCTGGCCCAATCTTAACTCTTCCTGCCGTTTTTTTATCTACAAATTCAGAAATATCTATTCCACACATTTCTCCTCTTAAAAAGGCCATTAATACATAAAACATACTTTCTGTAAGCCCTTCTAAAGATTTTTTTGCCATTTTAATGCCTCCTACGCCTCAATATCAATAAATGATATCGTATTTTGATATTATAATATCGATTATTGATATTGTCAACAAAAAAGTGAAGCACGCGTCACATGCGGCTTCACTTTTATCTACTATATCCTTAGTTTTCAACTATTGTCTTAATTTAAAATTATTTACTAAATCTTTCATTGTCTGTGACTGTGCACTTAATTCTTCACTGGTAGCTGCACTCTCTTCAGCAGTTGCAGAATTATTTTGTATTACAGAGGAAATGTTGTCTACACCTTGAGAAACTTGATTTACTGCTTCAGCCTGTTCTGAAGAAGCTTCTGCAATTTTCTCTATTGTTTCAGTAACACCTTTTGATTTTTCTACTATTATTTCAAGTGAGGATGCCGTAGAATCTGCTATGATTGTACCTTTTTCAACAGCTTCCACAGAACCTTCTATTAATGCTGTTGTATTTTTAGCGGCTTCAGCTGATTTATGTGCTAAGTTCCGTACTTCATCAGCAACTACAGCAAAGCCTTTTCCTGCTTCCCCTGCTCTTGCTGCTTCGACAGCTGCATTTAGTGCTAAAATATTTGTCTGGAAGGCTATATCTTCTATGGCTTTTATTATTTTACCAATCTCACTTGATGTTTCTGAAATTTCATTCATAGCCTGAATCATTTCTCTCATATGCTTATCGCCAATTAAAACCTCTTTGCTTGCTTCGTCAGAAAGCTGATTAGCAATTTTTGAAAGCTCCGCATTATTTGTTACTTTATCTGAAATCTCAATTATGGTCGCTGATAGTTCTTCAATACTACTTGCCTGTTCCATTGTTCCTTGAGAAAGTGCTGTTGCTCCTGATGCCATTTGGCTTGCACCAACAGAAACTTGCTCTGATGCTTGATTTATTTGTTCTAAAGTTGAGTTTAAATCATCAAACACCTTTTCCAATGATTCTAATAATCTAGAAAAGTCTCCAGAATAATTTACATTTGCGCTTAAAGTCAAATCACCATTTGCAATACCCGAAAGCTGTCTATCTAGATCTTCAATAATGGCATTTAACTCTTCAACAATCTTTTTAGTTGCATTTGCTAATATACTTGTTTCATCTTTATTGGTTATATGAGGAACTTCTGTTTTAAGATCCCCCTCCGCTAGCTTGGTTAACCTTTCTGCACAAAGCTTTATAGGATTCGAGATTTTATTTGCTATTCTAATTGCTATTACTGTAGATAAAATTATTGATGCAATCAGTAAAGCAATGGTTATTATAATTGTTTTTATTGTAGTTGCCATAAAATCTTTTATAGGAGCAGAAATCGCAAGACTCCAGCCATCCCTGCTTTCTACCTTATCATAAGCAAGAAGTCTTTTTGTACCATCTATCTCATATATTCCAAATCCTGATTGTTCTGATTTCATCTTAATATGAAAATCTGCCAATTCCTTATATTTGTCATCTGACTTAGCCAGTTTTTCTATATTTTCATTATTCTTTATTTTTTCTAAATCTCTATTGGCTACTGTATCCCCTTCTGCATCAATCATATATGCTTCAGAATTTTCGCTAACAGAAATAGTTGCCATAATATCATTTAAAAAAGTTTCTTTTGGAATAAAGTAAACTACTCCTACAACTTTAGTTTCTGGTATACCTTTATCCCAAAGAGGTGCAGATATTACAATAGTAAATTCACCTGTTATTTTGCTTACAACTGGCTTAGAAATAGAAGATTTTCCATTTATGCTTTCCTGAAAATATTCTCGGTCACTATAATCTAGTCCATCAAAAATACTTTTACCATTTAAATCTAAAATATTGCCTCTCTCAAAACCATAGGTTGAAGCTCTCTGATCTATAATACCTTTTTTATCTTGTATAGATATTTCTGGATTTGAAAGTCTTGCAACACTTCCCGCTTCTGTTGCAACATTTTGATATGAAATCAATTCCTTTGAAACACGATCAGATGCTAACTCAGTACTTTCGGCCATAGTATGTTCCAACAAACTTACAGTACTAGTATAATTAAGGACAATAGCCACCCCACCTACTAATAGCAAAGAAACCGAAACTAAAGCTATAATTGCCGTAAGTATTTTTAATTTGATGCTTCTCATAAGCAACCTCCACCCTATCACATAATAGTTATAATTTTATTAATAGTAACACATTATGGAAATAGGCTCAACATTTTTCGATATTGGTTGCTTAATTTTGTCATTTTTCGACAATTTTTACATTAGAAATCTACTCTTATAGATAATTAATCCAAATTAAATCTCTTAGAGATATCTTCAAGTGAAATTGC
This sequence comes from Aminipila sp., assembly GCA_032096995.1. GTDB lineage: Bacteria > Bacillota > Clostridia > Peptostreptococcales > Anaerovoracaceae > Aminipila. The sequence goes on from DAMCXN010000011.1 coordinate 7,977, forward strand.
CTGACCTGACAATTCTTCACTAGCTGCAGAACTTTGTTCGGCGGTGGCAGCATTGGACTGAACAACAGAATTAATCTGATCCATTCCGTTTATTGTTTGTGATAACGAATCAGCCTGAACAATAGAATCTTCTGAAATTTGATTAACTAATTCATTTGTGCACCACTAGCAACTTGTTCAGATCCATTAGAAACTTGTGCAGAAATCTGTATCTTTAAATAATTCGACCCATTATTTTACAAAAAAATAGACGGTACAACTTATTGTCATACCGTCGTCATTATTTAAATAAATTCAACAAATTGTTTATTTATTAATTTTAGGTGGTGTAATCTTTTTTTCATCTTTAACCAATTCAGCAAATGAAGTAGCAAGTCCTGCAACTCCCTGTATGTCAGATGGAATAATAATTTTTGTCGCTCTTCCATCAGCAGCTGCTGCAAAGGCATCCATGCTCTTAATTGCAAGAATTTCTTTACTAGGTTGTGATTCAACTAACATTTTAATACCATCAGCTGTAGCTCTCTGTACCATACGAATTGATTCTGCTTCACCTTCTGCGGCCTTAATAGCTGACTGCTTTTGAGCTTCAGCTTCAAGGATTACTGCTTCTTTATGACCTTCTGCAATAAGGATTGCTGAGTTCTTTTCTCCCTCTGCACGGATAATAGCTTCTCTTCTTTCTCTTTCAGCTCTCATCTGCTTTTCCATAGCAATTTGAATATCTCTTGGTGGTGTAATGTTCTTAACTTCTACACGATTGATTTTAATTCCCCATGCATCTGTAGCTTCATCAAGTACTATTCTTATTTTTCCATTTATATGTTCACGACTTGTTAAAGTTCCATCAAGTTCTAATTCACCAATAATATTTCTAAGTGTAGTAGCCGTTAAGTTTTCAATAGCGGCCATAGGATTTTCAACACCATAAGTATATAACTTAGGATCTGTAATTTGGAAATATACTACAGTATCAATTTCCATAGTAACATTATCTTTTGTTATAACTGGCTGAGGTGGAAAATCAATAACATTCTCTTTTAAAGATACTTTTCTTGCAATTTTATCAATTAGTGGTATTTTAAAATGAAGTCCTACCTGCCAAGTCTGATGATATGCACCTAAACGCTCAACTACATAAGCTCTTGCCTGTGGCACAATTTTAATATTAGTAACTAATAATAAAATAATAATTATTATCAATAATAATCCAGCAATATAACTAAAACTAAACATATTATTCCTCCCTAACAATTCTCTTTCTAATCTTCTGGTTTTTCATCTGGAAATTGCACTGCTGCAGGTGTTACTACAAGTTTGACACCTTCAATACCTTCTATGATTACCTTTAAGTCTTCCTTAACTGTAGCCTCTCTATCCTTAGAGATAGCAGTCCACACTTTTCCCTCAATCTTTACCTGCCCTGTGGAGAAAGGCTCTATTGCTTTAGTAACAAATCCGACCTTCCCAATTAAAGCATCAGAATTAGTCTTTTCAACTACAGCATTTAATTTTTTCTGTGCAATAGGTCTGGTAAAATACAATAAAACTATTGATACTATTAAAAATAATGAAAACTGAACTCCAAATGGTGCTCCTATCATTGCTACTAATGCTGCTACTACAGCACCACCACAAAACCAAATTGTCGCAAGCCCTAAGGTAAAGGCTTCAATAATTCCAAAGATTATAGCTACGATTACCCATATCATAGGCCAATTTCCTTCAATCAGCTCTATTCCTAATTCCAATGACATTGATTTCCCCCCTTTCGATATACAATGACTTAATTATATCACTCTATTTTAATAACTGCATTAAATATTTTCCATAATTTTGATACTTCTGCCATTATTACACAAACAGCAAAATTTTTTTAATAAAAAAAGGTTGAACCATAATAAATTTTAACGATTTCTCGATTAATTTATTTTGATACAACCTATTAAATAATATACTATTAATAAATATTTAAATTATATTAACACATAGTTCTTTGTTGTGAAAATTTATTTAACTCAATTTGAATAAGTATGTAGGCTACTAAACCTAGTCCTAATATACTTAAAATCAAGTATAAAACTCCGTTGTTAGGTGAGTTATCATCTATACCCTTTTTTTGTTTTGCGATCTCAAGTCTTTCTCCCATCTTATAAGCCCAATACCATCCATAAAAACCAAAGGTAATTATGTTAAATAAAAAAGCTAATACACCAGAAGCTCCTTTTTCACCTGAAAGACCTAAAGCTTCATCAGTCATACAAATAAACCAATAAATTCCATAAATCCCAAAAGTAATCACTGTAAAAATAGCACTTAACGCTACATTTCTTTCTCTAACCATTTTTCTGTTCCTTCTCTATTCTTTATTTTTTACATTAATATGTTTTTAACTGCCTATATAGTTCTATAAATTGTGCTTCAATTTTAGTATGAGGAATTTCCTCTTCACTTATTGTAATATGAATCTCAGGTTCTTCCTTAAATAATAAATCACCATGTAAATGTTTAAATTCATGATAAAGCATACAATTATCAATTTCTTTTATGACCTTAGCATCTTCTTTTCTTGGAGCTTCAACCCCCAATGCATTTAGTACAGTTTCTTGTAATGCATCCTCATAATCCTTATAAGCACTTAATTGAATTTTAAGTGGTGTTATCACATCTCCAATATAAGCTTCTGATGCATCATGCAACAAACAATCTAGCTGTATTTTTTTTGAAAGCCCTCTTTCCCTGGCCTCAAGTGCACAGTTTATTGAATGTTGACCTACCGAATAAAATATTTTCAAATGTCCATTAGCTCTACATATAAGTGACAATGCATGAGCAACATCCCCTATAGTAATATCCTTCTCTACGGCCTTTGTTGGATTAAATTTTCTTTTATAATAAGTTGTTACAAAACTTCTTTCCATATTTCTGTCAATACTATCATCAAACATATTTCATCCTCTTTTTTTATATATCTTTTTTATTTTACTCTTCATAATACCACATTATTCGTCAAAAGAAAACCTAACCTAAAAGTTCATAAAATTCAATTTTATTTGAATCTTTGCTACCAAAGCATACTTATAAAACTTAAACCCAACTTAGCACCATATAATACTATAACTACTCCACACACCACATTAATTACTCTTAAAACACCATCTGTAATCTTTGCACTAAATAAAGAAATAATTAGAGATATACCCATAAACCATAGGCAAGATGCAGATGCAACTCCTAAAATAAAGCTTAAATCTTGTCCTGGTGGCAATGCTGCATTAAATGCTCCAAGCATCATACTTCCATCAATAATAGCTTGAGGATTAAACCAAGTTACAACACATGCCGTAGATATTACTTTCAAAATGGGTACATTTACATTTGTACTATTATCCATAGTATCTTTTGCTCTTATCAATCCTATCCCTATCCATATAACAATAATACTTCCAATTAACAAAATGGCCATTTCTAAAAGTTTAGAATGCTCCATTATTGCACCAATACCAAAAAAACATGCCAAAGCTAGTGTAACATCAAAAAATATAACTATTAAAGCTGTCATCAATACCCTTTTTCTATTTTGAGTCAATGCTGTATTAATAACAAATAAATTTTGTAGTCCTATTGGAGCTACATAAGCAAGACCCATTGTTAATCCCTGTAAATAATAAATCATAACTACTCCTTCTTTCTTAAGCTGATACCAACCAATTTCTTTTTGATGATACTAATATATCTTTATTTTTGCAATATGTAACCATCCAACTCTTGACTTTTTACTCAACCAAATCTAAAGTATAAGTAGGAGTACAACAAATTATGATATTACTATAAAAGGAGTATTTTATGTCAGATAACTTAAATATAGAATGGCAACCCGATAAATCTTCAAAAGTGCCAATATATAAACAAATTTGCGAATACATAAGTAATAAAGTAGCTTCTGGCGATTGGCTGATTGGAAATAAGCTACCTTCGCAACGTAAACTTGCAGAACTATTCCAAGTAAATAGAAGTACTATTGTTGCTGCCATGGAAGAACTTACTTCTTATGGTATATTAGAAACGGGACAAGGCGGTGGTACGAGAATAGCCAGTAACACATGGTCACTATTTATGTCTGCACCACCTGACTGGAATAAATACATAGATTCTGGTCATTTTAAATCCAATATGCCTACAATTCAAATTATAAATAAGCTAGAATTTGATGAAAAATATATACGTTTAGGTACTGGTGAACTTTCTCCATCTTTATTTCCTCATGACCTAATGAACAAGGTATTTAAGAAACTTCCTTCCAGAATTCCCTCTTTGAATTATTTAGGACCTTTAGGACTCCCTGAACTAAGAAGAAGTTTAGTGAAACGCCTTTCAGCTTACGGAATAGAAAGTTCTGAATCCTCTATAGTTATTACTTCTGGGTCGCTTCAAGCATTACAGTTAATTTCAGTATGTATGCTAAAGCCTGGCTCAACTGTATTTACAGAAGCGCCAACTTATTTGAAATCACTTCAGGTATTTCAATCTGCAGGTATGAATCTCTCAGGTGTCCCTATGGATAGAGAAGGAATGATGTACTGGAACATAAATAAAAATATTGAAAATTCTTTGCTGTATACCATACCAACTAATCAAAATCCTACAGGCATCATAATGTCTAAAGAAAGAAGAAAGGATTTATTCAATTTTTGTAGT
>DAMCXN010000011.1:12698-17624 GCA_032096995.1 Aminipila sp.
CGAATCAGTTATCTACAGAGCTGGAGATGTAAAAATGCAAGTAGATTATGGTGCTAGTTCTATTTCTCAGTGGGCTCTTACTGAATTCCTAGATAGCGGTTATTATGATGAATATCTTATATACTTAAGAAAAGAGCTAAAAGAGAGAAGAAATTTTGCTGTTTGTCTTTTAGATAAATATTTTAAAGATTTAGCTGATTGGAGTATTCCAGAAGGTGGTTTTTATATTTGGCTTAGATTTAAGAAGCCAGTTTCTATAGAAAAGTTGTTTCAAATGTCTTTAGAAAATAATATTTTATTAAATCCAGGAAATATCTACGACTTCTCCGATAATAATGCTTTGCGTCTTTCATATGCATATGCTGATTTAAAAGATTTTGAAAAAGCAATAAAAACATTAAGTGATATAACATTAAAATGTTTTAAAAAATAAATAATAGGACATTTCTTTTTTAAGACTCTTAGTTTTATATGTTATTCCGTCAATATAGTAATTGAGATTTTTTTCATAATAATAAAATTTTTTTATCTTATGGAATTGATCTTGAAATATAATAATTTAGACATTTACCCTTATTTCTATAAAATTTCTATAAAAAGGATTATATTATCACATTTTGCAGTGGAATATAATCCTTTTTTTGCTAAATTATCTTTTTTTCTTTATTATTATAAAGAAAATGACAACTAAAACAGAATAACTTACCCTTCTGTAGTTTTATAGGAATTAAAAAAGGTTAACTCTGCTAATTTTTAAAGTCATATATCCTATGATTTCAAATCCCAGTCCTTTATATTGGTATGTAAAAGTTCGTGAGCTCTTTTTGAATTTGGATTTTCTAAAAATTCTTCATAAGTTTTAATTACAGCTTTATTTTCATGTGAAAATCTTAAATCTGAAGTGGTGTCAAGTCCATAAAGAATCTTTCCTCTTTCTTCTGCAAGTTCATAACCATCATGTATAGGCTGTCCACCGCCACCAGCACAACCGCCTGGGCAGGCCATAATTTCTACAAAATCGTATTTTACTTCACCTCTTCTAATGGCTTCTATAAGTTTTCGTGTATTTCCTAATCCACTGGCTACTGCAACCTTAACAGCAATACCTTCTATTTCAAATACAGCTTCTTTCCAACCATCCATACCTCTAACTTTTCTAAAACTTTCAGTATTAGGATTTCTATTAGTTAACATAAAATAGGCTGTTCTTAAAGCAGCTTCCATAACACCGCCTGTTGCCCCAAAGATAACTCCTGCACCTGATCCTTCACCAAATATTTCATCAAAGTGTTCCTCTTTAAGGTCATCTGGTTGTATATGGTCTGCTCTAATCATTCTATCAAGCTCTCTTGTCGTAAGAACAATATCTACATCAGAACCATGTCCTGAGTTATTCACAGCCTCCACTGCTCTTTCGTACTTCTTAGCTAAACATGGCATAATTGAAACAGAAAATACCTTGTCTGGATCAACTCCAAGTTTTGCTGCCATAAAGGTTTTTGACATAGCACCAAACATTTGTTGTGGTGATTTACAAGAAGATAAATTTTCTACCATATCTGGATATTCAGATTTAACAAAGCGTACCCATCCAGGACAACATGAGGTAAACATAGGCCACTTATATTTTTCTTTTTGCTTAAACCTTTCAAGAAATTCAGAAGCTTCCTCCATAATAGTAAGGTCTGCTGCATAAGTAGTATCAAATATATAATCAAAGCCAATTCTTCTTAAAGCACTTATCAATCGACCCATAGTACTTTCTTCTTTATAAAGTCCAATACCTTCACCCCATGCTGTTCTAACCGCAGGAGCTATCTGAACCATAGTAATTTTATCAGGATCAGCTAATGCCTCTAACATTTTATCTGTATCATCACGTTCTCTTAATGCTCCTACAGGACAGTGAGTTATACATTGTCCACAAAGAGAGCAGCTTGTCTCTTGAAGCTTTTTATTTTCCGAAACACCAACAGTAGTTCTATATCCAGACCCAGTTAAGTTCCATACTTGTAAATCTTGTACTTTGTCACAAACTTGTATACATCTCATACATTTTATGCACTTTGATGCATCTCTTATTAGCGGTAGGCTGTTGTCCCATCTAGCTTTTTCAGGTACAGAGTTATAAGGTATACTAAGTATGCCAAGATCGTTTGCAATGTTCTGTAAGCTACAGTTTCCACTTCTTACACACATGGCACAAGTACAATTATGATCGGATAAAATTAATTCTACATTTATTTTTCTTGTAGCCCTCACCTTAGGGCTATTTGTATGTATAACCATACCTGATTCAACTTTTGTATTACAAGCCGTAACAAGTCTATCTATACCTTCAACCTCTATAATACAAACCCTGCAAGCTCCTATGTCATTTAAGTCTTTTAGGTAGCAAAGATGCGGAATATGGATACCTACCTCAAGGGCAGCTTCTAAAATTGTTGTTCCTTCATTTACTGAGATTTTTTGTCCATCTATTGTCAATTTTACCATTTTGATTCTCTGCCTCCTTTAAATGACCCTATACCAAATTGGTCGCATCTTAAGCATCTCATAGCTTCCTGTTTTGCTTCTTCTTCAGTCATTCCCTGCTCTATTTCTTCAAAGTCACAACCTCTTTCTCCAGCATAACGCATTTTAAGCTCTACTCTTCCGCAAGGTTTTTTGTCTAAGCTTTTAGCTTCTGGTATCTCAACATCACATTCAATTTCATGATGATAACCTAAATAAGTATCTATATTTGCAGCCGCAACCTTACCTGCAGCTATAGCATTAATTACTGTTGAAGGACCTGTTACACAATCTCCTCCTGCAAATATACCTTGAATATTTTCAATTCCACTAGAAGTTTCGGCTTTAATACTACCCTTGTTTACAGGTATTCCATACTTCTCAAAACTTTTAGCATCTATACCCTGCCCTATGGCTGATATAACAATTTGACATGGTATAACCTCTGGTTCTGCTTGAGCATCTACCGGTCTTGGTCTTCCCGATTTATCTGCTTGTCCAGCAATTTGTGGTTTCACCCATAAAGCTTCCACATCTCCCGCTCTACTAGCTTGAATTTTAGCAGGGGCCTTTAATTGTAAAAGTTTACACCCTTCTGCTATCGCTCCCTCTATTTCGTCTGGAAGGGCAGTCATATCATCTCTTCGTCTTCTATAAACAATATTTACTTCTGCTGCACCAAGCCTTTTAGCTGTTCTTGCTACATCCATTGCTACATTACCGCCACCTATAACAACTACAGCTTTGTCTTTAAAGTCAGGCATAGTATCATCACCAATGCTTCTAAGCATTTCCACAGCAGAAATAACACCTCTTGAATATTCTCCGTCTATTCCTATTTCCTTATGAGTATGCGCTCCAATAGAAATATAAACTGCATCATGTTTTTCTCTAAGCTCTGTAATATTTTTTACATCATTTATATCATAATCCGTTACTACTTCTACTCCTGCTGAAAGTATTGCATCTATATCAAACTGCAATCTCTCTCTTGGAAGTCTGTAACTTGGAATACCATATCTGAGCATTCCCCCTAGCTGATTTCTCTTTTCATAAACAGTGACCTTATGCCCCATAATGGCTAGATAAAAGGCTGCTGTCAATCCACTAGGGCCACCACCAATTATACCAATGGTTTTACCTGTATCATCCATTTTTTCAGGTACAGGAACTACTCCGCAATGATCTACTGCATATCTTTTTAACCCTCTAATATTTACAGGAGTATCTATAAGATTTCTCTTGCACCTTGCTTCACAAGGATGCTCACATATTAATGCACAAACTGTAGGAAAAGGATTGTCTTTTCTTATAAGTTTAACTGCATCAGCATACCTTCCTTCATATACAAGTGCGCCGTATCCAGGAACATCAACACCTGCTGGACATAAAGCAACGCAAGGAACTGGCTGCTTTGATTTTTGTATGTTCTCAGTACATCTATGATTTGTTATATGTTCAATATAATCCTCTCTAAAGCCCTTCAGCCCCCTAAGAACCATATTGGCCGCTTCTGTTCCTATAGCACAATCTGCTGAGTCTCTTATTGCCTCAGCCGTTCTTTCCATAAGCGGTATTATATCAAATGAAGGATCCTGCCCAAGGTCAAGAACTTGATCCATAAGATTTAAAAGTTGTCCAAGCCCAACACGACAAGGAACACATTTACCACAAGACTGTGCATGACACAGTTTTAAAAATGAAGCTGCCATATCTACAGGACATTGCCCTGGCGGGCTAGCTATAATTCTTCTTTCTAAATCTCTATATAACCCCTCTACTGCCATTTGCGCTCTATCTCGAGTTTTAATGTCTAGTCTACTCATTTAATTTCCACCTTCTTTACTGCGATATATTTAAAATAAATTTAGTTATTATTAGACACAAATACGCGTACGGGTTTTATTATAACTCTACAAAATTTTCAACACCAGTGTTATATTTTTAACATTTAAAAATATAGTGAATTCTTAAAAAAAAACACTGTTTTTTGTAATTTTTCTTATTTTTAAGTACTTATTTGCTGTTTTAGTTTGCTATAGACATTAATTATAGCGTTATTTTGTTGTCTTATAGTTAAACTTTTTAATTATCAACATGAAACTTTACTCATTTTTAGATAACCAAAAAGACATATAGCCGCTTTGTAGCAGCTATATGTCTTTTTTAACTAATCGTTTATAAAGTTTTCCTCATTCTAATAATAAAGAAATCTATTTTTCACTAGGCATATCCGCAGGTACTGGAAGCCTACTTGCTATAATATTCATTAAGTCATCTGTGCAACTTAAAGGTTCTACAAAAGCACAGTCCTTAACTATTATAAATTTAGGTTCAGCTGGTTTCAATGTACCACCAAAGACTTCTTCAGTTTCTGCATACTTGTATTTTGGAAGTAAATCTTCCATTTCA
>DAMCXN010000011.1:17634-45454 GCA_032096995.1 Aminipila sp.
AAAATAGTTTCTTGAACAGGCATTAATCTTCTTTCAGTATTTGTAAATGTACCATCAATACTAGTAAATCCTGTAGCCGGAATTATCACATCCGCTTTTGACGCAGTTTCAGTCATATAAAGATCGCTTACCATTAAGAATTCTATTTCGCTTAAATCTACCTTTGGATCTTCGCCAAATACTAGCAATGCTTTAACACCTTCAAGAGCTTCTGCTCCAGATTTAATACCAAGATCAACAATACCCTGAGAATTATTTTTAGCCTTAACTTGAAGGATACCATCTCTAGGAGTTCCTATATGCCCTGAAAGAAGAGCAATATCAGCAATCAATGTTGCAGCCTCAGTAGTTACTAAGTTCTGCTGGAAGACAATCATAGCTTTCTTAGCATTACCATAAAGTCCAGCAACTTCTACAGCTTCTTTAGAAACTTTAACACCCTTTATATCTTCTGCAAAAGTATCAAAGCCTTCAATAGTTGAAACCTTGCCCATATCAACAAGAGCCTTAGCAATTTGTTTAAGCATATCAGTGCTATTTTCTGTATAAATAACCTTTGTTGCAAATTCAAAATGTTTCTGTTCATATCCAACAGGGTTAATCAATACAACCTTAGCTCCATTCTTAGCTGCCTGCTTAATCTTTAATTGGATAACAGGGTTAAGAACAGTATCAAAGCCTGTTACTAAAATTACATCTGTTGAAAGTAACTCATTAATTGTGTTTGGAGAAGCATCATGGCCTATAACCTTAGCAATACCGCTTTCTCTATTGTTAAAGCAAAGAGTTTTAGCACCTATAACTTTAGCCATTTTCTTGATAGCATAAGCCTCTTCATTTGTATATCTATCTGAAATTGCAACGGCAACAGCATCTTTACCATATTTAGCGGCAAGAGATTGTGCCTTTTTAGCAACAAGAACAATAGCTTCATGATAATCTGTTTCTCTAAAGCCCTCTTCATCCTTAATCATTGGTTCAAGAAGTCGGTCTTCAAGCATTGTGCAATCAAATCCCCACTTACCTTTACCACAAGCAAGACCTTCATTTACGATACCTTCCTTTGAAGGGTTTGCTTTAATAAGTAAATCACCATATGTTTCAAGTTCAAGAGTACAACCAACTGAACAATAAGCACAAGTAGTTTCTGTACATTCTGTATCAAGAGGTACTGCCTTAGTAATGGTTGTTCTTTCTTGTAATGCTCCAGTTGGACAAACGCTTACACACTGTCCACAAGATACACAACCTGATTCAAGAAGAGGTCTTTCTAAAGTAGGTTTTACAACTGTATCAAACCCTCTATGAACAAGACCTAAAGCTCCAATTCCCATAACTTCATCACAGGCTCTTACACAAAGTCCACAAAGAATACATTTATTTGGATCTCTTAAAATAAATGGATGATCGTCCTCAAATTCAATTGTGTTCTTATCTCCTGCAAATCTTTCAGGGTGAACATTATATTCATTAGCAAAGTCAATTAACTTACATTCAAAGTAGTCATGGCATCCGCATTCAAGACATCTAGAAGCATCAGCTATTGCTTGTTCTTCATCATAACCAAATACTACCTCTGTAAAATTGTCTTTTCTTTCATCAGGCTCGAGTTGTTCCATATCTGGTCTGCAAAGTCTTTCTCTATCTTCAAAAGTCTTTTCATCAATATCATCTCTCTCAACTACAAACGGTTTTACATATTTTATATCTTCTCCATTTAGATAAGCATCTATTATTGCTGATGCCTTTTTAGCATCTGCAATAGCTTCAATAGCAATTGAGATTTTATCATTACCGCAGTCACCACCTGCAAAAACACCTTCCATACTAGTCATGAAAGTATTTTTATCATAAGCGATAGCATTTTTTCTTGTCTTATCAACATCAAATGGTTCTGCATCTACAGCTTGACCAATGGCAAGAATAGCAGTATCTATATCAAGAGTTTCTGTTTTTCCTTCAACTGGTTTAGGAGCTCTTCTTCCTGACGCATCAGGTTCACCAAGTTCCATAACTTGAAGAACAACTTGCTTAACTCTTCCATCTTCTCCTGCTATAAATTCTATTGGATTAGTTAAGTTTTTAAAAATTACGCCTTCTTCTTCTCCTTCAAGAATCTCAATTCTATCGGCAGGCATTTCATCTTTCGTTCTTCTATAAATATTATAGACTTTCTTTGCACCAAGTCTTACAGCGGTTCTACAAGCGTCCATAGCAGTATTACCACCACCAACAATTGCAACACTATCACCAAGCTTGATTTCTTCATTTCTAACTACTTTTCTTAAGAAATCAATACCACCTATAACTCCTGGTAAATCTTCGCCTTTACATCTAACACCTGTTGATATCCAAGCACCTATACCAAGAAGTACCGCATCATAATCAGCTCTAATTGTTTCAAATGGTATGTCAACACCAACCTTAGTGTTAGGAATTATTTCTACACCCATTTTTTCTATCATGAATATTTCTTCATCTAAAACTTCTTTTGGAAGTCTATATTCAGGAATTCCATATCTAAGCATACCACCTAATTTAGGCATGGATTCAAAGATAGTAACATTATGACCTTTTTGTCTTAAGAAATAAGCTGCCGACAATCCCATAGGACCACCACCAATAACAGCTACGCTTTTTCCTGTTTCAAGGTCAATATCTGGCATAAATGGATCTTCAGATGACATATCCTGATCCGCTGCAAATCTCTTTAACCACTGAATTGAAATAGCATTATCCGGGCCATCAATAAGTCTTCTTCTACAATTATCTTCACAAGGATGAGGACATACTCTTCCTATAGCTCCAGGAAGCGGAATATTTTGCTTAATTAATTCAATAGCAGCCTCAAACTCGCCGTTCGCAATAAGTCCAACATATCCTTGACAATCTGTTCCTGCTGGACAGGCTAAAGAACAAGGAGGTCTACAATCACCTACATGATTTGAAAGTAATAATTCAAGGTTTGTTTTTCTTGATTCTAATACTCTCTCAGTATTTGTTTTTATAACCATGTTTGGAGCAATTTCAGTAGCGCATGCCTTAACTAATTTAGGATTGCCCTCTACCTCGCAAACACAGAGTCCACATGATCCGTATATTTCCGTTCTTTCATCAAAGCAAAGAGTAGGAATAAAAATATCGTTTTCTTTTGCAACTTCCAGAATTGTCTGTCCAGGAACTGCATAAACTTCTCTTCCGTCAATGTTTAATCTAAACTTTTTCATATCTTTTCTCCCCCTCTCCTAATTTTTCTCTATAGCGTTAAATTTGCAAGTTTCTAAACACTTACCGCATTTAATACATTTTTCAGGATCAATAACATGCTGTTCTTTCACTTTTCCAGAAATAGCCTCAACAGGACATTTCTTTGAACATAATGTACAACCTATACAATTGTCATTAATAGTAAACGATAATAATGGTTTACATGATTTTGCTGTACATTTCTTATTATAAATATGATCTTCATATTCGTTTCTAAAATATTTAATAGTAGTAAGAACTGGATTTGGAGCTGTTTGTCCAAGACCACATAAAGAACCATCTTTAATCTTATAAGCAAGCTCTTCAAGAAGTTCTATATCGCCGTCTTTACCTTCTCCTCTTGTTATTCTTTCTAGAATTTCAAGCATTCTCTTAGTACCTATACGACAATAGTTACATTTACCACATGATTCTTTTCTTGTAAAGTCAAGGAAATATCTTGCCATATCTACCATGCAAGTATCTTCGTCCATTACAATCATACCACCTGAACCAACAATGGCTCCAGTCTTGTTTATATCTTCATAAGTAACAGGAGTATCTATTAACTCTGCTGGAATACAACCGCCTGATGGTCCTCCCATCTGAACTGCCTTAAATTTTTTGTCATTTTTGATACCTTCTCCAATTCCAAAAATAACATCTTTTAAAGGAAGACCCATAGGAACTTCAACAAGACCACCCTTTTTAATTTTTCCAGCTAATGCGAATACCTTTGTACCTTTACTCTTTTCTGTACCCATAGCACCAAAGGCAGCACCACCATTTACCATAATCCATGCCACATTTGCAAAAGTTTCTACATTATTAATGTTTGTAGGCTGTTGCCAATAACCTTTTTGTGCTGGGAATGGAGGCTTAAGTCTAGGCATACCTCTCTCACCTTCAAGGGATGCAATTAGTGCTGTTTCTTCACCACATACAAATGCACCTGCACCTGCTTTAATTCTTAAATCAAAGTCATAACCACTTCCAAAGATGTTCTTTCCTAAGAAGCCTTTTTCTCTAGCTTGGGCCATCGCAATTTCTAGTCTGTGTATAGCAAGTGGATATTCTGCACGACAGTAGATAATTCCTTCTGTAGCTCCCATAGCAAATCCACCAATAATCATACCTTCAATTAGTGAATGTGGGTCTCCTTCAAGAACTGATCTATCCATGAATGCACCTGGATCCCCTTCGTCAGCATTACAAACAATATATTTATCTTTTCCAGGATTTGCTTTTGCTGCATTCCACTTAAACCAAGTAGGGAATCCAGCACCGCCTCTTCCTCTTAATCCGGATACTTTAATTTCTTCAATTACTTCTTCTGGTGACATGGAAGTAACAACCTTTTTTGTTCCTTCATAACCACCAACAGATAAGTATTCCTCAATATTTTCTGGGTCTATTAAACCACAGTTTCTAAGTACAATTCTCTTTTGTTTATCAATAAACTTTTCATCTATATTTGAAATAGAATACTCCGTAGCTGGTGTTCCCTCTACTAGATGTTTTTGTACGATGTCAGCAACAACTTCAGGCTGAACTCTAATATATCTTGTCATTTTGCCGTCATTGTCATAAACATCTACAATTGGTTCTAAGTAACAAGTACCAACACAGCCTGTAATGCCCACTTCAATATCTAAATTCTTATCAGCAATCTGCTTTTCGAATTCTTCAGCTGTCTTTTTAGCTCCAGTAGCTACTCCGCAGCTGCCTTGTCCAACTATTACTTTCATGGTTACTCCCTCCTATGCTCTTGCCTTAATTTCAGCAAGGACTTCTTTAACAGTGTCCTTAGTAAGGTTGCCATAAGTCTCATCGCCATCAGCACTCTTAATCATCATAACAGGTGCAAGTGAGCAACAACCTAAGCATGCTACATTATTTAACGTAAAAAGCCCGTCCTCTGTTGTTTCCCCATCGTTAATACCTAAGTATTCACTAATTGCTTCCTCAATAAGATCTGCACCATTTACATGACATGCTGTTCCCTTACAAAGCATAATTAGATATTTACCTATTGGCTGCAATCTAAATTGTGCATAGAATGTCGCAACTCCATAAATCTTAGCTGGCTTTATTCCAGTCTGTTGTGAAATATAGTTAATAGCATCTATGGATAAATACCCGTAGATTTCTTGAGCCTTTTGCAAGATAGTTATCAAGCTTCCAGGCACCTTAGCATACTTTTCCAACACAGGAGCTAAATCCTTAAAGTCGGCAGCATGATCTTGGCCTTGAGAACCACATTTTTCACACATAATACTCCTCCTACCTTTTTTATTTTAAAAAATTTTATATTGTTAAACATTAAACAAAATAATCTCAGTCCATTATACTTAAAAAGCTAAATAATGGCAATATCAATTCAATGTTTACAATCCTCAGAATCCCTCAGGGCAAAAGTGTTAATTATAATGCCCTTAAAATCAACTTCCATTATCAGAATACCCGCAAGCATCAAAAATGCACCTAAATATGCCCTTGGCAATAATACCTCTCCTGCAAAAATGAAAGCTGCTATAGCTGCAAATACAGGTTCAAGTGTAAAAATAACACCAACATGGGTGGCGGAAGTATATTGTTGTGCTACAGCTTGTACAATAAAAGCTGCTCCAGTACAAAAAATCGATAAAAATAGTACTGATATTAATATAGTCGGTTTACTAGGAACTACCGGAACCTCTAATATCAGGGATAAAACTAACATATATATACCTGTAAAGGCTAATTGGTACACTCCTAAATGGAAAGCATTAACTTCCTCTTTGTGTACAGCCGAATCGGTTATCAACAAGTCAACAGCATATGCGAATGCACACATTATGCAAAACAAATCTCCTAGTGCTGGTTTTAATTGCTCATTTAATGTCATTAAACCTATGCCTACTAAGCATAAAATTAATACTACTATTATTTTCTTACTAGGGGTTTCTTTTTTAACAAAAAACGATAGTAACGGAGTAGTAACCACAGAAAGTGCACATAAAAATCCTGCATTGGATAAACTAGTATACATAACGCC
This sequence comes from Aminipila sp., assembly GCA_032096995.1. Taxonomy (GTDB): domain Bacteria; phylum Bacillota; class Clostridia; order Peptostreptococcales; family Anaerovoracaceae; genus Aminipila. The sequence continues at coordinate 23,918 of DAMCXN010000011.1, forward strand.
ATACGTTGCACCTATATATACAAATGTTAAAGCAGTACCTACCATAGCACTATATTTAATAGTAGTTTTATTTACATCTTTTATTTTTGGAAAAGCCAATATTAAAGCTACAAAGAAAGCAATTAAAAATCTATACGCGTTTAATGTAAGAGGTCCTATTTCTTTTAAAGAAATGTCCATCAATAAATATGAAACACCCCAGCATAATGTTACAAAAACTAACATTAAATCTGCCTTTACTTGCTTAGACATCTATTTTCCCTCCTAAATTTGTGCTATGAAAAGCTCAAGTGCTAAATTTTGTTCCAGTATTCCAGTTTTTATACTTCTATCTATCTCGTAAATTTTTACTAATATCTTTCTTAGATTTCCTACAGAATATCTTCCTGCAAAATTCATTGCTTTTTTTATTCTAAATTCATGAATTTTTAAAATTCCTTGTATTTGTTTTTGATTTTTTCCTTCTTCCAACAATTCTTTAACTTCCAAAATAGTTTCAAATTGTGAAGCTATTAAAGAAATAATCATGTAAACATTTTCTCCTGAAGTCAGTAATGAGTTTAGTAAAATATAAGCCTCATCTTTTCTCCCAATACTTATTGCATCAAGCATAGCAAATATATTTGTTTCCAAATTGCCCGATACCGTCTCTCTTATATCTGATAATAATATTTCATCACCTTCACTATAGGCTATTATTTTACGTATATCATTTTCAATATTAAATAAGGTATAGTCCGTTTGTTTATGAAAATACCCTGTATTATGTATAAATTCATTTATAATTGAAGTTTTGGCTGTTTTACCTGCCATTCTAAACCTTTTTTCTACAAAGGATTTTAATGCTTTCTCGCTTAATGCTTCAAAATCATAAGCCTTTCCATTTTCGCATATGGCTTTATAAAGCTTCTTTCTCTTATCTGCACTATAAGAAGTGAATACTAATATACACCCTTCAGGTATTGTCTTAATATAATTTGAAAGATCTTTTTCTTCATTTTCAGAAAAGCCCTTAACTTTTTTACCATCTAACAAAGCAAACTCTTTTACTATTACTACCCTTTTAGTAGACATCATAGTAAAAGTTTCACAAGCTTCTTTTATAGCATCTATTGTAATTTTTTCACCTTCTAATACGGATAAATCCAATTCCTTACAAGAATTATTAATGTATTTTTTTATTATTTCTTCACAAGACCAATTGACTAAATATTGCTCTCTTCCAAAAAGCGCTAATACGGGTCCTATGCAATCCTGTTTTAAGTCCTTTGCTATTGTTTGAAAAGCATGTTCTTTTTCTACTTGCTTATACTGATATGCCATTGTAAGCTCTCCTAAAATAAACTCTTATTTATAGTAAAATATATAAATTCTTAATTAGATATTATATCATTTTAATGTCCTAAATCATAGTATGTATTTCAATCTCATTTCTTTTTTTAATTTCTACTCCTATTGCCCCTTGTAGGTCATTTCTATAAATAATAGCTCCTATATCCTCAAGACGCCGTAAAGTATCTTGGTTGGGATGTCCATAATTATTTTTCCCTACTTGAATAATTGCAATTTTAGGTTGTGAACTTTGTAGAAATTTTTTTGAACTTCCATATTTACTACCATGATGTGCTACTTTTAAAATATCTGTTTTCAATATTTTATTATTAGCCTTCAGCAAAGAATTTTCAGCTTCAAATCCTATATCTCCATTCATGATTAAATTTAAACCTTTATAGTTTATTTTCATAACTAAACATAAAGCATTTTCATCTTCCTGTTTTTCTATTAGTTCAGAATATTCTTCTAGACTTCTTTTCTTTGGATATAATATATTTATTTGTAATTCCTTGCCTATTTCTAATTTATCATCTTTAGTTAAATATATAAAGTCTTTCTTATTTATTCCTACCTCTTCTTGTATTTCATCAGCAATCACGCTATTCACCTCATATAGTCCCAATTTTTTAATAGGTATTTCTTTAGAAAGAGAACAAAGGCCACCAAAATGATCAGTATGAAAGTGTGTAATAATAGCCATGTCAATTTTATCAACTCCGTTTTTCAATAAACAGGGTAGTAATGTTTTCTTGCCTACATCAAATCTGCTACTTCCTCCACTATCTATAAGCACGTTTTTCCCATCAGAAGTTTTTATTAAAAGACAATCCCCTTGTCCCACATCTATAAAAATAAATTGTGTGTCTTCGAATCCATCATTTAAAGAATTTCCCAAAATAAAAGTTGTACAAAATATTAATATTATAAAGTATAAGATTTTTTTATAATACTTTCTTTGCCATATAATCCTAAAAAATTCTGATGATATAAAAAATAACAAACCATAGTAAAGAAAAACTAACCATAATGATGGACTAGTGACATATTTATATGAGAGCCCTTCTATAAAAGCTATATTATTTATAAAAAGTAATACTTTACATAGGAATTCTATGGATATGCCTAAAACCTGAAAAAGAAAATCAAAAATGCCCATAACAAAACTACACTCTGGAATAATCAGAGCAAGAGTAGAAATAATTAACAATAACATACCTAAAGGAATTAGAATTCCTGCTATAAAAACTATAGGTATATTTGCTATAAATGCACTAAAAGAAAAATAATTAAAAGCATATGCTGAAATTGGAGAAATCCCTGCTTGAATAACCAAAATTGTTGTAACTGATTTTTTATATATTCTTTCTGCTGCAGGTAAAACAATCGCTAAAGTAAATATAGCTATGTATGATAATTGAAAGCCTAAATTTAGAATGGATATTGGATTAAAAAATAACATAAAAGCCATAGTTAACATGCCAGATGTAAACATATCATATCTACTGTAAGTATATTTAGATATAATATGTAATATAATCATCATAACCGCACGAGTAACAGATGATGAGAAATTAGCCAAGGAAGCATAAAAAAACAATACTATTATAATAAATATATAATACTTTATTTTTCTCTTTCCCCCTAGCAATGAATTTATACATATATATAAGGCTCCAATATGTAGCCCACTTACAGCTAATATATGGCATACTCCATTTTTTTGAAATGTATCATAAAGTTCTTGAGAAAGTCCACTATTATCACCAAAAATCATTCCCATTAAAAGCCCCGCGATATTATCATCAAATAGATTATATATGTTTGTTTTAAATGTATATTTTATTTCAGATATCTTATTTAAATATGGACTGTATATTTTTTTAGACGGTTGAATATTTGTAAGTTCTGCATTCATTATTGTAGCAATTTTTTTAGTTTTTAAATAAATCCTAAAATCAAAAGTCTTTGGATTCCTTCTTACACTAGGAAGCTCCACAAATCCCTTTATTTTTATATTTTTCCCTGGGAGTTTATAATATTCTGGTACGTTTTCATAAATATTAACTAAAATCTTCTCTTTCCTTTTTAACTTCCCAAAGTTTTCAATCTGGGAAATGTCCACTATCATTTGGTATTTATCTTTGTCTTTTTCTATTACGGAAACAACTTTCCCTTCAAGTATTAAATACTCTCCATTAAGTTTTTCTAGTTTTCCTACTTTATTTGAATCATGGTTGTATTGTAAAGCTCCTACCGCCAACAATATAATAGCAACAAAAAACAGGCACAAAGTTTTATTATAAAACTTATGCCTGCTATTTTTATAAAAATGCATAACAACTATCATTGCAAATAAGCAAATGATAGCAATGATAAAAATACTAATATAGGTTAATTTAAAACATGCTTCCAATATTATGCCTAAAATATAAGCACTACAAAGAAACGCTGCTGGCCTTCTCAAAGTTAAAACCTCCAAGTAAGAACCGCTATTATAATCCCAAAACTATATTAACATTTTTTTACAATTAGTCAATGATTTTCATAGAAAATATTTATTATTATTATATTTATAAATACCATTCATTATGTATGTTGATATTTAATTAGCTATTAGCAGAAATAGTCCTATGTCCAAGACCAACGACTACTTCATTTAAATACATCATTCCTATGCTCATAAATATACATACAGTAATATGTTCGTCACTTCTGCATATTGCAATTTTCCCTCCGCCATTTAAACCTACTGCCTTAGCTATAATCTGGGCTTGAGCCTCTCTTGCAGCACCAGCAACTGCTCCATCTTGCACATGTTCTTCTTTTATAATCCCTGATTTCCTTGCTATAAAGATTGCTCTTTCAATAACAATGTGAGTAGCATTTATAATATCACCACCAATATCTACAGCTGCCCCCTTAATATTCTTATCAGCTAGCTGTATTATAAGTCTTTCTTCTTCTTCTCTAGTCGGTGTAATAGCTAAAGCTATAGCCGCTCTTGCCACATCTGTACTATCATACATTGCCTTTCCCTCCTTAAGTAAATGCCTTACATTGCTATTGTGCCATAAAATTTTAATAATGTCAGTAAAAAATGAAAGTTATTAAGATAAAATGTCAAAAATTATTTACTGAGTATAAATAATTTATAAACAAATTATTAAGAATCATTACTTAAATACAAATTCTTTTGCCTTTTATTTTATCTATGCTATAATAAAATAGAGTTTTTGTATAATAAGGCAGGTGATTTTTTGTCAAATGAATTTAATAATAATAATGAAACAAAAGAAGATAAATTGCGAAAAATAGATGATTTTTTCAACCAATTTGAAGAAAAAAATAATGATAATTCTGCAAAGGTTGATGAATTTCTTTCGAGATTTAACGAAACGGAAAATGAAGAAAAACTAGAAGAAGAGATTGAGGCTAAACGCAAAACGCGAATGGAAAGACTTAAAGAAAAAAAATCAAGTAATAAAAACAGTTTTTTCTTTAAAGACAAAGCCTCTAATGAACTTAATGATGAGGAAAACAATATGAAAACAAACAAAAATGAAAACACTAAGAAGCATAAGTATAGGCTTAACCCTAAGAAATTTATTTTATTTCTACTAGGTCTATGCTTAGTATGCGGAATTGGTTTACTCGCATTTGTATTTTCAATTATTGCAGATGCCCCGAAGATTGACCCCAATAATATTTATTCACTTCTAAGTGAAAGTTCTACACTTTATGATGATCAAGGACAGGTAATAGAAAATCTATTTGCCAGCGAAGGTATTAGAACTAATGTAGAATACAAAGACCTACCACAAGATTTAGTTGATGCCTTTGTCTCAATAGAAGACAAAACATTTTGGGATCACCATGGTTTTAACTTTGTAAGAATTTTAGGTGCAATTAAAGATAGTGTTACTTCAGGAAAAATAAGCGGTACTAGTACTATCACACAACAATTGGCCAGAAATTTATACTTATCTGAAACGAAATCAGAACGTACATTAACCAGAAAAATTAAAGAAGCTTATTATACCGTATTATTAGAAAGACATTTAAATAAAGAAGAAATCATAGAAGCATACTTAAATACAATTTATTTAGGATATAATTCCTACGGAGTGCAGGCAGCTTCACAAAGTTATTTTTCAAAGGATGTCGGTGAGTTAGATTTACTAGAATGTGCGGCTTTAGCTTCACTACCTCCAGCTCCTGACTCATATGCACTAATTAAAAAAATTAAACCTGAAAATATTACTGACCCTAACAATGAAAATATTCTTTTAAAGGGTGATGAGTTTTATTATGTTTATAACGATATATCCAAAAATAGAAGAGAAACTTGTTTGAAGTTTATGAAAGACCAAGAACATATTAGTGATGAAGAATTAACTGCGGCTTTAGATGGTAAATTGAAGGACCATTTAAAAACTAAAGCTAACGAAATGTCAGATCTTTCTTCATACTTTGCAGATTATGTTATCGAACAAGTAGTTGATGATCTGGTAAAAGAAACAGGCAAGACTAAGGCTGAGGCAAAACAAGCAATTTATACTGGCGGACTTCAAATTTATACAACTATGGATTCTAATATTCAACGTATTGCTGAAAATGAGTTTTCAAATAATAAGAACTTTCCTGGTGTAAAGAATCTTAAGAAAGACAGTAAAAATGGAAATATCTTAAACTCTGCAGGTAATGTTATTTTATATAATTATGATACTTTTTTCCAAGAGGATGGTAGCTTTTTGCTTAATCCTGATGAATATAAGAAAAATTCAGATGGTTCTCTTACAATTTATAAAGGCGACCGCTTAAATATTTATAAAGTAGAATACCAAGGTGTTGTGGATTATAATCTTGAATTTGAAAGCATGTATACTACTGATGAAGATAAAATATTTTATATAATTAACAGTGGTGTTGTAACCATTCCTGCAAAATATAAAACAAGAGATGCTGATGGAAATTTAGTTATTTCTAGCAAATTATTCACTGATATGCCTAAAGTCTTTAAATCTACAGAAAATGGATTAAGTATCCCTAGTGACTATTACACTTTAAAACAAAAAGTAATACAGCCACAGTCTGCAATGGTTATTTCAGATCCATATAATGGTTCAATTAAGGCCATGGTAGGTGGTAGAAATACTGTTGGACGATTGTTGCATAATAGAGCTGTTAAACCTAGACAACCAGGTTCCTCTATAAAACCTATTGGTGTTTATGCTCCTGCTCTTCAAGTTTCTGCTGATACTGCTAAAAGTGGAACTACAATGAAGTTTAGTGATAAAGAAGGAGTTTCAAAACTACTTGGTAATTACTTTACTGCTGCAAGTGTTATTGATGATACTCCACTTATTATACAGGGCAAACAATGGCCAAAGAACTGGTACTCAGGATATAGAGGTTTATGCACCTTTAGATATTCCATTGAACAATCTATAAACGTAAATGCAGTAAGGATATTCCAACAATTAGGTGTACAAAAAAGCTTATCTTTCTTAAAAGGTGTAGGAGTTTCTACTATTGTAGAGTCCGGTGGAACTAACGACTTGAATGCCGCTGCACTTGCTCTTGGAGGTATGACAAATGGTATATCACCTTTAGAAATGTCTGCCGCATACGGTGCATTTGTAAATGAAGGAAAATATACAAACCCAATAGCATATACAAAAGTTACAAATAAGCGAGAGGAAGTTCTTTTAGAAACTGCTGCTTCTTCAAATCAGGCAATGGATTCTGGTGTAGCTTTTATTATGAGAGATTTACTTAGAACTACAGTAACAAATGGATTAGGTAAAAGAGCCTCAATTCCAAACCAACCTGTAGCTGGTAAAACAGGTACAACTACTAACAACTACGATGCTTGGTTTGTTGGATTTACTCCGCAGTACTCTGCTGCTGTTTGGATTGGTAATGATGTAAATATTGAATTAAGCCAAGGAAGTGCTTCTGCTGCAAAACTTTGGAGTAAAATCATGACTCAGGTTTGTGCAAATATCCCAACAGGCAAATACCCTACTGCACCAAGTAACGTTATCAGTGTGACTATTGACACTAAGAGTGGTAAGTTACCTTCTTCTTTAAGTTCATTAGATCCTGAAGAATCTACTGTTCGTTCAGAATATTTTATTAAAGGTACTGAACCAAAAACTACTGATGATGTACATCAATATGTAACCGTTTGTACTGAGAGTGGATATTTAGCAACACCATATTGTACTTCAACGAAAAAAGTATTAGGTGTAAAAAGGCCTTATATGCCTAATCCAGTTGTAGCAGATATAAAATATGAAGTTCCACATTACTATTGTAATATTCACAATCCTGATCCTGGTAAATATCCAGTAGATCCTAATGGAAGTATAAATTATAATTTTAATGGAGTCGACTCTACTGAACCAGAACAAGAAATTATTGATTCTAATGACGAGGGAAATACAGAAGAAAATCAAAATAATAATCCAATTGAAGTTATTCCACCAAATAACAACAATGGCAACAAGAATAATAATAACAAAAATAATAATTCCTCAACAAATCAAGAAACTGAAGAGAGTCCTGCCCCAGATTGGATAATTCTAAATTAAGATAATAAAAAACGGCTCAAATGAGCCGTTTTTTTTATTATCTTATTACTTTATATTCTTACTTACAATCATATATTATAGGTAATCTTTTTATCTGTGGATCGGAAACCGAGTCCATAACCTCATAACAAATATTTTGAAGAAAATCGTCTTTACCTAATGCTATAGATTGTCTATTCAATTCTTCTCTAATTCTTATACAAACAGTTTCTATTAAATTCACCTTTTTTATAGAATTTTCAGGGATATCTTGTAACAATACTAATTCTTCTAATAAGACTTTTATATCTGATAATAAATTTAATTCTTCCATACCTCTAAACATCCATTTATAAAATGGCATATATTTTTTGTTTAATAAGTACACAGCAGAAACTGCAGCTTTAATAAATTCACTACAAGCTAAATATGCCGCTGCAAATTCGCCTCTTTTCATGCACCTACCATAATTATATTGACCAGCTTGAGACATAACAGCCATTCGTGCTACTAACTTCTTTAGGAAAATATCTCTCGGATAAAACTTTATAAGTTCATTTCTAATAGCTGTAAATTCCCCTAAATTATCCTCAAAAACTTTTCCATTTACAGCTGTACATAAACTGTTCTCAGGTATAAGTAACCATTCTATATTTGTTTTAGGAACTCCTGTGCATCCAATATATTTCTTATAAAAATCATCTATATTTAACACACCAACCCTTCCCTGTCCTTCAAAAGTTTCTATACGATTCTTATTTTCATAAGATTTAGGTAAGTTGTCATATGAATTCTGCATTTGCGCACCTATGGCCTTATATACTCCATCTGGAAGCCAAATACAAAATCCTGGTCCAAAATCATGATCCTCTGAAATTTCATCATCAAATCCTAAGCATTCAGATCCTTCCCCGACTAAACCTGCCGCTATATACTTTTCATATTCAGGAAATTGATTGTGTATCATGCTTTTGCCATACACTTCATAATAAGATTTTGCTAATTCAAGACCTTTTATCCTCATATTTTTCTAATCCTTTCCTCAATATTCCTTGCTATAACTTCATATTCATTCTTTTTAGAAGGATTATCTATTCTATCATATACCTGAGCTATATTATTGCATATAGATGCATAATACATATTTTCACCATAGTTGATTTTTACTAATTCTAAAGCTTGCTCAAAATACTGGATAGACAAAATATAGTTATCCATATAATAATATAACTCGCCCATGGCACTCAATGTAGCTGCATAATGAGGATCCAGTTTTCCTTGTTCACCCTTAAAAATTTGCTCTGCAGTAAATAAATTTCTTTCTGCCTCAGCATATCTCTTTAGTTTTATATATATACAACCCAAAGAAGTATATGTAGTAGCTCTCTCTATAGGAAAATCCTTAAACCCTTCTATTATGCGTAAGGATTTTTCGGCATTTGCTTCCGCTTTATCTAATTGATTTAGTTCATCATATACATGACTTATATTATTATATAATGCAGCTAACCTATAGTCATTACTTAGGCCTACTTTTTCAAATATTTCAGCCGCTTGTTCATATAATTTTAAAGCTTCCACATTATTTTTAGAAGCAGCATAAACGCTGGCTAAATTTAAAAGTGTAGTTCCATGTTGCTCTGTATTTTCCAATCCTAACAATTTTATTGACTGAAGAGCAATATTATATGCGTTCTTACCCTCTTCAAATCTACTTGTCACTCTATAAATTCCGCCCAGCTCATTGGCAATAGCTAAAATCCCTGCAATATTTCCTTGCTTTTGTGCCTTTTCCATCCATTCTAAAATAAATGCTTCAGCCTGTTTTATGTCCTTCTTCTTAAAAATTAAATCTAGTTCTTGAAAAAAAATATTTAAATCCATATCATCATCCATCTTGTTAATTAAAACTATAACTTATTTTCTGCATCTTGAATGGAACTATATCCATACATTTTTACCATTGTATCTTGTACTATCATAGCTAAGTTGTTACCTGCAGCTCTATTTGTTCTAACATGCTCTAAATAAAGCTTTAAAGTGTTTTTAGAATATGTCTTAAGTTCACCTTTTGCATAAGTTTCCACAGAGGTAAAGCCCATATCATCACCTCTTGCTTCAATAGGTCTTCCAGAGTTACTTAATTTTGGATATTTATTTGCAATCTCTTTTTCACAATCAATCATATACCAAGTAATCTCATCAATCATATTCATAGTTTCTAAGTCAATAACTGGTAAATGTGGTTCTAATTCATTTTTAAAATACTGAGGTTCTGTAAATTCCATCATAAATGCGTATTTTTCCATAACCAAATTTCTACCAACATTTATAGCTTCTTCCACATCCTTTACATAGCTTTTTATCATAAAGTCATTCCATGCACTATATTGGCTAAATCTCATAATGTGAAAAGTTTCCCAGTTGTTTTGACAACTAGCTTTTCCACCTATGTTATTAACTTTTTGAAACATGTCCCATTCATTTTTAATAAGCTTTTCAATAACTAGCAATCTTTCTTCATCATCTTTAAATCCAAACATTATAATTACCTCAATCAAACTCTCTTTTTTATATATAAATATATCTTACCACGATATAAAGAGTTTGTAACTACAATTATAAATATCACCTATATAAACTACAGCATCATTTCACCATAATTATTTTCATTAAAAAACTGTAGCAAAATAATATCCTTTATTGCTTTATTAGCTGCAATTTTATTATTTCACTACAGATTATTTTATAATGGATTAGAAACCACAATTATCTTATAGATTTAGGGTTGAACAAAACAGATATTATATAACCAAAAGCTATTGCTACTGTTACTCCAGCCGCTGTATCCTTTACTGAACCAGTTAGAGCTGCTAAAAAGCCATCTTTAGCTCCTTCCATTGCACCTTTTGCTAATGAATATCCAAACCCTGGAAGAGGTACTGTTGCCCCATTACCAGCCAAATCAACTAAAGGTTGGTAGACATTTAAGCCCTGCAATATAGCTCCCGAAACTACAAAAATAACTAAAATCCTTGGTGCTGTAAGTTTTGTAGTATCAAGCAATATCTGACCTACAACACATATAGCTCCTCCTATTATAAAACAATACAAATATTCCATAATGTCCTCCTCTCTAACATGTTTCAATTGCCACAGCATGAGCAATTCCTGGAATAGATTCACCTTGTCCAGGGCTAATTGTAGATAAAAGTGCACCAGTAGAAATTAAAAGAACCTTGTTTATTTCACCTTTTTTCATTCTTTTGTATACATAACCTGAAAAAACACTTGCCGAGCATCCGCAACCACTTCCTCCAGCATGAGTATCTTGTTCTTTTTCAAAAATCATCATAACAGTTAATTAAGTCTTTAGCAGGGATACCTGCATCAGCTAATAAATCAATAGCTATTTGTTTCCCAATAGACCCCAAATCTCCACTTAATATCAAATCATAATCAGAAAGTTCTCTTCCTGTATCCTCTAGGTGATTAAGTACAGTATCAACAAAAGCTGGTGCCATAGCTGCACCCATTTGGTTAACATCTTTAAGTCCAGTATCAATAATTTTACCTAGAGTCCCATGGGTAACAAATACTCTTTTTTCAATAATAGGATTAGCCTTACTGCTATCTACAATCAAAGGTTTATTTTGTTCCATCGCGGCATTTGTATTATTTTCAAGTAAAATTGCTCCTGCAGCAGTAGCTGTCCACTGTGCAGATGGCGGCCTCTGATTTCCATGTTCTAGCGGCATCCTAAATTGTCTCTCAGCTGTACAATAATGGCTGGATGCTCCTGCAATTATATTACTTCCGTAGCCACCATCAATTAATACACTTGCCATTAATAAGCTTTCTGCCATAGTAGAACAAGCTCCATATAAGCCTATAAACGGTATTTGCATATCACGGGCCATAAAAGCTGACGACATTAACTGGTTTAATAAGTCACCAGTAAGTATAGCATCAATCTCTGAAGCTTCTTTATCCCCTCTTGTCATAGCCATTTTTACTGCCTCTTTAAGCATCTTACTTTCAGATTTCTCCCATGTTTTTTCACCAAAAGTGTCATCCTGTAAGGCCATATCGAACCACTTTCCTAAAGGTCCTTCTCCTTCTTTAACCCCTACTACAGAACTAGCACTTGCAATAATAGGCTTATTAGAAAAAACTAAAGTTTGTTTTCCTATTTTATTTTTTGCTTTACAACATGCCATAATTTAACATCTCCTTAAAAAAGTTTTTCAATTGCCCAATAAATCATTCCTATTATTGTAGCAGTACTTATACCACAAACCAATACTGGTCCTGCTAAACTAAAAAGTTTAGCCCCTATACCTAAAACCAAGCCCTCTTTTTTATATTCAATAGCCGGTGCAACCATTGAATTTGCAAAACCCGTAATAGGTACAATTACACCTGCACCAGCAAACTTTGCAATAGTATCAAAAACACCTATACCTGTTAATAACTGAGCCATGCAAATTAAAATAATAGTTACAAAGCTTCCTGCGGACTCTTTTTCCATTCCATTTGCCATTAAAGAATTATTTATAAAAAGGGCAAAAATACAAATTAATCCTCCCGACAAGAAAGCTCTTAGACAGTTTACGAAATATTTAGGTTTTGGAGTAAATTGATCTGCATATTTTTCATAGGCTTTTGCTACTTTTTTCTTTTCTTCATTCTTATTCTCCATAATTTTCTCCCTTCAAAGACTTACTATATTGTTGTATTATTTCCCGTAATTTTTTTATTACACGTAATTGAGCTTATTGAAAATTTTTGCTAACAGATTATATAAAAAATTTCAATATATTTATGGTATAATGTAAATTATAATTAATGCAGCTTCTCTGCAATATATACTCAAGGAGATTTATACAATGGAAAACTATAATATAATTTTAGCTTCTTCTTCGCCAAGACGTATTGATATGATGAAAGAAAATGGAATAAATCCTATCATTATGCCTGCTGATATTGATGAAAACATACCAGAAAATTCTCAAATGCATGATGCAGTAATGTTTCTTGCATTAAAAAAAGCATTGCATATAGAACAAAAAGTTTTAAAAGAAGAACATAATAATCCTATTATAATTGCAGCTGATACTGTTGTTTTTAAAGATAAAATTATCGGGAAGCCTAAAGATAAAGAAGATGCTTTTAATATTCTTTGGAATTTAAACGGAAATATTCATTACGTATCTACTGGTGTTAGTATTTTACAAGTCGGTACATCAATCAGGCACTGTTTTTATGAGGTTACTAAAGTTTTTTTCAAAACTTATACTGAAGATGAGCTTTTAGATTATTTAAAAACGCCTGAACCTTATGATAAGGCAGGCGCATATGCAATACAGGGAGCTTTTGGAAAATATATAGATCACATAGAAGGTGATTTGAATAATGTTATAGGATTCCCATGGGAAAGAATTAAATTAGAATATAAAAATCTGTTTAAATAGATTAAATTATTTTGAAATATAACTAATCGCATCTGCGGGACATTTTGTAGAACAGACTTTACAGCCAGTACATTTTTGTTCATCGACTATGTAAAATTCTTTTCCTCTAAAAATAGCACCGTATTCGCAATTTCGTTTGCAACTACCACATCCTATACATTTAGTACCATCAATATTTGCAATAATTTTATTTTGTGATTCATTTGTTTGATTTTTCATAAAATGGTCTCCTTAATTAATTGTTTATAGTATCTATTATATACCCAATTAAGCTAAAACCAACCTACGAAAATCATAATTCTGAATAAATTTGATTGTATATTTTCAATAAAAAAATTAGCAAGCTACATACAAGTAACTTGCTAATTTTTTATTGTTTTATATTATTTAATATTATCTTAATCCCAATACATAAACTTAGCTTTTATTTATTTGCTATTTCAGCAGCCATATCAGTAAGTGTAGTTTTGTCTACCTTATCATCTGAATTAGCTAAAATATAGCTCATTCCGTTTTCTTCCCAAGAAAGCTGTTGCATATGGTTTATCTCAACTTTATCTGAACCATATGAGAATATATATTTTCCACTTTCTTCATCAGCCTTATCCTGCTCAGTCATTACATAATCTCCTGGAACAAATTTATATGTTTCACTATAATATTTTCCTTCTATATCAGACGTAATATTTACAGCTTCTCCATCTTCTCCAGAATCAGGGAAAATTCCGTTCTCTACTGAAAGATCTACTATTGAATCCCCATTCTTATACGTGAAGTTTATGGTTTTTACTGTCATCACTTTACTTCACCATCTGCAGTAACTTCACCTACTCCACCTTTATAAAACTCATAATCCCCTGTAAGTTCAGCTAAATAGTTTGGAATAAATCCTGCTTCTTTTTTTACTTCCTGTTCACTTGGAAATGTTGTAAAGGTGTTATTTGTAGAATGTCCTGTATAACCAACAATCTTTACTGCTGCAAAACATGTTACTGTTGTAAACACTAATATCAAACATGCGATTAAAATTCCTCTGCTTTTCTTATTTGCTTTCATACTCATATAATTTACCCCCAAATTTTTACTCTTTATCTCTCTTTTGATTTTCAGAAACATATCCTCAGAAGGGCTAATTTTATCTGCCTCTGCATATATAGCTTTTCTAAGATTGTTCTCAAATTTTTTCGACGATTTCATTGTATGTACCCTCCACTTTATAAATATCTTTGCACTCAATACTTTTTCTCAGATTTTTTCTAGCAACATGAAGTCTTGACTTTACTGTTCCTTCAAAGCATCCCATGATTCTAGCAATTTCTGATACTGAAAAATTATTATAGTAATAGAGAAGTATAGTAGTTTTTTGCTTTATTCCTAAATGATTTACCGCTTTCATCAAACTCTTAGCTTTTTCTTTATCTAAAACTTCACCTTCTACTAGATTGTTCTCTTGTGTTTCTGCAAATTCAAATATGTTGTCTACTGGTACAGATACTTTTTCTCTTGAAGACATTTTCCATGCAAGTCTTGTTAACATTCTGAAAAACCAGGTTTTAAATCTCCTTGGATCTTTCAATGTTGCAATCTTATAATAGCATAGTATAAAAGCTTCCTGAGCAATATCATCTGCCAATGCCCTGTTATTTGTAATTAAATAAGCCGTCCTTATTGCTTCATTTTTATACAGATTAAATAAACCCTCAAAAGAAGACTTATCACCTTTTTGCAGCCTCATAACAAGTTCTGCACTATTGTCTATCAATTTACGTTCTCCTTTCTGTGTACACATATATAAGAGGCTTTCAACCTGTAATTGGTTCATTAAAAAGTAAAAATTTTTTTAAAAATATAGATTTTCCTCTATTTTTCATTTCTTTGGCAATAATTTTATATTTTAGCAAGCAAAAAAGCCGCCCTAAAAATTAGGGCAGCTTTTCTTATTTATATCTAATAATTTAAAATCACTGTTTATTTTGTTGAAGCATCGAAAAGAGCTTCAGCATTATCCCATTCGTTCATGATTTCAGGAATTACCTTATAAAGGTCTCCTACAATACCGAAGTCAGCAACTTCAAAGATTGGAGCATCAGGATCCTTGTTGATAGCAACAATGATATCTGAAGTCTGCATACCAGCTAAATGCTGAATAGCTCCTGAAATACCGCAAGCAAAGTAAACTTTAGGCTTTACAGTAGTACCAGTCTGACCAACCTGATGTGAGTGGTCAATCCATCCGCAGTCTACGCAAGCTCTTGATGAACCAACAACACCGCCAACTTTGTCAGCAAATTTCTTCATTAATTCGAAACCTGTAGGTTCTCCAAGACCTCTACCACCTGAACAGATGATTTCAGCATCAGTTAATGAAACTAATTCTTTAGCTGATTTAACGATTTCTGCAACAGTTACCTTAATATCTGAAGCTGAAAGTGTTGGCTTGAATACTACTAATTCACCCTTAGCGCCTTCAACCTTTTCTCTCTTCTGCATTACACCAGGTCTTACAGTTGACATCTGAGGTCTAGTTCTTGGACAAATGATAGTAGCCATTAAGTTACCACCAAATGCAGGACGAGTCTGCTTAATTCCTGTAGAAGGATCGTTAGGGTCTAATGTTGATGTATCTAAAGTAGTGTTCTTCTTAGCATAATCGATATAGCTTGAAACTTTAACATCAAGTTTAGTACAGTCAGCTGTTAAACCTGTGTTACATCTAGCTGCTACTCTTGGGGCTAAGTCTCTACCAATATGAGTTGCACCATAAAGTACAATTTCAGGCTTATATTCATGAATAGCATCTGTGATAACCTTAGTATAACCATCTGTAGTGTAGTTCTTTAGAAGAGGATCTTCGATAAGAACAACTTCATCAGCACCATAAGCGTAACATTCATCAGCTAAGTTACCAATTCCATCACCAACTAAAACAGCACAAACCTTAGTATCTTCACTGATTTCCTTAGCAAGTCTATGTCCTTCACCAATTAATTCTAGAGCTACGTTCATTAACTTTCCGTCTCTCTGTTCAGCGAATACCCAGATATGCTTGTACGCACTTAAATCTACAGCTTCTGCTTCACCAGTATTTTCAATAGCACCAAATGGGCACTTTGCAATACAAGCTTTACAAGCTGTACACTTTTCGTTAATTACAGCTAGTTTTCCAACCATATCAATTGCATCAAACGGACATGCCTTTACACAAAGCTGGCAACCTTTACATTTATCTTTAATTACTTGAATAGCCATTATTTAATTCCTCCTCCTTATTAGATTACATGCTTACCTTTTAAGCCTATTAAAAGCTTCTTAGCAACTTCTTTGTCTGTGTCACCTTCAACTGTAACACCCTTGCCCTTTGGAGCAGGAGTAAATGATCTGAATACATTTGTAGGAGAAGCTTCAAGACCAACAGTAGTTAAATCTACTTCGATATCTTTTGCATTCCAAACCTTCATTTCTTTATCCTTAGCTCCGAAGATTCCTGCCATTGACATGTATCTAGGAACATTAAGTTCTTTTATAGTTGTAAGCATGCAAGGAGTCTGAAGCTTGATTATTTCATAACCATCTTCTAACTGTCTCTTAACAGTGATGTCCTTCATGTTTTTATCAATTTCAAATTCTTCTACATAAGTTACCTGAGGTAAACCTAACTTTTCAGCAAGCTGTGGTCCTACCTGAGCAGTATCTCCATCGATAGCCTGACGACCAGCGAAGATAAGGTCAAATTCTCCAACCTTTTTAACTGCTGCTTCAAGAGTATTAGAAGTAGCCCATGTATCAGAACCACCAACAGCTCTATCTGATACTAAGATACCTTCGTCAGCTCCCTTAGCTAAGCATTCAGTTAATAAGTCCTTAGCCTGTGGAGGTCCCATAGTGATAACTGTAATATGTGTATCAGGATACTGATCCTTAATTTTTAAAGCTTCTTCTAAAGCGTTAGCATCATCATGATTTAAAATGCTAGGTACGCCATCTCTAATAAGAGTTCCTGTCTTAGGGTTAATTTTAATAACGTTTGTATCAGGAACCTGCTTTGCGCATACGATAATTTTAAATGCCATTTCTATATCCTCCCTCTTCTTTATTTACCAAATACTGATGCAGCGATTACAATCTTCTGAACTTCTGATGTACCTTCATAGATCTCAGTGATCTTAGCATCTCTCATCATTCTTTCAACTGGGTAATCCTTAGTATAACCATAACCACCATGTAACTGAACACATTTAGTTGTTACATGCATAGCTGTTTCAGCTGCAAATAACTTAGCCATAGCAGATTTAGGACCATAAGCAAGGTGCTTGTCTTTCATATCTGCTGCTTGGTAAATAAGAAGTCTAGAAGCTTCAATACGAGTCTTCATATCAGCCATTTCAAACTGAAGAGCCTGTAATTGAGATAATTTCTTACCGAACTGCTTTCTAGCCTTCATATATTCAACTGTTACGTCGAATGCTCCCTGTGCAATACCTAAAGCCTGTGAAGCGATACCAATACGTCCGCCATCAAGAGTTGACATAGCAACCTTGAAACCGTCGCCAACGCCACCTAGCATTCTGTCTGCTGGGATTCTGCAATTTTGCATAATAAGTTCTGTAGTTGAAGATGCGCAAATACCCATCTTATCTTCAGTCTTACCAATTGAGAAACCTTCGTCGTCTTTTTCTACGATAAATGCAGAAATACCGCCTCTAGTTCCCTTTGATTTATCAGTCATAGCCATTACTACAAATGTATCAGCATATCCACCATTTGTAATAAATACTTTAGCTCCATTTAAGATGTAGTCATCACCATCTTTTACGGCTCTTGTCTGCTGTCCAGCAGCATCAGTACCTGCATTTGGTTCAGTTAAACCGAAAGCACCTAATTTTTTTCCTGATAATAGGTCAGGTAAGTACTTTTTCTTTTGTTCTTCTGTACCCCATGCAAAGATAGGCCAACAACAAAGTGATGTATGAGCTGAACAGATAACACCTGTTGATGCACATACTCTTGATAATTCTTCTACTGTGATAGCGTATGAGATGTGATCTCCACCTGCTCCACCATACTCAGTAGGGAATGGAATACCTAGTAAACCATACTTTGCCATTTTTTCAACAGTTTCAACCGGAAATCTGTGCTCCTGATCAATTTCAGCAGCTAACGGTTCAACTTCAGTAACAGCAAACTCTCTTACCATTTTTCTTACAAATTCTTGTTCTTTCGTTAGTTGAAAGTTCATGTAAATGCCTCCTTAAATTATAATAATGGCGCACTTCATTATGTAAAAGTGACCTTACTTCGCTTATGTATTTTAATTGTTAAAATTTTTCATAAGCTAATGTTAGTTAAATATATAACAGCATATACTATATATTTAACACCACTTCATATATATTTGCAAGCACTTTTTAGCACTTTTCGTGGCTTTTATACAAAATTATTTGTTTTTCTCAAATAGTCTTACTATTCAGAAAAATCACAGTAAAAAACAAGGCTAAATTTTACTTTGCCCTGTTTTTTTTAAAAAAGCTATTTTTCACAGACTAGACGTATATTTTCTAGAACTCTTTTTTCTATTCTTGATACTTGTACTTGCGATATACCTAACAAATTAGCAATTTGTTGTTGTGTCATATCTTTGAAATATCTTAATACTATTATTTTCCTTTCTTTTTCTTCTAACTTTCCTATAATGCTTTTCAAACAAATAACATCTACAAGCTTTTCCTCGGATGCCGTAAAATTTTCTACTTTATCTGAACTATATTGCTTTATATTTTCTGGGTCATCGATGCTTTCCAAGTTACATAAAGCATCATCTGCTTCCATAACTTCTAACACCTCTTCTACAGACATATCCATTTCAGAAGCAAGTTCGCTCAGTTTAGGAGAAGTCCCATTCTTATAATAGTATTCATCTCTCACTTGTTTCATTCGTTTTATATTCATTTTCATTTGACGGCTTACTTTAATTCTTCCGTCATCTCTTATGTATCTTTTTATTTCTCCTAATATCATAGGAACTGCATATGTAGAAAACATAACATCATATGTTGAATCAAAACGATCAATAGATTTAAGAAGTCCCATAAAACCAATCTGGATTAAATCCTCTAGTTCATAACCTGTTCCGACATATTTCAAGGCTAAACTTTTTACAAGTCCTGTGTTTTGTGAAACTAAAGTTTCTCGTGCACTTTCATCTCCCATTTTAGCTTTTTCAATTAAGGCATAGGTGTCTTCCTTTTTTATCGCGGCAGCACTATAACTCATACCCTGAGTCCAACTTCTTTACCATTAATACTTTTGTTCCTTCACCAAGTTTAGATGAAACTTCAACATGGTCAGTGAAACTTTCCATTACAGTAAAACCCATTCCTGCACGTTCTTCGGGTTTACCTGTAGTAAATAATGGTTCTCTCGCTTTTTTAACGTCTTCTATACCTACACCTTTGTCCTCAACGGATATTATAATCTTTCTGTCCTCATCATAACTGCACTCTACCTTAACTATACCTTTATCTTCATTTTTGTATCCATGTATAATGGCATTACTTACAGCTTCAGATACACTCGTTTTTATTTCCGCAATTTCCTCAATCGTAGGGTCTAGCTCAGAAAAGAATGCTGCTACAGCTGTTCTTGCAAAACTTTCGTTTATAGAAAGACTTGTAAATTCTATCTTAATACTATTTAACACTAGCCGACACCTCCATCTGTTCATCAATTGGATGGAATTTTCCCAATGCTTCATCTAAACTTTCACAGCAGTCCATAATGGTAAATATTCCCGCCATTTCTAAAATTAGTTTTACATATTTGGAACACCCTGTTATGAGAATTTCTCCTTTTTTTTCTTTCACTTTGTTATATCTTCCCATAACAACTCCTATACCAGAGCTATCCATAAATTCCACTTTTGAAAAATCCATAATTAAGTTTTTACTTTTAAATGCTTCCATGGTTCTATCAATTTCTTCTCTAGCTTGCGTAGCCTGGTGGTGATCCAGGTCGCCTACGATACTGACTATCAAAGCATCATCTTTCATTTTAAAATCTAAATACGTCTGCATTACAAAACCCCCTCATACTCTGCCAGCATTCTCAACAACTCTATTATAGTACTTGTTAAAGAACTTGTCCTTAAGAGAAAAAGGGGGTTTAATTCTAATTTTGTCGAAGTTTATTCTTGTGGAAATATATTTACGGTTTCTTTAGATTCTACAGCCGCATCTATAAGAGCTTCCACATCAATTTTGCTCTCTGATTGTAATATTTTCTCAAGCTTAGGTTTTGTAGTTGGATGCTTTGGTAAAAATACAGTACAACAATCCTCATAAGGCTGAATAGAAGTTTCAAAGGTTCCTATTTCTTGAGCTTTATCCATAATATCAACTTTATCCATAGCAATAAGCGGTCTCATAACAGGCATTTTCACTGAAGCATCTGTTACTACTAAAGATTCAGCTGTCTGACTAGCCACCTGACCCAGATTTTCACCGGTTATAAGCATTGTACAGTCTTTTTCTTGTGCTACGCGTTCGGCGATTCTCATCATAAAACGGCGCACAAGAATTGTGGTTTCTTCTTCTGGGCAATGTTGTACAATTTCCTCCTGAATTGGAAGTAAATTAATAACATGCATTTTAAATCTGCCACAATAAGTAGCAACAATGCTTGCCAAATCTTCAACTTTTTCCTGTGCTCTTTCACTAGTATATGGATAAGAGTGAAAATGGACAGCCTCAATCATCATACCTCTTTTAGCCATCATCCATGCTGCTACTGGAGAATCAATACCTCCTGAAAGAAGAATCATCCCTTTACCATTAGTACCTAAAGGTAATCCTCCAAAACCAGAAATTTTCTGTTCATAAATATAGGTTTTTTCTCTTCTTACATCAACAAATAACAAGCACTCTGGATTATGCACATCAACTTTAAGTACCTTACATCCAATTAAAACCTTTGCTCCTATTATTCTTCCTATTTCAGGTGATGTTACTGGGAAGTTTTTATCTGCACGTTTTGCATCTACCTTAAAAGTCTTAACGCCTTTTTTTTCAATTAGATCAAGCATTACCTTAACTGCAGCTTCTCCAATTTCATCAAGATCTGATTCAACCTCAATAGCTGGACTTATAGAAGCAACCCCA
>DAMCXN010000011.1:45464-63350 GCA_032096995.1 Aminipila sp.
AAACTTTAGAAATCTGTCCGATTATTTCTTCTTTTGAAAAACTTTTATCAGTCCTAACAAAGATTAGACCTTCATGTCTCTTAACTTGCGCACCTTCATACTTTTTCAGCATTTTTTTAATACGTTCAACAAGCATTCTTTCAAAATAAGGCTTATTCATTCCCTTAAGAGCTACTTCACCGCATCTAACTATAAATACATTTCTATCATCAGTCATAAATATTGTTCCTTTCTATCATCTATGAACTTTCTTCCCCAATTAAATATTTTATCTAAAGCTTCCTAGTTTTCTAAATTTAGCAACAGCCATTTTTAGTTTTTCTAATACATAATCCATTTCTTCTACAGTATTATGTTCACTAAAACTAAATCTAATAGCACCTTCAATCTCTTTATCTTTTAGTCCCATTGCTTTAAGAACATGGCTAGTGCCCTTTTTATTTGAGGAACAAGCCGAACCCGTAGACACATAAATTTCGGATTGTTCCAAAGTATGAAGAAGTACTTCTGCTCTTGTTCCTAGGAAGGATATATTTAGTACAGAAGGACAACACTTTCCAGAAGCCCATGTTAAGCTATCTTCTTCAATACTATTAATTTTTATATCATGAATCTCAGCTTTAATACCTTCAAGCAAGTAATTTCTAGCTCTAGACATAGCTTTAATACGACTATCAAAGTTTTCTTTTGCCATTTTAGCTGCTTGTCCAAATCCCACTATTGCTGGAATATTTTCAGTTCCAGAACGCATATTTTTTTCCTGTCCGCCTCCAATTAAATGGGGTTCTATATTAAGTCCTTTTTTTATATATAAAGCACCAATCCCCTTTGGACCATGTATTTTATGTCCACTAACAGAAATCATATCAAGCCCATTGGTTATAAGAGGTAACTTTCCAAGTGCCTGAACTGCATCTGTATGGAAAAGAATATCCGTACCATTCTTTTTATTATATTCATTTTTAATATCTACGATTTCTTTTAATGGCTCTATAGTTCCAACTTCATTATTTACTCCCATTATGGAAATCATAATTGTATCTTCTGTAAGGGAGTCTTTCAATGCCTCAGCATCTATACTACCCTTTTCGTCAGCTTTAATATATTCTACATCAAAATCTAGTTTTTCTAACCTACTAGCAGCTTCTAAAACAGCTGGATGTTCTATGTTTGTGGTAATAATCTTCTTCCCGCGTCTTTTTCTAGCCCACATGGTTCCTAGTAACGCCATATTATCAGATTCTGTTCCTCCTGATGTAAATATTATTTCATTATCATTAACCCCAATTGATTCGGCAACATTTTTTCTAGCTGCCTTCATAGCTTTTTCTGCTGTTATTCCTAATCTATGAAGAGAAGAAGCATTCCCAAAATCTTCTTTCATAAACTGAATCATTTTATCTGTTACAACGTCGTATTGTTTTGTCGTTGAACTATTATCTAAATATACAAACATTATTAACCTCTCATATTCTAACTGCCTATTAATCAACAATTAATCTGCATTCTTATAAGTATATCATATTAAGTAACTATGTTCATCCATTTTTTACTGTAAAAACGCCTATAACATATTATTGTTTTTACTAAATCACTTATAGAAACTAAAGCAACTACCCAGTAAAGAGGTAAATGTAAAATAAGTACACTAGAAAATGCTACTGAAAGCTGTATTAAAACATTACAAGACAAATCAACAATAAGGCTGTATAGAGTGTCTCCTCCAGACCTGAAAATACCGCATATAAGAATATATGACAACATTTTAGGTGTAGTTGTAAATGCCCATGCAATTATTACTAAAATCAATAAATGAGTTGTTTCATTATTAAAGTTATATATAGAGGCTATTGGTTTACTCATTAAAATTAAAAGAACTGTAACTGTAATATTCAATCCCCATGTTATTTTCATAGCTAAACCAGCAAATCTAAAAGCAGAGTCTTTATCTTCCTTCCCAAGAAACTCTCCCGTAATAACAGCCGTAGCATTACCTAAGCCAAAATAAACTGCTTGTGATAAATTTGAAACAACTTCTGCTATCTGAATAACTGCTAAAGCCGTAGCTCCAAGCATTCCATAAGCTACAAAAGTCAGTGAGGTTACAAATGCCCAACCTCCTTCAGTAAAAACGACAGGAATGGCCGTTTTCATCACGTTTTTAAACATGACCTTGTCAAAATCTAAAAATTCTTTTATATTACCATGAAATGGGTGTTCCTTATTCATACAAACATAACTTATAAACAAAATTAATTCTATTATTCTTGCTATAACCGTTGCTATAGCCGCTCCTTTTACACCCAATGCGGGCATGCCAAAATTGCCATATATTAAACAATAGTTTAAAAACGTATTTACACCTATCCCCATGCCATTAATCAAGGTTGCCGCTTTTAATCTTTGTATTGCTCTCGAATTATATACCATTACAAACGTTATACTTATCAAAATATAAGAAAAACATACAACTCTAAGATACTCTGCTCCTAATTTTATAACTTCTTTATCTCTAGAGAATATCCATATAAGCTTTGGAGCAAAAACCATAGCAATAACAAATGTAAATGTGGATAAAGAAATTCCTGCTACATAGTCAATTCCTATAATTTTTTTGATATTTGCTATATCACGAGTCCCCCAATATTGAGCTACATAAACAGCAGCACCACTATAAAATCCCAAACAAATCATTCCAAATACAAAAAATATTTGGTTTGCAGAACCTACTGCTGCAAGTTCTTTTTCTCCTAAACGGCCTATCATTAAAATATCTATCATGTTAAGACCAATGCTGATAACATTTTGTATTATAACTGGTATAGCGATTAATGCCATTTTTTTATAAAATAAATTATTACTATTTAAAGTATCACTAACAAAACTGTCTTTCAAATTATCACCTTTATGCTTTTATATTTCATTTAGTCTAGTCTATTTTTATTTAATATATATCACAAATATATATTTATTTTTCATTAAAATACCCTGCAGATAAACCTGCAGGGTATTAGTTATTCACTAATTATTTTGCGTAATCAATTGCTCTTGTTTCTCTAACAACATTAACCTTAATTTGACCAGGATATTCTAGTTCACTTTCTATCTTCTTAGAGATTTCTCTTGCTAAGAATACAATTTCCTCATCCTTAATCTCATCTGGTTTAGCGACAATTCTAATTTCTCGCCCTGCTTGAATAGCATAGGCTTTGTCAACTCCAGGTGTTGTTGTTGCAATTTCTTCAAGCTTCTGAAGTCTCTTGATGTATGATTCAAGAGTTTCTCTTCTTGCTCCAGGTCTTGCTGCAGAAAGTGCATCTGCGGCTGCAATAAGTACAGCTTCAAGACTCTTTGGCTCATAGTCTCCATGGTGGGCAGCCATACCATTGATAACTGCTTCTGACTCTTTGTACTTCTTAAGTACATTGATACCTATGTCAACATGAGTTCCCTCGATCTCGTGGTCAAGAGCCTTACCAATATCATGCAATAACCCTGCTCTCTTCGCAAGTTTAGAGTCCATACCAAGCTCGCTTGCCATTAGCCCTGCTAAATGAGCTACCTCAATTGAGTGATTTAAAACATTCTGTCCATAAGAAGTTCTATACTTTAATCTACCTAGCAATTTAATAATTTCTGGGTGGAAATTATGAATACCAATTTCAAAGGTTGCCTGTTCGCCAGCCTCTTTAATTGTTGCATTAACTTCTTTCTCAGCTTTTTCAACCATTTCTTCAATTCTTGCAGGATGAATTCTTCCATCTACAATTAGCTTTTCAAGCGCAATTCTTGCTATTTCTCTCTTAACTGGATCAAAACCTGATAAAATAACAGCTTCTGGTGTATCATCAATAATTAGGTCAATTCCTGTTAAAGTTTCAATCGCTCGTATGTTTCTACCCTCTCTACCAATGATTCTTCCTTTCATTTCATCATTTGGTAGTGCAACTACAGAAACAGTACTTTCAGCTACATGATCAGCAGCACATCTTTGAATAGCTCCAGTAATAATCTCTTTCGCTTTTTTGTCTGCTTCTTCCTTAGCTTTTAACTCAATGTCTTTAATCATAATTGATGCTTCAACTCTAATGTCTTTTTCCACACTAGAAAGCAATACTGCTTTTGCATCATCAACAGTGTACCCTGAAATTCTTTCAAGTTCTTGTATTTGCTTTTCAACAAATCCATCCAGTTCCTTCTGTTTTTCAATTAAAGAATGTTCCTTCTGTGAAATGCTTTCTTCTTTTCT
The DNA here is from genome assembly GCA_032096995.1 of Aminipila sp. Taxonomy (GTDB): domain Bacteria; phylum Bacillota; class Clostridia; order Peptostreptococcales; family Anaerovoracaceae; genus Aminipila. The sequence goes on from DAMCXN010000011.1 coordinate 49,714, forward strand.
TTCAATATTGTCTATCTTTCTATCGATAGTCTCTTCTTTTTGAATTAATCTCTTTTCAGATCTTTGAAGTTCTGCTCTTCTTTCACGAACCTCACGTTCGATTTCGTTTCTCATTTTGTGAGCTTCTTCTTTGGCCTCTATAGTTATTTCCTTCTTGATAGTTTCTGATTTGTTTTCAGCATCAAGAATCAGATTCCTTGCTTTCTGTTCAGCACTTCCAATTGCCTTCTCTCCAACAGTTTTTCTGACTATATATCCAACCAATAGCCCTAAGGCTAAGGCAATAAACCCCACTAATAAAGTAATTATTAAGTTTGTAATATAAAACACCTCCTTTTATCATATTATTTACACATAACTCAAACTTGTCCTTGTTTTGTATATTAGTATATTACACAAATTGTAAGACAACTAAAATCCAAAGTAAATTTGGATTTTTTAGATTTGCAAAAAATTATGCTGTGGGAATACCAACAGCAAAACAAATATTTGCATAACTATTAATTAATTATTGATATAATTACACAATACTATTATAATGTTTAATGCAACTCTATGTCAAGATTAATGAAAGGTAAACTATGAAGTATTTTTGGAATTTATTTAAGAATATAGACAAATTTTTACTATTTTTGCCCTTATGCTTTGCGGCTATTAGTATTGTGATGATTAGTAGCACCGCCTCAGAAGGACACTTTGTTTTCGATAGGTATGTAAAAATGCAGATAATAGCCTATGCATTAGGCTTTATTGCAGTTTCTTTAATATTACTTATTGATTATAAAATCTTTGAGAATTGGGAGCGGCCTTTATATATTATTTCTTTGTTGCTACTATTAACTGTATATATTCCAGGTTTAGGTGTAGAACAATATGGTTCTAGAGCTTGGATTAATTTAAGAGTTATGAATTTTCAACCATCAGAAATTGTAAAAATAACTTTTATAATCCTTCTAGCACTATATTTTTCGAGGAATTTTAATACCTTAAAAACGTACAAAGGTGTCATTAGATCTGCACTTTATGCCTCACCGTTTATTGTTATAGTATTAAAAGAAGATTTAGGAGGAGCTATTGTTCTTTGCTTTATTTGGTTAGCAATGGTATTTTATGCAGGTATCGATTATAAAATATTAGGAAAATTCACATGTATTTTTGCTTTATCTCTACCAATTGTGTATAGATTTATGGCCTCACACCAAAAAGATAGAATTGATGCATTTTTGCATCCTGAAAATCTTGAACTTGGTGGGAATTATCAAGTATGGCAATCCAAAGTTGCTATTGGCTCAGGAGGGTTTTTAGGAAAAGGATTGTTCCAAGGTACGCAAAAAGAACTGAAATTTTTACCAGTGCAAAAATCCGACTTTATATTTTCCGTAATTGTGGAGGAGCTGGGAACCATCGGAGGAACATTTGTTATAATTTTATATAGCATTTTCTTATATCGAATTGCAAAAATAGCTTACAACGCTAAAGAAAATTTTGGTGCTCTTATAGCTGTTGGCTTTATAGGTATGTTTGGTTTTCAGATATTTGAAAATATCGCTATGACTATGGGAATTATGCCAGTTACTGGAATTATAAGTTATGGAGGTTCTTCAGTCCTTGCAAACATGATAGGATTAGGCTTAATACTAAACGTTGGTATAAGAAGTAAAATAATTAATTTTTAATAATATTTATATTTTAAAATTGAATATAATTGTCTATATAAATAACAAAAACCTTTCAGAGCGAAAGGTTTTTTGTTATTATCTAAAATTATCTCTATTTTTCTATATCTATAATTCTCTCAACTATATTATTAAAGTTCTCTTCTATGTATGTTCCTCTTTTTAACACAACAGGTATGCCATTATTGGCTGCAATGTGTATATTATCATCATATTGAATAATCCCAGCCATTGGTGGCTTTAAAATATCATTTATTTCACTAATATTTGGTACAACACCTAAACTCATTAAATCAGCTTTCACTTTATTTACTACATACATTCTGTCTTTGATTCCTAAATCCCTTAGAAGCCTGTCTAATGTATCCGCATCTCTTACCGCCACATGCTCTGGAGTAGTAATAATAACGCCCGTATCTGCGCTAGCAGCTGCAAGTTTAAGCCCATCACCAATTCCTGCTGGAGAGTCTATTAAAATATAGTCAAATCTTTCTTTAAGTTTCTCACAAAGTATTTTCATATGTAACGGGGTTAAATCCCCTTTATCTTTATGATGGGCTGCCGAAATCATATATAGCTCTTCAAATCTTCGATCTCTTATTAGTGCCTGTTTTATTCTGCAAAGACCTGTCAGTGCATCCGCTATATCATAGACAACCTTATTTTCAAGACCTAAGCACAAGTCAAGGTTGCGTAGTCCCATATCCATATCAATAAGAACTACCTTATAACCTTTTTGTGCCAGTGCCGCACCAGCATTTGTAGTAAAAACAGTTTTCCCTGCTCCACCTTTTCCTGATGCTATTAAAATAACTTTGCCCATATTTCTTTGCCTCCTAGTTTATTAAAATCCTCGTAAGTCTTATCTAATTGCAAATACTTGCCTATAACCTCACGAGCTACTGGCGCTGCATATCCAGCAGTACCTCCTTGAACAATCATAACAGCCACAGCAATTTTAGGATTATCCGCAGGCGCCATTGTTAAAACCCAAGCAAAGTTATCATAGTCGCTTTTATAGGCATCTATTTTTTCATAATCAACAGTACCCTTACTTAAATTAATTACCGCCTGTCTTACTGCTACATTCTTCGTTCTATAAGTCTCAGGCTCTTCTTTCATAATTCGTTTCATTTCTTTTTCTACTTGATCCCATGAAAGTTTGGAATTAATCCCCTTTAAATGTTTCTGAATGTATTCTACTTCGTCAGGTGGATGCATTTTACCCGCTCTTTCAGCAGTACCTGTTTTACCAGCTACCTCTACAGGGAAATTTGCAAAAATACTTCTAAGACTTCCCTTAGAGCCATTGGCAACCTTCTTCATTCCGTCAATAATATCATCTAAATAACGATAATTACTTAATTCAATTCTCTTACCTTCTTCTTTTGTAATAGGTCCCTGTCCTTCAATTGCCTTAATTAAACTAACGTTATTATGAACGCCCTTATTTCCTATAGTAGCAATATAATTTGCCATTTGAAGTGGTGTATATGAATTTTCTCCCTGACCAATCGCAATATTAAATTCATCACCCAATGTCCATGTTGCATAATTAAAATACGTATATTTACATAAATCAGCCAAAGAATCAATCATATCATCTTTTACACCCAAATTCATTTCATTGAGCCTTTTAACTATTTTATTTTTAGTAGGATTTTCTTCAGTCCAACCAACAATAGTATCTATACTATTTAATAGTTTTTCTTCATCTTTAATAAAACTTTGTTTAAAATATTTTTCTGATTTGCCCTTTAAAACAGATCTTAAACTTGACTTCATCTGCTTCATTTTCTTCTCGGCAGTAGGAACTCCAACAACTCTTTCAGGAATCTCAATTCCTGTTGGCTTTCCTAATCCATACTGTTCTGCATATGAAGTTATAACATCAATACTTATAGGCTTATTATATTTTAAACTGGTGTCTTTGTAATAATCTTTTCCTGTAGCAATATCATAAAAATAATAGTTACAGGATACTTCTAAAGCTTCCGCCAAATTTATATAGCCATGTGAACCTCTATGCCTATGCCAGATTAAACATGCATAAGGTCTATTACCTACCATAACACACCCACCATCATATAATCTTTTATTAGGGTCTAGTCCACTTTCTAATGCAGCTGTGGCAGTTACCATCTTAAATGTAGATCCTGGCTGTACAGGTGTCCTAGTTGCAACATTATACAAAGGAGCAGGAGCCATATAATCTCTTGGATTCTGACTTTGAAGAGCATTCCAGTCTTCTTTACTAATTCCATTAGCAAATAAATTGGGATCGAAATCTGGAGCACTTGCCATAGCCAGCACATCACCAGTTTCTACCTCAATAGCCACAACTGCACCTACATTAGCATTTTTAAAAGTTTTTGAATAATTATAATTGCCATATTCACTTTTAAAAGTGCCACCTATCTGTATCTGCTCTAATGCCTGCTCTAATGCATCTTCAGCAGTTTTTTGCAATTCTAAGTCAACAGTTAAATAAACATCTTTACCTTTTTCAGGTTCTGTTTCACTTATTACTCTTACAAGTTCCCCAACAGCATTAACTTGTACATTCTTTATGCCATTTTTACCCTTTAAGGTAGTCTCATATGCACTTTCAATACCATCTTGACCTATAAGGTCATTTGAATTATATCCTAACTCTCCAACATAGTATTCTTTATCTCTTTCTGAAATCTGTCCTAAGTACCCTAAAATATGGGCCGCAGTATTTTCATTAGGATAATACCTCATTGTCTCAGAGACTACTTCTACTTGTGGAAGTTCAGCACTTCTTTCCTTTATTTCTACAATTGTTTTATCAGAAATCCCTTTTGCTATATCCGCAGGAAGATATTTTCTATATCCCATAGATTTTATTTCATTTCTAATAACAACAATTTTCCTTGCTTCTTCATTAGAAATCATAGGATCTATCTCAAAATACTCTCTTAACTTATAGAACGCCTCTTCTGCTGAAAGTTCAACAGTTTCCTCCTTCTTTTCTGTTAATGTGTCTTTATCTAATCCATATCTTCCTAAAAAGCTTTCTCTGTCTAAATCCTTAGAAAACTTCATATTTTTTACAGATATTGGAGGATATACTTTATATAAATTTTGCAACTGTGATTGAGCATCATATTTATCTAAAGATTCCTCTATTCCATATCTTAATCTTAATTCATCAAATGCTTGTTGAGCAGTAAAAGTAATAGGCATTTCTTGACTAGACAACCATTCTTCTATGTCATTTTGGTAAGTATATGAAAACTTATTATTAGAAATAACTATAGGAAGGTTATCAAAATACTCCTCATCATTTTTTTCTAAAATTCTAGTGACTTCACTACATACCCTATTTAATTCAGTATCACTTAAATCACCTGCATTAATCTGCAAAGTGAACACTTGTGTATTACCTGCAATAACTCTTCCATATCTGTCAAGTATTTCCCCTCTAGGTGCCTTTGTATAAATACTTTTGGTACTTATATTCGTAGCTTTTACTTTCCAAGTTTCATTTTGAATAACAGTTAAAATAAAAAGTCTTAAAAATAATATAATCATAAGTATGATTATTACAAAAACAATTTGACCATATCTTGACTTTAATACTTTTTCCATATTAAATACCTATCATTTCTATACTTAACTACTTTCTTTATAAAGATTAAATATAAGATTAATATCACTGCGGAATTGTAAATTATATACATAGGTTGTACTTTTATCCAATAAACAATTGAATATACACTACCAAAACATGCATTTATTATAAAGTATATTAGATTAAAGAGAAAAGTTGAACCTATTGATACAATAATAATTGAAATAATATTCTCTTTATTAATAGTTTCTCTAAGAATCATTATTATTAGCCCAACTACTAGGTACGCAAATGCAGACACCCCCATATACTGTGCCATGCATAAGTCTGCAAGCAAGCCAAAAACTACTCCTAAAATAAGTCCATTATAATCTTCATATAAAAATGAAAAAATTATAACTAAACATAGCAATAAATTTGGAGTAGCTCCATATAGAGAAAATAAGTTTAAAAGTGTACCTTGAATAAAAAGGGCAACCAGAAAAATAATGATAGCAAATCGCATCTTCATATTATAACCGCCACCTTTTGTAAACTCTTAAAAGATACACTTGGTTCAATTTCAACTGTCTTTAATTGTGTATCACTATTATATTCTACTGAAATAATTTTTCCTATTCTAATTCCTTGTGGATATAATCCCATATTTGATGTAACTAAAATATCTCCTTCAATGACTCCTGCTTTATTGTCCAGCATAAAACCTGCCAATGAACCTTCACTATCACCAGATACAACACCGATCAGGCTCAAGTCTCTAAGAACCATAAAGCTTACATTATTTGATTCGTCAATGACTGAGACAACTTTAGACCATCCATTTCCTGTTTCTATTACTCTTCCTACAAGACCGTCTCCATTTACTACTATACAATCTTTTTTTATGCCGCTTTCTTTACCTTTGTCAATAGTAAAGAAATTGAACCAATTAGAACCATCTAGAGATATGATATTTGATGTAACTAAATTGTCTTTACCATTAACTCCATCATAGTTAAGTACATTGGATAATTCTTGTAGTTGCTTTAATTCGTTTTTCTTTAATGTAAGCTCAATAGCCTTCTCTTGTAAATCGCTTACCTCTTCTCTTAAAGCTTCATTTTCAGCAATTACTTGTTTATATCTAAGAATCCCTCTTAAATTAGTTTTTATTGATGTTCCCGTATTAGATAAAGGTTTTTGAATAGTTGTAATACCATTTTCCAATATAGAACCAATAAAGTTGCTTTTTCCACCAGTTTTATAAGAAGTAATCATCATAATAGACAATACAAGTACAACTGCTACTAAAACACTAATTAACTTATGTTCTTTAATAAACCTCATATTAAGTAAATTCCTACCTTCTTGAAACGCAAGCGTATCTCTTTAACTTATCTAAATCTTCAAGGCTCTTTCCTGTTCCTAATGCAACTGCTTCAAATGCATTTTGTTCTACAGTAACATTCATTCCTGTTTTCTGAGATATTAGTTTGTCTAAATGAGAAAGCATTCCACCGCCACCAGATAATACTAGTCCATTGTTTACTATATCTGCAGCGATCTCTGGAGGTGCTTTTTCAAGTGTTGATTTGATTCCATCAATAATAGTCTCTACAGATTCCTCAAGCGCGAAAAACATGTCTTTATTTGTCACCTCAACTGTAGAAGGTAATCCTGAAATAATATCTCTTCCTCTAGCCTGTTCTGTAATAATGATTTCATTTCCATTTTCATCAGTTTCAATCATTGCACATCCAATTTTTATTTTTAATTCTTCCGCGGTTTTATCTCCAATTGCTAAATTAAAATTCTTCCTCATATATGCCACAATTGCATCATTAAGCTTGTCTCCTGCATATCTTAAAGAAATGCTTGTAACAATACCACCTAAAGCTATGATAGCAATATCAGTAGTACCACCACCAATATCACAAATCATACATCCTTCTGCTTCATCAATAGCAAGATTTGAACCTATTGCCGCTGCCATAGGTTCTTCAAGAATATACACTTCTTTGGCTCCCATTTGTCTTACAACTTCTTCAACGGCTCTTTTTTCTACTTCTGTAACTCCACTTGGTACTCCAATAGAAATACGTAAATTAGCAGTAGTTTTATTTCCAAGAGCTTTTCTTATAAAAACTCTAATCATTTCAGCAGTCATATCAAAATCAGATATAACACCTTCTCTTAATGGTCTTATTACTTTAATAGTTGCTGGAGCCTTTCCTATCATGCGCTTAGCCGCAATCCCTGTGTCCATTACACTATTGTTAAGCTTATCCATTGCTATTACAGAAGGCTCATTTAATACTATTCCCTTTTCTTTCATATATATTAATGTATTAGCTGTGCCTAAATCTATACCCATATCAGTTCTAAAAAACATACTAAATCCTCCACTAAATGATATTTATTGCCCTTTATAAAATTTGGACAATTACATAAAATTTTTATTTCTAAAGCTTAAAAAAGTCCCATCACCAATTATTATGTGATCAAGTACTTTAATTCCTAATATGTCACCAGCTTTAACAAGTCTTTCTGTAATATCTATATCCTCCTTGCTTGGAGTAGGATTACCACTTGGATGATTATGTACAAAAATAACAGCTGATGCACTTTTTTTTACTGCCTTGCAAAAAATTTCTCTTGGGTGAATAATTGTACAATTCAAGTCGCCTATAGCAACATTTTCTACTGATAATACTTCACCTTTTGTATTAAGTATTACTACATTAAAAAATTCCTTTTTATAGTATCTCATTTTTTCCATAAAAAGGTCAGCAATTGCTTCTGGATTATTCACATTAATTTTTGTCTCTTTAGGTTTGGTAGCAATTCTTTTTCCCAATTCAATAGCTGCCACTATTTGACATGCTTTTGCTTTTCCAATACCTTGTAATTCTGTCAGTTCTTCTGGTACACATTCTGCTAAAAAAGAAATACCATTTTTCCTGTAAGATAAAACTTCATTAGCAAGAGCTATTGCTGTTTTTTTATTTGTGCCTGTTCTTATAAGTATAGCCAAAAGCTCCGCATTTGATAATGCTGAAGTACCATATAGTATCATTTTTTCTCGAGGCCTTTCATCAATAGGAAGTTCTCTTATTATCACGTTTTCCCCCTTAAATCCCCAAAAGGGATAATTTTCGCCTCTTTATTTAATAATCCCCAATTATTCGTATCTTATATTGTAGCATTTTAATACTATTTATACAAGAAAAAACCTTATGAAATCATTAATATATTTTTTGTTTTTTGACATAATAAAATAGAAATCAATTGTTAGGAGGTATTAATATGAATAATGGTATTAAATGTTCAGTTGAACAATGTAAGCATCACTCAGGTCAGCAAGCTTGTTCACTTAGCTGCGTAACTATTGGTTCACATGGACTTAGTGCAAAAGATGAAAAATGTACAGACTGCCTATCTTTCGAACGTAAATAAGATTTTTCTTTTTTTACAAGTCTAATAATTTGCCTCTTCTGCAAATTAATCTTTAATTTACAGAAGAGGTACATAAGATATAGATAAATTATTAATATAGACAAATTGTTTGCATGGTTAAAGTAAATAAGACCATGCATTTTTTATGAGGTCATGCACTTTTGACCTTTTTTTAGCATATAGTAAAACTCTACAGAGGGGGGTTACATAAATGGGCAGTTCCTTTCCAAAACCACTTACTTGTAAGGAAGAGGAATATTACCTTAAACGGTTTGAAGAAGGCGATTTAGAAGCAAAAAATACATTAATTGTGCGTAACCTCCGATTAGTTGCGCATATAGTAAAAAAATATTCTGGTGGAAATACAAATTCTGATGATTTAATTTCTATCGGCACCATAGGGCTTATAAAGGCTATAAATACATATAGCCGTAAACGTTCTACCAGATTAGCAACCTATGCAGCAAAATGCATAGAAAACGAAATTTTAATGTCTATCCGTTCAGAAAAGAAACGGAAATTAGAAATTTCACTTAATGAACCAATCGGCACAGATAAAGATGGAAATGAGATTAATTTTAACGACATCCTTGGTTCCGATCCCGATGCAATTTTAGATGATATACATTTAAAAATGCAAATAAAAACTCTTTATAATGCTATTTCTCATATTTTAACAAATAGAGAAAAAGTAGTAATAATGAAGCGTTATGGAATTTGTGGAGAAGAACCTCTTACTCAGAGAGAACTTGCAAAAGAGCTTAATATAAGCCGTTCTTATGTGAGTAGGATCGAAAAAAAAGCCGTTGGTAAACTTAGAGATTATCTAAAGCCCTAATTAAAAAGCACTCCTTCAAAACCTTTTAGGTTAATGAAGGAGTGTTTGTTTTTTGCTTAGTTAAAACTTCCCTTCTCGACTAAATTTATATTACTTACAAAATGTAGATACATGAAGTTAATACTTTTTGTTAAGTTGATTATTTACATAAAATATCTTCAAATTGTCACCATTTAGATATTACATCTTATAAAGTTCCCACCTATATTCTCCCACTATATATTTTAATTCATATCTCTTCTGCTCATTTCCAATGATGCTTTGGCAACTATAAATAAAAGCTCTTACACCTGCAAGTTTTCTCTCTTCCGTATGCAGAATTCTATCTATTTTTATTTCCTGTTTAATTCCCTCATAATCAACATATTTAAATTTATAAGGTATAGGCTTTTCCCTGCCTTTGAACATTACCAAGGTGTCTATAGGCTCTGCCAGTATCTTCATTACAGTTCATATCCTCCCATCATCAGATAATTTCCATCATTTACTCCGCCCTGTAGTGGCTCAACATTGGTGTTTACAAACGTCCCTCTTATAACTGCCTTCTCACCAAACCTTTTTCGAATATCATCTATCGCATACTCCAGTCTGCTATTCCGTTCTAGTTCTGCTCCAGAATCTCCAAACAACGATATCTGAAAGTTTTCATTCTGTCCAAATTTTGATACCGATACTCCAAGCTGCCTCAACGTCTCACCTTTCCAGCATTCATCAAATAATATACAAGCATAATGGTAAATGTCTGTTGAAGAGTCTATAAAATCATGCAACTGTACCTGATGGCTATATCTTACAAAGGTATTAGTTTTTACAGTTATACTCACAAGTGATGCCTTCTGCTTTATTCTTCTTAACCGCATAGCTGTCCTCTCACACAATGAAAGCATTACCATATATGCCTCTTTTCTATCTGTGATGTCATATGCAGTAGTTGTACTATTTCCCACACCTTTTTGCATTATCTCAGCGTTTCTTATTACAGGGGAATAATCTATACCATTAGCATAATTCCAAATCAGCTCTCCATGTGATTTCAGCAGTGCTTTCATATGCCTCTTATCAGACTTCGCCAAATCAGCTACCGTATTTATATTTATTTTATGTAGTTTCTTTGCTGTAGCCCTTCCTACCATAAAAAGCTCGTCTATGGGTAAAGGCCACATTTTAGTTTTAATCTCATCTGGAAACAAAGTATGAACCATGTTAGGTTTCTTCAGCTCTGACCCCATCTTAGCTAAAAGCTTATTGCAGGATACCCCTATATTCACAGTATATCCAAGCTCATGTTTTATTCTTTCTTTTATTCTATATGCTGTTTCTACAGGATTACCGAACTGTGCTACGCTGCAAGTGTAATCAAGAAAGCATTCATCTACGCTATAACGCTGCACTATAGGGCTATACTGGCTTAGAATATCAAACATAGCATTGCTGCACATAAGATATAGGTCATAGTCTGGCGGAAATATTAACAGCTCTGGACATTTGTTCTTCGCCTGAAACAAACTTTCTCCTGTTTTTATACAATATTTTTTAGCGGGAATAGATTTTGTTAGTATAATACCATGTCTATTATTGGGATTTCCCGCAATTACGGCTGGAACTGTTCTTATATCAATTGGATACCCCTTTTCAAGAAGAGACACCGCTGTCCAGCTTAAATATGCACTGTTTGCATCAATATGCATGATTATCATAATATTACTACACCTACTTTCAGAACATACGTTTATTATACAAGTATATAGAACTCACGTTCTGTTAACAATAAAAAAATAAAGGGATTATACCCTTAATTTGTTAATTTTTTAGTTTCTTTGACTTTGTCTGAGTTAATAAAACAGCGTTTAGCTTTTTCATTCAACTTTTTTAATTATGTTTGTCTTTTCCTCACATAATACAAAAACAAATAATTCTAATGCGATATATTATTATATAACGCATTAAAAAGAATACCATTTGAATCTTGGCTTAACTCCCAAACCATAGCACCACCTAATTTCTTAGATTTTATATAATTAGTTTTATATTTAATAGATTCTGTATCTTCATATGTAATAAATACATCACCATTAAATAACCAAGGAACTTGAGATTCCAAATGAAAATATCTAGTATAGTATGGTTTATTTAGATATTCTTTTATAATTAAATTGTAGCTTATAGGCTTTGCCACAGTATATTTCTGATATAATCCATTATTTGAATTATTTACACTTGAGTACATATATCCATAAAAAGGAATGCCGAGTATTAGCTTGTCTGAAGGAAAAGATTTATTAATCCAAGCATCTACCGTAGAATCTATACTAGATTTGTAGTGTGGTGAAACATCATCATTATTATAAAGAGGTGCATGAAAATCCGTATATTTATCCCATGTACCATGTAAATCATATGTCATGATAGTAGCATAATCCAAATATTGATGTATCTTTGAAAGTTCTACATTATTAATATAATGCTCTCCTGCTCCCCCAGCAATTGTAAGAAGATAATGTTTATTATCTAAAATACCTTGAGTCTCTAATTTCCCTCTTATCTTTTCCAAAAGGAGTGTAAAATTTTGTCTATCCTCCGCCCGTTTAGAATTTGTACTTAATCCACCATTTACAGGATATTCCCAATCAATATCTATACCATCAAATCCATATTTAGTAATGAAAGTTACACAGCTATCCGCGAAAGTGCTCCTAGAATCCTCAGTTAAAGCAACGTCAGAAAATCTTCCTGACCAACTCCAACCTCCAACAGAAATTAATGTTTTCAAATCTGGATTTACTAATTTAAATTTATTTAAGAGAACTATATTATTTTCATCTATGTCAGGATACCCTAATGTCAATTTTAAATCATAACCAATATTTGCAAAAGCATAATTTATGTGAGTTAATTTATTTGCATCAATTTGCGTAGGATAATAGCCAGAATATGCTGCCCATGCAGCATAATATCCCACCATTTTACTTGATACCTCTTGATTAGATAAAGGGATTGAAGAAATAAAATTATTAGAATATGTATTGTTATTTTCTGACATAGGTGTTGAAGCAAAAGTAAAATCATAAAATGAACTACAAAAGAAAATGACAGCCATAAAACATGTCACCAGCCCTATTGTTTTAATACGTTTTTTCATTGTATTTTCCTATTCCTTCCTTTTTATATATGAAAGTATATCATAGTCATATTTTTTTGAGCAGTACTCAAAATTTGGAAATAAAAACATTATGTAATCCCTACTTTACCAATTAGTCTTTTATTATATTTGATCCCGTAAAATCAACAGAATTAAACAAGGATCAGATTTAATTAAATCTGATCCTCTCATTCCTAATTGTTTAATTGTTTGTGAACCCTTAATGAAAACTTCAATTTATTCTTCAGTAGTGCTATAAATATCGGTTATTAATTCCTCTATTTTCTCTTCATCTGGATAATAGTAGTATGGACTTTTTTGTTGAGGAACTCCAGGTAAATTACAACTCACTATATCTTCACTATCAAAACCCATTGCAGATGTTACTAATTTTAGTGAATCTCCGAGTGTCAAGTTAGATTCAACATTATTGTAACCTGTTTTTACAATTTTGGTAATATCTAAACTTATACATTGTTTTATTGCTGATTTTACAAATTGCTGCTGTGCCTTTACTCGATCCAAGTCCTGCATTGGGTAACTAGGATACCCTTTGTTTCCATGTCTAAATCTTAGAAACTCTATGGCTTCATCTCCATCTAATATCTGATGTCCTTTTTTTAAATCTATATGTAATGGTGGATTATCATAAGGGTCCGTATAATACATGTGGAAGGGTATATCCATTGGCACCCCACCCATTGAATTCACTATATTTTTAACACCTTCAAAATCTACTAAAGCATAATAATTTATAGGTATACCGCATAAAATCCCACTCACTGCTCTTGCAGTATTTTCAACTTTACCTTTATAAATAGAATTTATTTTTTTCAGATTAGCGTCAGGGTTATTAGGGTCTATGCAATATGTATCCCTTGGTATAGATATTATATTCACATCCTTTGTTTCAGTATCATAATTAACTAACATAATCGTGTCAGTTAAGCC
>DAMCXN010000011.1:63360-64389 GCA_032096995.1 Aminipila sp.
GTATATTTATTTTATTGCTATCTTTATATAAATTGCTATAATTACTGTCGTTATTAATTAAAAAGGTTAAATCTGCTACATTATTATCTGGGTTTGTGATTTGAATATTGCCAAGATTCTTTATCCAAAATCTAAGTCCTGTGAATAAACATACACCTATTAATAAAAATATAAGAAATGTCTTTAAAAAAGTTATTTTCTTTTTGTTCTTTTGCATGTATGTATCTCCTTGCTTGTATTTATCGATTTTTGTTGTAATCTCAACATTTTTAAAATTATATTTTGTTATTCTTAGTATCTTATTAAGTTCGTAGAAATAAAAAGAATATTATGAGTATACATGTCAAAATAATAGAGGCTACTTTTCCTGCCTTTGCAAAACGATTGTTAGGAAATTTCCAACCAATTATAATTGCTGGTATTAAAAACATTAAAGAATAAAAAACAGTATAATGTGTGCCAAAATTTCCATTAGACCATGTTGGTACATTAATAGATTGTAAAACTACGTCACCTAAACAGAAATCATTTAATCTTTTTATATTTAACGACCATAAAATAGCAAATAAAAATAACACAAATGATGCAGAACCTAATCCAAATTTTTTCTTCATTTCTCTCCTCCACAATCATAAGTTATAACTACTTTTTTTGATTATTACAAGATTTATCTTTTATCTTCTTATTTCTACATTTTACCATTTAATAAAAATTTTTCAACCTTATATGCATAAGTTGTTGTTTTAATGCCCTGAAATGTTCTTTAGTCTTTCTGTTATAATCTTTTCTAGCTATATCAGATTAATTTATTAACTACTTATAATTTTTTGTAATTTACTTGAGCTCCATTCAGATTTTAAAAATATCTTATAAAATTTTTATTTATGGTACATATAAAAAAGGTTTACCAACTCGTCCAAAGAGTTTCAAGATAAACCTTTTTATTGTTCTATAGTTTCTTTTAAAATACCCTATGCAGTTTCCAGTAGTCATCCATATTGTCTACAATTACTTTGACTTCATGTTTCT
>DAMCXN010000011.1:64399-65493 GCA_032096995.1 Aminipila sp.
AGGCTCCTTTCTCCCCCATTTATTTATCATAGATTTATCCCAAAGGCTTGCTGTATAAATAGCTTCACCTGCAGCATTCTTCTTCCCGCTGTTCTTCATCATGGTTTCATATTTAGTTCCCTTTATACTGCATGTGACCTCTGTAGGTTTTCCTGAAACTTCTGAGCTTAACATAAACTTTTCACCTGACCAAAATACATTTGTACCTCTGGTTCTAGGCTCTTTTAACTTAATATATTCTGCATATCGTATGCTCTTATTAATCTCACTGTTAAAACGATTTATATTGTATTTCTTTCTGTTTATATCCCACTGCTCTGTATGATATACTTCACCTGTTATTTTGCCTTCAGATACAACTATAAATTTATATGTTCCTAGACCTGCTCCTGTTTGATCACGAACTGTACAAACAACTTCATACTTGCCAGCCTGTGCTTTATCTGGTAATGCTCCTGTATTTGTTACAGGATACTGAACTGGTTCTGTTTCCTCAGATACAATTATATTTTCTACTTTACTTGTATCCTCATTGAAGCCTCTTACTACCTCTCCTGTCTTAGCCATAAGCTTGTCTTTTACTAACTTATAACTAGCAAAGTACTTACTTTCATTTGTATCTGGATCTTTAGTATAATATTTCCTTACATATTCATACCCTTCATTCTCAATTGTTCTACTTTTAGCATCTAAAGGATATATATTTTTCCTTCTATGTGTATATATAAGTTTTTTATCTTTATAAACTTCTGTTGTAAGGCTTAAAACATCTTTTTCTACATCATCAATGCCAATATTAACACTAAAGTTATTATTTTCTTTTACCTTTGAAGGACTTGTACTAATTCCTGTTATCCAAGGAGCAGATGCACTTCCTTGAATATAAAATGTTAATTCCGCGGTATTTGATGCTTTATCATATTTGGGATATCCACCACTTACAAGTTTTCTTGAAGTATCATCATATTGCCAATGATACACTGTATATTTACCATCGACATAAAACCTATCAATAGGCTTGTCTAGTATTTTTAATCCTTTACTCTTTGCAATATCTAAGGCTTCATCAATGGTAATTGTATCTGTTGTGATTT
>DAMCXN010000012.1:0-5698 GCA_032096995.1 Aminipila sp.
CTCTAGTTCTAAAAGTAAAGTTGCCAGGAGTGATTTCATTTCTAAAAGATTTACCCACTTGAGCAATACCAAATGGAAGTTTCTTTCTAGAAGTTCTCTGAACATTTTTAAAGTTTACAAAAATACCCTGAGCAGTTTCAGGTCTAAGGAAAATTTCTGATTTTGAATCTTCCGTAACACCCTGAAATGTTTTGAACATAAGGTTAAACTGTCTAATGTTTGTAAAATCTGTCTTACCACATTCTGGACATTTGATACCTTTTTCCTGAATAAATGATTCAAGCTTTTCATTTGACCAACCATCAACTGTTGCATCTTCAGTACCTTGCTCTTTTAGGTAATCTTCAATAAGCTTGTCCGCTCTAAATCTTGCTTTACAACTTTTACAATCAATCAATGGATCTGCAAAACCACCAACATGTCCTGAAGCAACCCAAGTTTTAGGATTCATTAGAATAGCCGCATCAAGGCCAACGTTATATTTTGATTCTTGAACAAATTTTTTCCACCAAGCTTTTTTTACATTATTTTTTAATTCAACACCAATAGGACCATAATCCCATGTATTTGCTAATCCACCATAAATTTCAGAACCAGAATAAACAAAACCTCTGTTCTTAGCCAAAGCTGTAATTTTCTCCATTGTAATTTCTTTACTCATATCTACCTACCATTCCTAGATTTATATTATTATATCCAAAAAACGAGCAAAGCTCGTCTTTTGAAGATTTATTGATTATTTAATTTATAACAAAATACTATATTTGTACTTCTTCATCTGTAGTGTTTTCAGTTTCTTTATCTGTAGGTTCAGTTGTAGATTCTTGATTAGATTCTTCAGTATAATTATAAATATCATCATCATCTGAATCATCATAACAACAACCTTCATCATCATCCTCTTCTTTTACTTTATTTAAAGCTTCTGATGTCTTGTTCTTTACATTGTTATAAACATCAGCACCTTTAACCTTAACTTCATCTGCTATAACAGAACTTTTTTCTACAATATCTTCAATTGTATCACTAGCCATTTCACTAATGTCTATAATCGCACCATCTTCTTTAACAAGTTCTATAACGCACTTTGTTCCAAAAGCAGCAATAAGACCTACAATCATGCCCCAAGGAGCAAGAACAGTTCCTAAAATACCTACGTTAACGGGAAGATTCAATATAACATCATCATCCTTTTTAACAATAATTTTAGAAACATTGCCTTTTTTTATCATTTCTTTAATTTTTTCAACTAATTGAGAGCCACTTTCTCCAATTTTTGACTTTCCTCTTTCATCTATGGATTCTTCAATTTCAATTATTGCATCCACAACACTTCCATTTACAGATTCCAAAGCTTCTTTAGCCTCTTTGTAACTAACCCCTGTTCTATCTTTTACTAATTCTATTTTCTCTAATGTAATCTCCATAATATTACCTCCTCAAATTATTCAATTAGAAAGCTTTCACTCTTTAAATTACTAATATCCAAATGATAAGCTATATAACTATGTATAATTTGCTTAAGTTTACCTTGTGTTTTTTCATTTAATGCTAAATTTTCTAAACTTTTTAGTGAATTTGACAAAATATAGTTTATCACCTCAATAATACCAAAATCTACGTCATAAATCAATGACTCATTAATATTACTTTTGTGATTATTTAAGCATTTTTCACAAAAAACACCACCCTCACTTATAACAAACCATTTTAGTTCTTTATCTTTTCCGCAACAAACACATTTCTTTGTTTCTGGTGCGCACCCTACATGTACTAAAGTTTTTATTTGATATGCTAATGCTAATGTAGCATACTTCTTATTTCTTTTCTCTAGTAAGGCTAAATAGTCAATAAGTAAGTCAAATAGATGAGGGGCTCTTTCATTTTCTGAAAGAATCTTATCAGTAAATTCTAAAATATATGATGCATACATATATTTATCAATATCTTCGCCTATCTTGTAAAAGCTTTTAAGAACCTCTGCACTATTTATATTATAATGCTCTCTATTTTTATAAATCTCAAATTTACTGTAAGTAAAAGGTCTTAAAGCAAGTGTTGATTTACTTCTACCTTTTTCATTAATATTAGTTCCTGCACTTATCTTTCCATATTTTAAGGAAAACAATACTAATATTTTTCTTCCTCCAGGTAACTTGACATTTTTTAAAACAATACCCTCAGTATCAGTATACATATCTATTCCCTATTATCATACCCAAAGTTGGACAAAGCAAAATCACTATCTCTCCAATTTTCTTTAACCTTTACCCATAATTCCAAGAAGACCTTAGTTCCTAGAAGTGCCTCTATCTCCATACGAGAGCTTTTACCTATACCCTTTAGTTTTTTACCTGCTTTTCCTATAATAATCCCTTTATGAGATTTTCTTTCACAATAAATAACCGCACCGATATTAGTAACCCTATCATTTTCTTTATAGCTTTCAATTTCAATAGCTATTCCATGAGGAACCTCTTTTTCTAAATATAAAAGAGCTTTTTCCCTAATGATTTCACTTACAATGAACCTTTCAGGATGATCCGTAACCATATCTTCTGGGAAATACATAGGTCCTTCTTCAAGTAAACCTTCTATTTCCTTTAAAATCACTTGGACATTTTTGCCTTCTATAGCTGAAGCCCCAAAAATAGCGTGAAAAACTCCCATAGCATTATATTCTTCATAAATCCTAAGGTACTTATCTGGCTCTAATTTATCGATTTTATTTATAACTAAAATCTTTGGAGTATCTATATCCTTTAGTAGATCTAAGATATATTTATCTCCTGTTCCAGCAGATAATTCATCATCTACAATAAGTAATATAACTTCAACTTCTTTAAAAGTGTTTACAGCCATGCCAGTCATATAACTTCCAAGTTTATTTTTTGGTTTATGAATACCAGGTGTATCAATAAAAATCATTTGTACATCTTCTTCATTCTTCTTTTCTGCTCTATGTGTATAAATACCTCTTATACTGTTTCTAGTAGTTTGAGGTTTGTCAGTTGTTATTGATATTTTTTCACCTAATATTGCGTTTAACAATGTTGATTTCCCAACATTTGGTCTGCCTACTATTCCAATAAATCCTGATTTCAATCTATATCTCCTTTTATAATTTAAACCCATGTGGAAGCAATTCTCTTAATGTCATCTGCTCCATATGTTCTTCATCTTCTCCTGTTATAACTACTAAATCTGGAGCAAATTCATACATAAACTGCCTACATATTCCACAAGGCCAAGCTTCTCCACCATTGCCAGTTATAGCTATAGCTTCAAATTCTCTAGCTCCTTCTGAAATAGCTTTTGTAAAGGCAGTTCTTTCAGCACAAATTGTTCCTCCAAAAGAAGAATTCTCAACATTAACTCCCGTATATATTTCTCCGTTTTTTGCCAATAATGCGGCTCCTACATTAAAATGGGAAAAAGGTGCATAGGCATTTTGAGCAACTTCACGAGATTTTAAAAACAAATCTTTGTATTTCATAATACTTATTACCTTTCAATACCAAGCTTACCCATAACAAGCTCTTCTTTGGCTCTCATTTCGATTTTATCATCTTCTTCCATATGATCATAGCCAAGTAAATGAAAAACACTATGAACAAACAAATAAATCAATTCTCTTTCAGGAGAGTGTCCAAAATCGTCAGCTTGAAGCAACGCCTGTTCTGGGCATATTACCACATCTCCAATGCAAACATCTCCATCTTCTGGTATATCATTTAAGTCATCAAACTGAGGAAAAGATAAAACATCTGTAATCCTATCAACATCTCTATATTGCCTATTTAATGTGTGTATTTCTTCTTCATCTACAAATGTTACGCTAATAACAATGGAGTCTGGATTCAAACCTTCTTCTAAAACGCAAAGTTCTGCTGCTTCATTCATTTTATCCACAACAGCTTGTCCCGGCATCCTTTCTTCACTAAAAATAATGTTCATATCTATCACCTCATAATCCACATCTAGCAATAACGTTTTTCCCTTAATCTAATCCTTCTGGTTCAGGATTCTCCTTATAATATCTATCATAAGCATTAATTATTTTCTTTACAAGTTCATGTCTAACAACATCTATATCTTTTAAGTAGCAAAAATCAATATCTTTAACTGATTTTAATACATTTGTTGCATCTACTAAACCCGATTTTTTACCACGTGGTAAATCTATCTGGGTTACGTCGCCAGTAATAACCGCCTTTGAACCAAATCCTAGTCTAGTTAAAAACATTTTCATCTGCTCTTTAGTTGTATTCTGAGCTTCATCTAAAATAATAAATGAATTGTCTAAAGTTCTACCTCTCATATATGCTAACGGAACTATTTCAATTACTTCTTTTTCTTTAAGTCTTAAAGCACCTTCTCTACCTAATATATCATATAGTGCATCGTATAATGGTCTTAGATAAGGATCTACTTTTTCTTGCAAATCTCCTGGAAGAAAACCAAGTCTTTCCCCTGCTTCAACTGCTGGTCTTGCTAATATAATTTTTTGAACTTCTTTATTTTTAAAAGCACTTATTGCCATTGCAACCGCAATATAAGTTTTGCCTGTACCAGCAGGTCCTATTCCAAAAACAATATCTTTTTTTCTAATACTATTTACATAGTCCTTTTGTCCTATAGTTTTAGGCTTTAATGGCTTTCCTTTAAAAGTGAAGCAAATAATGTCCTTATTTATCTTACTTTCTTTATAGGACATACCATTTTCGCATAAAGCTATTACATAATTAATTTTTTGGGTATCTAATTTTTCACCCAAAGAGATTATAGTCATCATATCATTAATGACCTTTTGGGCTTCTATTACTTTTTCACCCTTCAATATAAGTTGATTATCTCTTTGTATAATAGTTATTCCAAAATAATCTTCTATTATTTTTAAATTTGAATCCAAGCTTCCAAAAAGCTCACCTCTGTCTATCGCTTCACTTATCTCAAGCTTTAGCTCTTCATTCCGCATGTTCTCCAATAATAATCTCCTGTTCCATTCCTATTTGTTGTAACGATTCTATCATTACAGCTACTTCTATTATATTTTTTTCCTGACCAAATACAAACTTTTATTTAAAATTTGTACATTTTCAGGTAATTTTTCTTTAATATCTTTTCTAACTAGCTTGTTAACCTCTTTTTCAATCTCTTCTTTACTTCTTTTTCTTGATTGAAGTTCAATCTCATTTACTTTATTAATTCCTATAGAGAAAGGAAACGGCCTAACACCTTCAATGTTTTTAATTTTATTAACTGTTGAAATCTCAAAAGGATTATATAAATCAGCGGTTGAAAAAGATTTATCCCCTATTTTTAAATCCATAGTCAGAAAAAACTTTCCTGTATTCTTCTTTATAATATCAAAGGCATTTTGATTGTAAACAAACCTATATGGAATTTTAGCAAGTACAGTCCCTTCAGCATGAACATATCTTTCAGTCAATTCGCTTTCTGGCTGTCCATAAGCAGTAGAATTTATAGGAACTTTCCCCGAAATAATTACAGCACCTTTACTTACATAAGCACCTGTATCTGCTGCTCTTATACCTTCAATAGGAGTTACTTTATATATATACCCTTCTTTATCTGCAATAATATCACAAGGCTTTGATTTATCTACTTTTTCTAAATTTATAGTTCCCTCTGCTATTGTTACTTCTGCCAAACAGCCTCTGGTCTCTATACCTAC
>DAMCXN010000012.1:5864-10075 GCA_032096995.1 Aminipila sp.
TTTAGTAATTCAAAATCATCACTTTTTATCTTAAGTGTCATTTCAACATTACTTTTTATTTTTATATTTCTTAGGGTTATCTTTTTCCGCATACATTCAGAAATAAGTTCCTGCTGTTTAAATCCTTCAATCTGTATCAGCAGGTAATGTTCCAAAAAACTCGATTGATTTGATTTCACCAGATACCAGCACCCTTTCATCCTCAATTTGATTTATTGTCAAGTTTTGACCATTTAGTGCAGTAAAACGTTTACCATTATCTATCACTATACTATTTTCTGACACAAACACAATTTTCTTAACATTATCAATAACTCCCGTTTGCCCACTTACAAGTACTCTGGGCATATTTAAATTAAAGTCATAAAGTATTTCATTTTTTATATCCATACATTCATTTCACCTCATCATAACAATGTATTACAAACATTAAAAAAAAATGACCTTATAAGGTCATTTCTTAAGAGATTTCCATGTTAAATTAGTCTATAAAATTGGGAGTAGATAAGTACCTTTCTCCTGTATCAGGAAGAATAACTACTATTTTTTTATCTTCATATTCCGGTCTTTCAGCAATTTGTGTAGCTGCCCAAAGAGCTGCGCCTGATGATATTCCTATAAGCAAGCCTTCTTCCTTAGCTGAAGCTTTAGCAGTCTTAAAAGCATCATCATTTTCTACTTTAATTATTTCATCATAAATTTTTGTATTTAATACTTCTGGTATAAATCCTGCTCCAATACCTTGAATTTTATGTGGACCAGCTTCTCCACCAGATAAAACTGGAGAATCTGCTGGCTCAACAGCAATAACTTTTATGCTAGGGTTCTTACTCTTTAAATATTCTCCTGTGCCCGTTAAAGTCCCACCTGTGCCTACTGCAGATACTAAAACATCTACTTCTCCATTTGTGTCTGACCAAATTTCAACACCTGTGGTCTTTTTATGTGCTTCTGGATTAGCCCCATTTACAAACTGTCCAGGAATAAAACTATTGTCAATTTCCTTTGATAATTCATCTGCTTTTTCAATGGCACCTTTCATTCCTTTTGAACCCTCAGTTAAAACAATCTCTGCTCCATAGGCCTTAAGTAAGTTTCTACGTTCTACACTCATAGTATCAGGCATAGTTAAAATCGCTCTATATCCCCTTGCAGATGCTACAGCCGCTAAGCCTATTCCTGTATTTCCACTAGTAGGTTCAATAATTACGCTTCCCTTTTTAAGTAACCCTTTTTGTTCTGCATCATTTATCATATTTAAAGCGACTCTGTCTTTTACACTTCCAGCAGGGTTAAAATACTCAAGCTTAGCAAGAATGTCCGCTTTTAGACTT
This sequence comes from Aminipila sp., assembly GCA_032096995.1. GTDB lineage: Bacteria > Bacillota > Clostridia > Peptostreptococcales > Anaerovoracaceae > Aminipila. Next base: position 7,199 of record DAMCXN010000012.1, read on the forward strand.
CTATTTTTAGTATAGTTATTTAACGCCATAAGAGGTGTATTTCCAATTAATTCAGTTAAACCATTATAAATCTTTGACATAATTTCGTCCTCCCGTATTTTTATTTTATATCAATATTTTTGTAAATTAATATTATTATTTATTTCCTACTTTGTCAATAGGAATTTAGTATAATTATTAAAAAAATAAACTCCTTCAATGATATTTTTTATAAAATACACATTTCAGGAGTTTTTTATCTTTCATTAAATACTATAATCCCATTTTGTCTTTTCCTTATGTTGTTCAACTATATCCTCTAAGGTAAAAGAATCAATATAATTATTTATTACCTCATATAGTCCTTCCCAGAAATCTATGGTTGTACAATCACCATACATTCCACATTGATTTTCTTCATCTTGTAAGCAAGTGGTTGGTGCAAACTTACCTTCTGTAATTCTTAATATATCACCAATTTTATATTCCTTTAGTGCTTTTACAAGTTTATATCCTCCCTGTGGACCCCTTACGCTATTTAAAAAGCCTGCTTTACTAAGTTGGCTTACAATTTGCTCAAGATACTTGGTTGATATATTTTGTCTCTGAGATATATCTTTAAGAGCAATATATTCACCATTATTATTTTCTGCTAAATCAATCATAAGTCTTAAGGCATATCTTCCTTTTGTAGATACTTTCATTTTTATACCTTCCTTCATAATCTATATTACTAATATACCATAGGTTTAGTAGGAATTCAATGCAGAGTCCCAATTCAATATACTTTTGTATAGAAAAAACACTCCGATTATGTAATCGGAGTGTTAAATGTTTTGCTATGCTAGAAATTCCTGTACAGCTTTCTTTACTGCATTGCCATCAGCTAAACCTTTAACTTTTGGCATAACAGCACCCATAAGCTTACCCATATTTTGTTTTCCACCTTCAATACCCATGTCCATTGCAGTTGCTTTAACAACCTCTGCAATCTTTTCAGAAGACATTTGTTCAGGTAAATATGACTTTAAAATTTCTATTTCCTTGTTGTAGGATTCTAAAAGATCTGTTCTTCCAGCTTTCTCAAAATCAGCGAGGGCGTCTTTTCTCATTTTTACTTGTTTTGTTAAAATCGCCAAAACACCTTCATCGTCTAGTTCTGCTCTATTATCAACTTCATATTGCTTAATAGCAGCACGAACAAAATTTACTGTATTTTTCTTAACTTCATCCTTCGCCTTCATAGCATCTTTGAAGTCATTTGTTAATTTTTCCTTTAAGGTCAATCAAAACACCTCTAATCTATCTCTACAATAAGCTAATTAAAACTTCTTAGCCTTTTTTCTTGCAGCTTCAGATTTCTTCTTTCTCTTTACGCTAGGCTTTTCGTAATGTTCTCTTTTTCTTAATTCTGACATTACTCCGTCTCGTGCGCAAGAACGCTTAAATCTTTTAAGAGCGCTTTCTAAACTTTCGTTTTCTCTTACAACTACTTGTGCCATGTATCCAATTCACCTCCTGACCTCTCATGAACTAACGAATGCCGGTCCAACGGTTTTATCTACAACATATGCATTATACTATCATTTGTCCAATAAGGCAAGTGTTTTTTTATCAACCTGGTGGCCAAGTTAACTTTCTTTTTCCAAGAAGATGAAAATGTAAATGTTTTACAGTCTGAAAACCATCTTCACCACAATTATTTACAAGCCTATAACCATTCTCAAGACCAAGCTCTTTAGCGATATCTTTTACCTTAAACATTATGTGTCCAAGTAATGCCTGATCCTCTTCACATACATCATCCATAGAGGTTATATGCTTCTTTGGAATTATTAAAACATGAACTGGCGCTTGAGGTTCCAAATCATGAAAACAAACAATTTTATCATCTTCATATACAATGTTCGATGGTATTTCTTTATTTCCAATCATACAAAAGATACATTCTGACATGAGTTTTTCTTCCTTTCTAAACTATTAATTAATCATTATAATACATTTTTTGCTATTTTTCAAGTTCCTCAGCTAATTTCTTAGCATCTATTTTTTTATCTAATAACTCGCTCCACTTTTCGAAGTTTTTACCACCTTCAAAAAATTCAGTTACTATATTACCTTCGTTATCAACTAAAAATTGTGTTGGTATAACGCGAATATCTGACAATAAGGAATATAACAGGTTTTCTGGAATAAGAATGTGAGTAAAATCGGCCTCCTGCTTTTCTACAATAGCTCTAGCCGTTCCTATGGAGTCCATTTGTGGAGTTCTATCTGCATTTTGTACGTCTACAACTATTCCCATAACATTAATGCCCTTTTCTTTATACTCATCATATACTTTTTTCATATCTGGCATTGCTTTTATACATGGATTGCAATACGTTCCCCATACATCAATAATTGTATAATCATAATCAGCAAAAACCTCATTGCTAACTGGGTTTCCATATATATCTATAGTTGCAAATTTGTTTAAATCTTCAGTGGTTCCTAGACTTTCAGGCATAACCATTTTCTCTAAGTCCTCACTAGAAAATTCTTGTTTGCTATCTATGTATTTTTCACTTTCTTGTCCACAAGAACTAATAGTTAACATAAGTAACACAACCATCATTAAAGTAATAAAAACTTTTATCTTCCTCATACAAATACCTCTCTAACTACACAAAAGATAACGCAATTAAATAACCTCACACATTATGCCATCCTTATAAAGTTCAACCAATTTAATTTTTTGAAAAGAATTTAACAAGCTTTCTTTAGAATTTTTATCATTTAATTTATCACATTTAATATAGGCTTTTATATAGTTTTCAGTATATCCAGTTAAGCAATCTAATTCTTCTATATATTCTTCAATTAGAACAGTTCGTTGCGTATCTAAGTTATTCATAA
>DAMCXN010000012.1:10085-22645 GCA_032096995.1 Aminipila sp.
ATAAAAAACTTTTTAGAAACTTTATTTCCAATAGCAATAAGTTCTTCACTTCTTCTATTTTTCACTTCTGGTGCAACATGCCCTTTCATAGAAGCTGCTTTTGTTCCCTCTCTTTTAGAATACTTAAATGCATGGACCTTACAGAAATTAACTTTTTGTACCATGTCTACGCTATCCTTAAAATCCTCTTCAGTCTCACCTGGGAAACCTACAATAATATCAGTAGTCAAACCATAGCCTGAATCAAAACTTCTTAAGCGTTTAACGATATCTAAATATTCTTCTCTATCATACCGCCTGTTCATATCTTCCAAAACCTTATCACTTCCACTTTGGAGCGATAAATGAAGATGTGGACATAACCTCTTATATTTTAGAAGCTTTTCAACGTATTCTTTATTTATAACTGTAGGTTCAAGAGAACTTAACCTTATTCTAAAATCCCCATCTAAATGTTCAAGCTCGTTAATTATTATTTCTATACCCAAAAGGTCATTATTTATAACATTTTTCTCATTAAATCCCTTTTCCATACCATATAGAGCAGTATTAATTCCTGTTAATATAATTTCCTTAAAACCTCTTTCTATAAGACTTTTTGCCTCATTAATAACATCCACTACGGCCCTGCTTCTAACTTGTCCTCTTGCATAAGGGATAATACAGTATGAACAAAATCTATTACATCCTTCTTGAATTTTGATATAAGCTCTAGTTCTTGATTCCATAGAAGTAATAATCCCTGTTTCTTCATATTCACAAAGATTTTCATATTCATCTACTACTTTTTCCGTTTTTGACTCTGATGTTTTCTTAAAATTTTCTACTAATTCAACAATCTTATTTTTCTGGTTTGTCCCAGTAACTATATCAACAGCCTCTATAGATGCAACTTCTTCAGGACTTATCTGTGCATAGCATCCTGTTACTGCAACTATACTTTCTGGATTTATTTTTTTCATTCTCCTTATATATTGACGTGACTTTCTGTCAGCTAGACTTGTTACTGTACATGTATTTATAATATAAACGTCTGCAAAATCATTTTCATTTACTATTTCATGATCGTTGTTTATAAATTTCTCTTTTAATGCCTCTGTCTCATATTGATTAACTTTACAACCCAAGGTATGAAAAGCGATCTTTAAATTGTTTTGTTTATTGTTACTCAAAGTGAATTCCTCCAAATTATGTTTAACTTATAATATCGTATGTTTAATATTTTTTCAATTGTTATATAAAATAGAATAACTCTGCATTTTGCAGAGCTATTATTAAAAATTTTAAATTAGTCAATTAATTTACATATAAATTATAGCATAAACTAATTAAATCTATATATTTATTTTCTTCTTTTATTTTACAATACTTTTTTCTAATTGAGCAACTCAACATTATTTTTCTCTAAATATAAACAATCGGGCATCTCATATTTGCCAATAGCCCAATCATGTTCAAATTCTTCTCTATTTTTATAAGTACCGATAACATTATCTTGTTCAATTTGCCAAAACAATTCTTTATCTTTTATGTCATTTATTAATGCAAACAAAGCATATTTTCCATCTCTTGATGGATGAACTATTGCTTTTTCTCCATCCATAATCTCATAAACTTTATTCCACACTTCTTTTTCTTCTATTGTAGTATTTTTTCTATTTATCAAATCCTTCGTATGTAGTATTGCTTTCATATATTCGCCTCCCAAAGCCCAAGCTAAAGTATTACACTTGTAAGACCAGAACAAGTATATATAATTACTTCATTTAAGTCAATAAGTTCGAGTTTAAACAAAACCGTTTTATATACCTTATAACTAATTCCTATATTACATCCCTAAGAATCTCTACTTGAATACTTTACTTATTTCACTTCCTTTCTGTTTACATACGTATTTAATTTAGGTATAATAAATAATGTATATACACAAAAATAAACAATAAACGGGAATTCTAGATGGAGTAAGTAACATCGTCTATTAATCTTGCTAGAATGACCGACTATTTAGATTTATCTATTGATTAGTTTTTTGGTAGGACAAAAAACTAATAGTTATAATTCTGTAATATAAAAATGTAGTATTTGTATAAAAATCAAGAATAAACGAAAAATTTATTTACTTTTATACTTGCATTATAATACGAGATTTTCCGAGAGTCAATACGTTTTTTAATTATATTCGTGTTTTTTAGTATTTATAAGGAGGCATAAGTTGACATCATTAGAAAAAATACTAAATTTAATAAAAATAAGAGGTCTTTCAGATATAGAATTTACACGTCTTGTTGGTATTTCTAAAGCAACAGTATCTGAATGGAAGAATGGCAGAATAAAATCTTATAATAAACATCTTCCTAAAATCGCAGAGGTTCTTGAAGTTGACGTTAAAGACTTAATGGACGACCCTGAAGAAGAAAGTCTATTTAGTCCTGTTGCCTTAGCTGAGAATATAGAAAAACTCTCCAAAACCAGAGGATTAAATATAAATGAATTACTAAAAGAACTAAATTTAAAGGCAGATACAATTAAGAATTTAAAAAATGGCATGTCACCTACTATTGATGTTCTAAATGTCTTTTCTAAAAAATTTAAAGTTCCTTTTGAAGTTCTTTATGGAATAAAAGAAGAAATTGACTATGAACCTATCAATTATTTATACATTAAAGAGCCTAAAGCCTTATATAAACCCCAAGAAACTAATCTAAGTGAGTTACATATAAAATTGTTAACTTATTTTGATAGGTTAACGGAAGAAGATAAAGATTTTATATTAGGCGAGATGGTAAGGCTTTATAAGAAATCACAAGAATAATAAAATTTAATAGTTACAATGTTTTCAACCGATCTAGTAATGATATGTAGCACATTTATTTACTCCTACATATTTTTATTGAATCGGTTTATTTTTTTATATCTTATTGTGTATTTATTTAAGAAAGGAAAAATCTATGAAAAAACATTTAGTTATTATCTTATCCTTATTATTACTTATTGCTCTTGGGGGTTGTGGAGATTCTACTGCTGACAACTCGGTGGAAACCGCAACTAATGTAGAAGAATCACAACCTGAGAAATCAGAAAAACAAGCTATGTATGAGGATTTTGTTGCCTCTTCTGTTGAAACTACATTATTCTCCGGAAAATGGACTGTCGGAAAAGATATTCCTAAAGGGAAATATATTATTACAACAGCTTCAGGTACAGGTAATTTTTTTATTTATAATGGAGATGATTTTCCACTAACAAATGAAATTTTATGTGTTGCTGGAGACGAAGATGATTCCTTTGGTGTTTCTAAAATCTCAACATACTTAAATGAAGGTGAAACTATAGAAATCTCTGGGCTAAATGAAGTGCTATTCTCACCTGCTCCAGCTGAATTCTCAAATGACCTTTCTGCTGGAAGATACCATGTTGGTTTTGATATTAAAGCAGGCGACTATATAGTCACTACAGAATCAGGTAGTGGTAATTTCTTTATATACGATGAAGATGGTTATCCTTTAACAAATGAGATTTTATGTGTTGCTGGAGACGAAGATGATTCCTTTGGTGTTTCTAAAATAAAGGTTAGCCTAGAAGAGGGCTATATAATTGATATTTCTGGACTAAACAACGTACATTTTGAATAAATATCAAAAGTCAGCGTCTAAAGGCGCTGATTTTTCTTTCTTTAATATTTTTTTAATTATTATATACAATATCCTCCCATTTAATCTCTAGTAAAATCATAAATCAACTTATTTTTTCATATAGTTAGATATTAAATATCGGGAGGTTAAAATGCGCTTTCATAAAATAATCTGGCCTTTAATATGGTCTACCTTAGCAGTATGCATTATAATGCTTTCTATGTCTATATTTTGGAATATTTGTAAGGTCCCACCTCCTACTCTTCTAGGAAGTACTGCTACAAATCAAAAAGATGACATTGTTGAAGATAATACAATTACTTTGCCAATAATAATGTACCATGGACTTATTGAAGATAAAAGCTTACAGAATAAATATTTTATTGATCCAAAGTTATTTGAGGATGATTTAAAATATCTAAAGAAAAAAGGATATAATACAATAACCATGTCCGAACTAATAAATTATGTCTATAACAAGGAGCCGCTTCCTGAAAAACCTATTTTACTAACTTTTGATGATGGGTTTTACAATAATTATTTATATGCTTATCCAGCTTTAAAAAAATATGAACAGAAAGCGGTAATTTCTATATTAGGCTCTGAAACCGATAGATACAGTCTTATAAAGGTCACAAATGCTTATTATTCTTATTTAACTTGGAGCGAAATAAATGAAATGCTCATGTCTGGAACTATAGAAATCCAAAACCATACTTATAATATGCATACTTATAATAATGGAAGAAAAGGATGTATAGAAAGGCCTGGTGAAGATCTTAATACTTATAAAGAGAAATTTATTGAAGATATAGGCTTGCTTCAACAAAAAATAATTGATTGTACTGGAACTACACCTAATACCATAGCCTACCCTTTTGGATATTACAGCGAAAATTCTGAACAAGTAATAAAAGAAATGGGATTCAAGGCCTCATTAACATGTTCTCAAAATTTAAACAAAATATCTCACGATCCAAATTGTTTATATAAGCTTGGTCGTTTTCTCAGGCCTCCAGATAAAAATAGTAATGACTTTTTTAAAGAAATATTAGAATAAAAAAAGAAAATGGGTGGTTAAGATTCATTCTTTTCCACCCATTTTTTTAAGATTTAAAGCAAATCATAATATAGCAAAATGCCATTATAGATGCCTCTAGCAAAGCTCTGTGGATCTGTACTCATTAAATAAGCATCGTTAGGGTTTGTTATATATCCCATTTCCACAAGTACTGCTGGCATATAGGTAGCCCTAAGCACATATAAGGTAGGGCGTACAAAGACCCCATTATTCTTAAGTCCTGTACTATAATTTAGCCCTTCTAAAATTCTAAGTCCCATGTCAAAAGCCGGGCTATCACTTCTAAAAACATAGGCTTCACTGCCGCTAGCTTCTTCTATTTCACTTGCATTACAATGCAAGCTTATAAAGAAATCCGCTCCCCATGAATTTGCAGCATACACTCTAGCCTGAAGACTTGTAGCATTACTTGTTCCAAGAATCTCTGTAGGAGAATTTCTTGAAAGTTCAGCTTCAAAATTGGTATCATTATTCAATAATGCAGCCAACCTTACTCCTACCTCATAAGTAATATCCTGCTCTCTTAATCCATTTCCTTCCGCTCCTGCATTAGGGTTTTGTGGGTTATGTCCCTGATCAATAAAAATTTTAATTGCCATTATCTCTCTCCATTTCTATTATAACAATCTTTTTTACCACTATATGAAACATTATATGAAAGAGATAACAAAATTATATTAAAAGGAGATATCCTTATAAGAATATCTCCTCTAAAATCTACTTTTTATTCATTTAATTAGTTTATTTCATATTTCCATAAACCGTGTAAGTTGCAATATGCGAATACTGCTACAGGCTTGTCTCCTTCAACTACAGAGAACTTTGCTTCTGGTTTTTCTCCTGGAGCTAAACTCTTTCTCTGTCCTCCCTTTGAAGTTTCTAAATAAATCCATTCAATAAAGTGTTCTTCAACCATAGGATGTTCTACAGAACCAACAGTTGCAGTTATTATATTTCCTTCTACATTTACAACTGGTATATGTTTTTCAACACTAGCTTCAACAGTGTTTGCTTTAAGCTCTGTCATTTTTTCTCCGCAACAGACCATAGGTACTCCTGCGTCCTTAATCATCCCAACTAAGTTACCACAATGCTTACATACAAAGAATTTCTTATCACTCATAAATTTACCTCCAAACTAAAAACATCTACTATATAATAATATTATTATATATGCTTTAATAACTAATATCTACTAATTTTTTCATTTTATGTTATATATATACCATGTATGAATGTGTTTTAAACATAAATTTTTAAATTTTATAATTCTAATTCATACATAGTCATTGCTAACGACGCTATACCTGCAGTTTCAGTTCTTAAAGTAGTCTTTCCTAAGGTAACGCACTCTGTATTCATTTCTTTTAATATTTCCGCTTCTTTATCAGAAAAGCCGCCTTCAGGACCAATGATTATAGCAACCGTTTCAGGCTTATTTTTTGTTGTTCTTAAGGCATCCTTTATAGTTCTATTATCTTCATTCTCATAAGGAAAAAGAACTAAATCATACCCCTTAAGTAATGGCAGCATTTCTTTAAATCTAATATCATTTGCAATGTTAGGGACAATCCCTCTTTTACACTGTTTTACAGCTTCATCTGAAACCTTTTGCCATCTTTCAATTTTCTTTGCAAACTTTCCGTTATCGGTCACAACAGTTCTATCTGTAAAAACAGGAATAATCTCATAAATACCCAATTCTACAGTTTTCTGAATTATCAACTCCATTTTTCCTTGCTTAGGAATACCCTGAAACAGGCTAACTTTAGTAAAAGGTTCATTAGTAAACTTTTGTTTATCTAGAATTATAGCTTCTACATAATCTTTATCTATATATGAAATCTCTGTTTTATATTCCCACTTAAAAGAGTCAGATATATCTATCTTATCTCCCTCGCGTAGTCTAAGAACTTTTACAATGTGCTGTATATCTTGTTTATCTGTTATTTTTATACTATTATCACCAACATTATCAGGTGTAGTAAAAAATCTACTCATCTATTTTAACCTCTTTTAAACTTTACATTCTTTATTTCATTTTTACAATTATACCCTATTTTAATTTAGCTGCAATGGCACACCAATCGCCTTGTTCTAGTACCTCTATTATTTTAAATCCATTTTCTTCTATAGATTTAGAGACTTTTTCTTTCTTCTCAACAAGAATTCCTGAAGAAATAAAAATGCCTTTTCCTTTTAAATGTTTTGCCACATCACAAGATAACATCATAACTAAATCTGCCATCAAATTAGCTACTACTACATCTGCCTTATAATCAATTCCTTTTGTTAAGTCACCATATTGAATGTTTATTAAATCTGAAAATCCATTTAATTCAACATTTTCTTTTGACACGTCTACTGCTACAGGGTCTATATCAACTCCAAATATATTTTTCATACCTAATAATGCTGCCGCAATAGAGAGAATACCTGAGCCACAGCCCACATCAAGTATGGCATCATCTTTTTCTGCATATTTCTCAAGAAGTTTAATACAAAGTGTTGTTGTTTCATGGGTTCCTGTGCCAAAAGCCATGCCTGGATCTATTTCTATAATAAGTTCATCTTCTGACTGTTTTTCATAAGTCTCCCATGTGGGTTTTACAACTATTCTATCTGTAATCTTGCTAGGCTTAAAGAATTCTTTCCAGTTGTCTTTCCAATCTTCATCTCTAACTACCTTATCTTCTACTTCCATCCTTCCAAAAGAATTCTCAGCACCAAATTGTCCCTTTGACATGCCCTCTTTTAATCTTTGAATTGCATCTTTTACAAGATTTAATTTTTCTTTTCCCTCTTCAGAATCATCCATATATATAATAATAGTTGGTTCTTCCTTTGATTGTTCCATAACGCTAGGATCTACATAATCCCAGTCATAAGAATGCTTCTTTTCCATAAGTTCTTCTACATCTGTTGGGTCCTCTATAACCGCATCATCTATGCCAATCTCAGAAAGCGTATTCAAAACATGTTCTATGCCTGACTTGCTTGTATATATTTTTGTTTCAATATAATTCATTTCCTACCTCTTAACTAATCTTTTTTATATTTTATCCATATTTAAACAAAATACCCTATTGATATATTATACTAAAACAGTATAATTTAGGCAATGGTAAGCTCAATTTATGAAAGGAATATATACTATGGATATAAAAAAGCACAATTATTTTACTACAGGAGAATTTGCAAAGCTTTGTAATGTAAAAAAACAAACTTTATTTCATTATGATAATATAGGTATTTTTTCTCCAGAAATTATTGGTGAAAATGGTTATAGATATTATTCCTATCAGCAAATCGAAGTATTTGAAATTATTTCAATGTTAAAAGGATTAGATATGCCTTTAAAAGAAATAAAAAAGTATCTGGATACTAGAACACCAGCACGCCTTATACAACTATTCGATGAAAAACAAAAAGAAGTAGAAAATAAGATTAAAGAACTGGAATGGATAAAGGACTATATAAAAACTAAAAAAGCTATTACCAAAGAAGGTATACACGCCGACAATGAAAAGATTTTTTATACTGAAATACCAGAGGAATATCTTATAACAACAGATTACAATGGAAGGGCCGATGACAGGTCTATAGCATCAGCTATTACCAAGCACTATAATTACTGCAAAGATTTAGGTATTTATATGATTAATTCTCTAGGTAGTACCATAAAAACTGATAATATGCCTACCAGCCAATTCTATTACTCTTACGCTCACATATATACAAAGGTTCCAACCAAAGATTATTCCAATACTTTTATTAAACCTGCTGGTTTATATGGTGTCATATATCACAAAAATGGTTATGACACCGCCTTTGAAAGCTATAAAAAGCTAATGGAAGATATACATAAAAAAGGCTATACACCTGGAGATTATTTTTATGAAGACACCATATTAGATGAACTTTCTATGTGTGGTTATGAGAATTATATGATAAAAATATCAGTTTATTGTAAAGAGTAAGAAGGGGCTTTTGCCCCTTCTTATATCACGTTAATTTAATTTTATAACTACTACTTCAGCATAGATAACTCTTCTCTAATATCTTCGTCATTTAATATTTCGCCTTTTCTTTTTCTTTCTACAGCTTTCAAAATTCGATCAAACCTCTCTCTGGTAATAGGATATTTATAAATCATCAATACCGACAATATCATAAATATACCTGGTATTATTGTAAATGCGTTATCTACCCAAAATAAAGCTGTTTCCTGTTGTGTTGCTGCGTGACCATCAAATCCTGCCCACTGAAGCATATTACCTAAAACTATCAAGCCTACAGCTTCTGATAAAGATTCCGATATAGCTTGAAGAGATACGATAGTTCCCTGCCTTTGCTTTCCATTAACCAATTCATCTACTTCACAGACATCATATATCATAGCCGGCATTAATTGCCAATAGCAAATAGCACCCAAACCAAAAGCAACTAACATAAGAGCTGCTTCAATAAAGTTAGTAGTACCTACAAATCTAAGTATTACCATGCTTAAAGCACATATACTCATGCCTATTATGAATTGACTTCTTTTATCAAATTTCTTGCTTGTAAGAGCTAAAATAGGAACAAACAGCATCCCTGCAAAAGGCTCTATAGCCATCAAGGCTGTTATACTTATTGCATCTAGGCCCATATTATAAGTATAAAAATATAGTCTATCTGCTACAAAAATAGTATTTGCGGCTAAGTATAATATACTTGCGTAAACTGCATATCTAAGTGTTTTTAACTTCAAAACTTCTGCAAAACCTTTATACATATCACACATCATATGCAATAAATTTTTGGTAGTCATTTTATGTAGTTGAGTGTTCTCAGTAGGCTTTTCACTAGATTCCTCTGGCTTGACTTTTATGATAAATGCTCCAATAAAAAGTGATAAAAAAACACAGCCTGCAATCATAGCTACCGTTCCATGCCATGCTTGAGCTTGTGTCCTCCCCATATTCATTAAGTGATCAACAAAAATTGTAGGCATAACTGCACCAATAGCCATACCAAAGGTATTACCTACATATGCAAAAGCTCTAAGCCTAGTTCTTTCATTATAATCTTCAGTAAGTTCTGCGCCCCATGCTAAAAACGGAACAAAAAAAGATGAAAATCCAGTCCAGAATAACAGTGTCATACAAACATAATAAATTATCTTCATATTCATACTTGCATCTATAGCTGTAAATAATAATGTTGTAAAAATAGCAACAGGTATCGATGCACAAAGAATAAATATTCGTCTTTTGCCAAATCTTGAATGAACATTATCTGATATAAATCCTATTATAGCAGAACTTATAGCATCCCATAAAGCTCCAAGAGCGGCTATTGCCCCGGCAATGCCAGGCTCTATTCCCACTACTGTAGTTATAAAAAATAAGAAAAAAGTACCATATAGAAAATATAAACATTGATCGGCTATTGCTATAATTCCATACGCTGTTTTAATTTTGAGCGAAAGCTTCATTCTATCCCCTCCTGCTCATTATTTTAAAGTATACAGTTACCATATAGTCAATAGTTTTTCTCATAATTATCCATTTTTATTTTTTTCTAGTTATCCAAACGATCTCTGGAGGATTATTTTCTTGGTTTAGCATTGAGGTATAGGCAACATGATATTTACTTGAACACAAACCTCTAAGCATATCTAAAATCATTTGTTTTTCTTCTTTACCTTCTTCATGACCGCTATATAAAACTAAAGCAACAATTCCTCCTAACTTAATAAGTTTCGAAGCTGATTCTATTGCTTTTATGCTTGATTTTCCATTAGTTGTTATACTTTTATCTCCTAAAGGTAAATATCCCAAGTTAAAGATTACAGCAGAAGGTGACAGCTCAGTGGAATCAAGATATTTTTCTATGTTTTCATGAGAATCATTTATTAAACTTGTTCTCTTTAACATACCATTTTCTTCTAAAAGCTTCTCCGTATTTTCTAATGCCTTTTTCTGAATGTCAAAAGCAAGAACCTTACCATGTTCTCCTACAGCCTCTGCTAAAACCAAGGTATCATGTCCATTTCCAGCTGTTGCATCAACAACAACATCACCTTCTTCTATATATTCTAAAACAATCTTCATAGCTAAATCAGTAGTTTTAGTTATTAAATTCATTTTCTGTTCCTTTTTATTTTTAGCTATCATATTTACCCTTCTTTACTAATTCGTCTAAAATATTATAAGATAATTTTTAAGTTTATTTTATAAGGATTCTGTATAAATTCTTTTAATATCTTCTTTGTCAAATTCAACTGGATTTGATTTTATATTACCATAAGAAACCTTAAATATATTTTCAGAAAGCCAATCAATATCTTCTGAAACAAAACCCAAATCTGTCAATGAAATATTTAATTCTATAGCTTTCAATAAATTTTCTATAGTTTCAGCACAATCCTTTTCATCAGTTCCATCTAACATTTTGGAAAGCTTTGAAAACTTCTGAGGATTTCCACTTATAGAAGCCCTAATAATAGCAGGCATTACTGTTGCTAACCCTTCACCATGTGCAACATTCTTATAACCGCTTAACGGATGCTCAAAGGCATGTGGAGCACAAACTCCTACGGCTTCAAGGGTATATCCACCTAAAGTGCTCGCCAATGTTATCGCTTCCCAAGCCTCTTTATTCTCAGGATCATTATAAACCTTAATAAGATTATCATTTATAAGTGTGATTCCTTTTTCAGCAAAAATATCACTCATTATATTTGCTTTTTTAGAAACATAGGCTTCAAGTAAATGACATAATGCATCAAAGCCTACTGAAGCTAGAACCCTTTTAGGCATACTCATCATTAACTGTGGGTCTACTATAGAGGCTTTTGCCATAAAGCCATTCTTACGCATGCCTCTTTTGTCTTTAGTTTCATTTTTTGTTAAAACCGCAATTCTATTTACTTCACTTCCAGTACCACAAGTAGTTGGAACAAGAATCAATGGTAAAGAGTCCTGTTCACTAATTTTCCCAAGCTGATGTTCTTCAAAATCACCTTTATTATTAGAAAAGAAAGCAATACCCTTTGAGGCATCCATAATGCTGCCACCACCAAGAGCTAAAACTACATCACATTTTTCCTCTTCAGCAAGTCTAGATCCTTCCATTACAATAGAAATCGTAGGATTCTTTTCTACTTTATCAAAAAGAACATATTCTAAATTTTCTTCATTAAGTTGCTCAATAACCTTGTCCAATAAACCTGACTTCTTCGTACTAGATATACCTGTCACTATTAAAACTTTCTTACCGTTTTTTGCAGTTTCTTTGCCTATATAATCAGCACTTCCAAATCCAAAAATTAAATTAGCGTTGTTCCTAAATTTTGTAATCATAAGCATTCCCGTAATTATGTATTACGTCCTCCTTTTTCATTATACTAATAATCCAAGAGAAACTGTTGTTGCTCCCCAGTTATCATACTCTTACTTGAACTAACTTTTCGTTCTTTAATTATATCATCTTCCGTAATCTTACCACATAATATAGGTGAATTTATATTATAATTTTTCATATTATTTTCTAGCTTAATTCTACTGTGATTTGCATAGCAATATTTACATCCATTTCTGCAAGTATCATACGCTCCAATATCAATACTTTCTACACAACCACATTCTGCTCGTTGATTTTTATCCTTTTTTAAATTGATTGGATAACCTAAGATTTTCTCAATTAACTTGTCATCTATACATTTCCCATGATTTATTCCTATATTGCATAAATCTGTACTTTCTGCACAAGTCTCTAAAAGAATCCCATGTTGATTGGCTATATTTTTAAAGGATTTAGCCATCTCTATCTTTTCAAAATCTAAAGGAGCATACGCCCCT
>DAMCXN010000012.1:22655-30940 GCA_032096995.1 Aminipila sp.
AAAGATGTACCAGTAACGTGTACATCTTTTTAATAACTTTGTTATATTATTTTTAATCTTAGGATATATATCTATAAAACTAAAAACACATTTTTCTGTATATCCTGCAAGTTCTTTCACCAATTTATCAAAGTATTTTATATGATATTCTACGTTATATTTATCTGTAAGAAGAACAGGATCATACCTCCAAATAACCTTTTCAGAACCAATTTTATCTGACAACCGTTTAAAAGATTCAATCACTTCTTTTCCTTTAGAAGGCACATGAGGTTCTACATCTTCCCCATAAGAATTAAGCGTAAATTGAAAATAATAATTATAATCATCAATTAAGTATAACTTGTCCAACATAGCTCTAGGATTCTTCGTCCAAAACACAATACAATCCACCACATCAGGTGATAAATCTATTCTACTTACTTGATTATAATTCATAGGATTTCTCACTAAAACAAACCGCTCTCTCAAGCGGTTTGTAAACCATTCATAATAATAATTGGGGATATCAGTTCGTCTACTTGCACTTATAATCATTTTATTACCTTCTTAAGGCACAAGCCTAACTATGCTTAAATATTGCCATATTGCATATTAAACATAACATACATATCCGCCAATAGTAAATCTCTTTCCACTAATTCAGGGAACAGTATATTCATTTGTTGTAAAAATTTATCACAAGCTTTATAAGTTTCTGAATCTAATACCATATGTGCACTAGATGCTAATATAACAGAGGCAAGTCCACAATAATAAAAAGTTGAAAAAACACTTTTACCATCAAAATATCTTCCTCTAAGAGATTTTTCATAAAATACAATAGAATTCTTTATTTCTGCACTTAAGGATATATATAGTCTATCAACTTCAAGCATCTGATTAGTAATTTCTCTAACTAATTCAACACTTTCTTCAGAATTTTTCATATATCTCATGTACCATGAAAGAATTACATCTAAATAAAGTTGTCCACAAAAATGGATTCCTTCACTTACTTTCTTATCAAACATAATCTCTGGGGCTCTATATTGACCTGGTTTACCCCAATTTACCATTTGATGAAACTCTTCATGCTCCCCAATAATTTTAGCTACTGGTATAAACTTAAAATCAGATTTTTCTAAACCTCCAGTTATTAGCTTTTCATACAATGACAACCAAGCTTTATTATCTTCTGGTTTTTCTCTAAATTGAAGCATTTGTTGCATTCCATCAATGCCGACAAGCCCTAGTAGCTTCATGCCTTTTTTATAGTCAATAGTATTCTTTATACATACTCTCATATAAGAAATATCATTTACTGCCTCTAGCTTTTCTAGACTTTTTTCAGGTGTACTACATACTTCTTCGAAACTAGCTACATGTAAGTTAAGAATATTAAAACATTTTTCCAATTGTTCTTGAGATAAATTATAATTACAAATTCTTTCAATTATTTTTGCTCTTTTACGGGCATCTAACATATGTAAACTAATCTGTTCTATTATCTCTTTTATAGTTAATGCACATCGTCCTGCAAGTTTAGGAAGTTTCTCAATTGTTTCTTCTTGATTTTCTTCCATACAAAAATTGCAAATAAGTAAAGTTAAGATTTCACATCCCTTATCATCTAATTCACAATATCTTTTTTCTCCGGTTTCTTTTACTATGACTTTTATTTTTTCCAGTAGTTTAATAGAATCATAGTTCATTAATGTAGTAAGTAATATATCATTTAAGCAAGCTACACTATCCTTATAGCCATCTTCTTTGTGTCTAAAAATATTCATATTGTCAATTTTCAAACCAGTAAAGCACTCATTTGACACACCGCAAGTATTTTCATTATATATATTGTATAGTCCACTTTTTAATGGATTTTGTAAATATACAAAATGCTTTTCCCCAGAAGAAGCTTTTAGCTTTCGACATTTTGTTAGATCTATCTTTTCAATAAATTCATAATCATTTAGCTTTTTTAATATAAAAGTCTTTGAGGGGTATTTAGTTCTAGCGTCCCAATAAATCATAGATTTATTTTCTTTACCAAAATTTTCTTTATATCTAATATTTTCAAAAACCAATTCATTTATATTTAATAGGTTTTTTGTTTTGTTAATTCCTAAGCTTTCTTCAGTAAAAATTTCTTTTATTCTTTCACCTTTATAATCATAGACTACAGCTCCATAACCTAAAGGTCCCGTTATCTTTTTATCTACTATTAA
Organism: Aminipila sp.; assembly: GCA_032096995.1. Classification (GTDB taxonomy): domain Bacteria; phylum Bacillota; class Clostridia; order Peptostreptococcales; family Anaerovoracaceae; genus Aminipila. The sequence continues at coordinate 24,863 of DAMCXN010000012.1, forward strand.
TTTTGTTTCTTCTATATCATATGAACAAAAAATCCCATATGCTTTAGCTGCTTCCACACTGACAATATGCTTATTTACATATCTTCCTTGACCATCACCTTTAATCTTAATTTTTCCTTCATAACGTTTATGGTCATTGTCCACAATTTTATATGTTATGTAATGAGCATATTCATTTTTCACCACATATGGTGGAAATACCATGCCAAACTGCTTATTTTCTTCATCATAAACTAAATAAGGTTTTGGTGGCTCTACATTATTTGAACGTTTGTTTCCAAGATATTTTATTTCCTGCTTCCATTCATGGTACTTATTTATAGTTCTAATTCCATATTTTTCTTCTTTTTCTTCATCAATTTCTACAGTATCAAAGTCTTCATTGATAAGCTCTTTGATATTAAGTAAGTATTCTTCCGCTCTTTCTGGATATAATTTTAAATATAACTTTGTAGCTACACTAATCTCATAACCTCTCCAACTTATTAGATCCCTAATTAACTTTTTAGGGTTAAATTCTTCTTCTTTTTCGTTACTATTTACTATATTAAAAATATCTTCAATTTCACTGTTTGGTATACCAACATGACACATTATAGGCAATAAATTCATATCATCAAAGCTATTAATAAATTTATTAAAACCAACTTTTTCCATAATTAGGCGCCAATTCTTTCCCAATACACTTTTCTTTTGAGGGTCTAACTTAAAACCTAGTTTATTACTATATGCACTCCAAAAGTTATCATAGCCTTCATATATAATAAAATTAACTGCATGCGTTACACTTATAAATGGATAACTTTTCTGCATCTGTAATATGTTTAATTTCCCATTTGAAGCCTGCTCTATTTTTTCATTCAATATCTCATATTCCTCATAAGATAAATGTAAATCACTCCAAATCTCACAATCCTTAATTAAAGTTCTTATGTTTTCTTCAATCGCTCCTAAACTAAAATTTCTATATACTGCCTTCATGTATTTCCTTTCCTGCTACTTATTATTGTTATGTCTATTACCCAATAAAATGCACAGGCATCTAATTTATATAGGTACCTGTGCATTCTATTCACAAAACTTTATTATATACTCTTATTACTGATTTTGCAATAAAAACGTAAATATTTAGAAGCTATTTAATATTATATTCAAATATTTTTATAATAAAAAAATATTCTTTTTATTTAGTATATATTTGACTAAAAGATGGTTTGATGTCTATCACAGGCGTACCATCTAACATATCGGCACCTATAAATTCTATTTTCCCATCTCCAATTTTTTTAATTTTAACATCTGTTATCCCAATTCTATTTGGTCTATCTGGACTTCGTGTCGCAAAAACACCTAAAGGAACAGGTGACAACCTTGCTTCCGTTATAAGCTTATAGTCTTTTGATTTATGGAAGTTAAATATAATTGTAATTTCCATACCCTCTTTTAAATCACGAATGCCGTCTACAAATTCTGACCTCATACATATTGTTCCATAACTTTCTTTTGATTCTCTTCCTTGTGGTGGAGTGCCTTTTCTTTCTTGATATTTTGTTTCAATATAACCAATAGGTTCTATACTAATTTTCTCATTCATAACTCTTCCTCTTATTTTTACATTAAAATTATGTTCTTGCAATTTTATTAACTACTTACAATTTACGTTAGCTCAAGCTAACTAACTATTTTTTTATCACAGTATTTCTTTTTTGTCAATAGAGTCCTATAGGCTCATAATTTTAGTTTTAGTACATATTTTACAATAAATCCGAATAAATATTATTATTCATTTTGTTAGAAGGAGAAAATTATGGACACACTAAATAACCTTATAATTAGATTAGATGATTTAGTATGGGGGCCATATATGGTCCTACTCTTAGTAGGTGTAGGCATTTTTTTATCTATACGATTAAAATTTCCTCAAATAGTAAGATTCTGCTTTATTTACAGAAATACTATTGGAAAAGCTTTTGTTAAGAAAAGTAATTCAGAAGGAAATATTAGTTCTGGCCAAGCAGGTTTCACATCTATTGCCGCTGTTGTTGGTACAGGCAATATTGTTGGGGTGGCTACTGCCATAGCAATTGGAGGTCCTGGCGCTTTATTCTGGATGTGGGTTGCTGCATTCTTTGGTATGGCTACAAAATTTTCAGAAATAACACTAGGAATAAAATATAGAGAAAAAAGAGAAGATGGAAACTATGCAGGCGGAGCAATGTACTATATAAAGAATGGATTACACCAAAAATGGTTGGCAATTTTTTTTAGTATTATGGTAATAATAGCTTACTTTGTAGTAGGTGCCATAGTAGATACTAATTCAATTTGTTTATCATTAGAGGCACAATGGGGTATTAAGCCACTTATTACTGGAATTATTTTTTCAATAATGACAGCCTTTGTAATATTAGGTGGGATTAAACGTATTGGCGAGGTTTGTCAAATTCTAACACCTATTATGGCCGGGTTATATATTTTAGCTGGTATCCTAATCATCCTACTTAATATTAGTGAAGTTCCTAGTGCCCTTGCTGAAATATTTAAAGGTGCGTTCTCCCCTATTGGTACTACAGGGGGTTTTGCAGGAGCGACCATTGCTCAAATAATTACAATTGGCATGGCAAGAGGTTTATTCTCAAATGAAGCAGGTATGGGTAGTTCCCCTATTATACATAGTAGTGCTCAAGTTAACCACCCTGTAGAACAAGGGCTTTGGGGAGCAATGGAAGTATTTCTTGATACCATCATTATAGCCACTATAACTGGATTAGCCATTGTTATATCTGGAGCTTGGAAAACTGGAATATCAGGAGCAGAACTAACTATGAAAGCTTTTGATTTGACCTTACCTTTTGGAATTGGAAGTTACTTAGTAATGATTTCCACTGTATTATTTGGTTTATCTTGCTTAATTTCTGCAAATTATTATTGCGAACGATCTGCAGATTTTCTCTTTGGAGCCAAAACTGTTATGCCAATTAGAGTTGCATGGTGTATATTTGTAATTATAGGTTCCTTGGGAGGCTTAGAGGTTGTTTGGACTTTAGCAGATGCCTGCTTAGGTTTAATGGCTATTCCAAACTTAATAGCACTAATTCTACTTAGCCCTGTAGTCGTAAAACTTGCAAAAGAATACTTCTCAGAAAATGCAAAGAAGAATAACAAAAAAACCCTGTAATAAAGAAAATTAATTAAAGCATAACACTTGTAAAATCTACCAATAAGGCATATATTAAAATTAGTTATTTTAGGGGGCTTTTTATTATGACTAAGAAAAATAAGAAGAATAGAGAATATTTCTTTTCTGGTAGTTTGAAAGACCGCTTACCTGCTATTTTTTACTGTTGTATGATATTAGCATTTTGGATCCAGATTATCTTCAAAGATCCTATAGAAAACATGTTTAACATTAAGATTAATATTATTTTTAGTTTTATTATATGGGTAACAATAACGTATGTACTATATAAACTATGTAATATAATAATGGAATACATAATTAAGAAAAAAACAAAATAATAAAACCTCTAATTAACAGTGCTTTCAACTGATTAATTAGAGGTCTTTTGTTTGGATTAGAAAAAAAGTTCAGGTTCTTTACGAACTTTTGTGCAATTTGTTTCAAGTTTTTTTATAATGTTCTTAACCCATTCAGCTTCAAATTCTTTAGCATTAACTGGACAGGCTTTTATGCACCTACAGCACTGCATACACTTATTAGGCTCTGCTTTTGTACAGTCTTCTAAACTTATTGCTTCTGTAATACATATTTCCGCACATAACCCGCAATTTATGCAACTACTATTAGTTACTGGAGCTGTTGGTGGCACAGATTTTTTCGCTTTTTCTACATAAGGAACATTTCCCTTTACAGGTAACTTTTCATATACAATTCTATCTTTGCCCTGCACTTCCATAGATTCTAATTTTTTCAAAGTTTTTTCACCAAACTTGTTGGCTATTTTTATATCATTTTCATCAGGTCGATTTGTGGCTACTAATGGTGTATATGAATGCTCACCAACGAAAGCAGCCGCTGATATTGCTATAAATCCACTGGCTTCAAATATATCTGTCAATTCTTTCAAAGCATCTTCATATTCACGATTTCCATAATTTACAGTAACAACAAGTTTTGTATTGTTACCTTTTATAGTTTTTAAATAATTTATTAAAAACTTTGGTACGCGACCTGAGTAAACAGGAACTCCTACCAATACTAAATCATTTTGCGTAAAGTTAGGAATAATCCCTTGGCACCTATCTTTTTCTTTAGTTATATCGTATTCTTTATAACTCTTTGTAATGGAATTGGCTACTGTTTGTAATACTTTTTGGGTATTTCCGGTAGCACTAAAATAAATCAAACTTACATTTTTCATCTTTAACCTCTACTATAATTAAATGTTATATATTAAAAATTTTTTAACTCTCTAGAATAAAGTTCAGTATATATTAATTTCCCGTTTATGCGCTCACTTAACATCAAGCTTATCTTATTTACTGGTTGTGTAATGCTCCCAAGCTTTTCCACGATTTTTTGTGCTTCTCTATAATCACACATAACTTCACGCCCTATAGTCAAATGTGGTTTGAATTCACGCATATCCACATCAAATCCAAAATCATCAAGTTCAGAAGTTAATACGTTATGAAGCTCATTCATAGTCTCAGACTTTTCTATTCCAATCCAATAAAAGTCTGACCCTTTTCGCTTAAATCTACCCAGTCCACCCATATGGATTTCAAAGTTTTTGCTAATTATACCATTCATACATTCTTTAACTTTTGAAATCATTTTAGGCTCAACTTGTCCTAAAAAAACTAATGTTACATGTAGATTCTGCTTGTGGCTAAAATTGCCTTTTTGGGCAATTGACTTAACATCACAGATTGTATCATATATTTTGTTTATTATTTCTTCATCAAAGTTTATAGCAATAAATAATCTCATATGCGTTCCTCTTCAAAGTTTAGTTAATTATCATAGTCTCTTATGCCTTTTAAAATCATTAGTAATATCATGCTATTGATTAATCTAGTTCGACTTCATTCCAATAATACTCTATATCCTTCAGATAATAAATCTCAATATTAAATTCATGAAGATTTTTTGCGTATATATATATCCCATTAGCTTAACCTGATTATAACCATAAGTTTCATCAACTATTTCAAACTGCCATTTTTCATTATTAATGTTATCACAGAAATCCGCCCATGAAACTTTTTTTCTTAAAGTTAAAATATGTCTTCTAAAAAGCTTTAGTTCTTTAAATATAAAAAGCCTAGAAGAATCAAAATCAACCCCATTGTATCTAATAACTGTACCTTTTAACCCCATTGCTTTACCCTGTGGCTTTTCATTGTTAGATGCTAATATATAAACTCTTCAGATATTTTATCATCTTTATTGTCTTTTATATAAACTTTTTTACTATGTAATCTGATATTTTGTCATTCATCAAAACATCTCTTTTGACGACAATTCTATAATTCCAATTCTTTTAAAATAGTTATAAGTACCATCGTAATACTCTCTTGTTGCTGTAGGATCTATGGACTACCTTTTGGAATGTAAATAACTAATCCCTGCCGTGCTCTCGTAAGTAACACTCGATAGGCATTTTTTAGGTATTTTTGTCTTTGCTCCTTATTGACATGGCACCAATTTACTCCAAGAAATTTGTAATATGTAAACATTCTGTCGTAATATCTTAAATCGGCATCCCACGCTAAAATACCGTAATCAATTTCAAGTCCCTGAACTTTAAATTCAGATGCCGCCACTTCTAGATAAAAATACGAATCAACATTATCCTTATCGTTTAGGAACCACCCAACATGATTAATAACTGCAGGCACCCATATACCATTTGCTCTTAATCTCTTTCCTTCAGAACTTGCCAACAAGCCATATCTTTCTGTTCCTCTGGCTTTATTTCTTACCCATTTCTTTGCAGTATCAAAATCTCTGGTCATTACTATAGGATAAGACTCCTTTAATTCTGAATACAGTGTTGCTGCTACATCAACTTTATTATCTAATAATGCCTTTACAAATGCTGATAATTTTTC
>DAMCXN010000012.1:30981-40692 GCA_032096995.1 Aminipila sp.
AAAGAGCGTAGGGAAACACCTAAATGCAATTCGGTGACCACATTATATTTTCTTTTACCTAGTAATTCATCTATTGATGAATCGCCCAGGTATTCTGTTTCTTTCATCTTATCAGATAGGTAAATACTCCAATCTTGGTAATTATCTTTTAACGCCTTAAACCAGTCCTCAATTCCAGCTTCTCCAGTATATATTTCTTGTCCACCCCCAACCAGACATACTACTGTTGCCCAATTCTGGTGTCTATCCATTATACTGATGAGGAATTCTGGCTCCGACTTATTAAAATTTGGAACACCTTTCCTTCTTTTCATAAAATTAGTAAGTGCATCTTGATTCCATGCTCTTTGCGCCTCATCAAATATAGCAACCTTTTCAATAGGTGGTTTATCATTAAGAAGTGCTTCATCACGAAATTTGTGAATTATCTAAATGAAACAGTTTGTCTCTCGTTTTGCACTTTTAATTGTTACCCCAGTTCGTTTTGCTTTATCTTTTGCAAGTGCTACCTGCAAAACGTCAACTAATGGTTTATTCCCAGATAAAAACACTGTATGTTCATTTTCTTCAAACTGATGTCTTTCATTAGCAATATTTAACCCTGCAAGAGTTTTCCCTGCTCCTGGAACACCAGTCACAAAACAGATTGCTTTTTCATTGTTTACTTTACATTTATCAATTATTTTATTAATTGTAGATGTAATCAAACTTAAATTTTGTGCACCTGCATCGTTCCTTGAAATATCCTCCACAGAATGATTTCTATATAATGCCTGCGCCGCCTCAATAATCGTTGGTGTAGGCATATACCGTGATTCTATCCATTTTCTTCTATCAATATTTTCACCTTGGATGACTGATAGTATTTCAGATATGACTTGCCCAATATTATTTTTATTACAAAAAACAACCTCTGATATGTTGTCCTCCATTAAATGAAAATATGTATCTACTGCCTCTGTCGCCACCACGATCGGAACAATACATTTATCCTTGCTTTCTTCATGGAAATATTTTAAGTCTAAAGCATAATCCATAACCTGGTCTTGCGCTGATTTCTTATAATTCTTCTCACCAACCTTAAATTCTAATAAAAAAAGAATACCCTTAATAATGCAAACCACATCTATTCGGGTCCCAATTCTTGGAATGGTATATTCATAAATCAAATCACCTGAAGCAAACATTGCTAACTGGTTTTTTAAAATAACTATTTCATCTTTCCATACATTTTTCTGTAAATCAGTTGTTTCAAACTCATCATTTCTAAGTAACTCTCCTAAAATTACATCATTGGATATTTTAAGAAATTCACTTATAGAAACCGAGAAATACTCTTTTCCCATGTTTGCTCCTTCCTAATAATTGCTATTTTTCTAAATCTTCATAAATGCTTTTCAACGTAATATAAGCTTGTCGGCATCCTAATAATTCGAGAACTTTTTCCGCAACTGCTCTTCCTAATAATGGTGGAACAGCATTTCCGATTTGTTGGTATACAGAATCTTTTGTTCCGTAGAATCTATATATATCTGGAAAACTTTGCAGTCTTGCAGCTTCTCTTGCGCTAACAGCGCGATTCAATTCTGGATGAATCCACATAGATTTTCTTACATTAACCACTGTATCTGATGGCTGATCGTAAGAAAGTCTCTTGTAAATCGTGTTCTGTGTTCTTTCAGGATTCTCATATGTATTCTTCATCTCATCTGGAAGCGAATGAAAATTTTTTCCTTGTTCAATGACTTCAAAACGTTTTAACGCAGTTTCCCTAGTTTCAGTACATACATGATTAAAAATTTCTTTACCATTTGGTTCAAATACAAGCTTTCGGTAGTACGAATTTATCACTGGAACACTTGTCCGCTTCTGCACAGCATCCATATTCTTTATTGTAGGAGAATATCTTAAAAGATCATCAATTGCCTTCTTCACTGTTACATAATCTTTTGGATCTTCAATCAATGGCTCTGGTAATGCAATTTTCTGCCCTTTTACCAATTCATTCTTTAATCCAATTAGTATATATCGTTCTCTATTTTGAGGAACACCAAATGATGCAGCATTTAACACCTTTCCATTAACTTTATATCCTAATTTCTCTAATGCGTTTAATACAAAATCAATGACAATATAAGTCTGCATCCTAACTGTAATATTTCTATTAGTGACAACTACCTCGAATATAGCATCTTTACTTTGCAGTTCTAAAATGCCTTGAAAAAATCTTTGCACATCCCAAAATCTTTTAACACAGGTCATCTCAGCTTCGTCTAAACTATCACATTTGTCAAGCAACTTCTCAAGTACAGTTCTAGCATCCTTTGTACACCGATTATACCAATCTGGTAAAAGTTCCTTTTGTATCATGCAATTAACGATTGTTTGAACCTTTTTAACATTGATACTTTTAGTCAAATAGTTTTTAAGTTGTTTCCTTTTCTTATATACATTGTAAAGGCCATATAAATCTTCCTCGTTAAGCAAATTTAGTTCATCAATCGGGTGTTGCAAATATAAATCATTAATTAGGTTGACATAGTCTCCTTCATATAAAATAACATCTTTATTGTGAATCCGCAATCCTAGCTGATTTTTAATATAGTCTGCATCCCCATTTGTCAAGCAAAATGAATGCTTGTCTGAAGCCATTGTTTTCACATTTTCCATAACAAATACTTTTGGTTCAATATCCCTAATTGCTTGAACATATCTTTTTACCAATTCGTTACTGCCATTAATTAATTGTCTGCGCTGACGATTTGCATTAGAAAATCCCTGGCAAGGAGGTCCTCCTATAACAACATCGATTTCTCCATTCTCATCGACAATCTTTTGAAAATCCACCGTCAAAATATCATTATAATTTTTTAATCCTGGATGGTTCTTAATATATGTTTTTGCCGCATTCTTATTGTTTTCAACAATTGCGCTTACCTTAAATTGCTTAGTCATTTCAAAGCCCAGACTAAGACCTCCCGCACCGGCAAATAAATCTAAAATTTTATACATAGTTACCTCTATATTAATTTGTTTTTATATCTAGTTTTTAATAATTTCCAGCAGTCTTCCTTCTTACACCATTGAGTGATGTTAATTCCTTTAACTTCTGGATTCATAAAATGATTCCAAACGCTCAGGATTAAATCTTCAATTAATATAGAAAGTTCCGGTGAAATAGATTGTCTTTTCCAAATATCCATATCGGATACTTGACCTGAGTGAAACTCTGATAACAAAGCAATCGTATAGTAGTTTATTTGGGCCTTATACCCTCCAAAGTTCTGTTTCATAACCAACTTATCACAATTATTGAACAAAATAACTTTTGCTATCATACTAATATATGTATCCTCTGTCGGTTCTAGCAATTCTCCATTCTTTATCATTGCAGAATATTCAATAAAATTAGTCTCTAACCCTTTACTTACCGTATATGGATACCTCATCCATGCCATCATACATTTTGCTGCAACAGTCTTTGAGATACGCATTGACTTAGGATTTAATTCTTTAAATTTTTTCTTCAAGGCCGAAGTCAGCTGTCTATTCATATCAACCATGTACTGGCCTCGTGCACGTTCGTAATACCATCGTTGAGTTGATTTCCCGTTATCGACCGGAACATATATTTTTCTTGATAAGCGTTCCATTTCAATATGATAAGAATCATTGGCGCTAAAGTCAGACATGTTAATCTTATTTTGGCTGTTCGCATATTTAGAAATATATCCAACCATTTCTTCCGTTCTACTTTGCTCTCTTATAACTGTCAGTTTTATTTGAACATTTACCGCTGAAATATCTATACCTGACTGTAATGCATTATAAATAGAAGCTGTTGTCTGACCTCCATTTACAATCTGCCAATCAGTTACTTCTTTGATAACTACAAAAGAATCATCACTGTTATCTCCATCAGTTACAATGGTTTTTGCTGTAGTTGAAATTCCATTATTATATGTCATAAACATTTCAGGCTCATTTAACAATGTAGCTTTAATTCCTTGATTAATTTTACCTGTAGCTTGTAAAAAAGAACGTACATTTTTCTCTATTAATCTTTGTCCTTCATCTCTATATACTTCAGCCAAGCATTGTCCCGATATTACACCGATATAACAATCATAAATATCGTTTCCCTGCTTAACTTTAATCATTTTTAACGGATTATTATATTTATTCTGAAACCGAACAACTAAATCCTCGTGTGATTTCTTCTGATAAATTGACTGACATACACGTTCCAAATCCCAAACATCAAATTTGACAACAATTTTATCAATCTTAATGCTCTCTGGAATATCTGGTGTTGTCTCTTTATTGGTAAGCAAAATTACCCTAATATTTTCTATATCATGTTCATAGTTATTAATATATTCTGCAATGATATATCCTGGATCTGTTTCTTCAACATCTTCAAAATATCCAGATTTACACATACGGAAGAATTTTGTTACATATTTAGAATTCTTTACAATATCTGTTTTTCCCATTTTAGCAATTTTGTTTCTATTTTCAAACACGCTAACAACCAGTGTCAGCGTCTGAAAATATTCATCAAAAGCATAACCATTTATCTTTGCTTTCTCAAATTCTTTTTTATAGCTCATGACATTACAATTCGACATAAAGGATTCTCCTGAATCGATTACATATGCAGAAAAAACGTTTGTAAATGCATCTTCTGTACTACATTTATCATTCTCTTTATATTCTCTTACTTCTTCAATCAGTTCCTCATTAAACTGTCTCATCTGATCTGTAATCACTATAAATCCACTCCTTTATAAAAAGATTCCACTGTAATTAGAAATGAATTACATGCATCAAGGCTTACTGTATAATCCACCGCGCCAATTCCCTTACTAATCGTTTTAGTCGTTATTCGCGGAAATCCTTCTTCCACCGAATAGCAACTCTCTTCTCTAGTTTTGAAATGTGCAGTGTATAATTCAGGCATCTGATATAGGTAACCCACCTTTAACAATTTGTTATAAAAATTCAATCTCATATTCGTACTTAACACATTGGCGATTCTTTCTACAATCGCAGGTAAGCTTTCTCCATCCACTTCACTTTTCTTCATCTTCAAATACATAAGATATAATGTCCCCAACAGTCCAGTATCATCGAGCTGATATTCGTTACTTATCTTTACATTATCAGGTCCCTTTGCACTCGAACTCTTTACTTCAAGTGCATCCTTTCCAAAATAGAAATCATGAGTTTCTGCATTACATCCCGTCCAGCAATTAATGACGTTTTCACCTTTTAGCACAATTACTTTTTCTAATATGTACAATTCACCATATAAGCCCTGTTGTACATTTTCTGCAAGTACATAATCTTTTTCAAATTGGAAAAAGATATTCCATTTATTAAGTACCTCTTTAATAGGTAATACTATTTCTTCATTACTTGCATTATCAACGGAATCAACAATATCTTGCATTACTATAAAAAATATTTTCTTATCATAGTCATCCAATTGTTTAAATTCCAAGAACTGCTTACTAATACCTTCATCGTAAATTGTACCGATTTTTTGTTGCATTCCCTTCCATTTTGGAAGTTTTTTTAATGTCACCGGTTTCATATCACTGGAAATCAAAAATCTAATTTGGCAAGATCTACTATTTTTATATGCGCTAATGATTAATATGGTCTTTCCTTTAAGGATGAAACTTCTTGATAACACTGTAGAATTTGCATACTGTGATTTTTCAAAATCAGCCATAATATCATTGAATACATTAATCAAACAAATCATAACCATCCTCCTTTGAAGCAATAGGATTGAGATGATATGAAACAGTCTTTCCATTACCTTTTGGGAAAACAAAAACCAAACCAAATGGAGTTCTATGCTTACTATTTTCAACTTTAAAGTATCTTGTTTCAGATTTTTCATCATTGAAATCTATAGGATATATCAGCATTAGACCTTTAGCTGGATCCATTTGTGCTCGTATTTTTGCAGATATAGCCTTTTCATTATTTTTACGCGCCTTTTCTTTCATTACTAAAGCATATTCATATTCTTGATTATTCAATCCAAAAAACTCATGTTCATTAGATTTTAACATATGTACTGAGCACACTTTTTTATCAGGATAATAAATTACACTATTCTCTCCAAATCTAGTTATTCCACTTCCAACATTTTTATCTGCAATTTGAAATTCAGAATCATTTCTACCAACATTTATTAGTCCAACCGTCCAATCTATTAGATAATTATCTTTCATCTGCTCTTTTATGTATGTAGCTATATTGATTCCGTTTACTTTACTTGCATACTTTGACGTCTGAAATTCTTCTAAGAATTGTGCTATCCTATATCCAGAAACATGCTCAAGAAAATAATGCTTGCCAATAGCTTCTCGCCCTAGATTACCGAAATGTTCTTCCGATGTAAGAATTTTTCCAGAATCCGAAAAAAGTTTTTCAACAGCAACATAATTATTTTCATATTGTATTATATCTACATCAATATCTCTTGTAATTGTAAGTGTATTGCTGAAATCAAGTTTTTGAATAATACCAGTCCTAATCTTTTTAGGGCTGGATATTTTCAATTCTGGATGTGTAGCAACTCTTAATCCAAAGTCTTTTGGTTTTGCTTTTTCATCACACATATAGGAAATCTGATTTCTCAAATTGTCAGTAGCAAATGCGATTCTTGCAAACCATCTATAAATATTATCTGGAATGAAAACACGACATAAATCAGCATATTTCGTTCTAAACCCAAACCAACGTCCCATTTGCATTAATGTATCATAATATTTAGATTCTCTCGTAAAATAACTAACTGATAATCCTTCTAATGTAAGACCTCTTGAAAACTTATCCCCGCCAATAGCAATTATATTATGTTCCTCTTTTTCGTGTTCTTTATAAGCTAAAGAATCTTTGCTATTACCGTTAATTACGTGAAGTTTTATCTTATCTTCATTCATTAATCTAACAATTTCTCGATATACTTCATCCGGATCAAATTCATCAGCGTCTTCCATATACCTTATAAAATTATTTTTCATTTTCTTAGTAGTTGAAAGATAATCATCAAGTATTAACTGGTAAAATTCCTCTCTGGTTTCCCTATCCCTATCAATAATCATGCTTTGTAGTTCATCAAAAAAGTAATCTCTAACTTTTCTCTCAATCATTTCTTGCATATTTTTGATTCTTGCAATATGAATTAACATTGTATTAGGTTTATTTTTATCGTCTCGTAAATTTCTAATAGCTACTGATATCAAGAAACTTTTTATTGCCGTTTTTAAACTCTCCGGCAAATCACCTACAATTTTCTTTTTTACATCAACAAAATTTGTTTCTTTGATTTTTCTTACCAACGGCATTGGTTTCATATCTTCGTCATGATTTCCGTAACCAAAAAATTCATTTGCTCCAATGTAGCGATATGGTTTAGGAAGACTAACTATACAATCTGCTGGAAACAAATCATTTCCCAATTCGTTATTAGCGACACTAATATTATCTGGAATAAAAATATTGGCATATGGGGTTGCTGTGTATCCTACATATGATCTACATTCAAAATGTTTAAATAAAGATCTTATTAACTTGTTAATAGTTTTTACATCATACTCATCAACAACATTTCCTTCATCGTCATATTCATATCCAGTATTAACAGAAGCTTGGTCAGCCTCATCATCGATCAGAAGTAGTGGATATTTTGCTTTCATGTATAAATTACCAGTTTCATCTCTAGAAATCTCACTATTACTTTCGATATTATCAATCAGATTTTCTAATGTTGATTTTATTTTTTTCGTAACAATAATTGTGGCAATATCAGGAGAGGTAGCTACACCTGATCTATCCTTTGTAAAATCACCTTTTTCATCACGGAATGTTAATGTCTGAACAAACCCAGCATTATATAATTTTCCAACACCTATCTTATTTTTTTCTGCTCTTTCTCTTTGTTTCTGTTTTGCAGCAGAGTCTGTCTCATATCCTAATACTTCTTCATCGATTCTTGCTTGAGTTTGGCTTCGTAGATTATTATGAATACCAGCCAACACAATAATATATTTATAGCCCGCATCTAAAGCTTTATTAATTAAACCAATATAGTTAGCCGTTTTTCCTGACTGAACATAGCCAACTACCATTGCTCTTTTTTCTTGTGGTATCATATTTCTAGGATTTGCTATAGAATTAAGCAAAGTATCCGTAGTATTATCAATGCTCTTCTTAATTGCACTTCTTTCCCAATGCTTATCTTCATATAAATATTTATTGTATCTATCCCAGAAAATCAAATTAGTATTATTATCTCTACGATAATCCATCCACCATGTTTCATTTTCTGCTTCTTCACCAAGTAAAACCGCTGGTTCCTCCTCTTCACGTTCCCTACTGATTCGTTCATTTAAATAAGCTCTCAAACTATCAGTATTCTCAACCATATCTCCAAACCGTTTAATGGTGTCTTCAATTGCTTCGTTCACAATTTTATTTATGTCATCTTCAGTTGACTTTTTTATGTACACGTCACATGACATATATGCTATTTCATACAGATTATTTTCATCCTGCTGTCCCATCCAATTAATTCTCCTCGATTATCTTTTTTAATTCATCCCTTAAGTACCCATATTCTGGAGACTCTGCAAGAACTTCAAAAATTTCTTCATACTCATATTGAAGTTGCTTCAATATACAAATCTTCTCTTTCAAATTCAAAATATCTGTACACCTAGTATCATCTGAAATCTCAACATTGCTATTATCGACAATCACTCCGCTCAACATTGTAGGAGAATAATTTTCTACCAAGGACAGATATGTTTTCAATTCGTTCTTCGTGTCTTCATTCATTTCCCGCATCAACTTCATAAGCATCGGATGCTTTTTATTCAGATAAAACATATAATTACCAGCTGAATTTTTCCGTTGTTCCCATACATATTTCAAACTGGTATTATTTGCAGTATTTTTCCGATTATAAACGCCCCTTGAATTATACACTGCCACTGATTTTTCAATGGTTAAAGAGGCCACTTGTATTACGCTTTCCTCAATAGCCACAGGGAGTGTTGCTTTCGATTTCTTTATATCTATTCCCCATTCAAAGTCACTTTCGGAGGTCATGTCCAACTTAATTCTAGCCAAATTATACGCAGGTTCTTTTTTATATTTACCAAACCATGTGCCATATACAATAAGTCGTCTATTTCGATACACATAAAAACCTTGTTGCCCCAACCAGTCCCTTGAGCCTCCTGCTTTTTTATACTCATCTTCAGACTCGAACTTATTCTTATGTGGCAAAATAAATGGCTCAATATAAACATCTGAGTTTCCATCATAAAATTCTTCACATGGTAATTCCATTGTTGCAGGATTTTGCCTTACAAATGGATTCCACTCTTCAATCAAATTCCCATTAACGTATATTTTCAACTCATCTTCTTCAATAAACCTATGAAAAATCATAGCCAAATGCTCTTTAATACTCTTTATTGTCTTATAGAATTTCTTTTTCGATTTGTTAAGATTATTTAAATCAATTAATCTATCAAGATTAGATAGTGAAATAATTGTTCCATTTTTCCAATTAAATAAATTAAGTTGCTCTTTTAAGGATTCGATATAATTCTCTGTTTCACTATCAGAATGAATCAGTATTTCCCATTTATCTGTTTTCTCAACATGATTTAAATCCCA
>DAMCXN010000012.1:40702-53565 GCA_032096995.1 Aminipila sp.
ATGAGTTTTTTTGCAATTGAGAATGATGCCGTTTTCATTCCCATTCCAAATCTTCCTAAGTCATTCTGATTTCGAATTTCCATTGGATCAGCTGAACCAATTTTCATGGATTGTAATAATTCCTCATTGCTCATACCATAACCATTATCTGCTAGCAATATTCTTTTTTCATCCCAGTCAAAGAATAATTGAATTTTATCAGCTCCACTCGAAATGCTATTATCAACGATATCTGCAATAGCAGTTTCTTCCGTATATCCTACAGACCTTAAAGATGCTAAAAGCATTTTTGCATTTGGCAGTAATTCATACGTATTATTAGTCTCCATATCGTTACCTCTTTCTACTTCTTTTTTCTTGGATCAGATGGCTTCTCCGCATCATATGGAACCAACCAGGTTTTCCCTTTTTTTATTGCTCCTTTAACCCTATTTTGCTCACAAAATTTTGCTACTCTTCTAGCAGAAATATTCCATTTTTTCGACATTTCATTAGTAGTTAAATATTCCATAATATCTCTCCACTTCTCTTTACTTTCCCAATTATTATATTCATTTATCTGAATATTTTCAAGTAACATTAAGAATCATCTGATAATCATTATACAAATCCTCTACTAATGTACTTTCCATATATTACTCCGTACTTATAAATTCATTAATCTTTCTACTATTGGTAAATCTGCCGCTGCCCAATCAAGCTTTTTAAGTTGACTATTTTCAAGCCACTTTACTGCAACATGTTCCTTTAAATTAATTTTATCACTTGCAACATTACATATGTAGCTATGCATTTTTATTTTAAAATCAGGAAATTCATGTTCTACAGTATAAAAATATTGCATGTTATTTATATCAACATTTACGTCCATTTCTTCTATAAGTTCTCTGTGCAATGCTTCTTCCGGACTTTCTCCTTCTTCTAATTTGCCACCTGGAAATTCATACTTATATGAAATATATTCATATTTGCTTTCCGCTCTTTGTGCACATAAAATTTTATTATTATAAATTAGTATAGCCGCAACTACATTTAATTCTTTCATCATTTTTCTCCTAAATACTATATTATTATTGCTTTTACAATTTTACCATTATTTTCTTGTATTTTCTACCCACTTACTTAAGCTCCGGATTCAACTCCACCTTTTCAACTTCAAATTCACCATCCTTAATGTTCATAACTGCCATACTTATAGATTGGTCAAATCGTCTTTTACCACAACTGCCCGGATTTAGCCACAGCACATTGTCTTTTACTTCCTTAAAATACTTATGTGAATGTCCAAAAACTATCACATCTACATCTGACAAATCAGAGGGAATAACCTTTTTTATGTGTGTCATATAAAATCTTACACTCTCTATTTCAAATCTTAATTCATTTGGAAGATGCTCCGCCCACTCTTTATCATTATTTCCACGTACAACACACAAAGGCGCTATTCCTTCTAGTTCATCAATAACACTTTGCTTATTTATATCTCCACCATGAATGATATAATCGCATTCTCCTAAAATATCTTTAACCTCTTCACGAAGTAACCCATGAGTATCAGATATAATCCCTATTTTTGTTTCATTATTCATCTTTGTTCTCCTAACTTTTCATATCCCATAAGCAATAAGCACCCTATTCCATAACATGCTATATCTTTTATATCAAATACCGAACCTAACAATACTCTAAAAAAAGTGTTATTACCTAACCCAAGCAAATCTACTAATTTAAAGTATTGCAAGATTTCTGTCATTGTTGCAAATGCAAAAATATAAAGTGGCATGAACTTAATTCCTCTGAGAATAAATATTCTTACAAAGAAATACAACAAAATTACAACCAATATATCCCCTACATATGGTCGTATAAAGTTATCGTGCACATATATCCCTATCAAAATTTCTGTAATCAATAATACTATAAATATATTAATATTAAAAAATCTTTTCTTTTTAATACCTATGCCCATCAATTAATGTCTCCTTTTTTTAATGTTAATTCATGTTCGATATAAGTTTAACTAAATTTGACTTATTATATCAATTTTATCATTATTTATAGTAATTATCAAAAAGCTTCTTTCTTATATTGTGCCTCTTAAATCGCCTAAAATTAGATAAACAAGCAATTATTTTAAGCCTCTAAAATATGCTCAGTTTGTTAATAATTAAATTAAATGTACTTTTATCTGTTAATACTATATAATAGAAATGTTTTGGTGCTCCCATTTATATTTAGAGCCAGTAACAATGATAATAATAAGGATTGATGAAGAATAATGAATGTTATTACTATTTGAAAGAGAGGTCATTATGAATATAAAAAAATTGTTTGTTATAGGTGCAGGCTTTATGGGTATGGGGATTGCCCAAGTTGCCATAACTAGTGGAATTAATGTTATAGTAAACGATATTTCTGAGGATAACTTAAATAAAGGACGTAAATCTGTAGAAACAATGTTACAGAAAAACGTCAAAAAGGGTAAAATGGCTGAAGATGATATGAAAGAAACCTTATCAAAGCTTTCATTTACTACCAATATCTCTGATTGCCAAGATGCTGATTTCATTATAGAAGCAGCTTCAGAAAATGAACGCATCAAAATCTCAATTATGGAAGATATAGATAAATATGCTAAAGAAGATGCTATCATTTCAAGTAATACATCCTCTATTTCTATTACCACATTGGCAAGCCATTTAAAAAATCCATCTAGATTTATAGGAATGCACTTTTTCAGTCCAGTTCCACTATTAACACTATTAGAGGTAGTTAAAGGTTTACAAACTAGCCAAGATACTATAGATAAAACTAAAGCTTTTGGCGAAAAGTTAGGAAAAGTTTGCATCATTTCTAAAGATGAACCAGGTTTTATTGTAAATCGTATGCTTATCCCTATGCTAAATGAAGCCTTTTTCTTAATGGAGCATGGAGTCAGTTCAATGGAAGAAATTGATCTTGGTATGCGTTTAGGTTTAAATCATCCTATGGGTCCACTTGAATTGGTTGATATGATTGGTCTTGATGTTGAGCTTGCAGTTATGGAAGTTCTTTATAGTGAAATTGGAGATCCTAAATATCGTCCTGCCGTACTTCTAAGAAGAATGTTCGCTGCTGGTCATTTAGGTAGAAAAACTGGTAGGGGCTTCTACATTTACCACGAAGATGGTACTAGAACACCAAATACTGATTTATTATAAAATTTATATACAAAATAATCCCCTTTACATTAAATTGCAAAGGGGAAAACTTTTTGGCCTATCACCTTCTGTGGTTGGCTATATTATTATCCTTAATTTGAAATGCACTTCCCAAGAAAAACAAAAGAGCAGTTGCAATCAATATTATCATCGAATACTGTTGGTTAAATTCTCCATTTATGTATTCTCCTAAACTTGTCATGGTAGATATCATGCTATTAACATGAATATACTGCATCAAATTTGTTAAATTAAATGCTAAAAAGCAAATAGAGGAAGCCATCATTTGCGCACCGCTTAAAGCAGTAGAAATCATTATGAAAAAGTCACACCATTTAACTGATAATATTGCAATTATCAAGCTACTAATAATGCAAATAATCCAACTGTAAGTATCAGCATTATGTGGCAGGAAATTAGTAATCAAAATGCCAATCATAAATCCAGCCACAGCCCCAAGCATAAATACCCCTAGTTTATATATAAAACGCGCTAACAACGCAAGAACTATACCTACAACTAACCCAATACCAAGCCATTTACCTGTACTTCCAAATCTTGTTGAAAAAAATACAACACTTCCTAAACAAAGAAAAACTGGCAAAACTAAGAAGTAAAGCTTTTTACCATAAAAGCAAATAATTCCACCTAGCAAAAGACTGCACAATAAATATATAAAAATTCCTGTCATAATATCTCACCCAACCTTGTTACTTTTAGCTTCAATTTCTGTCCTTCTTGTCCATCAATTTTGCTACAAGCTCTAAAATGCGGATAAACAATAAAACAACTGCCATATATAATCCATATGCTGCTAACCATTCATATTTTTTTATCATATGTAATCTAACAGTCTGTGCAACGTTATCAAATTGAACTACTAGATTCAAAGCTGCAATAATGATAAGTACTATGGATATAACAATACCAACTATTCCATTGCCCATAATCAAATCTTTTAGTACTGGTGTAAAAAAAGAGCTAATCAATACAATGCCTGATCCTAAAAATGATGCCATAAACAAAGTGAAAATAATTGTACGGAATCTATGCCCCACTTTAATTATATTCGTAAGGTAAAGTATTAACATGCTTACCGAAACAATCATTGTAAGTCCAAGTGCAATCCAAACTATTCCTATGTATTGCTTAGCGTATTCAGTACAGGCATATGCCAGTACATATCCTTGCATAAGACTATATAATGTGCCCGTTACTGGCGTAGTACTTGGAAAAATATATACAGCAAAAGAGCAAATTACCATTGTTGCTAAGCCTGCAATTAAAACTGGAGCCCCTATTATCTCTAACGGTAAGTAGTAGAAAGCACCTACACCAAGTAAAGTAATTATCCAAAACCAAATACTTTTTATTGCAATGCCACCATAACTGGCCACTAACTGACCATCATTAGCAACTTCAAGTTTTCTAAAAAACAGATTATTATATATTCTCATAAATGTCCTCCAATGTTATATTCATTTGTCTAATTAAAATCATAAAAAATACCGTATTCGTTTCATTTATTTTATAAAGATATACTAGTATTATTAAATTTCAATTTATACAATATTAAAAATTTATTAACATTAAGAGAACTTGTCTAATTTTTCTCAATCTTAACATTTGTATCGTAATCTGTAATGCCTTCACCCATATTAGGATGAATCATCGAATAAGTAAAATCAGCAACAAATATTAAAAGTAAAATAATACAAAAGGGCACTATGATTTGCTTTTTAATATTACGAAACAAATTATCAAGTCTAGGCCCTAATAAATAAACGATAGCATTCCACCTACTCCAAATATAAGTAATCCTTCTGCGCAAATTCGTCCATTTAAATTCAAAAAATATCCTGTATAATCCCACCAACGCATTCCATCGTGGGCAATTTCCAAATAATATGATGTAAAATATTCCACAAGACCACATAAGCCAATAATACCCATAAACTCTATTGCGGCTCTTTTTCTCAGCTTATTTAATATTGCAAGAATTAAAACACCCCCACCTCCATAAATTGGAAGCTATCGACCATAAAGTGCTCCACGATTTACAAAAGTGCCATCAGCAATCAAATGTAAACTTACTTCCCAAAGCCATCCGGTAAATGAAAAGGTAAAAAATAACAAAATAATAGAGAAAACAGAATAGTGCCTAATATAATGTTCACTATTTTGATTAAGATTTAAATTCTTATGTTCAATAGGTGAAAGTTCTGTTGGATATGCATTTCCACTTCTAACATCACTATATCGCTCTGCTAATAAAAGCTGTGCTTGTTCTTTTTGATATGCTTGTTCAATATCATCTTGAACTAATGCAATTCCAAAGACATCAGCACTAAATTTACGAATACCTGATAAATTCCCTAATGAAACATGCTCTGTACAAGCAAAATCTGGAATTTCACAATACGCAACTGCAAGTCTATTAAGCTCAGCTTTTTCAAATAAATGCACATCATTAAGTAGTTCTGAATATGGTAGTTTCTTTGTTTTTGACTCTGTCCTTATCTCAGCATAATACTCGCAAAAAAAAGCAGTTCTATATGCATTTGAAAACAACAATGAGGAAAGTCCCAAAGTCACTACGCCTAAAATATTCCATCCAACAAATGAAAACTCATTTAAAAAGCACTCCCATTTATGTCCATTCATCATTTTACGTGAAAGTGTAATAGCCTTTCTGCTCGATATATCTGGGTTTTCAGCTATAATATAAGGTACTAAATAGTATGAATATCTTTTAATTATTCCACCAATAATAGTTATTCCCCACAAAACCTTCAACATATAAAATAACAGCATACTTACTGATGCCTTCCACCATTTTCCTAATTCTCTAAGAAAACATATCCGTTGAATTGATACTTTCTCATAAATACGACTTTCTAAGAAAATTCTTCGCATAACCACCTTAAAAATATTTCTTACACACATCCAAAATAGAAAAACAAATAAAAATCCCAAAACAATTAATATTATAACTGCAAATTTTGAAGAATTTATAATTGAATTTATAGCCGCAACGGCCGACACTAATATACTTCCCGAGGTTATACTATTTATAAAATGTGAGAGAACTCCCTTATTTCTAGCAAATATAATATTTTCAACAGTATCTTCCTCAACAAACTGTGCTTTCAATTCTTTAGAAATCTCCGAACCTTTTTCTATATTGTTTGAAAGAATAGAGGCAAGAACATCTGACAATCCTTCCTTACCAGGAACTGAATTGGAGTGATAAATACCTGTTTCCTGCAAGGTTTGTGAAGCATGACTTTGAACTGTGCCTAACGAATTAGTATATTCTGCCCCAATAACTGCGGCCATCAAACATACCGCTACCAAAAACCAATAATGCCTTTTTAAAGTTTTTCGCGCAATTTTCTTCATTTCTTTTCTTTTTTTCATAGCCACCTCTTTTTCTACATTTTCATAAGTTCCCTTAATAAAATTTATAAATATATCTATATCAAAAACATTAAAACTTTTCTTAATGATTTTTTATATCTGCTATTATATAATGTGTATTTTTTTTAGACAAGCCTTACTTTATTTTGGTGAAATAAAGATTTATTAATTACGAATACATAACTAAAGGTAGCTTTTTCAAGCTACCTTTAGTTACTCTCTATATCTGTTATATCTATATCACGTTATATTTTCTAAATAATTCATCTATAACTGTACCATCTATTTTATTAAGAAGCTTTTTTTCAACTAGATTCAATATCAGCGGCAGTTTTATATCTACTAATTTCTTTCCATCTAAAAGTTTAGATATTGCTTCCAAAAGCACACGAACATCATAACAAGACCCATATACTGCTGGTACTCCACGATCTATTTCAAGCAATGTATAAACAGCTTCCATTGCAGTTCTCACTGAGTATTCTGACGTAAAGGTTGCATCTCTTTCGGTTTCCGCAAATTGCCCTATAAATGCAAAATTTATACAATCGTACGGCACAACCATTGGTCTATCACCTTTTCCTCTTGGCATTAATGGTGCACTAACAAAAGGCATAACACATGGAATACAACGTGCAGAATTCTTAGCTAAATCCTCAATTTCATTTCTAGGGACACCTAAGTGATAAAGCCATTCTTGGATAATTTCTTTTCCCGTACAATCTCTCATAGGCTTCTTTATAAAATTACCTATAACATTTGTAAAGGAACCATATAGCCATACAATTAATTGAGTTTTATCTTGATTCTTAAATTGCGGTTGACGATTTACAGTATAACTAATAAGCCAATTAGAATCTTTTACAGAAATAATACCTCCTGTACCAGTGCGTCCTGTAAATAAATCTCGTTTACATATTTTTTGAATGTATGAAGGTATCTTATCATCTAAAGTTGTAATGGTAGCAGATTCCCAGTTTGTGGAATCTGTATCGTTGCAAAAATTATCGGGATTTCCAAACAAAGGATCTTGTTTAGCAATATTACGCCATAATTCCCAAGAACCACCATCTGTAATAATAAAATCAGGAGCATGGTTGTCATCTCCAAAAGTTGAGTTCTCAATAGTACTGCCATTGGTAACAAAAACTAAATCATCCTGTGTAAGGTCGATATAATAACTTTCTTCATCTCTACTATATATAATTTTTTTAGCTTCTTTTCTTCCTGTAGAAATTTCAAAAATAATATTTGTAACTTCTGTATTATATTGAAAATCAACATTGTTGGATTCAAGAAACTTTACTATTGGCAGAATCAATGATTCATATTGATTGTATTTAGTTAGTTTAATAGCTGAAAAATCAGGTAGTGTGCCTATATGGTGTATAAATCTATGGAAAAAACGTTTTAGTTCTAACGCACCATGAACCTCTTTAAATGCAAACATGGTTGACCAATATAACCACATGTTTGATGAAAAAAATTCTTTAGAAAATACTTCAGAAATCTTCTTATTATATAGCTCTTCATCTTTTGTTAAATATAGCTTTAAAACTTCTATTATAGATTTTTCACTTAAGGCATACTTCCCATCAGTATGTGCATTTTCACCGTTTTTTTCTGTAGCTCTTACTATTGAAAAATTAGGATCCTTTTTATTTAACCAATAAAATTCGTCTAACACAGATATTCCTTCAGTTTCTATAGATGGTATAGTTCTAAGTAAATCCCATAAACATTCAAAATGTTCTTCCATTTCACGACTTCCCCGCGTTATAAAACCTTTTGATACGTCCTCTATTCCATCACACGCTCCTCCGGGAACTGATAGTTCTTCCAATATGTGAATTTTATCTCCACTCATTTGCCCATCACGAATTAAAAAACATGCGGTTGCTAAAGCCGCTAATCCTGAACCAACAATATATGCTGACTTTAAATTCATATTTGATGGTTTTTCTGGTTTAGCAAATGCCTCATAATTGCCACTGCTATAATACATATTAATACCTCCAGACTGTAATTTATCTAAACTCTCCCATTAGGTATTATTGTAAATTTAAGCTTTGATTATACTAACTTATAAAAAAATAACAGATATCAGGATTATTGTATCCTGTATCTGCTATTTATAATTTATTTACAAGTTTTATTTAAGTTTATTTAATAGTTCATCTACTGTTAAATTAGATATTGGGTGTTTAAGATAAGGATTTAATTGCTTTAAAGGTTCTAGTACAAACTTCCTATTTTGCATATCTAAATGTGGAACCGTTAATTCCTTATCTGAAAAAACCAAATTGTCATAAAAAATAATGTCTAAATCCAGAGTCCTAGGCCCCCAATGAATAACTCTCTCTCTCTTTGCCTTTTTTTCTATTTTATTTAATATATTCAATAGTTCCTTTGGAGAATGTAGAGTTTTTAATTCTAGGCATCCATTTAAAAAGTTATCTTGCGCCACATTCCCATAAGGTTCAGTATTTATATAATCTGAAACTTTTATAACTTCACATCCTAAAGTGTTTTGCAACTCTTCTATACCTTGATTAATATACTTTTCTTTATTTCCCATATTTGATCCAAAAGAAATATATGCTGTATGCCAGCTACGTTCTATTTGTACTGACACATTTTTTAAAGGCAAGCCTATAGGAGCCCAAGGTTTTTCTATCTCCAAATCAACCTTATGCAATCCCTGGTACTCACAAAGTAATGCTGCTGCTAAGTTTTCAGCCACTGCCTCAATCAGTTTAAAAGTATTATCCTTCATAAACTTTGTTATAAATTCACATACAAGAGCATAACTAATAGACATATTTAAGTCATCAGTAATTCCAGCTAATCTTGTATCTACATATAAAGAGATATTTACAATAAATTTTTGTCCTAATACATTCTCTTCAGAAATCACTCCATGATTTGCAAATACTTCCAAACCTTTTATATTAATTTTATCCATAATTAATTACCTATTTCCCAAGAATAGCTTCAGCCATCTTTATAGCTCTAACATTTTCTTTTATATCATGTACCCTAACAAAAGCACAACCTTTCAATACTGCCATAACTGTCGTTACTAAAGTACCTTCAACACGTTCATTTGCAGGTAAATCTAAAGTTTGTCCTATAACTAATTTTCTTGAAGTCCCCAGAAGTACAGGATATCCTAACTCTTTTAGTTGTTCTAAACAGTTAATAGCTTTAAGATTTTGTTCATAAGACTTGGCAAAACCCACACCTGGATCAAGAATAATCTTATCATCTTTAATTCCTGCTTTTTTAGCTATATAAATCACTTCTCTTAAATCATTTTTCATATCTTCCATGAAATCATTGTAATTAATATTTTCACGATTATGCATAAGACAGCAAGACGTATTTGTTTCTGCAATTACCTTAGCCATCTCTTCATCATACTTAAAGCCCCAAATATCATTTACAAGATCCGCACCTGCTAAAATATTTGCTTTTGCTACGTGGCTCTTGTATGTATCAATTGACACTGGGATATCAAATCTCTTTTTTATGGCTTGTACAATTGCTACAGTACGCTGTATTTCTTCCTCAGCCTCAACTTTTTTATGCCCTGGACGTGTGGATTCTCCACCAACATCAATAATATGAGCGCCTTCTGCAATCATTTGCTCTACATGTTTTAATGCTTTATCCAAATCATTCCATCTTCCACCATCAGAAAATGAATCTGGAGTAACATTTAGAATTCCCATTATATATGTTTTATTTTCTACATCAAATTCTTTGTTTCCTATAATCATATATCAATTCCTCTTTTATAACCTTTTAAAATGTAACAACTTTATTTTTTTTATCCTCACCCCAATTGCACTGCTCATAAGCACCACAAAAGAAACAATTCCTCGATTTTTTATCTGCCATATTTATAACAAACCTTAATTTTTCTGACATGCTTTTTTCTGCAAGATTTTTTTCAATTTCTTGTTTTATGTCTACACAATCCCGGAAACAACTTTCCTTTACATCTTTATTCCTATGCCCTTCTATTGCAGTAAGAATAATTTCTATCTTTTCTATAGGATACTGTAATTCTTTAAGAAATACCTCCGCCATCTCTCTACTAGCTTGTTCATGCGGTATTCCTTCTCTGTATTCTTTAACTCGCCCAATATCATGTAACAATGCTGCTAAATATATTACTTCTTTTTCAATATTTAAAGCCTGCTCCAAATCATATATATATGCTATCCTTGCTACATCCATTAAATGAGGTAAACCATGACAACAAAAAATTCTAGCTTCCTCAAGCTTCTCTAGTTCTTTTAGAATTTCTATATACACAGGATGTTTAATAATCTTTTCTACAAATTTCATTTATTTCACCATGCTTAAAAATTTATTCTGAAGTACTGGATCTTTTTCAAATTCTCCTCTAGTAACAATCGTTACTGTTTGACTTCCAGGTTTTTTAATTCCTCTCATAGTCATGCACATGTGTTCAGCCTCTACCATAACGATAACACCTTTAGGGTTTAATTCTTTATCTAAAGCATCTGCAATCTGCGAGGTTAGTCTTTCTTGAAGTTGAAGACGCTTTGAGTAAACATCAACAGTTCTAGCAATCTTACTTAAACCAACGACTTCTCCATTTGGTATATACCCTATATGAACTTGCCCATAAAAAGGGAGCATATGATGCTCACACATGGAATAAAAAACTATGTCTTTTTCTATGACCAATTCATTTTCCCTCTAAAATCAGCTTTACCCCTTCTTGAATTTTTGATTTATCAATCACTTCGTTCACACATCTTTCTTTATTCTCAGCAATATATAAATTTCTATCTTTATATAATTAATATAAAAGCAATAATAAAATTACAACATTTGGACCTAATTATACAGAAATCAACTATCCCTGTCAATTCTACTCAATAGATCTCATTTATTTAAGAATAATTAATTTTTTGTAATTAAATAGCGGATTAGTACATGAGAGAATGTTGTGAGGAATTCCAAAGTTTTATTTACTAAAACATAAATTCCAAGCACCTTTCTCGAAAGTACTAATCCGCTATATTTATATAACTATTTAATTATCATTATTTAAAAAGATCCTTCATTTTATCAGCGAAGCCCTTCTTCTTTCCATGATTATCATTATCAAAAATTTCTGTAAGCTCCTTAAGTTTCTTTTTCTGTTCAGAATTCAATTTTGTTGGAACTTCCAGAATAACCTTAACGTAAAGGTCTCCCATTCTTGATGTTCTAAGGCCTTTAATACCTTTTCCTTTTAATCTAAATACTGTACCAGGCTGAGTACCTGCTGGTATGCTATAAGATACCTTTTCCTTCAAAGTAGGTACAGTTATATCGTCACCTAAAGCTGCTTGAGCATACGTGATAGGTATTTCAAGCCATAAGTCCTGACCATCTCGCTTAAATAAAGAGTGTGGTCTTACTCTAATAACAACATATAGATCACCATTTGGTCCACCATTTGTACCCGGTTCGCCCTGACCTCTTATAGATATTACAGATTCGTTATCAACACCTGCAGGAATGTCAACAGAAATAGTTACAGTCTTTCTAACCTTTCCTGATCCACTACATTCATTACATGGCTTTTCAACTACTTGACCAGTACCTTCACAAGTTTGGCAAGTTGAAACACTTTGGAACTGTCCAAAAGGTGTTCTTTGAGTTGTTCTAACTTCACCAGTACCATTACAAGTTGGACAAGTCTTCTTTGAAGTACCTTCTTCAGCACCTGTGCCATGACACTTTTCACATTCAACATATTTTGAAAGCTGTACTTTTTTATTTGTACCAAAAGCCGCTTCTTCAAAAGATATTACAACTTCTTGCTGTAAATCTCTTCCCTTCATAGGACCATTACGTCTTCTGGCACCGCCTCCTCCGAAGCCGCCGCCAAACATGCCTCCAAACATATCAAAGATGTCCTCAAAGCCACCAAAACCTGCTCCGCCGCCGCCAAAACCTGCATTTGGATCTACGCCGGCATGACCGAATCTATCATACTTGCTCTTCTTATCAGGGTCGGAAAGAACGCTATACGCCTCATTTATCTCTTTAAATTTGTCTTCAGCTTCCTTGTCTCCAGGATTTCTGTCTGGATGATATTTCATGGCCATCTTACGGAAAGCACTTTTTATATCACCTTCACTTGCACCTTTCTGGACGCCAAGGACTTCATAATAATCTCTCTTATCTGCCATAATTTTCTCTCCACTCTGCATA
>DAMCXN010000012.1:53575-62525 GCA_032096995.1 Aminipila sp.
CATATTAATCTGATAAGCACTCCCTACCTGAAGGAGTGCTCATCTTTCATAAATTTAATCGTATCAATATTACCCCATGCAGGCCCATATGTCAACTATTTGTCTTTATCTTCATCTACTACTTCATAATCTGCATCAACAACATTGTCATGCTTTGGAGAATCTCCTTCTGGAGCAGCTCCGCCCATGCCACCTGCCATATTAGGATCAAAACCTGCAGCTCCTGCAGCTCCACCCTGAGCAGCCTGTGCCTGTTGATACATCTTAGCAGAAATAGTATGGAACTGTTCTGTAAGTTTTTCAGTTTTATCTTTAATTTCTTCTACATTATTTGCTTCTAGAGCCTTTGAAAGCTCATCCTTAGCAGCTAAAATGCTTGCTTTTTCATCTTCTGATAAGCTAGCTTCTAATTCCTTAAGGTTCTTTTCTGTTTCATAAACTAAAGTTTCAGCTCTATTTCTGATTTCAATTTCTTCTTTTCTCTTCTTATCTTCTTCTGCAAACTTTTCAGCTTCTTTAACTTTTGCTTGAATTTCATCTTCTGAAAGTGAAGTTGAAGAAGTAATAGTAATTCTCTGTTCCTTACCAGTACCCATATCCTTAGCACTTACATTTACGATACCATTAGCATCGATGTCAAATGTAACTTCAATCTGAGGAATTCCACGAGGTGCTGGTGGTATACCTGATAACTGGAATCGTCCAAGTGTAGTATTTCCAGCTGCCATTTCTCTTTCACCCTGCATTACATGGATATCTACAGCTGTTTGGTTGTCAGCAGCAGTTGAGAAGATCTGGCTCTTCTTTGTAGGAATAGTTGTATTTCTTTCAATTAGCTTTGTAGCAACTCCGCCTAATGTTTCAATTGAAAGTGAAAGTGGAGTTACATCAAGTAGTAATACATCATTTACTTCACCAGTTAATACACCAGCCTGAATAGCAGCACCAACAGCTACACATTCATCAGGGTTAATTCCCTTAAATGGTTCCTTACCTGTTACTCTCTTTACAGCTTCTTGAACAGCTGGAATTCTTGTTGAACCACCAACTAAGATAACTTTTGCAATATCAGCATTAGTTACGCCAGCATCTTTCATAGCCTTCTGCATTGGTTCGATAGTCTTGTTTACTAAATCTGAAGTTAACTGGTCAAACTTAGCTCTTGTAATATCCATATCCATGTGTAAAGGACCATCAGCACTTACAGTGATAAATGGAAGGTTGATGTTTGCTGTCTGTGAACTTGAAAGTTCTTTCTTAGCCTTTTCAGCTGCTTCCTTTAATCTCTGGTGAGCCATTTTATCTGATCTTAAATCAATTCCATGTTCCTTAGCAAATGTATCTGCCATGTAATCAATTAAGACTTTATCAAAATTATCTCCACCTAACTTAGTATCACCATTTGTAGCTAATACTTCAAATACGCCATCTCCAAGTTCAAGGATAGATACGTCAAATGTACCACCACCTAGGTCATATACTAAAATCTTATGGTGACCGTTGTCTTTATCAAGACCATATGCTAATGATGCAGCTGTAGGCTCGTTGATAATTCTCTTTACATCAAGACCTGCAATCTTACCAGCGTCTTTTGTAGCTTGCTTCTGAGAGTCTGTGAAGTAAGCAGGAACTGTAATAACAACTTCTGTAACCTTTTCTCCAAGGTAGCTTTCAGCATCAGTTTTTAATTTAGTTAAAATCATAGCTGAAATATCTTGTGGAGTATATTGTTTACCATCAATTTCAACTTTATAATCTGTTCCCATATGAGTCTTAATTGATGAAATTGTTCTATCTGGATTAGTGATTGCCTGTCTCTTAGCAGTTTCACCAACTAATCTTTCTCCACCTTTTGTAAAACCAACAACTGATGGAGTTGTTCTATTTCCTTCTGCATTAGCAATTACAACTGGTTCTCCACCTTCAAGAACTGCTACGCAGGAGTTTGTAGTACCTAAGTCTATACCTATTACTTTTCCCATAATATATTACCTCCTTAATTTGCGACCTTTACCATAGTAGGTCGAATAACTTTACCATTTAATTTGTATCCTTTTTGTAAAACCTGAGTTACAAAGCCACTTTCATAATCATTGCTATCCTCAGTCATTACTGCGTTATGGAAATTAGGATCAAATTCAGCTCCTAATGCTTCTATTTCTTCTAATCCACTCTTTTCCAATACTCCTTTGAAAATCTTGAAAATATTGTTCATACCTTGAACAAAACCTTCATCTCCTTCGCCATGCTCAAGAGCTCTTTCAAAATTATCTATAACATCAAGCAATTCTGAAACGATTTTTTCGTTTGCATATGCATAAATGTCACTTTTTTCTTTTTCAGTTCTTCGCTTATAATTTTGGAAATCTGCCATAAGTCTCATATACTTTGTATTGAGTTCTTCATCCTCAGCAGATTCTTTTGATTCTGATTTGTCTTCCCATACACCTTCAGAATCTTCAGCTTTTTTCTTTTCATCCCCTTCTTGACTCGGGACATCTTGAGTTTGTTCTTCTTGCTGCTCTCCTAAATCTTTTTCTAAGTCTTTTTTTTCTGTAGCAGTCTGATCATTAATCATCTTCCTCGTTACCTCCTGTTAGTTTAAAAGTGTCGCTCAAATTTTCAGTTACATACTCGATAACAGAAGTTACCTCGTCGTATTTCATTCTTGTAGGACCAATTACACCAATCTTGCCTACTAACTTACCATCTACATGATAAGTAGCTGTAATTAAACTACATTCTTGCATCATATCATCAGCATTTTCATTTCCAATAGTTATAATTACGCCATTTTCCCTATTTATGAGCTTTTTAGTAAAATCTTCTTTCTTACCTAACAACTCTAAAAACATCTTTGCTTTATCCAAGTCATTGTACTCTGGTATAGAAAAAATATTTGTTAACCCATCCATATATAAATTTACATTTAACATGCTTTCAAGAGTTTTCATAAAGTTCGGCTGAATATTTTGAGCCAAAATACTCATTGCTTCTATATCAGATTTAAAGCATTTAATAATATCAACAGTTAAAGCTTCACTAATTGTTTTTCCCCTATAGTTGTAAGTCATTGATTTAGATAATAATTCAAGACTGTCCTTTGTATAAGGAACTCCAAGTCTAAGAGCAGTATTTGAAACTTTACCACTTTCTGCTACAATCATAAGTACAACAGTGCCACTATCTACCGGAAGAATGTTTACAAATCTGAGTTTATCTTCATCAGTTTCCGGAGTCATAGCAAAGGAAGTTAAATTTGTTATTTCAGATAACAAATGAGCTGCATGCTGTATAGTCTTTTCAAACTCTGATATATTGCTATGCAGTTTCTGAGAAATAATAAGTTTTTCCTCACTACTAAGTTCCTTCTTCTTCATCAAATTATTTACATATAATCTGTAGCCTTTATCCGAAGGAACTCTACCCGCAGAAGTATGTGGATGTGTTAAAAACCCCATTTCTTCTAAATCAGACATTTCATTACGGATAGTAGCCGCACTTACACCTAACTCATATTTTTTTGAAAGAGTTCTGGATCCAACCGGCTCACCTGTTCTTATAAAGTCAGCTATTATCGCTTGTAATATTCTTAATTTCCTTTCGTTTAAATCCATTTTTATCACCCTCTCTTGTTAGCACTCACACTGTATGAGTGCTAATCACATTTTTAATTTAACACTCTTAGCTTGGAATGTCAACACTCTTTTAAAAAAAACTATTAAAATTTCTGTGTTTTTTTATAGTTTTTTAAATTAATATAATAAAAATAAAACTGCCCTTATCAATTTGATAAAAGGCAGTCAAAATATATATCTATTAAATTATTATATATTTTCTTCAATCATGATTTTTTCCTTGAGTTTTAACCATCCATCATATAATTTTTCAAAAGTTTTATCATATAACCTAGCTATTGGCGGACTAGATAAAACTACAACGCAAGCTGATGCCGATCCAAATATCCATAAATAATATGTTACCCAATCTGTAAATGGAAATCCGTAATCCTCTATAATATACCTAAAAAATAAATGAAAAATATATACTGGCATAGTATTAATACCTACATAAGTTAAATAGTTCTTCTTATCCGGCATTATATTTAATAATAATATGGTCCAACCTGCTGTAAGTACAAGAACCACTGAGCGCATAATTATATCCATATACCATGAAATCCCTACACCTTCCGCATTGGTTCTTAACAAGTAAAATTCTACTGGAATTTTAACATAATAAGCAAGTAGATATGAAATTCCTATTAATACAGTTAGTAAAATTGCACTTTGCCATTTTTTTAAGCATTGTAATTTTTTTATTCTTTCACTACTACAGTAATAACCCATTAGGAAAAACGGAAAATAGGAAATTGTTCTTCCAAGTGCAAAATAGCCCGTATCTACAGCTAGCATTCCCGTTATCAAGTAAAGGCCTATACTTATTTGTGCTAGATATTTAATCTTAACTAAGTCCTTTAAATAATATCTATAAAAAAACACTGAAAATAAAAACCATAAAGCAAAAGGTGGTTGTAAAAAATATAAATGAGCATGACCTAAATAGAAATATCTAAATATATAAAACACAACTGTAAAAATCAAGTATGGTAACATAAAAGTTTTAAACGCCGTTTCTCTAGCACGATCAACATTTTTTGAAAAATATCCTGATAGAAACATAAACAGTTGCATTACAAATACATTAATAGTTATAT
This sequence comes from Aminipila sp., assembly GCA_032096995.1. GTDB lineage: Bacteria > Bacillota > Clostridia > Peptostreptococcales > Anaerovoracaceae > Aminipila. The sequence goes on from DAMCXN010000012.1 coordinate 58,293, forward strand.
AAACGATACCACTTAAAGAATCTTGTTCAAATAAGCCTCCAACTCTAGTAAAATGCGAAATTGGTATACACCAAATTGCGAGACCTCTAAGGTTGTCAAAGACAAATCTCCTTTTTTTTGGCACTGATACCTTAGGAGCTTCACTTTCTTCATTATTTCCCATAAAAAAAACCTTCCTTAATTATAAATAACTTTCTATCTATTTTATTTTAATTCCTAATAATCTTGACAATTCTGCTGCTTGGAAAAGATCTACAACGGCTCCCCTGAGTTCCTTTGCTTCCGTGGATAACATAATATCATCAATTTGATTATTTCTTAAATCTATTCCCCTTAGCTCGGTTTTATTAAAATTTACTCTTATTAGATTAACATTATTTAAACTCAGCTTTTTTAATTTACTGTTATCCATATTAGATTCTAGCATATCACTTTCAGCAATCTTAACATTGTTAAAATTAGAAAAACTAAATATAGAATATCTCAATAAACATTCTTCCATATCAACACTTTTAAAGGAACTCTCTGAAAAATTAGCCCCTATCCCTTTAACATTTTTAAATTTACAATTGCTAAAGGTACAATTGCTGAAATTGCAATTTGAAAAATCACAATTTTTGAATAAGCAATGCTTAAAATATGCTTTACTAAAATCTACTTTGTCAAACACACACTTTTCAAAAATACTATTTTCTATCTCTATATTATTACAATCAATATATCTTTCTTCAATCACAGTTATAGATGTAATAAATATATTTTCTATACACTTCTCATCATTTCTATAATTATTAATTACCTCTATAAAACTATTTACTTCATCTACTACTACTAGTTCCCCTATATCAGCAATTAAATCAAAACTCTCCATAATTTACCCCGTTTTATTGTGCCCAAATCATAGCACATTTCACAGCTTTTTCCCAACCTAATAGCATCTCTGCTCTTTTGTCTTTTAGCATTTGTGTTTTAAATGTTCTATCAATCTGCCAGTTATCAAGCACATCCTCTTTATTTTTCCAATAACCTACAGCTAATCCCGCTAAATATGCGGCTCCCAAAGATGTAGTTTCAATACATTTTGGTCTTTGTACTACAGTATCAAGTAAATCTGCTTGAATCTGCATCAATAAATTATTTGCACTAGCTCCTCCATCAACCTTTAATGCTGCAAGATTTATGCCTGAGTCTTCTTCCATTGCTTTAAGTAAATCTGTTGTCTGATAGGCTAAAGACTCTAAAGTTGCTCTAACTATATGATTTTTATTAGAACCTCTGGTTAATCCGAATATAGACCCTCTTGCATATGAATTCCAATACGGAGCTCCCATTCCAACAAATGCAGGCACTATATAAACACCATTAGAGTCTTCAACAGAAGCTGCCATCTTTTCTGATTCTTTTGAAGAACTTAATATTCCCAGTTCATCTCTAAGCCATTGTATAGCTGCTCCTGCCACAAATATAGACCCTTCTAAGGCATAATTAACTTTACCATTAAGCCCCCAAGCTATAGTTGTAAGCAGCCCATTTTTTGATTCTACAGGCTTTTCCCCTGTATTCATAAGTAAGAAGCAACCAGTGCCATATGTATTTTTAACTTCTCCCTCTTTAAAACAAGTCTGACCAAACAAAGCAGCCTGCTGATCTCCTGCAGCTCCAGCAATTTTTATTGTTCCACCAAATATAACGGGATCTGTTTCACCATAAACACAACTTGATGGCATAGGTTTAGGTAACATTGCCTTTGGAATATTAAGCAGTTCTAATATTTCTTCATCCCACTCTAAAGTGTTAATATTAAAAAGCATAGTTCTTGAAGCATTAGAGTAATCAGTTACATGAACCCTCCCCTTTGACAATTTCCAAATAAGCCAAGTTTCTATGGTTCCAAATAGTAACTGCCCTTTTTCTGCTTTTTCTCTTGCTCCTTCTACGTTATCAAGTATCCATCTTAATTTTGTTCCCGAAAAATATGCATCTATTAAAAGTCCCGTTTTTTCCTTGAAACTCTGTGAAAGTCCCTCTTCTTTCAATTCATCACAAAACCCTGCCGTACGTCTACACTGCCAAACAATAGCATTATATATAGGATGACCCGTCTCTTTATCCCACACAACAGTCGTTTCCCTTTGATTTGTAATACCTATTGCTTCAATATTCTCATAGGTAGCATCTATTTTATATAATGCCTCTTGTGCTACGCCAACCTGAGTTGACCAAATTTCCATGGGATCATGTTCCACCCATCCAGCCCTGGGATAAATCTGTTTAAATTCTTTCTGAGCTAAACTTATAATCTCACCCTTCTTATTATATAAAATACATCTTGAACTTGTAGTCCCCTGATCAAGAGACATAATATACTTATTCATAATCTATCTACCTCTTTAAATTTTTCTTGTTGAATAACAATTCCTTTTTATTACTTTATTCTTGTTTTTCACTATTATAGCATAATGACTATTTTTTTCATCCCTCTTCAATAATAAAAAAAGAAAAAAGAATAAATAAAATAGTGCGAATTTTTAAAAATCATGATATAATAAAATTCGTTTTTTATTTTATTCGTCAAGAGCATCTAATTTTCGACAAACTTATACGTGAAAAAGATATATAAAATTAAATTTTTACATTTTTACGTTAAGAAAAGAAAGGAGAAAAAATATGCTCGCCGCGATTGAGAGCGTTAATAGTGCGATAAATAATTTTGTATGGGGTATCCCAGCTATGATTTGTATAATTGGTGTAGGAATATACTTAAGCTTCAATACTCAATTTATACAGCTACGCAAATTTAAATACGCTATAAAAATGACCCTTGGTAAAGCACTTCATAAAACCGAAGCTGCAGAGGGAGCAACAACCCCATTTCAGTCATTATGTACAGCTTTAGCTGCTACTGTAGGAACTGGAAACATAGCCGGCGTAGCTGGTGCTATCGCAATTGGAGGACCTGGTGCTGTCTTTTGGATGTGGATTTCAGCTATCTTAGGTATGTGCACTAAGTTTTCAGAAGTAACGCTTGCAGTGCATTTTCGTGAAAAAAATGCACACGGCGATTGGGTTGGAGGACCTATGTACTATATCAAAAACGGACTATCTTCCAAATGGCAATGGCTTGCAATAGCCTTTTCTATTTTTGGTATACTTACCGTTTTTGGCACAGGTAATGCCACCCAAGTAAATACTATCACAACAGCTATAGATTCTGCGCTTTTGAACTTTAACGTAGTATCTCCCGAAAATATTAAAGTAATTAATCTTTTTATTGGAATACTCATTACAATTCTTGTACTGTTAGTTCTTTTAGGAGGAATTAAACGTATTGGAAAAGTTACTGAAAAACTTATTCCTATAATGGCTTTACTTTATATACTGTTGGCATTAGGTGTTATTATAATAAATATAACTTATGTTCCAGCTGTATTTGGAATGATTTTTAAAGGAGCTTTCTGCCCATCTGCTGTTACAGGAGGTGTAGTAGGTAGTATTTTTGTGAGCTTAAGAAAAGGTGTTTCTAGAGGTATTTTCTCTAATGAAGCAGGTTTAGGAACAGGTTCAATAGCTCATGCTTCAGCTCATACCACTCACCCTATAAGACAAGGTTTGTTTGGTATATTTGAAGTATTTACAGATACAATTATAATCTGTACTTTAACTGCACTTGTTATTTTATGTAGTGGAATTAGATTTACTTATGGTGTTGCTGCAGGAGCAGAGTTAACAATCAATGGATTTATTGCAACTTATGGTGGTTGGGTATCTATCCTTACTGCTATTGCCTTATGCTGTTTTGCTTTTTCTACAATACTTGGTTGGGGACTTTATGGAGCCAGATGTACTGAGTTTTTATTTGGGCCTAAAGTTATAAAGCCTTTTATGGTTGTATATTCTCTTGTAGCTATAATTGGAGCTACTGCGGATTTAAATATAATTTGGGGTATTGCTGAGACTTTCAACGGTTTAATGGTTATTCCAAATTTAATAGCTCTATTCCTTCTCAGTGGTACTATTGTAAAGCTTATTAAAGAATATTTTTCAAACAGTGCATATGAAGATGATAACACTATTGAATACGATAGAAAAAATTATTAGTCCTATTAACTATAATAAAATATTATAAGAAAAACATACATTAAATTAAAACATTAAATAGAATTAAGTTAAAAACATTAAATTAAGGAAATTGCATAATTCAAAGTTTCTTTAGTAGCTTAAACTAATCCTATG
>DAMCXN010000013.1:0-14661 GCA_032096995.1 Aminipila sp.
CCGCCGCTGTAAGTGAGTAGTCCTTTCTCTATATTTGTTATTGAAGCAAATAACCACTGAATGATTTATAACATTTGGGAAGGTTGAGAAGGATGTAGATACACAAGTCAGAAGACCTGCATGAGTATAGAAAACGTTCCAAGGGTAAAAAGGTAAGCGTTTATAACATATATGGCTGAAATATATGTTGATGTGATTTTGATTAAACAGTAAAAACGGACTGTGGTAGATATACCACAGTTTTTTTGTATGCTTAAATTAGCTTTTAAATCCTTTTAGTGATTTAAATATATTAAAATATTTTCTGATAACGACGTAGTTATCAGAATGGCTCTTATTTTTTAGAGCATTTTCCAACTGACGAGAAGAAGGATAAGTAAATAACTACTTGCTCATGGAAGTCAAAAATTAATGTTAGACGCAGTGATTTGATGAGAATAAATTCATGGGCTAGTAGTTGTGATTTTGTACTAAAATTTAATAAATAAATATTCATGTCTGCCAATGGAAATTGGTAGCTAAGAGGGAAGTCCGGTGAAAGTCCGGTACGGACCCGCCGCTGTAAGTGAGTAGTCTTTCTATATGTCTATATTAGTAAAGATATATAGACACTGAATGATATATATCATTTGGGAAAGTTGAGAAGGATGTAGATGCACAAGTCAGAAGACCTGCATGAGTAGAAAAAAACGTGTCAAGGGTAAAAAGGCAAGCGTTTAAAAATATCGGTAGAACATATATACTGATATAATTTTAATGAAACAGTAGAAACGGACTGTGGTACTAGTACCACAGTCTTTTTGTTATTTTGATTTTAAATCGCCTAGGGATTTAAATATATTATTTTTATATTTTGATGACGACGTAGGCATCAAAACAGTGGTTATTTGTTTAAGGAGGGAAATAGTATGAGTTTTACTCAAAAAAAAGCAAGTAGGATTTTTGCAATACTATTAGGTACTATGATGGTATTTGCAATGATTCCGTCAATGGCATTAGCAGCAGTTCATGGAGATATAGACATTTATATACCAGACGGTGAGAATCTTTCATTATCATATGTTAATGGAACAACAGATCCTTATACCTTTAACGTAGTGTCAAGTGTGAGTGGATATCATCCCACTAATTTTTCTTTATATGTTAAACCTTCATCAGATGATGCAGTAATTGATAGTATTGAAGGTAAAGATGGGGCGTCTATAACACAATTAGGAACTACAGATGATGATTATTATCTTGTGACTCCTTCAACTACACAGGAATCTTATATTGAAATTAGAGCTAAAAAGTATGGTGAGGTTACTGTTTATAAAGTAAATTGTGATATTCCGGATGGTGGTTCAGGTGGTACAGTAGAAGACGAAGCTGTTGTAGCATATTTGCCAGCACCTGGTCAGTTTACAAATGAAGGCGTTACAGCTGGAGGCTGGGGAGATATTTTTGCTTCAAATGGAGAATTAAAGCATAATGCTTCAACTGGAGTATCTCTTGGATATTTTGGTGGATATTATGTTTATGATTTTGGTCAAAATATTATGAATTCATCTAGTAACCCTTATGGTGCTGACTTTATTGTTTACGGCAATGCATTTTGGGGAAATTCTGAGCCGGGTTGTATTCAAGTTTCTGAGGATGGTTCTACATGGTATGATATAGCAGGTAGCCGTTATTATAATGAAGCTACTGTAAAGAATTATTCTCTTACTTATACAAATCCTACACCAACTGATGATACCAATAATACAACAGCAGGTAACAATTTAGGAACAAAAGCTGATGTGAATTATACAGGTAGCGATAGTGGTTCTGTATTAGCAAATCCTTTCCATAGTCATTCTTATTTCCCATTAAATTGCAACTATTTTGTTGCACGTAATGGACTTTCAGAAGATATGGCTAAGACTAATTCTTATTCATTTGCAGATTATACAGAAGGTGATGCTAACAATGGAGCAAGCTTAACACTTACAGGAGTAATGCTTGGAGGAATAACAACAACAAGTAATACAGAAAGTTGTGGATTTGGATACTGTGATGTACATCCTAATAAAGATTTAGGTGGTACAATAGCATATAATCCTTATCAAGCATTTTCTGGCAACTCTGACTACAATACTAAAGTGGCAGGAACAAGTGGTGGGGATCCTATTGATATCAGTTGGGCTGTTGATTCTGACGGAGCACCTGTAAATCTTGATAAAATTCGTTACGTTCGTATTTATACAGGAACTGCTGCTATGAATGGAATGTTTGGTGAAATTTCAACAGAAGTTTTAGGAGTGGCAGCTTGTACAGGTGATACAGGTAGTGTTCCTACTATTACACCTACAATCAAAATGAATACTACTAGTAAATTAAAAACAATCTCAACTACAAATATGGGATGCACTGAAAAAGTTTACCTTGGTGCTTCAAGTGTTAATTTTAAAGTTACTTCAAGTGCTTCAAATATTTATGTTAATGGTGAAGCTTATACATCTGATACTACGATGTCTATTCCAATGGAAACTGGAGACAATTATATTCAGGTTATTACTCAAAATTTAAATGAGTGTCCTTATATTACAGTAATTAAAGTTACAGTATAACTATTTTAAGGAGTTATTAAAACTCTGTTAGGTTCGCTGTTTAAATGAAAGCTGACTTCTAAACAGTATAGAAGTCAGCTTTTTGTTACCTAATAAGTCTAATTTATATATTATGAAATAAAAGCTTCGAAATTACCTAATGTAGTGTAAAATAGTAAGTTTTAAGGAGGAAACTAAATGGTCATAGCCCATAAAAAAACAAACAGATTTCTTACAATTTTGCTTATAATATCGATGACCTTGACAATGTTACCTTTAATGTCTTTTGCAGACGAAGTAAAGAGTAAAGAAATTTCGTATAGTGTGAAAAATCAAATTAATGAGTCTTTTGAAGTAAGTACTACTGAATTGCCAGGGTATTATTGGGACGGTGATATTTGTGAAATGCCTATATATGTGGTTAAAGTATCTGATTCAACTACGTCATTGATAGTTACTGATAGTACAAAACTTATGTATCAGATAGCAGATTGTAATTGGGACCATAATAAGAAGTTTAATGATGGAACAGCGGAGACAGAAGAATTAAAATTTTATTATCCTAAAAACAATGGTTCAAGTTTAAATGAATTATATAGTATAGATGGTACAAACTGTACTATGTTAGAAGGAATTGTTGATTATAAAAAATATGAAATTTCAAGTCTTCTTATTATGTCAGATGAAGAAACTGAAGATGCGATTCTTCTTGTTCAACATGGTGGAGGTGTTGGTACAGGTGGTGATATAGTTGACAAATCAACATTACAAACTGCAATTAGTAGTGCAGAATCTTTAAATGTTGAGGACTACTATAATGAAAATGATCGATATAATGGAAAACAGGAAGATACTATTACAATAGAAGGTGGTAGCTTTTGGGAAAAATTTCAAATTGAACTTGAAAAGGCTAAAGAATTAAATACAGATGAATCAGCATCTCAAGATAAAGTAGATGAGATGGTCGAAAATCTTAATAATGTAATTGAAAAACTTATTCCTAAAACTCAAGTAAATGCTACTGAAATATATGAAATAATCAATGCAAATTGGTATTATTCAGGGAATGATATCATTCAAAAACCAGATGATTATTTAGGCGAAGAATTACCAATTAAAGAAGAATATACTTCAGAATATACTTGGAAGAAGTATCAAGAGGTTAGAGATTCGGCACAAGATATGATAAATTCTTTATACATGGCTGATGGGCAGCCAACTGAAATTAATAAAGGAGAATATCAAGAAGAAGTTGAATCAATGAAACAGGAGCTTTTAGAAGCTTTAGAGAACTGTGATCCAGTTGATGAAAGTAATCAAGAAGGTCAGTTAGTTGATGCAAAGCTTGCCTATGATGGAATTGGTATTTTGTTAAATAAGTTGTTTAATCCTGAGACTTTAACACAATCAAAATACACGGAAGAAAGTTGGAGTAACTTTATTTTAGCAAGAGAAAAAGCTCTTGAAAAGTATAATAGCCAGCCTCTTCCAGTAGAAAGAATAGGTAAGAAAGAGAGTGCTTCATATATTAAAGAATATATGGATTTATCAGATGCTTGCTATGGACTTGTTCCAGAGTCTGGTGATGTAAATGTATCTTTGGATATTGTAGATTCATATGCAGCTAAAAAGAATGTTACAGAACATGATTATGCAGGTTCATATGACTTGACGCTCTCTGCTGGTTCAAGTCTTGATGATGCTTTTAAAGCAGCATTAGGGGAAGATTACGATCTTTTAAATGATCGGAAAGATGAAAAGGGTATAATATTTACAATAAATGGTTGTGTTTTATATAATGCAAATACTTCACATGCGGAAAACGGAGGGGATGGTGTAATTGCTCCATCTAATTATTCTCAGATAAAATTAAATGATGGAGATCAATTGGTTTTGACCCGACTCCAATTTCCAATGAAAGCACTGGTATCATCTAGTGTTTGGTATCCAATCATGGATAGTACAAGTGAGTATAAAGATATTTTTATTGAGCAAAATGGGGAAAAAATATCAGAGGTTGAAGTTGAAGCGGGAAAAAATTTTAATTTAACGGCAAAGTCAAAACTATCACTTGTGCCATGTTATAATAGCAGAAATTCTGCATTTAGTAATGCATCAGTGTTTATAAGTGATTGCTTTGCAAGCAAAGAAGAAGCAAAAAAGTCAGCAGCAATTAAAGATGTTGATGTTAGAACAGATGATGAAGGCCAGTTTAGTTATGGATTCTATGCAGAAGGTTGGTATTTATTAAATGTATTTGACTTTACAGATGACATTGGCTCTTTGTCAACAGGAAGAAACTTAATTATTCATGTAACTGAATCCTCTGATTTAGGCAAGGTAAGAGACGAGCTTAAAGAAAAATTAGAGGAAGTATATAATAAATATGAAGAGGAATTTTATAGTAAAGAGGATTGGGAAAAAATTTGTGAGTTGTATGATTCAGGTATTTCTAATATAGATTCAGCTACAACTTGTGCACAAATGGGAGAAACATTTGAAAATACATCAAAATCCTTGGAATCCATTCAAGATAAAATATATTTGGAACTAGAAAAAAATCTTCACTTTACTAGATTATATTTAAAATCTTTACCAAATATTGAAGAATTAGAACAAGGTAAACTTTATAGTACTGATAAGATATTTATGGACAGGTTATTTTCTGAAGAAGTAACTTACATCATACACTATAATGGTGAGTTTGTTGAAAACTCTGCACATTACAAAAAACTTACTGATTATGGGAAAAAACAGTTAACAGGTAAAGAGGCAATATTGTTAGAAGCTTTGGAAAAAGCTTATAATGAGTCCGAACAGTGTACAAATTTGCCAGAATCAAACTATAAAGTAACAGTGTCATTAAAAGATACGAATACAAAGGAGAACATAGATTTAAGCAAATATAATTTAGAATTGTCTTATGAATCTGTGATTAATAAAGGTGAATATATTAATTTTGAACAAGGAGAAAGCATAGCTCCTGGTTATAAAATTGTAGTAGGCTTAAGAGGCAAAGAAGAAAATTCTTTTAAATTAGGATCATGTGATTATGATTTTAGAGAAGATTTACTTATAAGTGTATCTTCTATAAAAAATGGCGATAAAAATGGTTGGATAAGATATTATATGCCAAGAAAAGATACGGAGATTGCGTTTTACATTAGTGCAGAAGGGGAGCTAATTGGAACAGATGATGCAATTGAAGATTTGACTAATGAATTTAATAAATACGATAAATCTGATTATGATGATGAAAATTGGAGAACTTTAACCGTAGCCTATAATGAGGGTATTGAAGCAATACGAGGAGCAGAAAGTGCAACAGAGGTAAATGAGGCTAAGGAAGCCGCCATAGCAGCTATGGTTGCGGTTATGAAAAAGCAGCAAGATGAACCATCAGATATTCCTTCTTGGGGAGATGACAATGTATTTGATTCAGGAAAGATGGTTGGAGCTGTAGATATTATTATAGAGAACAGAACTTTTAAAGGTGGCGATTTTTATGGCAATATTGTAAAAAAGATTAGTTATCCTTTAGGTAAAAAAGATTCTATGATGACTTGTGTTCTTAGGGCCTTAAAAGATGAAGGGTTTACATGGAACGGAACTGGTGGAGATGCTTCAGATGATTATAAAATATCTTATCTTGCGTCTATACTAAAAGATGGAGACAAATTAGGTGAGTTTTCAGGAGAAGCTGGTTCAGGTTGGATGGCTACTCTAAATGATTGGTTTGTAAATGAAGGTCTTAGTGAATTCACTGTAAAAAATGGAAAGCTAGAAAGCGGTGATATAATTAAGGTGATGTTTACACAAAATTTAGGTGAAGATTTAGGTGGAACTTGGGGAAATTCAGATACAAGCCTTAAAAAGCTTAGTATAAGTTCTGGAAAACTTACACCTTCTTTTAAAAGTGATGTTTATGAATATGTACTTACTATTGATGGTGATACACAAAGCCTTGTGGTAGAGCCTACGGCAGCAAATAAAAACTATTTAGTAAAGACCTTTTTAAATAAGAAGGTTACAACTAATAAAGATGGCAATAGTTTTTATAAAAGAACAGAATCTATTCCTGCAAGTAGTGGAGATATAATTTATATTGGAATAGGAGAAAATGCTTGGCCGTCAATGAATAATCAAGGGGCTGAAGCAAGAAAATATTCCCCAACATGGTATGAAATAAAAGTAATAGGAGCAAGTGGATATGATTCAGTTATTAATTGGATAGACAATTTACCTGCCACAAAGAAGATTATATTTGATACATATAAGGATTATAAGGGAAACGTAGACACAATAAGGGCCGCTTACAATGCATTATCTACTGAAGACAAGGCAAAAGTAACAAATCTTTCTGTTTTAGTAGAGGTTGAAGCCAAAATAAAATTGTATGATGATATTGATAAAGTAAAAGAACTACTTGATAAAATCCCAAGTGCAGCAAAAATAAAAATTTCTGATAAATCTACGGTTATAGCAGCAGATACTGCTTATAAGGCATTATCAAAAGAACAACAAATGTACATAACTATTGGTGATGTATCTAATTATAATGAGGCATTAGAAAAACTTAAACAAATGGGAGCGTTTAGCGGCGGGAGTACTCCTTCTAAAATAAAAGGAAGTGACGAAGTGCCAGAAGAAGTGATTGAAGAGAAAAATATAGAACTTAGGCCAAATGCTGTTGTTAAAGGAAAAGTTGCAACTGCAACAGTAAGTTCGGAAGAAGCTGACAAAGCTATTGATAGTTTGAAAAAACAAAAACTAGATAATTTACTTATAGAACCTAATATTAAAGGTGATGTAGACAAAGTTGTTGTGAAATTGCCTAAAACGTCAATTGAGTCTTTGACTAAGCAGAAGCTTGATGCTGGAGTTGTGATAAAATCTGATGTTGGAGAAATAAATATACCAGATAAAGCTTTGAAAAATATAGTAAATGAACAAGGAAAAACTATAGTTATTACAGTAGAAAGACAAGATAATAGTAAATTATCTGATGAAAATAAAAAGCTTGTTGGTAATTATCCGGTTTATGCTTTAAGCATTGATGTCGATGGTAAAGTGGTAAAGAATTTTAGTAATAATTTAAAAGTGAAGTTACCATACCTAGCAAAGGATAATGTAAATACAGGAAAGTTAACTGTTTATTATATTGATGATAATGGCAAAGCAACAGAAATGGATGGGGCTTATTATGATACCAAGGAGAAGTGTTTGATATTCACAACAAATCATTTTTCAAATTTTGCAATTGTTTTTGATGAAAGTAAAATTGCATTTAATGATGTGAAATTAGGTGATTGGTATTATAATTCTGTGCAGTTTGTAATTAAACAAAAATTATTTAACGGTATTTCTGAAACAACTTTTGGTGCAAAAAATAAAATGACTAGAGCAATGCTCGTAACAGTTCTTTATCGTATGTCAGGTAATCCGCAAGTTGAATCAGAAAGTAAGTTTAAAGATGTTAAAAATGAAAAATGGTATACAAATCCTATTTTATGGGCAAGTTCAAACGACATAGTGAGCGGTTATTCAGATGTTAAGTTTGGAACTAATGACAGTATAACTCGAGAACAGATTGCAGTTATTTTATATCGTTATGCAAAACTAAAAGGATATGATCTAAGTGCTTCTAGTAACATTGATAAATTTAAAGATAAGAGTTCAGTTTCAGTTTATGCTTATGATGCTATGAACTGGGCTGTTGCAAATAATATCATAAGTGGAAGAACGGAAAATACCCTTGAATCAAAAGGAACAGCAACAAGGGCGGAAGTAGCAACAATGCTTATGAGATTTTTAGAAAAATTTGATAAATAAAATAAACTTTGGATAAGTAAAAGAAGGCTACGCGTTATGTAATGTGTAGCCTTTGCTTATATAAAATAAATATCAAACAACTAAAAATTGATTAAAAATGTCGAAAGATGTAGAAAAAAGGCTATCGAATCAATTTGAAAATTGACATAAAAAGGTATAACATGAATGTATAAGAAATAATTAAATACATATTCATGTCTGCCAATACATATTGGTAGCTAAGAGGGAAACCGGTTGAAATCCGGTGCGGACCCGCCGCTGTGAGTGAAGAGTCTTTCTTTATATTTATATTAGTGATGATATATAACCACTGAATGATATTTATTGTTTGGGAAGGTTGAGAAAGATGTAGATGCACAAGTCAGAAGACCTACATGAGTAAGAAAAACGTGTCAGGGGTAAAAAGGCAAGCGTTTATGATGTATCGGTACAAATTATATACCGATATGGTTTTTATGGAACAGTGAAAACGGACTGTGGTAGTGATGCCACAGTTTTTTTGTGCTTCTTTAAACGTTGACACTATATAAATTTTGATTTTAAGTCTCCTAGGGATTTAAAATAGATTGATTTTTTATTTTTCTTTAATGACTTTTGTCATAAGAGAAGGCTTTAATTTAAAAGGAGGACAAAATGAAAAAATTATTAAACAAGAGAGTCTTTGCTGTAGTTATGGCATTGGCAATGGTATTTGCTATGACATGTGTGTCATTTGCAGATACTGTACAGGTAAATCTATATGTGCAAGAAGCAGATAGAATGGGAGCAACTCCAGTAAGTACAGTTTTGACACAGAACCCAATTGTTGTTAATGTTGAGTCAGGACAATCTGCAAAAGATGCAATAGATGCAGCAGTAGCAGATAATAATAACCTTCTTTCAGCCGTTGAATGGAAAGGCGATTTTTTAAAGGCAGCTACATATAATGGTTCTTTATATGAAAATATAGATTCTTATTATGTTGATGAAACAACTAATGAAAATGTATATGAAGGCCTTTCTTGGATGTATTTTAATGGAACTCCAGCAGATATGCCTATGAGTTCTTATGATTATCCTACAGATACTTTAGGTGGAAAAATATTGACAGAAGATACTTCTTTTACTTTGAGTTATGAAGCTCTAGAATATCGTTGGTAATAATTTAAAAATAATATAATTTTTATTATAGAAAAAAGAGGGAAAAATTTTGTGTGGAACAATGAAGAAATATAAAAAGATAATATCAATAATATTAATAGCTTTACTATTTACTTGCACTTTTTCAACTATGACAACTATTTCTTTTGCAAAGGAAACTGCGGAAAAAGTAGAAGAGGAAACTACGGAAAAAGTAGAAGAGGAATCTGCGGAGGAAAGAGATAATAAAAGCATAATAGAGGTTAAAAGTTTAGGTGTATTTCAAAGTTCTCCCAATGTAGATGTAGAAATAAAAGGTAATCCAGCAGGTACTTTAATTCAAATTGATGAAAAGGGTAATGAAACAGAAAATACAGGCTTTTCGCCTGATTGTTATAAATATCATGTATATGCTAGCACTAAGGGAAGCTTTTATTTTGGCAAAAGCCCAACTCAACTTGCAAAGTGGAATACAGGTGTTAAGTTAAATATTTATACTGATAAAGGGGAATTCCTAAATCTTAACTCAGGTGGATTTGCTCGTATACGTCTAAGAAGTTTAAATTTAGCAGCAAAAAAAGAAGGAACTGTTGTAAATTTTGAATTTGTAAATAAAGAAGATGAAACAGATAAAAAAAATTATGAAATTATAGTTTACGGTGTTAATATAGAGACTAAAGAACCTTTAATTAATGGCTTAACTGTAACACCAAAAGATTATTACTATCTTCCATGGGAGGCTAACGAGGTTAGAAATAGAATTTATTTACCAGAAAGTACAGAAAAGTCTGTTTTAACTTTTGATACAGATGAAAACATACGGTTGTATCAAAATGAAGTTTCTGATGAAAATGAACTAGCTAAATTGGAAGGCAAATATACATATGATACAGAAAATTTCGCTGATGTAAAAATTATAGCATTTTTTGAAAATGATGCGATTAAATATAAGAATGAAAAGACTTATTACTTTTCATTTATAAAAAGAAAGCCACTAGAAAGAGAAAAATATGAATGGGCAGCTATTGACTATAATCCTGCGGTTGGTCAATTTGTGCGTAGAAAAGATGTTGAAAATGGAGAATTGGATTTTTTATTAAAACCAACTACTTGGTATGATAAATATCTTTCTCTTGGTGGTTTTGGTGGTTATGTAACCTTTAAATTTAAGGAACCTATTAACAATGCCACGAACAACCCATATGGGATTGATTTTTTAGTTTATGGAAACGCATTTGAATATGCAAATAATAGTACACCCGAATTAGGTAATGTATTAGTATCTAAAGATGGAAAAGAATGGTATACTTTAGCAGGTTCAAGGCATTATGAATTAATGACTGATTGGAATAGAGAAGCTACTTTAAAAAATGGAAGTAAAATAAATGCTGTTCTTTTAGCTAAGACTGGTGAAAATAAGATTCAAGATATAGCTCCAAATGCTATATTTGGTTATGCAGACTATCATGCGTGCTCTGAAGTAGAAAATGCCCAAGAGGAACATACTATTACAGGTATAGCGGGCAACCCTTATTCAAAGGAACATATTAAAAATATTGGAGATGGATTTGATTTATCTTGGGCGGTTGATAAAGATGGAAAGCCTATTGAACTAGATAACATTCAATATGTTAGAGTTCAAACGGCGGTAGATATTGCAGGCAAAGGAAGTAATATAGGAGAAAACTCTGTAGAAATTGGCACATTGAGTCGTTCAGTTGCTAATAATGAAGTAGTTGGTAAGAGTTCTGAGCCTAAAGTCTTAAATATAAATGGGAATGACATTTTATCTATGGAGCCAACAGAAACAATAAGTGAAAATAGTGCTAAATATTATGAATTGGATTTAAAAGATAAATCTTTAGCAACTATAAATGTTGTTGTAAAAGGAGACTCTGGTGATAATATATCTATAAATAATGAAATCTATGAAACAGAAGCAGATTATATAGGACTATTAGCTGATGATGGTAGTCGAATGGCAAGAATAATAGTTCAAAATGGAAATAAAGAGCCTATTATTTATGTAATTAAGTGTACTGGTGGTGGAGATCCTGCAACAAATGCAGATTTAGAGTCTGTTATTATGACACCAGGAGATGTGGAAATAACAAGAAAAGAAGCGGTAAAAAATGCTTATAATTTTAAAGTTCAAAATAATGTAGAAAAAGTTAAATTAGAAATTAATACATTGAACCCAGAGTCATCAATTAAAGTGGGTGGAATTAGTGATAATGATGTAAGTTTTGAATCTGGCGTTTTATCTGGCATGATAGCACTAAAGGTAGGAGAAAACATTTTTAATGTTACTACAACATCAACAGATGGTACTAATAAGGGAACTTATACAATTAAAGTAACTCGTGAGCAGAAAGCAACGGAAGAAAATAAAAATAATATAAAAGTAACTTTTACCTTATATGGGGATGATAAGCATGGAGAAAATGGAAAACACAATAAGCAAACTTGGATTGAAAAAACATCTATTGAAATTCCTAAAAATTCCACAGTTAAATACTTGACGGATATGATGCTTTACAATGCTGGAATTGATTTTGATGACACAGATGGTACTTATATCTCTAAAATTAAAGGACCAGATGTAGGTTGGCTGGGAGAATTTGATAATGGACCTAACAGCGGATGGATGTATCGTCATAACGGCAAGATTGCAGATGTAGGATATGCTAGTAGAAAACTGAACAGTAATGATAAAGTTGTATGGTTCTACACCGACGATTACAAAAAAGAAACTGGATATGAGGGAAATTGGGATCATATAAATAAGAGCAATACACAAATAGATGAGGTTTCTGCTAAAAAAACAATAGAAACTACTGCTAAACTAAACTCAAAAGGTCAAGCTGAGGCTTCAGTTTCTTCAAAAGAAATGAAGGACAGCTTAAACAAGGCTTTAGAAGCAATAAAAGATTCAAAGAAAAAATTAAAACCAGAGGTTGTTGTTGAAGTAAAAGCAGATAGTAAAGCAAAATCTGTTATTACTACAATTCCAACATCTTCAGGAAAAGAACTTGCAAAAGAAAAAGGTATTCTAAGCTTAAATACTCCTATGGGAGATTTGACTTTTAATACAGAAGCACTTGAAACTATGGTATCAGAAGCTAAGGGCAGTGATATTAAATTATCAATAGAAAAAGTAGATACAAAAAAAGATAAAGTAATATCTAAAATTAAAGAACTTAGTGATAGACCAGTATTTAATCTATCCGCTACTTCCAAGGATAAAGAAATTACAAACTTCAATAAGGGTAAAGTGACTTTCTATTTACCATATACATTAGGTAAAAATGAAAAGAAAGAAGGATTAAAGATTACTTATATCAATGATGAAGGTGTTCAGGCAGTTCTGGCAGATTCTTCATACGATGAAAAGAAAAAAGTTATGAAAGGTGTAACAAATCATTTTTCATATTATGCAGTAACTTATAGCAATGCTTCTTTTGATGATGTAACTAGTGGAAAATGGTTCTATGAGAGTGTTATGTACCTTGTAGATAAGGGAATACTTAAGGGAAAGACAGAAAGAAACTTTGCACCAAACGATAGTATAACAAGAGCAGAATTTGTTGCTATACTTGCAAGAATGAGCGGACAGACAATGCCTGATGCAGGAAACAATTTTACAGATGTAAAAGCCACAAGTTGGTATTCTAAAAATATATCATGGGCAGTAAATGCAGGAATAGCAAAGGGTGTGACTGAAAACCAATTTGCACCAAATGCAAAAATATCTAGACAAGATATGGCAGTAATGATAACAAGGTATACTGATTATATGAAGAAAAACTTATCAGATACAAATAAAGAAATTAAATTTACTGATAGTGAAAATGTAGGAAATTATGCTAAGGATGCAGTAGTTAAAATGCAGAAGGCAGGTATTATTAATGGTATAAAAGCAGCCGATGGAAGTTATAGCTTTGCACCAAAAAATAATGCTACTAGAGCAGAAACTGCAAAAATGATTTATCAATTAGCAAAATAAATCTTTAATTACTTAATGAATTAATTCAAAAAAATTAACTAATAAAAATATGACTGTGACAGTTTGTTGCGGTCATATTTTTATATCTTGACAGATTTCGACTATTGATGATAAGATGAGAACTAAATTAAAAAAGCACTTATGTTCTGCATATTAGAAATTTAAATGGTTTATTTAACTAAGCTGATTAGAGTTTATGCAGCTAAGAGGGAAGCAGGTTAGAATCCTGCGCGGTGCCGCCGCTGTAAGCGAGGAGTTTTTTCTTATATGTCACTGGGTATTTTGGGAAGGCAAGAAAAGATGATGATACGTGAGCCAGAAGACCTGCATAGGGTGTATTGCCATAAACCGGCGGACAATCGGTGGCATAAATCACATAGTTGATTGTTAAGGATATTACAGAAAAAACGGACTGTAGCTTTTGCTACAGTTTTTTTGTTTGTATAGCTTTTGTTTTGTCTATTTATGGTGAAAAAGATTTAGCATAATGGTTAAAGTAATAACAGGAAAGAATTTAGGAGGAATCAAGAACATGTTTGCTAAAAAAAATAGTACAATAAAAAGTTTAATTTTTGTACTTATTATTTCTATGCTTATTAGTATGGTAGGGGGGACAAGTTGGAATCAAATTGATGCTTATGCAAGTACAGAAGCTGAAATTAATTCTGCTGTAGAAAACACTATTGAAGCATACTTTAAACAGAACAAACAAGGGGTTATTAATGATTTTTATGAATTAGCGGCTTTAACCGCATCGGGAGAAAATATAGAGGATTACAAGTTAGAACTTTCATATAACTCTACTTCTTCTGCAATTATAGGAAATCTAATAGTAGGTAAGCTTTCTGAGGCAGAACAGCTTGCTACACAATTAATTTCGGGTGATGAATTAATTACAGAAGGGGATGCCTTTAAAGATGCTTTAAACATAATAGCTATTGAAGGCTATAATAGAACAGTAAATGAAGAGGATAAGCTTTCATATAACAAGGAAAGCACAATAAATAACTTATTAAGTCATAGTGTTGAAGGGCAATTTCAAGACCCTTATAACCAACAACCGAGTAGTGAATATGCAGGCATGGCATTAGTTGCTTTGTCAATGTTTAAGGGAAATGAGGCCGTTGATAACGC
>DAMCXN010000013.1:14671-24012 GCA_032096995.1 Aminipila sp.
AAATAAAAGAAACTCAACATTCAGATGGCGCTTTTGAAGGTGCATGGGGTTCAGGGGCAGTAGATGCTAATACTACGGCCACAGTGATATGGGGAATAATAGCTGCTGATAAAGAACATTTTAGTAGTTATGTGACTGAGAGTGAAATGACTCCAACGGATGGACTCTTGTCATTTTTGCTTTCTGAAGGTGGTTATGGTTTTAATGATAACAGTTCTCTTAATGGATATGCTACAAAACAAGCAGCACTTGCTATGGCAGATATTAAGAATGAAAAAACTTTTTTTTCGACATTTATTGGAAGTCCAATTACATATGAAAGTATTGAATGTCAAACCATAACAGAAGATGGAAGTTACCTAGAATCAAAGCTAACTATAGGAGCAGATAAATCCGTTGAGAAAGCAATTCAAAGAAATTTAAAAGACGATTCAGCAATTGATTTTTCTAAGTATAATATATACATAAATGGAGAGCTAGAAGAAGAACCTGCTTCAAAGATATTGAAAGAAGGAGATGCTGTTTTAGCAGTTTCTAATAACTATTCAAAGGTAGCATATTTTAAGACAAACCCTGAGGATTTACTAGGAGTAAATAAAGCAACTATTGACTTTGAAGGGTCAATAGAACTTACTTTAATTGAAAAAAATCTTCTAACTGGTGAAGAAAAGGCATTAGCAAACAATCTTATTGGCTGTGGTACAGCTGTTGCCTCAAATTTTAGCCGAACAGATAATGAAGGTAAAGTTACTATAACGCCTGTTGAAGCAATAACATATGATGTGATGGCTTCAAATATTTCAGAGGATACAGCTGTTTTACCAGCAAAAATCACTATGAAATCAGGAGATGTACAAACTGCTGATGTTAAGTTGAGAGTTGAGGGGCCAAGTTCAAATATATTAAATGCGGCATTTGCTGTAGCAAGAAGTGATGGCAGTAGATTAACTGTTTACGATGCAGTTACTCAAGGATTAGAACGAATGGCAATACCATATGTTGATAGTAATAAGTATATAACAAGTATAAATAATATTGAGGCAGGTTTGCTAGGAAGTGAATCTACATGGGATGGTTGGTCATATACTTTTACTGATTTAGAACATTTAAATGGGACAAAATCAACAGGTGGAATGAGTGGACAATTTATAAATGAGGGTGATGAAATCGTTGTTTATTATGGAAATGATTCTGCTACTACAGTTTATCCTATCTTAAATACTACTTTAAATTCTGATGGAAGCGTAACTGTAAAAATAGAAAATTATGCAACTGATTGGACAAGTGAGACAACAAGCTTAATTCCTACAGAAGGAGTTAAATTAGCGTGGGGATATACATCCGGTTCAGCTTTAATTTATGAAATTATGACAAATAGCGAGGGGAAAGCAGCTATACCTAAAGAATATGCAGCGATAGGCTCACATTCCCTTCAAATCGAAAAGAATACAGAGGGATTACCAGATGTTGTAAGACTTGCACCTAATTATACAGTGGAAATAAAAGAAGACAGTATAGGTGATGATGGTAATGTAGTAGATATAGAAAAAGCATATATTACAGTAAAAGGGCCTTCAAATAACTTAAAGTCAAGAACGGGATATTCATGGTACAAGGGGATGACCGCAATGGATATTCTTAAGTTGACTGATTTAAACATGAAGATAAAAGACAATTATGTAGAAGAAATAGAAGGGTATGGTGAGTTTACCCTTGGTAAAAATTCTGGTTGGCTTTATTCAGTAAATGGAGTGACTCCACCTACTACGGCGGCTCGTGATTATACCTTAGCGTCAGGAGATGAGGTTTTATGGTACTATACAAAAGATTATACAAAAGATAAAAGTTCGTCAGCTTGGAAGGAAGAAACAAAAATAGAAGAAGAAGAAAATACAGCAATTTCCTCTATGACTGTTCAAATAAAAATGGATAAAGAAGGGTTAGTAAATGCTGAAACAAATGTTAAAGATATTAGTGAAGCAATTGAAACGGCCATTGAAGCAGCAAAAAAGACTGGAAAAGAATTAAAAGAAGTTAAAATTGTTATAGATACTGACGAGAATGTAAGAACTGTAGCTACTGTCATACCTCAGGCGTCAGTAACTGAGCTTAATAGAAAAGTTGATGCAGTGAGCATTAATACTCCAATTGGAAATGTATTAATTGATAAAGAAACCTTAGCTACTATTAGTAAAAGTGCAGTTGGTGATGTAACAATTACAATGGGTAAGAAGGAAAAATCTAAGGTAGACAATTTATCAGAATTTGCCCAAAAAGCTATTGGGGAAAGAAATATATATGAGTTCAAAATTTCAAGCAAAGATAAAGAAATTACTAAATTTAATGGTAATGTTGAAATAACTTTGCCGTATAAGGCGGATAATAATGAAGATATAAATGCGATTGTAGTAGGATATATTAACAAAGATGGTAATATTGAAATTGTTAATAAAACAAATTATGATGCAGATAATGAGGAAATAAAGTTCTATACAAATCATTTTTCTCAATATGGTATAGCATATATAGAAAATAATTTAACAGATATAAAGAAGCATTGGGCAAATAATCAAATTACATATTTAGCAGCAAGAGGCATCGTTAATGGAATTAATGATGAAACTTTTGCTCCCAATAACAATATAACCAGAGCCGAATTTGTACAAATATTAGCTAATTTATATAATGTCAATTTAGAAGATTATAAAGGATCAGTTTTTAAAGATGTGAAATCTAATGCTTGGTATGCGAAATCAATTTCATGGGCAGCAGAAAACGGCTTAATAACGGGAATTGAGTATAAAGATGGTACAAAAGCATTTAATCCAAAAGCTAATATTACAAGGCAGGATATGGCTGTAATTCTCTTAAGATATATGTCAAAAATAGAAAAAAATCAATTAAAACAAGCTAATAAAGAGGTTGAATTTGCAGATAAGACACAAATTAGCAGTTACGCAGAAAAAGCAGTAAGTGAATTACAAAAGGCTGGAGTAATAAATGGAAAAACTAACAACAAATTTGAACCCAAAAATAATGCTACAAGAGCAGAAACCGCAAAAATGATATATGTTTTAATGAAAAGTAATATATAAAAAAGAAAATCACTTGAAAAATATATAACAAATTTAAGGTAACAAAAAGTCGAATGATGACTGAAATCCTAGTAATTAATCGCCATATGTGCATTAATTACTAGGATTTCTTTGTATTTAAAATAAATTTAAGAAAAAGTATTGACAAATGGTATCTGAAGTGGTATAAAATAAAGTTATGGAAAATATATATAAATAAAAAAATAATGATTCGAATCAATTATTATAAAAAAAATGACAAACTTGTTATTGAGACAAAAATCAACAAAGGAGGGGAAGTTGTGAAAAGTATACCATATAGATATCTTTGGGACAGACTAGATATACCTCAGGCAGTTTCCCAAGGAAGTCCTGAAAGTGAGGGATTTAACTAACTTTTCTGTTTGAATATTATTTGAATTAAAAGAAAAGTTATAACAAATTAAAAAAACAAAAAGAATTTTGGAGGAAATAGAATGAATATATTAAAAAAATATTATGAAGATGTATGTGAAAAGAGACAGGAAGCTTTAAAAAAGCTTTACACTGAAAGACATGATACTAGCTATAGATGGCAGGATCTTGTTGAACAATCAAAGAAGTACAGCATAAAAGTAGCAACTAACTAATAAGATTTAAAGATATAAAAAGGTGCTTTTGAATTGGCCCCAATAGGTTAGAACCAAAAATCTAACTTATTGGAGGTCACTTCATTTTATTAAATCATCACCTTATCTTATTTAATAAATTTAGAAAAATAACTTGAAAACATATTTTACATATGTTAACATAAATTAGAAAAATAAATTACTTTCATGTTTCGTCTTTACAAAATAGTAAAGTTCGACTAAGAGGGAATCTGGTGAAAATCCAGAGCGGACCCGCCACTGTAAGTGAAGAGTTTTCTTTTATACTTATCATGATATGATAAGTAACCACTGAATTATAGTAATTTGGGAAGGTAAAAGAAGATGTTGAAGCACAAGTCAGGAGACCTGCATGAGAAGCATACCAATCTACGGGTGGCATAGATAATTGGTAAGAATAAGAGTATTGAACAGTAAAACGGACTGCGATTTTTTGTCGCAGTTTTTTTGTTGCTATAAAGGAGGTGGAAGCTGTGACTGACAAATACTATAGTTTTGCTTATGAAAGAATTGACATACCACAGGCAGCTTCTCAAGGAAGTGCCAAAGGTGAGGGGTTTAACTAACTTTTAATTAAACAATGTATTTGAATATGGTGTTTGATTAGGAGGGTAAAATGAAATTATTAAAAAAATATTATGAGAATATTTGCAAAAAAAAGCAAGAGGAAATTAAAAAAACATGGAATCAAGGCATAAAAGTTAGCTATCGTTGGGAGGACATTGTAAGAGATGCTCTAGCCACAAATAAGAAAATGTAGCAGTAACATAGTATTACTTGGAGGAGTTATATGGATATTTTTCAAAATAAAATATTTAAAAAAGATAAGGAAAACTTATTTTTTGATAGTAATAATTTAAAAAGATTAGCTGAAGAGTTTTCAACACCTTTGTACCTTTTTTCTGAAAGAGAAATAAGGAAGAATGTGAACAATGTCTTAGCAACATTTAGAAGTTATTATGAAAAAACAAAAGTACATTATGCAGCACAGTGTGAATCAACTTTAGCTATACTTCAAGTAATACATAACTCTGGATGTGATTTAGAGGTTAATTCAGGTGGTGAATTATTTAAAGGTTTGCAAGCAGGTTTTGAAGGAAATCAAATCATATTTAATGGGGTAGATAAAACAATAAGCGAGATTGAAATGGCAATTAACAGTGGTGTTAAATCTATAAATGTAGATTCTATATATGAATTAACTACAATTATTAAAGTATGTCAACGCTTAAACACTTCAGTGAATATATCATTAATGATAGCTCCAGAACTTTTGTATTCTACATTTGAACAGAACGAAGTGATAGAAAGAAAAGCTGAACTTGGGATTACTTTTGAGCAATTACGAACTGCGATTAGAATGTCTCAAAGGAATAAAAAATATATAAACTTAATTGGGTATCATTTTCACATAGAGAGTAAAAAAGTTAATTTAGAATCAATAAAAAACTCATTTTTGTATATGCTTGAAACGGCTGTAAAGATGTATCAGCTAACAAGCTTTATACCAAAAAGCTTAAATATTGGGGAGGAATTTCTTCGGATAACATGGCTCAAATTGCAAAACTAATATCAGAACAACTTAACTCTGATAAAATTCAATCTTGGGCTGGTAAAGAGCACAGAGGCTTATTTAAAGATGTAGAATTAATTGTAGAACCAGGAAGAATGATTACAACTTCCGCAGGAATACTCTTGACTAGCATTGTGAATGAAAAATATAGAAAAAATTTGAATGAAAATTGGTTAACCCTTGATGCAGGAGCAAATTCGGGTTTAGAAGTTGAAAAGAAACCAGACTATTATCAGCTTTTATGCATTAATAAAATAAATGAGCCTCATGTTATGGCATATAAATTAAGTAATACATTTTATAAAGCTCCAGATTATATGAAATTTCCTAATAGTATAACAGTAGGAGATATAATTGCAGTAATAAATGTTGGAGCATATTGTACAGGGAATATGTCAAACTGCAATGCAAGACCAAGGCCGGGTATTTTACTAATTAAGAAAAATGGTACTGTAAAGCAGATAAAAAGGCCGCAGATTTATGATGATTTACTAGATGGAGAAGAATCTATCAATGAAAAAATAAATTTGTGTGTTGTATAAATTTAGCAGATCCTAAAAAAATAAATAAATCGCAAAGAAATTCCAAGTAAGATAAGTGCTTGGAATTTCTTTTATATATAAAAAGTATAATTTTACTATGGATTTATCTATTGACAGATAAGTATAGGCGTGTTATTATATTGAAGATTTAGGCACGAGGTATTTAAAGAAGTGCGATTTTATGGGACTTATGGCAGATATTACTGTGGGTTAGTTGAATAAGGAAGGAAATATAAATATGTTAATGACTTATGAAAAATACGCAAAACAGGAGCTAGAATTAATGAGAGAACTTGAAAATATAGTTACATATCCTTCAGTTTTTGATTTGATTTATTTATTGCCATTGTCAGGGAAATCAACAACTTCAATTGAAGAGCCTTTTTCTTTAGATGATTGTCTTATTTAATCTTCCTATTATTAGGAAGATTTTTTTTTTATCTAATATTAGATAATAATAGACAAAAAATATGAAATGGAAAGATATTTTATCATAGAAAGGAGATTTTGAATTATGTTAAAAGGTAGAGATTTATTAGAACCTATGGATTTTTCAATAGAAGAACTAGGAGAGGTATTTAACTTAGCAGATAGAATTATTGAGGAGCCAGCAAAATATATGCACGCTTGTGACGGTAAGTTATTAGCAACTTTGTTTTATGAACCAAGTACTAGAACAAGATTTAGTTTTGAAGCTGCAATGCTAAGATTAGGTGGGCAGGTGATAGGGTTTTCTGAACCAAATTCAAGTTCTGTGTCTAAAGGTGAAAGTATTTCAGATACTATAAAGACTGTTGCTTGTTATGCCGATTTAGCTGTTATGAGACATCCAAAGGAAGGGGCTCCAAAAGTAGCTGCATACAGCACAGATATGCCTGTTATTAATGCAGGAGATGGGGGACATCAACATCCAACCCAGACTCTTACAGACCTCCTTACAATTAGAAGAACTTTAGGCGGATTTGATAATATTACAGTAGGATGTTGTGGGGACCTTAAGTTTGGAAGAACAGTACACTCTTTAATAAAAGCTCTTTCAAGATATAAAAATGTTAAATTTGTTCTTGTTTCTCCTGAGGAGCTAAGAATACCTGATTATGTAAGAAAAGAAATCCTTATAAAAAATGGAGTAGAATTTGAAGAAGTGAGAAGCTTACAAGAGGCTTTACCTAAGATAGATGTACTTTATATGACAAGAGTACAAAGAGAAAGATTCTTTAATGAAGAAGATTATATAAGATTGAAAGATACTTATATATTAGATAAGCCAAAGATGAAACTTGCAAAAGAAGATATGATTGTTCTTCATCCTCTTCCAAGAGTAAATGAAATTGCAGTAGAAGTTGATGATGACCCTAGAGCTAAATATTTTGAACAGGCAAAAAATGGAATGTTTGTTAGGATGGCTCTTATTATGAGCCTACTTGGTATTGAAGGTTAAACGGAAAGTAAGGAGGTATATGAATGTTAGTAAATAGTATAGAAAAAGGAATCGTAATTGATCATATCACAGCTGGTTTAGGTGCAAAAATATTAGAATATCTAGATATAGATTTGACTACAAATACAGTAGCTTTTATAATGAATGCATCTAGTAAAAAACATGAAAGGAAGGACATTGTTAAAATTCAAAATGTAATAGATGTAGATTTGGCGGTTTTAGGTTTAATTGAACCAAATGCTACAGTAAATGTTATAGAAAATGGTCAGATTGTTAGAAAAATTTCATTACAATTACCTGAAAAGGTGACAAACGTTATAAAATGTAAGAATCCAAGATGCGTAACATCTGTAGAAGCAAATGCACCTCATATTTTCCACTTAATTGATGCCGAAAATAGAGAATATAGATGTGAATATTGTGATGAAATTGTATCCATGAAGGGAGCATACTAATTAATGAAAATTCTTGTAAAAAGTGGTTTTATTATTGATCCGGATTTAGGTCTTGAAACTATAGGAAATTTATATATTGAAGCTGGAAAAGTAATTTGCATAGAAACGGATACAGGAATATTAGGAAGTTTCCCTAAATGGAGAGATAAAGAAAATATAGATGTTAAAGAAATAGATGCAACTGATAAATGGGTAGTACCAGGACTTATAGACCTTCATGTTCACTTTAGAGACCCTGGTTTAGAATATAAAGAAGATATTTTTACAGGTTGCGAAGCAGCAGCAAAGGGTGGATTTACCACTGTTTGCTGTATGCCAAATACTAAACCAGTGATAGACAATCCTAAAATAGTAGAGTATATAGATGAAAAAGCCCAAAAAGCTAATGGAATAAATCTTTTATCCATTGGGAGCATTACAAAGGAACAAAAGGGAGAGGAATTAGCTGAAATTGATAAGATGGCTAACACTAAAACTCGTTCTACAGAAGTGATGGGTAAGGGAATCTGTGCCATTAGCGAAGATGGCCGCTCTGTTATGAATGCTGGGTTAATGCTAGAAGGTATTCGTAAAGGAAAAGAAAACGGGTTAATGGTATTCTCTCATACGGAAGATGATAGTTTAGCAGGAACTTCAATAGGTGAAGAATTGATTGTTGCAAGAGATATCATGCTTGCTAAAGAAGCAAAAGCGCCAATTCATTTATGCCATATTAGCACAAAAGGAAGCTTAGATATAATTAGAAGAGCTAAAGAGGATGGCATAAAGGTTACAGCTGAAACAGCACCTCATTATTTTGTTTTAGATAATAATTGTATTGGCAATGATGGAAATAAGAAAATGAATCCACCACTTAGAAGAAGTGAAGATGTAGAGGCAGTAAAAGTGGCTTTAAAGGATGGAACTTTAGATGTAATAGCAACGGATCATGCACCACATAGTAATGAAGAAAAAAATTGTGGGTATGCTAAAGCAATGAATGGGGTTGTTGGACTTGAGACTTCTTTTGCAATGAGTTATACTGTTCTTGTAAAAAAAGGAATACTAAAGCCTATAGAGCTGATTGATAGAATGAGCTGTAAACCTGCTGAAATACTAGGTTCTGATAGAGGTAGCTTAGCTGTTGGAAAAATAGCTGATATTGCTATAATAGACGTAGAACAACAATATGAAATTAGAGCAGAGGATTTTGTTTCAAAAGGGAAAAACTCCCCTTTCTTAGGAATGAAAGCCTGTGGAAAGATTTTATATACCTTAGTAAATGGCAATGTGGTTTATGCGGCTGAATAGCCGCATAATTTTTAGGCTAGAGAAGTATGAAAGATATTTTGATAGAGGAATATGGAGGTATAAAATGATTGACACATTATTAAAAAAAATTGAAGAAAAAAAGAATCCTACTGTTGTGGGATTAGATCCTACTCTTGAAATGATGCCAGCATATTTAAAAACAGACATGTTTGAAAAATGTGGAAAAACTCCTAGAGCTGTTGGAAAAATGTTTTATAAATTTAACAAACAAATTATTGACAGCGTAGAAGATATTGTACCTGCAGTAAAACCTCAAATAGCTATGTATGAAAAGTATGGACTAGAGGGAATTAGAGCC
>DAMCXN010000013.1:24022-60716 GCA_032096995.1 Aminipila sp.
ATTAGAGCCTATCTTGATACAATAGAATATGCTCAGGAAAAGGGGCTTATTGTAATTGGGGACATAAAAAGAGGGGATATTTCTTCTACGGCAGCAGCATATGCAGCCCATATAGAAGGTACTGAGATAGAAGGTGAAAATTTTGATTTATGGCAAGAAGATTTTGTTACTATAAATCCATATTTAGGTGTGGATGGTATTCAGCCATTTATTGATGCTTGCAATAAAAAGCATAGAGGTGTATTTGTTTTAGTTAAAACAAGTAACCCTTCAAGTAGCCAGATTCAAGATATAATTGTAGACGAAAATACTATTTATGAAAAAGTTGCAGAACTTGTTGAAGATTGGGGAAAGCAATCAATGGGAACCATGGGCTACAGTAGAATTGGAGCTGTAGTTGGAGCCACTCATAAAGAACAAGGAGAGAACTTAAGAAAAAAAATGCCTCACACTTTCTTTTTAGTACCAGGCTATGGTGCTCAAGGTGCTACAGGAGAAGATTTAAAAGGATTTTTTGATAAAGAGGGAAGAGGATGTATAGTTAACTCTTCAAGAGGTATAATTGCAGCATATAAGAAAAATGAAAAATATGGAGATAGCTTTGGAGAAGCTGCTAGAGATGCTGCACTTGCTATGAAGGCAGATCTTTGGTACTAGGAGTAACATAAATTTATGAAAAAGATATTAAAAGGGAAAATAATATGCAATAAAAAAATTGCAAATGATATATACGAAATGAAAATCGAAAGTGGAGAAATCGGGGAGATTAAGGCTGGACAGTTTGTAAATATTTATTTAGATGATAAGAGTTTACTTTTGCCTAGACCTATCAGTATCTGTGATACCAATGAAAAAAGTCTTACTATAGTATATAAGGTAGTTGGAAAAGGCACAAATCTACTTTCTAAATATAAGGTTGACGATGATGTAAGGTTAAGTACTCCTCTTGGAAATGGATATTTTATAGAAGGAATTGCTTGCGGTGGTAAAATAGACGATTATAAAGGAAAAAAAGTTGCAGTTGTAGGAGGAGGCATAGGTGTTCCTCCAATGGTGCTTTTAGCTAAAAAGTTAAAAGAAAAAGGTGCAGAAGTTATTGCAGCTGTTGGATTTCAAGAAGAACCATTTTTGATAGAAGAACTTAAAAACATTTGTAGTGAAGTGTATATTGCTACTGATAATGGGGCTGTTGGATTCAAGGGAAATGCTGTACAAATGATAAAAGAAAAAAATATAATTGTAGATGAAGTTTTTTCTTGTGGACCAAAAGTTATGCTTAGAGCTTTAAGTGATTTTTGTGAGAGTAAAAATATTCTTTGTCAAGTTTCTTTAGAAGAAAGAATGGGCTGTGGATATGGTGCATGTGTAGGTTGTACTTGCAAGGTTAAAGTAAAAACAGACAAAGGTATAGAAATACAACAAAAGGGAGTCTGTAAGCATGGACCTGTATTCTTTGGACAGGAGGTTGCTTGGGATGAATAACATGGACTTAAGTATTAATTTTGCAGGTGTTACTTTGAAAAATCCTATAACAACAGCATCGGGAACCTTTTCTGCTAGAGAAAGTGGAGAATTTTATGATATAAGCCAGCTTGGCGGGGTTATAACAAAAGGTGTTGCAAGTGAGCCTTGGAATGGTAATCCTACACCTAGGATTGCAGAAACCTATGGTGGAATGATAAATGCTGTGGGACTTCAAAATCCCGGAGTAGAAGCTTTTGTTGAAAGCGAGCTTTCATATTTAAAAAACTTTGATACAAAGGTTATTGCAAATGTAGCGGGTAGAACAATAGAAGAGTACTGTGCTGTAGTTGAAAGACTTAATGAAACAGATGTTGCTATGCTTGAAGTAAATATTTCATGTCCAAATGTTAAAAAAGGTGGTATTGGATTTGGTACTGACCCTAAAATGGCAGGAGAAGTAACAAAAGCGGTAAAGTCTATATCAAATAAACCTATAATTATTAAGTTAACACCAAATGTTACAGATATTACTGAAATCGCTAAGGCTGTTGAGGCTGAAGGGGCAGATGCAGTTTCTCTTATAAATACTTTATTGGGTATGAAAATTGATGTGCATAGAAAGAAACCTGTTCTAGCAAATACAATGGGAGGTCTTTCAGGACCTGCTGTAAAACCAGTTGCAGTAAGAATGGTTTATCAGGTGAGAAGAGCTGTAAATATACCTATTCTTGGACTTGGTGGTATTATGACGGGAGAGGATGCAGTTGAATTTATTATGGCAGGTGCAGATATAGTTTCTGTGGGAACAGCAGCCTTGGTTAATCCAACAGCTCCAGTTGATATATTAGAAGAATTAAAAGATTATATGAGAGAAAATAACTTTAAAACTATAGGAGAAATCAGAGAAGCATTTTCTTTGTAGAATTAAATTATTTTAATACTAAAAGCAAAATAGGTAACTCTTTGGAGTTACCTATTTTTAGTGAAATTTTATATTATGATTTTGTACGAAAAACTAGATGTTTCATTTCTTCTTTGTTAAAAGGTATAAGTGGATACAAATAAGAAGAGCCAATAACCGTTTTGGTATTTATTAGAACCATAAAGTTAATGATAATTGCAATCCCGCCTCCAGAAAGAGCGCAGATAGCTTCCGAATTTTCACCTAGTAAATTACCAATAAGAAATGTTTGACCTATGAGTCCGCCAACTTCTACTCCCACAAGAATTAAAATTCTCATAAATTTTATTCCATAACCTAATTCAATACTAGGCTGTGTGAAGCTGGCAAGAGCAACTACAGCCATGCACAATATAGTTTGTGTTATAAACCACCCTGATTCAACTGAAAATTGACCAAGAATCAAGGCACCTATTACAGATAAGGACATTCCCAGGGAATCTGGGGTATTTAAAGATGCCAACTTTAAAGCATCTATGGCGAATTCTAAAAGGATAAACTGCCAAAATAATGGTATTGCAAAGTCTTCACTGGGAATAAAAAACTTTAGAGATTCGTATAAAGGTATATATTCTTGAGCAAATAAAAGATATAGTGGAGTAATTAATAAAATACCTATGAAATCCAAAGTCCTTAATAATCGAAAATAGTTCCCAGTTAATGCAGGAAAATAATAATCATCTACATCTTGTAGAAAATCAAAGATACCAGTGGGAAGTAGG
Organism: Aminipila sp.; assembly: GCA_032096995.1. Lineage (GTDB taxonomy): Bacteria > Bacillota > Clostridia > Peptostreptococcales > Anaerovoracaceae > Aminipila. Next base: position 27,170 of record DAMCXN010000013.1, read on the forward strand.
ATAACTGTAGGGCTGGTATCTATAATAATAGCTATTTTCCCTTCTGTAATATGAGCAGCGGTTACATCAGGACGTTGTGTATATCTAACTTTTGGAAATGGATTTAACCAACCTAACGAAAATTTACTTTTCCTATCGTCTTTTGCTATATATTCTGCAATAGTTTGATCTCCAATGGACAATGCTTCTATATCTAAGTCTTCTAGTTTCTTGGAGATTTTATCAACTATTTTTTGATCTGCTTTTCCTTTTAAATAAACAAGGCTTACATCTGTTCGTGTCGCTTCTCCTATTGCAAAAACTTTAAATATAAGTTTAGGATCTCGTATTCTTCTTCTAATTAAAGCAATGTTTGTCATAAAACCTTCAGTAAAACCATCTTTAGCTCCACGAAGACTTTTTTCTTTAGCAGGTTCATCTACGCCCCTACTTGGATAAGAACGAGTATCAATAAGTATGACCTCGTTTAAATCTTCTACAGCTATGGCAATCAAACCCGAAAATAGAAATTTTAAAATAGTTTCTATTTTTGATTGTGTCATAGTACTTAGAAAGGGTAAATTTATTTTTATAAATTCTTTAGAATCAGTAACATCTTTAGTTTTATCTGGATCAACTTGAAGTAAATAACTCATAACAATAGGCATCAATTGCCCATTTACAAGTCCATCAATATAAAACATTTCTGCTTTCTTATCACCAATTTGTATTTCTCTATCTAAAACATCAAAGCTTTCACCTATGGGTAATGACTTTTTTAAGGTTTCAGCCCAATAATTATTTCCCTGCATAAAAAAATCCCTCCTATTTATGATTATTATTCCTTTTTTTTAGAAAAACATTCATAAATTAGGAAGGAGAATATTATACATCTTAAATAATAATATTTTAGTTTATACTATCATGGATGATGACCTGTTGGAATATTTTATTGAATCTTTCAACAGTAAAGTAACCAATAGAATTTTGTTTATTTGCTGAAGAGGAAAGAATAGAGACATTTCCAGAAGCAATACCTAGAAGTTTACTTATTGGACCATATTCCATTGAAGCGTTCTGAATTTTACTATAGGTTGTTATTATAGTCCTTTTATTAAATACGCCTGTGGTAATCGATATTTTATTATGATCTAAACCTAATCCTTTTGTCTTATATGACAGTATTCCACATAAAAGTAATAATATAAAAATAATAACACCAATCCACCATTTATAAAAAATAAAAAATCCTATTATAAATAGTATGCCAAATAATCCCCACTTTATTAGGGTAGGAATAACAGCAAAAATTGGAGATTTTTCTTCTTTTTCCTCTAAAACAAACTGTGGTGCAATCTGTTTTATGATTAATTCTATAACGTCTTTTTTTACTAAGAGGCAAAATAACGGAGAATCACTTTCGGATTCATCTCCCATACCAACATTTAAAATTTCACCATAGTAAAGTTTAAGAAATCTCGCTTGAAATGGTTGGCGGATTACTAATGCATTAGTTTTATTTAAGGGTAGAGTATACTGTTTTGTTGTAAAAAGACCGTATGATATGATAAGTTTATCACCAGATTTTTTAACAATAAAATTGTGATATAAAAAAAATGCACTAACACTTTTATATAATATGGGAACTACAGCAACCATTAAAGAAAATATCGCAGGTAGTATGTCGCTAAAACCTCTGTCAGTAGCATTAAAAGCCCATATGGCAGCGACAATAACACCTAGAGCATATATTCCCCCTAAAAGTGAAAAACTTAATATACAGTGCTGAATTACATCTTTAAATCTAAAACTAATAAGTGTTTGAGGTTCACTTGTTTTAGCAGAGGAATAATCAGAACTATCAGCTCCCTTATTGTTGTTATTCTCCACATTTTTTTTAGAGTCTTGCTTATCCAGATATGAAAGTATATAATCTCTAAAATCAAAGGCTGTCTTATCATTAAATACTAAATTAAAGTCTGTTTTATCTGCAGTTGCAGAAGAGTTTATATCAAACTGAAGAGTATATAAATCAAAGATTTTTTCAAATACATTTTGTTGTAAATTTACAGTAGAAATACTAGAAAGTTTAACTGTGATTTTATTTTGAGAAATCTGTTTTCTTTCTAAAATGAAGGTATCATCTTCTATATATATTTTAGTATTCCACCATTTTAATAGATTAAATATAAAAATTAATAGTATTACTAAAAAGATAATTACTAAGCTAACTATCCCTGATTTTGAAGGTATAGACTGCATGTGTATATCTTTTAAATTATCTAAAAAATTAAATACAAACATGGCAATAAGATACCAGATTGATTTAAAAGTTTTCATTACTACAGAAAAGAAGTGACATCTAACTTTAGGCATTGTTTTCACTCCTTTGTGCTTTTACAATAGTACCAATTCTAATTTGAAGATTCTCAGCAATATTTTCTGCAATTTCATTTTCTAAAAATCGTATAGAAATAGTATCTCCTGCAGTTGTAGCAACAACTTTGCTAAGTCCATAAATCCTATCAATAGGTCCTCTTTCAATGGAAATCTGATGTATACGTTCGATTGGAACTATTTCTTTGGTGATAAACCAAAGTCCTTCAATTACTATTATTTTTTCTTCATCTATATAATATTTATAACGCTTATACCTTATCATTGGTGCAAATATAATGTTAATGATATTAAATAATAAAAGTGCTATCAAAATAATATCTACCCAGTAAGGAATGTTTATATCCATAGTACCAGATATACCTATAGCTATACCTAAAATGCACGCTAATATTATAAATCCTATAATAGAAGAAAGTCTCATACAATTTTTTGCTTTCTTATTTAATTTATTGTATTTTAAATCCATTTAAAATCCCCCCTTAACTAGTTTTTTGCATAAAAAAAGCTTTTAACAGTATAGCATATTCAATATAAAAAAACATCCTTTAAGGTAATATTGCTGACATGATAAGCATATGTTTGTATATAAAAGTGTTATAGTTTTTACTTATATTACATAAGGAGGGTATAGATTTTACAATGGAAAACCGTTTGAATATTGGCATGACAGCCCCTGATTTTACAGCAGATACTACTTTTGGACCAATTAAATTTTCTGATTATAAAGGAAAATGGGTAGTATTTTTCAGCCATCCTGGAGATTTTACACCAGTTTGTACAACAGAATTTATAGGATTCTCTCAGCTTAATAAACAATTTGAAGATAGAAATGCACAGCTTCTAGGATTAAGTATAGACAGTAATTCTTCACACTTAGCTTGGGTGAATTCAATACAAGAGATGACTGGAATAGAAGTACCTTTTCCAGTTATAGCAGATAGAACTGGAGATATTGCAAGACTTTATGGAATGGTTTCGCCAGATGTAAGTAGGCAAGAGACTTTAAGGAATGTATATATTATTGATCCAGATCAGAAGATAAGGGCAATATTGATTTATCCTATGGCAAATGGTAGAAATATTCCTGAAATACTAAGATTATTAATAGCTATTCAGACTAGTGATGCAGAACATGCTGCTACGCCTGCAAATTGGAAACCTGGAAGCCCATTGATACTTCCAGTACCTGAGACTTATGATGAATTATTGGAAAGAAAAAATGATGCTGAAGAGTTAGGAATAGTTTGTAGTGATTGGTATTTATGTTATAAAGATATGGAATAAATATATTTTTTTATGAATATGGAGAAAAAGGGCTATAGGAATAAATAAAAATGCTTTATTTATCACTATAGCCCAACTTTTATTTATTCGGCTGACTCATAATAAATATTCATAAATTTTATGCTCCAAGCATCTACAGTTGTTATGTTTTGATTTGCTGGATTTTGTAATACGATATAATCCATGCCAACGCCTATTAGAAAACCGTCCCGTACAAGGAGATCGTTTATTCCTACAAAACATTCAACACTTACATAATGCCCTATTTGTGTTTTATAAAAAGAGTTTAAATATTGTAAATCACTATAGGTAATTACCTCACTATATTCTTGGGAAAATAATGGATTTGCAGGAACTCTAAGATTAGGAGGATTTGGGACAACCCTTGGCATTCCATAAGTATAATTTTCATCAGCAGTAGGTGCTTCGTCCATAGCTTCAACTACATCTTCAATAGTATCCAATTTTTTTAATGTATCTGTTTCTGTATCCTTTTTAAAATTTTTTCGTATTTGTGCTATTTGTAGCGCTGGACTCTTGTTAGTTTCTAACATAAAAAAACCTCATTTCTTTTCTATTATCTAAGTTAATATATGTATTTACATTTGGGTTGTGTGAAAGCTTAAATACTTATATAATAAAAAATAAAAATTTCTTAAAAACTTTGAAACTTTTTGTCAGTCTATATCGTTATATTAATGTAAGGAGGCGAGAAAAGAATGTCGACATTAGAAAATAAGATATATGTTTCTTTAATTGATTTTATACAAGATAATCAACAGAGCATATATCGGCTTGCTTACAGTTATGTAAAGAATCAGGAAATAGCGCTTGATATGGTTCAAGAGACAGTTTATAAGGCAATAAAATCATGGGAAAAGATTGAGGATATAAAGGGTATAAAACCTTGGTTTTGTAAGATATTAGTAAACAATTGTATGGATGAATTGCGAAAGAGAAAACGTGAAATAACTTTATCTCCTGAAGAAATTCCAGAACAACTATCTGAAGCCGTTCAAAATAGTATAAATACTGCAGAGAAAGAATTATTGCAAGAAAAATTTTCAAAAGTAAGAAGAAAAAGGGGTAGAAATATGAAAAAACAAATTATAAGCATAGCAGCAGCAATGGTCATTGTAATAGGGGGATTTGGTATAGGAGTAAATACTAATGAGGCATTTGCAAATTCTGTTTCAGATGTTCCTGTTTTAGGAAGTTTAGCAAAAGTTTTTACTGTAGAACAGGTTTATGAAGAGGATGATGCTTATGTAGCAGATCTTAATATCCCAGGAATTGAGGGGTTAAAAGATAAAGAACTTCAAAGCAAAATTAACAACCTTGTGAAAGAGCAGGTTATAGCAGCCGTTGATGATACTAAGGCTCTAATGGACGAATACAAAGAAGCTTTTCTTGCAACAGGGGGTAAAGAAGAAGATTATCATCCTCAAGAAATAAATGTTGATTATGATGTAAAATGTTTAAATGAGGATATTTTGTCTTTTGAAGTTTATAAAACTGAAACATTAGCAAGTGCTTATTTTGATATGTTTTACTATAACTATGATTTAAAGACTAGTAAGGCACTTACACTAAGAGATTTATTGGGAAGTGAATATAAAGAAATTGCCAATAAGCAGATAAAAGAACAAATTGCAGAGCGTGCAAAGGATTCTGATAACATGTTTTTTGAAGAAGACAATGGCGGTTTCTCAGGTATTGATGATGAACAGCAATTCTATATGAATAAAGAAGGTAACCCTGTTATCGTATTTAATAAATATTCAATTGCTCCAGGATATATGGGAATACAAGAATTTGAGATTACAAAATAAATTTTAATTAATTTAAATAAGTCCTAAACAGGACTTATATTTTTTGATATAATAGTAAAAATATTAATAATAAGGAGAAGGACATGAGCTATAAAAAAGAGTTTATTAAATTTATGGTTAAATCAGGTGTATTGACCTTTGGCGATTTTACAACAAAGAGCGGAAGAAAAACACCTTACTTTGTAAATACAGGAAATTATAAAACAGGTGCGCAAGCAGATAAGCTAGGTCATTTTTATGCAAGCTGTATAGCTGAAAATATGGAAAAAGGTAAAATAAACAAAGACATTTCAGCTTTATTTGGACCAGCTTATAAAGGTATTCCAATTTCCGTAGCGACTTCTATTGCTATGTCCAGAGATTTTAATAGAGATATTAATTACTGTTTTAATAGAAAAGAAGAAAAGGACCATGGTGAAGGTGGAAAAATGGTTGGATATAAACTTCAAGATGGAGATTCAGTATTAATGGTAGAAGACGTTATTACAGCGGGTACTGCTGTTAGAGAAACTTTACCACAATTAATGGCTGCGGCAAAAGTTAAAATTGAAGGGCTGATTATTTCAGTAGACCGTATGGAAAGAGGTCAAGGAGAAAAGACTGCTATTCAAGAAATTGAAGAGGAGTTTGGAATCAAGACTTATCCACTTGTAACAGTTAGAGAAATTATAGATACTATGCACAATGTTGAAATTGATGGAAAAGTTGTAATTGATGACAATATGAAAGAAAGAATGGAAGAATACTTAGCAAAGTATTGTGTAATGTAAATAAAAGCCCTGTCCACAAATGACAGGGCTTTGTTTATTTGCTAATTTATTTAATGACAATTTTTAACTGCGGATTGAAGAACTGTATTGGCTACTTTACCAGCTACTTTACTTCCACTTCCACCGCCTTCTACCAAAACAACAAAAGCATATGGGTGATTATCATCTTGCAGGAAGCCAGTAAACCAGGCATTATCATAATCAGAACTATCACTTTGGGCTGTGCCAGATTTAGCACATATTTCTAACCCGGGGAAATTGTCTTTTCCATAATTACTAATAACATTATTTCTCATCATTGAAGCTAGTTTTGAAGCAGTTTCTTCACTAATCAATTCTTTATCATTATGCCTAAAATAAAAACTTGTTCGAACTCCTTCTGTAAATGCTGTATGAGAAATTATCTGTGGTGTTGCAGGTGTACCTCCGTTAGCAATTGCTCCAACGTAGAGCATCAATGAACAAGGATTTACCAAGTCTTTACCCTGACCTATACCAGCCCAAGCTAAATTACCTTCATCGTCAGAATTAAAATCAAAAGTAGATTTTGCTGTTTTGATTCCATTAACTGAAATACCACTAGTAAGCCCAGTTTTTATGGCGTACTTTTCCATTTGGTCACTTCCTAGTTCAACAGCTAGTTGCCCAAAAACGCAGTTACAAGAATCTGCAAGAGCTTCATCAAAAGTTAAGTCCCCATGGGCGTGTGGGCATGTTACGATTTGTTGGCCTATATTGATTTTACCATCGCAATGGAATGTTCTGCTTTCTATATCATCAATATTTTCAAGAGCCGCTGCTGCCGTAATCAATTTAAAAGTAGATCCCGGGATAAAGGTTGCTGAAAGTAGCCTGTTTATATAAACACCATCGTAATTTTCATCTCCATCTTTTATAATAGGAGGAGATTCAGGATCGTAAGTTGGAGCACTTACCATACATATAATTTCACCTGTCTTATAATTATATACTCCTACAGTACCTTTGTGCCCGTTTAGAGCCCTATAAGCAGCTTCACATACATCTGCATTTAAGGTTAAGTATAAGTCTCTGCCTATAGGCAAAATGGATTTAGCTCCGGTAATTAAGTTATAGCCTGTTAACTTATCAGCAAAACGGGTTAAAGCTCCTGTTCCTATCATGCCGGTTGGTTCACCAACTGCGTGAAGTGTGGCTTTTCGAATATAGACATTTTTCGAATAACTCCATTTATTATTGTTAGTATCATATTTGGCAAGTATAACGCCTGTATCGTCTAAAATTCTTCCTTTATTTAATACATTATCAGTATACAAATGTTTGTTTGCTGAGAAAGATACCCAGCTATCTCCTTCAGTAAAAAATTTAAAGGTAAATATTAATGTTCCTAGGATTAGAAGGAAGGAGAGAAAGAAACAAATCATAGTTCGTGATGTTATCTTTTTCATTTTCTGTATTCCTCCTTTTCTTCTTCTAGCTCATCAAATTTTTTGAAAAAAGATTCAATTTCATCTTGATGATCTCTTTCTTCAGTGTTATTTATATCATAATAATATTCATTAGAATCTGCATATTCTGATGAAGTGTTTGCCTCATTTATAACGGGAAGGCTTCGAACTGCAAAACTTGCATTTTGTCTTGTATCCGCAGCTTTTAGAAATGCTAATAAACCCCAAGAACTTATCATACTGGAACCTCCACAAGAAATAAAAGGAAAAGTTACACCAGTCAAAGGAAGTAAATCCACAGAACCAAAAACATTTAATATAGTTTGAAATACTAAAAGTGATGTTGCAGCACATGCCGCCGTAGTATAAAAGGCAGAACGTCCAGTTTTAGTAACTCTATACGCAAATATAGACAAAGTCACAATAATAGCTACTGATAAAAGTGCTATTATAAGTCCCCATTCTTCGCATAACATACCAAAAACTAAATCTGTATTTGCAGCTGCAACATTATGTAACCAACCATTACCAGCACCTACTCCAATTAAACCTCCGCTAGCGGCAGCAGACATAGTACGGACTTGTTGAAATCCAGAACCTGTAGCATGTTGCCAAGCATGTCCCCAAACTGAGAAACGAGAAGCGATATATGGTTTAAATCTTAAAACTAAACCACTACCAGCTATAGCACCACCGCATATTAAAGATAAAGTCGCAAAATCTCCAGAACGGAGAAAAGCTATTACCAAGAATACCACAAAGAAAATTGCAGCAGTTCCAAAGTCACTCATTATAGCAAGTGATCCTAAACAAAATCCAGAGAGTAACATAAACCCCCATAGATTTCTTTTTACAAATAACCTATCTAGGGTAGCGGATCCAGCAAAAATAAAAAATACTTTAGCTAATTCCGAAGGTTGAAATGAAATACCTGCTATGGAAATCCAATTCTGTGCTCCATGTATGACTGAACCAAAAATTAAGTTAATTAAAAGAAGGAGTACTGTAGCTAAAGCCATAAAATGTCTAGCTCGAATGGTACGGTTTAAGTCACGTAAATAACATCCTAAAGCTATAAACAGTACAATACCTAATAAAATGGCAGAAGTTTGTTTTACTAAGGATTGTGGTGCAGATGAAGCAGTAATCGCTATGTTTAATGTGCATGCAAAAAAAGCGAGTATTTCTGGTTCAAAGCCTGTACGTTTTACAATTTTTGAAAAAAATACATAGGACCACATGATAATTAGTAAAAACCCCATGCAATAAATTATTACTTTTGAATATTCGGGTCTAGTAATTATTAACTGAATAGCTGTTAATATTTGAAAAATCGACAGCATAAAAAAAGAATCCCATGGTGGGGCAGGACGACTTTGTGCTAATCTGTTTTTTTGCTGGTTTTCTTGCTGTTCTCTTGATATTGATTGCAAAGTAAGTATTACACCACCTAAAATGAGGGTTTCACCAGGTTTTATCCATGAAAAATCCTTGACTTGTTGACCGTTACAAATGATTGGATTTTTTTGTGATAAGTTAAAAACTTTCCATTTTCCATTATCGTCACGTATAAGAGAACATTGGGTTCTTGAAACGGTAGGGAAGTTTATAATTACGTCACAGTGACGAGCACGACCTATCGTAGATTCCCAATGATTTATAGGAAAGTTTCCAAGTTCAGGGGATACTAAATAGCCCCATATTTCTTCTGGATTTTTAACTTTAAGCATATCATGAAGCACTGATAAAAGAATTCCTAAAGCCAATATAGGAAAAATCCATCGTACTATGCTAACATACCAATCTGAAATTTCTGCTGGATGTTCTGTAAGCCATTGAAATATATAACCAAATATTTTTGTAACATAGGTTACTAAGTTCGAAATAATATTTCCAAAATTATCCATAAATTTTGACAATTTAAGCCCTCCTATTATGCCAAATATAATGATATAATAAATAGTATTTTTTATCACAGTATACCACACTCGTATAATTATGTGTATTGACAAAATTAATAGTTTCATGCAAAATCGGTAAGGGTATATTGGAAATTTATTTATAAAATTTGAAAGGAAATTAAATGGAAAAGTTTTTTAGATTAAAAGAAAACGGATGTAAAAACAGAAATAATTGCTGGTGCTACAACTTTTCTATCTATGGCTTATATTTTGGCAGTAAATCCAAGTATGTTAGCTAATGCAGGGATGGATAGTGGAGCAGTTTTTACAGCGACAGCAGTATCAGCTGCAATAGCCACATTAATAATGGCCTTTTTTGCTAATTATCCGGTTGCTCTTGCATCAGGAATGGGTCTCAATGCATACTTTACTTATTCAGTGTGCATACCTTTAGCTCAACAGGGAATAAATGATCCTTGGAAAATAGCTTTAACAGCAGTTCTTATAGAGGGCATAGTTTTTATTTTATTATCTGTTTGTAAATTTAGAGAGGCACTTATAAATGGTGTACCACAAAATTTAAAATATGGAATAACTGTAGGTATTGGGCTATTTATTACTTTAATTGGATTAAGTAATGCAGGTATTGTTGTTGCAAACAGTTCAACTTTAGTTGACTTGGGCAATGTTCCCTCTGCACCTTTTACTTTAGCGTTTTTGGGATTTTTAATTGTTTGTATATTGCAACATTACAAAGTGATTTGCCCTATACTATGGGGGATTTTATCTACGTGGGGACTAGGTATGGTTGCACAGTACATAGGATGGTATAAAGTAGATTTTGAACTTGGACATTATTCTGTATTTCCTAACTTGCAGGGAATAAGTTTTATTCCTCCAGCACCCTCTATGTTTGCCTTTGATTTCAGCTTTATTATGGATAATTTTTTACAGTTTGCGGTAATAGTTTTTTCATTTTTATTTGTGGACTTATTTGATACTGTTGGTGGCTTAATAGGTATTGCCGATAATGCTAATTTGTTAGATAAGGATGGTAAATTACCAAGAGCTAGAGGGGCACTAATGTCTGATGCTATAGGTACTGTTGTAGGTGCATGCATGGGTACTTCTACAGTTACAACTTATATGGAAAGTTGTGCAGGAGTAGGACAAGGCGGCAGAACGGGGTTAACATCAGTTTCAACAGCTGGATTTTTTATTATAGCTTTATTTTTATCCCCAATCTTTTTAGCTATACCAAGTTTCGCAACTGCTCCGGCATTAATTTATGTAGGTCTGTTAATGATGGGTTCAGTAAAGAAAATGAATTTTAATGATGATGTGGCGGATTCTATAGGTGGATTTATTGCTATTGTAATGATGCCATTTACTTATTCAATTGCAAATGGTATTATGTTTGGAATTTTAAGTTGGGTTATCCTAAAAGTTTTATCTGGAAAAGGTAAAGAGGTACCTAGTATTATGTGGATTAGCAGCCTTTTATTCGCCTTTAGAATTATAACTATGATGGTTTAAGATACTCTGGATAAATATAGGAATTGTGTTATAATGATGTGTGTGAATATCATTAGTTAGAAGATGGGAAAAAAGAGAGGAAGTTGACGATGGAAAGAGTAGTTGGAACAGTTTCTAGAGGTTTAAGAGCACCGATTATTAGAGAAGGCGATGATCTGAAAAAAATGGTGGTAGATGTTGTATTAAATGCAGTTTCTATGGAAGAGTTTCAAGTCAGAGATAAAGATGTGCTTGCTATTACAGAGGCTGTTGTTGCAAGAGCTCAGGGTAACTATGCTACGACATCTCAAATAGCAGAAGATGTTAAGCAGAAGTTAGGTGGAGAAGATATAGGAATTGTATTTCCAATCTTGAGTAGAAATAGATTTGCTATTTGTTTAAGAGGCATAGCAAAAGGGGCTAAAAAAGTAATTCTAATGCTTAGTTATCCAAGCGATGAGGTTGGAAATCATTTAATAGATATAGACCTACTTGATGAAAAAAATATTGATCCATATAAAGATGTGTTAACTCAAGAACAGTTTGAAAGCTATTTTGGCAGGTCTAAACATACATTTACAGGTATGGATTATGTAAATTATTATAAAAAATTAATAGAAGAAGAAGGTGCGGAGGCGGAGATTATTTTTGCAAATAATCCAAAGCATATTCTTAATTATACTAAAAATGTTCTAGCTTGCGACATTCATACCAGAAATAGAACTAAGAGGATATTAAAAAAAGCTGGAGCAAATATAGTTTTGGGCTTAGATGATATACTTACTGAAAGTGTATCAGGAAGTGGTTTCAATAATAAATATGGTCTTTTAGGATCCAACAAAGCAACAGAGGAAACCATAAAATTATTCCCAAATGATTGCACTGATTTTGTAAAAGGGATACAGCAAGATATAAAGAAGAAAACAGGGAAAACTATTGAAGTTATGGTTTATGGAGATGGAGCTTTTAAAGATCCAGTAGGAAAAATTTGGGAATTGGCAGATCCTGTGGTATCACCAGGATATACAGAAGGACTTGAAGGCACACCTAATGAAGTAAAGATTAAATATCTAGCTGATAATGATTTTGCTGATTTAAGTGGGGATGAACTCAAGGAAGCAATTTCTAAATATATTAAAAATAAAGATAGCAATTTAGGTGATTCAATGGTAGCTCAGGGAACTACACCAAGAAGATTGACAGATTTAATTGGGTCACTTTGTGATTTGACATCAGGAAGTGGCGATAAGGGAACTCCTATTGTATATATACAAGGTTACTTTGATAATTTTACAAAATAGTAAAAAAAGAAGCATTTCATAAATATGAGATGCTTCTTTTTATGTTTACATTAAATAGACTATTCATCTAACATTGATACAATATCTTTTTTCTGACGAGCGCCAACTGCAACGTTAGTTACTTTACCTTCTTTAATAACAGCTAAAGTAGGTATGCTCATTACTTTAAAAGCACTAGCAAGTTCAGGCTGTTCATCAACATTTACTTTACAAATTTTTGCATTTGAAACTTCTTCAGCTATTTCATCTACTATAGGTGAAACCATTTTACATGGACCACACCATGATGCCCAGAAATCAATTAATACGGGCTTTTCTGACTCCATAACTTCTGATTGGAAATTTTCCTTTGTTACTGTTAATACTGACATATTTATTCTCCTCACTTTTTTTATTTACGTTCATAATGAATTAATTTATGCTTTGAGTATATTATATTTTATACCCATATTCAGTGACTTTATCACTAAAGTTATTATTTTTTATCTTAGATATTTAATTACTGAAGTTCCTGCAATTGCTCCATCACTTACAGCTTTTGAAATTTGCAATAAACCACCTATACAATCTCCAGCAGCATAAAGGCCAGGAACATTAGTAGACATATCAGGATTTACTATAATTTTGTTTCCTTCAGTAAAGGCTCCTACTTTTTTTGCTAGTGCAGAACTTCCAGCTGTTCCATAGGCTACAAAAATGCCATCTAATTTGAGTTTATTCTCATTATTTAATGTTACTGATTCAAGGGGACCAGGGCCTCCAAATAAAGGATTAGATGGTCCTGCATTTAGGCTAGAAACTGACTGTTTTTGTATTTTTACGTCTTTAGGGAAATCAACAGTAGGTTCTGCTCCGTTTGTAAGTAAAGTAACTGAATTTGCAATTGGAAGTAATTCGTTTACTTCGTTTAGTGCATATTCTCCACTTCCTAAAACCCCAATATCTTTGCCTTTATAGAAAAAAGCATCACAAATAGCACAATAGCTTACACCTTGACCTTCTAATTCAATTAGGCCCTTGATAGGTGGAGCATTACGTGATGATCCAGTTGCTAAAATAATAGCATCAGATGAATATTCGTTTTTAACCGTACGTACTAAAAATGTATTATTAGGTTCGTTATGTTCCATTGTATTATTTATATTACTGACTCCAACTACTTCATCTTTTATTATTTTTGCACCTAATCGTCTAGCTTGAGCAATTCCGTTTTCTACTAGTCTAGAGCCAGAGATAGGGTATTCAAAACCATAATAATTTTCAATTTTATCGGCTTTCCCTAGAGAGCCAAGTCCATTTCCTATAACAATTGTCTCTATTCCTGCTCTAATTGTGTATAACGCAGCAGAAATCCCTGCAGGTCCATTTCCTATAATTATTACTTTTTTCATAATAATATATCCTTTCCACCAAACTAATATATTCTATTTACCCATTTATTTTTTTATCCTAACAATATTAAAACATATTATAAATAAACTTCCAATCTTATTATTGATTTTTTATAAGTATTTAATAACTTGATTGAGTTCATTTACATAATTATATAGTAAATAGTTTTAAAGCCCATATTTCTGCTTTTTTCGCATTAATTGAGCTTGAGTTATATTTAAAAAAGAAGCGGCTTTTCTGGTACTTCCTTCTTTTTTTAATGCATATTCCAATAACTTTTTTTCTTGACTTTCTATTATATCTGTAAAATTTATGTTTATTGAATTATTGAAAGATTTTTTTAAATCAAATACTATATTTGAGTATACACTTTCATTTATGATCATATCAACGTCTGCTATATCAATAATATTTGTATTACTATTAATTATGATTCTATGCATTTTATTTTCTAATTCTCTTACATTTCCAGGCCAATCATATTTAACTAATCTTTTTAAAGCGTTGCTGGTTAATTCTTTACATATACCATACTGTTTATTATATTTATGAAGGAATTCGTCAGCTAGACAGCATATATCTTCTCGACGATCTCTAAGAGGAGGAACATCAATGCTACAAATATTTAGTCTATAATATAGGTCTTCTCTAAATTTACCTTGTTCTACAAGTTTTTGTAGAGGTATATTATTGGCGCATATGACTCTAACATTCACATTTATTTGCTTAGTCCCTCCAATTCTATAGAAGCTGCCTTCTTGAATAACCCTAAGAAGTTTTGATTGTAGGGAAGGGGGAAGTTGGCCTATCTCGTCAAGAAAAAGTATTCCGTTATTAGCTAACTCAAAATAACCTTTTTTTCCATTTGCTTGTGCTCCTGTAAAAGAACCGGGTTCATAACCAAAAAATTCTGATTCAGCTAAGTTTTCTTGTATTGTAGCGCAATTAATTTTTATACAAGAATTAGAGTTTCTATTACTGTTTTTATGAATTAACTCTAATATTTTTTCTTTACCAACACCAGTTTCTCCTTGTATGATAACGTTACAATCATATTTAGCTATATTTATTACCTGATCCGTTAAAGCTTTTGTGACAGGACTAGCAAAAATAAAATCATCAATACTATTTGCTTTGTTCAGATTCATTTGAGCAGTTACTTTATCTCCAAATGTATTAAATTCACTACTATTTCTATATAGTTTGTTAATTTCATCTAAATCATTACGCATTTCAGTTAATAAATCTATTGTAAAAGTATCATAACCTTCATAATACTGATCAAGAGAGTAGGTTGTTATTTCTTTTCCCATACTTTCGGCTACAAGTATTGCTCGGCTGTATCCATTTTTTAGGTTTGTAAAATATAGTGATCCCTTAGCTTTTGTCATTAAAACACTAAGGACTTCTGAACCAGACAGATCTTCACAGTTTATAGTAAAATCCATAAGCTCAGAATCTTCATGCATAATTTCATCTACGGTATCAATTGGATTCGTTATATCTACAATTCTGAAACGATCTGCATATTTTAAAATGGTTCTTTCTACTTGCTCATATGATAGACTTCCGCAAGCCTCATTATCCATAATAGTAAGAATGTAGCAGTTGTTCCCAAGAGCTTTTTTTACTGAACCTAAATAGGCCATTGTAGAGACAAGATCTTTTCCTATTATGAGAATTCTCATTCCAGGTTTCACCATAGTATTTATAGAGTAAATGGAACCAGCTTCATCTAGTGTTGTCATGGTGTAATTAAGATTTAGACCATCTGGTTTTATAAACATTGGAGAATTTTCAAATAATATAGTATAACCTTTTATAATAAGCTCCCCGTAGTTATAGTCAATAGATTCTATTTTTTCTATAAAAACAGGTACAGAAGTGATAGTTGTATTGCATAGAACCTTATCACCAACTTTATAATTTGGTCTATTTTTGTGAAAAACTTTGCCTATTTCTGATATTGTTCCAAAAACCATTCCGCCGCTGTCGGTAAAAGGGTTATGTAATTTTCCACGTTTTTGCACAATATCAAATATTTTTGCTTTAATTCTTTCTTCGTCATATCCACATTCATAGCATACTTGTTCAAAACTACTTTTCTCCATATGAATTAATTTAGTATTAATTCTAATTTCTCTTTCACTGATTTCTTTTTTGTTATCTATTTTCCAAGCTGTTACTGGAATAGCACCTTTTGGTTCTATAACTCTACTGATCCCAAAAGTATCTATCATAATAGAATAACCTCCTTAAATTAAATATTTGAAATTAGTTTGCTTAATCTATATTATTAATTTGCTAACTTGACATACTTGTAGTGAATCGATATCGATTCAAAAATACCATAAAAATATAAAAAAAGCAACTAAATTTATACTAAATCTATGAAAAAAGCAAAATAATCAAAGTATGCGAATCGATATCGATTCATACGAACAAAAAATGAATCGATATCGATTCGAAAGTTATGAATAAAGAAGTATTTATACGTTTTATGTTTCTAAGTTAAGAACTTATTATATAAATTAAATAAATTATAATGTTTTTATTATTAAACAAACAATTATAAACCCATTAAATTCAAGGGGAGAGAAGAGATGGTTATATAAAATGTAATATAAAAGTATATCTTGGCACGACAATTGCTATATATAATGACAAAGAAAGAAATAAACTTAGTGTTTAAAATATAAAAGATGAAAATAAATTATGGAGGTAAAAAATGAAAAGAAATATGAATAATGCTTACAAGCACTGTTTTGCACATATTTGTGCTACAGGGGTAACTACATTAATGACTCTACAGGAAGTTTTACGCACATATACAGACTCAATGTGTAAAGACTTAGCAGATTGTGGAGTAAAAGCAGATAAAAAAGATGTTGCTGATTATATTGAAAAACAATACAACACTTTGAAATCTATTCAAAATAAAGATGTTGCAATAGCAAGAATTTAGTTTGAATCTTTAAAAATAGAAATTTTACTTTTTATATAGAGATAACTTCCTCAAAGTTATAAAAATAAATGATAAAGCTAAAAGAACCGGTAGTCCGGTTTTTTTAGTATACAAAAGAAAAAGAGGAGGCAATAAACAAAAAAATGAATAAATGCTCCTCTAAAATTTCAATAAAAAAACTATGTAACCTGTACTGAAATATTACTCAGCAGGTGTAGAGTCAATCTTTTCTTCAAGAACTTTTTCGTATTCTGCAAAGATTGCATCTTTTATTTTGTTTCGGGTTTCAGAAATAAGCGGGTGAGCAATGTCTCTAAAATCACCTTCGCCCATTTTTCTGCTAGGCATAGCAATAAATAAGCCGTTCTGTCCTTCGATAATCTTTATATCGTGCACCACAAATTCATCATCAAAAGTTACAGAGACAACAGCCTTCATTTTCCCATCATCATTAACCTTACGAACCCTTACATCAGTAATATTCAAATCTGGTCACCATCCTTTCATGCCACAAACCTATATGCTGCGCATTTTTATCAAAAAATAGATATTTGCCAGTATTATACATTAACACCTAAAAAAATACAAGGGGTTTTGACGAAAAAATAAGTATTTTTTAAAAAATCTGACAATTGCTAAAAACTTCTATTTCTTTGGTATTTTCGTCCACTTTTCCTAGATATAATAAAGTACAGTAATCTTGTATTTTTTTATTTCCTGGTTCTGTAGAAGCAATAACTACACCTGTACCAACAATTTCCACATCAAATTCGTTTAATATATCTGTTATACCTTTAACACTTCCACCAGCACGCATAAAGTCATCTATAATAATTGCTTTGGAACCTGGTTCTACTGCTCGCTTTGAAACAGACATTTTTTGGATTCTATCAGATGAGCCTGAAAAGTAATTTATACTTAGAGTTGAACCTTCAGAAATTTTACTTTCACGCCTTATAACTATCATGGGTAGATTTAACATGTGAGCAGTCATAATTGCAATAGGTATGCCTTTTGTTTCAATAGTTGCTATATAATCTGCCTTGTAATCTTGAAATTTCCTAGCAAAGACAGTTGCTACTTGTTTAACTAAATTTGAATTAAACATAATGTCAGATGTATATAAAAAACCGCCGCCTAGAATTCTGCTGCCATCCCTAAGTTTGTCACATAATTCCTCTTGAAGTTGTTTACATGTCTCATCAGAAATATAAGGCATGTATTTTACTCCACCTCCAGCCCCAGAAGTTGTTTGAATAATCCCCAGGTTTACTGACTGAAGTGTTTGCTTTGCAGTTTGTAAATCTTCGCTTATGCTAGATTTAGCGGCTCCAAATAGGTCGCAAAAGTAAGTCAAACTATAAGATTTGTTTGGAGTATCGGATAAAATTTTTATTATTGCTGCAACACGTTCAGTTCTTTTCATTAATGTCCTCCTAAAATAAAATGTACATTTTTATTATTATAACATAAACTAATAAAATCATATATTATTTTATTAAAATATGGGATTTTTTTGGTCTATTTATGGTATAATTAATCATGATGGGTTTAGTATGACTTGTCAAAGTTTTTATAGATATAAAAGATATATTGGAGGCATAAACAGTGATAAATTTATCCGATTATAATCATATACATTGTATAGGTATTGGAGGCATAGGACTTAGTGCTATTGCTGAGATTTTACTTGAAAGAGGCTATACAGTATCAGGATCTGATATGAAAGAAAGTGAAACAACAGATCGTCTGATCGCAAAAGGGGCTCATATTTTTTTGGGACAAAGAGAAAAGAATGTTGAAGGGGCAGATTTAGTTGTATATTCTGCGGCGGTTACACAAGATAATCCTGAGATGGTAAGAGCGACGGAATTAAATATACCAATAGTGACAAGAGCTACTATTCTAGGGGTACTTATGTCAGAGTATAAAAATAGTATAGCTGTGTCTGGAACACATGGAAAAACAACGACTACATCTATGATTTCTTTGATTTTAAAAAATGCACAAAAAGATCCTACTATTTTGGTGGGTGGTAATTTATCGGAGATTTCAGGAAATGTAAAAGTTGGCAAAAGTGAATTTTTTGTTACGGAAGCTTGCGAATATATGGATAGCTTTCTTAGCTTAAAGCCTAAAATTGAAATTATTTTAAATATAGATTCTGATCATTTAGATTATTTTAAAGACATAGATCATATTGTAAGTTCTTTTAAAAAGTTTTCAGAACTTGTTGGAGAAGACGGTATGGTTATCGCTTATGAAGCAAATCCGTTTGTAAATGGTATAATAAAAGAATTGCCAAATGCAATAACTTTTGGGTTTAATGAAAACTGTACGTATTATGTTACAGATATAACATTTAATTCCTTTGGAATGCCACAATTCTATGTGAACTACAAAGGCAAACGATTATGTACAATTCAATTAGCTATACCTGGGGAACACAATATCTTAAATTCGTTAGCGTCTTTTGCATGTTGCCATTCATTAGGCGTAGATGTAGATGATATTGTTTCAACTTTAGAGAAATATACAGGCACGCAACGTAGATTTGATGTTATAGGCGTAACTTCTGACAATATCCAAATTGTTGACGATTATGCTCATCATCCTACAGAGATAAAGGCAACGCTTTCAGCTGCACAGAATATTCCTCACAAAGATTTATGGTGCTTATTTCAACCTCACACATACACAAGAACATTGGCGTTGTTTGATGAATTTACAGAATCTTTCTCAAAGGCTGATAAAATAGTTATGGCTGAAATATATGCTGCAAGAGAAAAAAATATATATAAGATTAGTTCAAAAGAATTAGTAAATGAAATAAAAAAAGCTAATCCGACTAAGGAAGTTTACTATTTTAGTGATTTTGAAGAAATAGCAAATTTTGTTATAAACAATGCTCAAAATGGAGATCTAGTTATAACCATGGGAGCAGGTGACATTTATAAAGTAGCAGAAATTATTTTAGAAAAAGACAGAAGGAGATAATGCAGATATTATGACTATTGAAGAATGTTTAGAAATTGAAAATCAACGATTAGAAATCAATAAAAAGCATTTAAAAAATGGTGTTAAATTTATTGATATTAGGACTGCTTACATAGGTCCTGATGTAATTATTGGAGAAGGAACTACAATTTGTCCTTGCGTTACACTGGAAGGTAGAGTTATAATTGGTACTGATTGTGTTATCGGACAGAATAGCAAATTGATAGATTCTAGTATTGGTGACCGTACGGATATTCAATCTTCTTTTATTATAGAAAGCTCCGTTGGTAGTGATACTAAGATTGGTCCTTTTGCATATCTTAGACCTAATAGCAATATTGGAAGTCATTGTAAAGTTGGAGATTTTGTTGAAGTCAAGAATTCTAGCATGGGTGATGGTGCAAAGGCTTCTCATTTAACTTATATTGGGGATTCTGATGTGGGTAAGGATGTAAATCTTGGTTGTGGAGTTGTTTTTGTAAATTATGATGGAAAGAATAAACATCGTTCTATTGTTGAGGACGGTGCTTTTGTTGGGTGCAATACTAATCTTGTTTCTCCAGTGAATGTTGGAGAAGGTGCTTATATTGCGGCAGGAAGTACAGTAACAAAAAATGTTCCAAAGGGGTCATTATATGTAGCTCGTGCTAAAGAAAAAATAATAGAAGGCTGGGTAGAGCGTAGAGGTCTATTAAAACGAAAAAAATAAAAATTTATTTTTTATTTAGTAATAAATATACTATTTAAGGTTAAGAAGCTATTGAGAAAAACAGAAAGAGGTGTAGAAAACAAATGAAGAGCGGAGCATTTTCAGATTTTAAGATTTTTACAGGTAATTCACATCCTGCTTTAGCGGAAGAGATTGCCAAGATTATGGGTAAGCCGTTAGGTAAAGCTACAGTGAGTACTTTTAGTGATGGAGAAATTTCAGCTAATTTATGGGAAACTGTAAGAGGTATTGACACTTTTATTGTACAACCTACTTGCGGTCCAGTAAATAATAGTTTGATGGAAGTTCTAATTATGATTGATGCTATGAAAAGAGCGTCTGCTGGAAGAATAAATGCAGTTATTCCTTACTATGGATATGCGCGTCAAGATAGAAAGGCTAAAGCTAGAGATCCAATTACAGCAAAATTAGTAGCAGATCTTCTTGTTGCAGCTGGGGCTGATAGAGTAGTTACTATGGATTTACATGCGGCACAGATTCAAGGATACTTTAATATCCCAGTGGATCACTTAGTTGGAATGCCTATTTTGGTAAAATACTTTAAAGAAAAGAATCTTGAGGATTTAGTTATTGTATCACCAGACCACGGTAGTGTTACAAGAGCAAGAAACATGGCGCAGCCATTAAATGCACCAATTGCTATTGTAGATAAAAGAAGACCGGAACCAAATAAATGTGAAATTATGAATATTATTGGTGATATTGAAGGTAAAACTGCTATCCTTGTAGATGATATGATAGATACAGCGGGAACTATTACTAATGCTGCAAATGCTTTAAAAGAGCTTGGAGCAAAAGAGGTTTATGCATGTGCTACACATCCAATTCTTTCTGGTCCAGCTATTGAAAGAATTGCAGACTCTGCTATAAAAGAACTTGTTCTTTTAAATACTACACCTATCCCTGAAGAAAAAGTAATTGATAAAATTAAAGTGCTTTCAGTAGCACCTTTATTTGCAGAAGCTATGATGAGAATCTTTACAAATGATTCAATTAGTAAGCTTTTTGACTAATTATAATTAATTGTATAAATAAAATAAGGAAAATAAAAATATGTATGTGATTGTTGGACTTGGAAATCCAGGTAAAAAGTATGAGAACACTAGACACAATATAGGATTCATTACTTTGGATTATTTGGCTGACAGGCATGGAATTAAGATAACAAAAATAAAACATAAAGCTTTGGTCGGAGAAGGTAATATCTCCGGCCAAAAAGTTTTACTAGTAAAACCACAAACCTATATGAATTTGAGTGGAAATTCTGTGCGTGAAGTTATGGAATATTATAAAGTAGATATAGAAAACTTATTAGTAATTTATGACGATATAGATATACCAACTGGAAGTGTAAGAATTAGAAAAAAAGGAAGTGCAGGTACTCATAACGGCATGAGATCTGTAGTATATGATTTACAATCAGATAAATTCCCAAGAGTTAGAATTGGCATGGGTAAAAGTGGAAATGCTGATTTAAAAAATTTTGTAATTGGTGGCTTTAGTAAAGGAGAAAAGGAAATCTTTGAAAAAGCCGTTGTTCATACAGCTGATGCTATAGAATGTTTTTTAGAATTTGGCATAGATAAGGCTATGAATGAATATAATACAAAAGGAGCTGTAGGAGAAGAAAAGGGTAATGGATGATAATAAAATCATAAATATATCCGGAATATCAGAGGGGCGGGTAGCACCTACCTGTGCTAATATTGCAAAAGATAATGTAGGACCATCTTTGGTTATAACATCTTCTGTGATAAAAGCAAAGAGGTTAGGGGAAGACCTGTCTTTTTTTGCACATAAAAATGTTTATGTTATGCCTGATGCGGGAGAAATTCTACTTAGGTATGAAGCAAAAAATCACCATGATCTTCTGGAACGCTTAAAAATTTTAAAAGCAATGGCAACAGGAGAAGACTGCATTATTGTGGCTCCTATATCGGCGGCATTAAAGAAAATGGCACCTATAACTTTTTTTAAGGAAAATATTATAAAGTTAAAAATTGGTGAAGAAATAGATTTAGATGCATTTAAGCATAAACTGGCAGCTATGGGATATGAAAGAGTGTCTATGGTAGATGCAAAAGGTCAGTTTAGCATTAGAGGAAGTATTATTGATGTATTTACTCCAGATTCTGAGAACCCATATAGAGTTATTTGATATAGAAGTTGATTCTATTAGGACTTTTGATTTAGATACCCAGAGAACATCAAAGAACTTAAACCTAATAGAAATATTTCCAGCAGAACTTTTACAAAATGATGGCGAAATATTTAAAAAAGCATCGAAAAAAATAGATAAAGCTTATTCTTCATATATAAAACGCTTAAACAAAAAAGAGGAAAAAAGTAAACAAGAAATTCGTAAAATTGATCAACTTGAAAAAAGAAAAAATGAATTACTTGAATATGTAGAAAATAACACAAATATTCAGTTATTAGAAAACTATATACATTATTTTTATGATGAAACAGTTTATTTGTGGGATTATTTTACAAAAGACCCCTTAATAATGGTTGATGATCCCGATAGAGTATTCGAGTCTTTGGAATCAAAAGTGAAAGAATTCAAAATGGATTTTGAGGTCCTTTTGGAATCTGGATATGTTATACCAAAAGATTATAATGCCTTTTCGGATGAAAAAGATTACTATAAGATATATGAAAAACCATTAATATATTTATTTACACCTTTTCAAAAAAGGATAAAGGGAAATATATCACCGACAGAGATTCATAGTATTGTGAGCAAACAAGGTCCAGTCTTTAATGGTAGAATGGACCTACTTCTTGAGTCTTTAAAAAGATATATAAAAGAAAACTATAGAATAACAATTGTCTGTTCTACTGATGAAAGAGTTGAAAATCTTAAAGAATTTATAGACAGAAATCAATTAATAGGTAAGATAACCATTAAAAAAGGAAGCATTACAGGCGGAATGGAATTCCCTGAGGAAAAGTTATGCTATATTTGGGATGGAGATATCTTTACTAATTATAAGCAAGGGAAGAGAAAAAAGAGAAATAAGAAAACTCAAGGAAAACCTATAAATTCTTTTTCTGATATGCACAAAGGTGATTTTGTAGTTCATGAAAACCATGGTATTGGAAAATTTTTAGGTATAGAGCAGTTAGTTGTTCAAAAAATAAAAAAAGATTATTTGAAAATAAAATATGCAGGAGAAGACATGCTTTATGTTCCGGTGGAACAAATGGACTTAATCCAAAAGTATGTTAGTGCAGATGGAGTTACTCCTAAAATAAACAAACTATCAAGTGGAGATTGGAAGAAAACTAAGGCAAAAGCAAAAGCGGCCATTGCTAATATGGCTAAAGAATTACTAGAGCTTTCAGCGGCAAGACAAATTGAAAAAGGTTATGCCTTTTCAGCAGATACTGTTTGGCAGAAAGAATTTGAGGATAGTTTTCCATATCAAGAAACAGAAGATCAATTGAGATCTATAAGCGAGATAAAAGGTGATATGGAAAAACCTATAGCCATGGACAGGTTGCTTTGTGGAGATGTAGGTTATGGTAAAACGGAAGTTGCTGCAAGGGCACTATTTAAGTGTGTTGCTGAAGGTAAACAAGCGGCAGTTTTAGTGCCTACAACGATACTGGCTAATCAGCATTATATGACTTTAAAAGATAGATTTGAAAAATTCCCATTTAAAGTAGAAATGCTATGTAGATTTAGAAGTGATAAACAACAAGATGAAATCGTTACTAAGATTGATAACGGTACTATTGATTTAGTTATAGGAACCCATAGAATGCTTTCTAAAGATGTTAAATTTAAGGATTTAGGGTTACTGGTTATAGATGAAGAGCAAAGGTTTGGAGTCCAGCATAAAGAGGCTATAAAACAACTTAGAAAGAACGTTGATGTATTAACTATGTCAGCAACTCCTATACCTCGAACTTTGCACATGTCTCTGGTGGGTATAAAAGACATGAGCCTTATAGAAGAACCTCCAGAAGAAAGATATCCTGTACAGACTTATGTTTTAGAGCAAGAAGATGAACTAGTTAGAACTGCTATTGAGAGGGAACTAGCTAGGGATGGTCAAGTTTATATTATATTTAATAGGGTTATAGGAATAAACAAGGTAGCAGGAGAAATTAATAGACTCGTACCGGAAGCTAAGGTAGAAGTTGCTCATGGACAAATGAATGAACATGAGCTGGAAGACATTATGATTAGATTTATAAGCAATGAAAGTAATGTTCTTGTTGCTACTACTATCATAGAATCTGGAATAGACATACCTAATGCAAATACTATTATTATTCTTGATGCAGATAGATTGGGCTTATCACAGCTTTATCAGCTAAGAGGAAGAGTAGGAAGAAGTACAAGGCTATCTTATGCTTACTTAATGTACCAAAGGGATAAAGTTCTATCAGAGGTTGCGGAAAAAAGGCTTCGTGCTATAAAAGAATTTACTGAATTTGGTGCAGGCTTTAAGGTTGCTATGAGGGATCTTGAAATAAGGGGAGCAGGTAACCTGTTAGGTATGGAACAGCATGGACACATGATGATGATAGGATATGAACTATATTGCAAATTGGTAGATGATGCGGTTCGAGCTTTAGGTGGAGAAATTGTAAATCCTAATAGAGAAGAGGCTTCTATAGAACTTCCTATTACTGCATATATTCCTGACAGATATATAGAAGATGAAGTTTTAAAGCTTCAAATGTATAAGAAAATTGCGGTAGTGGAAGATGCTGAAGGAGAAGAGGAAATAATTGATGAGTTAATTGATAGATTCGGAGATATTCCAAAAGAGACTATGAATTTAATAAAGGTTTCTAGAATCCGTTCATTAGCAGAAAAATTATGTATTACAAGAATACATGAGGATTCAAATAAAATTATTTTTGATTTTGCTCCTGAAAATCCTCTTAAAGCACAGGCTTATGCAAGATTATCACAAAACTTTGGAATGAGAGTATTTATACATGGCGGTGTAAAGCCTATGGTGAAATACAGTATGGAAAAAAATAATAAAATTTCGGAGACTATTAAGGTTCTTGAAGTTATGCAAGAAAAATAATTTTAGGAAATAAAAAAAGTAAAAATAGAACTTTAAAATAAAAAGGGACTGTTTTAAAATAAATTAGTATTATATATCAACATATAACAAGTAATTAATTTATTTTGATACAGTCCCTCTTTAAGAGATAAATGGATTTTTTAGCTTTCCATTTGACGAGCAAGGAAAGATGCTCCAATTTCAGCTGCCTTTAATTCAACATCACCTAAAACTTTACTATCATCTTTAGGCAGAATTGTAATAGATCCTATTGAATCTCCCTGTGAAATAATTGGAACTACTATTCGATTTTGTTCCATTAATCTGTTTTTACTTTGAATAAGTCGGTCTAATTCGTGATCTATTTTTTTATCTAATAAATCCTTTTTCATTCCACCCGACACAGCAATGATTTGATCTGTATCAGATACCACAACGGTGCTCCCCAAAACGTTAGATGCCGTTTCTGCGTATTCTCCAGCAAATTGACTAAGCTCATTGATAGGAGAATATTTTTTCAAAATTACTTCGCCATCTTTACTTGTGTAAATTTCAAGAGGATCTCCCTCTCTTATTCTGAGGATTCTTCTTATCTCTTTAGGTATAACAACTCTACCGAGGTCGTCTATCCTTCTAACTATGCCTGTTGCTTTCATAAATGATTCCTCCTAAACAATTATGGATTAATATGCAAGACCTTTTTAATTCTTGCTAAATTTTCATTCATATTGTTTGTAATACAGGAAAATTTATACTAAACTTTATAAAAAAATAAAATTAATAAAAGATGGCAATAAAAAAAGTAAACCTATTAGAAAAAAGATGTAAAAAATATACCTATATGATATAATATAATGCTATGTAATATCATTAGTTTGAATTTAGGAGGTATCAAATGATTTTTAAAAATATATCAATTTTAGATGAAAATTTAACCTTACAAGAGAATATGTATGTTGGAATAAAAAACGATAAAATAAATTATATTGGCAAGGAAATGCCAAATGAAGATTATGGAGAAAGCTATGATGGCAAGGGAAAGTTATTGATGAGTGGGTTCTATAACGCTCACGCACATTCACCAATGACTTTACTTAGAGGATATGGAGAAAATTTAGCTTTACAAGCTTGGCTTAATGATAGAATTTTTCCTTTTGAAGCTAAGTTAGATAGCAAAGCCGTATATTGGGGAACTATGCTAGCAATGGCAGAATCTCTTAGATATGGTATAGTTTCTACTACAGATATGTATTATTTTTGTGAAGATATGGTTAGTGCTATTGAGCAAGTTGGAACAAAAGATAATGTAGGAAGAGGTGTTACTAACTTTTCTAATGCAGATTTATTTGGTTTAGAAAGTTTTTCTGAAATGAAAGCTTTATATGGAAATTATCATAATGCAGCGAATGGAAGAATAAAAATTGATATGAGTCTTCATGCAGAATATACTTCAAATCCAAAAACTGTCCAGCAGATAGCTGCATACACAAAGGCTATTGGAGCAAATATGCATGTTCATGTTTCAGAAACAAAATTAGAGCATGAAGAATGCAAATCAAGACACAATGGGTTAACACCTATACAATATTTTAATGAGTTAGGTTTATTAGATTCTAAAACAACAGCCGCTCATTGTGTATGGGTTGAACCAAAAGATATGGATATAATAAAAGAAAAAGGTGTTACTGTAGCAAGTAATCCAATAAGTAACTTAAAACTTGCTAGTGGTGTTTGCAATGTTCCTGAATTACTTAGAAGAGGAATTAATGTTGCTATAGGAACTGATAGTGTATCAAGCAATAATAGTTTAAATTTTATTGAGGAAATGAAAGTGTTTGCAATTGCCTCTAAAGAAAAATACCAAGATCCAACAGCTGTAACTCCTATTGAGACAATTTATGCTGCAACAAGAGCAGGTGCAATTTCTCAAGGAAGAGATGACTGTGGAAAGATGGCAGTTGGATATAAAGCAGACCTTATTGCTCTGGACATTATGAGACCTAATTTTGTTCCTGTTCATAATATGGCAAACAACATAGTATATTCTGCTTGTGGAGGGGATATTGTAATGACAATGGTAGATGGAAAAGTACTTTATAAAGATGGTTCATATACTACTATAGACATTGAAAAGACAATATTCGAGACAGAAAAAGCGACTAATAAAATTTTAAGCCAGCTGTAAAGGAGTTTAGACGATGGGGAAAAAATCCTTTGTTCAAGGTGCTGTAATACTTGGTATTGCAGGTATAATAATAAAAGTTCTAGGGGCATGTTTTAGAATTCCTTTAGCAAATTTAATTGGATCTGAGGGTATGGGGTATTATCAGACTGCATATCCCATATACGTTTTATTTTTAACTTTAGCTACTGCAGGAATTCCCATTGCGATTTCTAGAATGGTTTCAGAACGAATTGCAGTAGATGATTATTATGAAGCCCATAAAGTTTTTAGAGTTTCATTTATTTTATTATTTTGTATAGGTATAACGTCCGCAGCCATATGCTTTTTTGGGGCAGAAAGACTTGTAGGGTCTATGGGAAATCCAGGAGCTAAGATTGCTATGATGGCTATAGCTCCAGCTTTATTGTTTGTTCCTATGCAAGCGGCATATCGAGGATATTTTCAAGGTATGCAAAATATGAAGCCAACAGCAGTATCACAAATAACTGAGCAATTTTTTAGGGTTGTGGCAGGACTATTTTTAGCATACTTTCTTGTGAAATTTGGGAAAGAATATGCTGCGGCAGGAGCTTCGTTTGGTGCTACTGCAGGTGCTGTAGGTGGACTGTTAACCGTTATAGTAATTTATTTATATAAAAAAAGTTCTTTAGAGCATAATATTCAGAGAACTAAGAAACATAATAGTGAAAAGAGCAGTTCTATTTTAACTAATATTTTTATAATAGCTATTCCTGTTACAATAGGTGCTGCTATTATGCCTATAATGAATGCTATAGATGTTGGTATAGTAATGAGAAGATTACAAGAAACTGGATGGACATATGAAGCGGCTAATAGTATGTATGGTCAACTTACAGGTATGGCAGGTCCACTTATTAACTTCCCTCAGGTACTTACTCAAGCTGTAGCAATGAGCTTAGTTCCAGCTGTGGCAGCATCATATAAACAAAAAGATATGAATTTTCTTAGAGACAATGTTCAAATTGGATTAAGGATGGCTATTATAATTGGCTTGCCATGTGCTTTTGGCTTAATGGCATTAGCTGAACCTATTATGTTACTTCTTTATCCTATGCAAAGGGAAAGTGCTATGAGCGCAGCTCCATGTTTAGTTATTATGGCTTTTGGTGTTATTTTCCTATCTACAGTACAAACCTTAACGGGAGTTTTACAAGGCGTAGGAAAACAAATGATTCCAGTAAGGAACCTTTTTATTGGGGCGGTTGCTAAAGTTATTATTACTTATACATTAACCGGAGTTGAAAGTATAAATATAAAGGGTGCCGCTATGGGTACTGTTGCAGCATATATCATTGCAGCAACATTAAACGTAATGGACGTAAAAAAATATACTGGTGCTAAGTTTGATTTTACTCTTACTTATATTAAACCTATTGTATCTACCTTATTTATGGTAGTAGCGGCTATTTTTACCCATAGAGTTTTATTTGCTTTTATAGGAAATGCTTTAGCTACATTATTTGCTATAGGAATAGCGGGAGCAGTATACTGTGTTATGCTATTTATAACTAAATCTATAGAAAAAGAAGAAGTAGCTAAATTACCTAAGGGAAATACTTTGATTAAGATTATAGATAAGTTTAAAAGGTAATTAAAGGTGGGAATACAAGATGGAAGAAAAGCAAAAAGTACTGAAAGAATATGAATACTTGTATAAAGAAGCAGAAACTAAGGAAGAATCTATTAGTAGATTAACTGAAATCGTTAAGATTTTAAGAGAAGAATGTCCTTGGGATAAAGTTCAAACTCATGAAAGTCTTAGAAAATGCCTGATTGAAGAGGCATATGAAACGATTGAAGCTATTAATAATAATGATTTCGACAATTTAGAGGAAGAGCTGGGAGATGTGCTTCTACAGGTTATATTTCACAGCAGTTTAGCTGAAGAAAACAACAAATTTGATTTTATTGGCGTTGTCAATAGAGAATGTGAGAAAATGTTAAGGCGTCATCCACATGTTTTTTTGAAAGAAAGCGTTAAAACTATTGACAAAGCCCTTGAAAAATGGGAAAATGTGAAAAGAAATGAGAAGGGGAACATTAATTGCACATCAAGGCTCGAAAGTGTTCCTAAAGCATTGCCAGCTTTGATGAGAAGTTATAAAGTCCAAGCCAAGGCTGCTGAGGTTGGTTTTGACTGGGATAATGTGGAGTGCGCTTTTCACAAAATAAGAGAAGAGACTGAAGAACTGTTAGAGGTTTGTATGAGGGAGGATAAAGACAGCATTACTGAAGAATTAGGCGATTTGCTTTTTTCAGTGGTTAATGTTGCTCGATTTCTAAAGATTAACCCGGAAGAAGCATTAAATGTAACTTCTGACAAATTTATTAGGAGATTTAGCTTTATCGAAGAGGATGCAAATTCTCGAGGTATTTCACTAGAGGACATGTCTCTAGAAGAAATGGACAAGTTGTGGGATATAGCAAAGAGTTTGGAAAATAAAGCTTAATGCTGATGAATTTCGAGTTACTTTAGTCACGTTTTATATTTTAAGGAGGTTTTTATTCATGAACAAGGCTGAATTAGTTGCTAGCGTAGCAGAAAAGACAGGTTTTACAAAAAAGGATGCAGAAACTGCAGTAAATGCATTTGTTGCAAGTGTTGAAGATGCATTAGTTAAAGGCGAAAAGGTACAGTTAATCGGATTTGGTACTTTTGAAACTCGTCAGAGAAAGGCAAGACAGGGAAGAAATCCTAGAAAACCTGGAGAAACTATTGAGATTGCTGCAGCAAAGGCTCCTGTATTTAAGGCTGGTAAAGCCCTTAAGGATGCTGTAAACAAATAAGCTTATTTATAGAGTTATAAAGGTAGCCTTATGGTTACCTTTTTTTAGTACTATAGAAAGTAAATTTACTTTCTATAGTACTAAAAAGCTTAAAATACACTTTAGGTATAGAGGTAAAAAATTATATGAGAATTGATAAATTTTTAAAGAATTCTAGATTGATAAAAAGAAGAACTGTAGCCAAGGAAGCTTGCGAGCAGGAGAGAATAACTATAAATGATAAAATTGCAAAACCAGGAAGTGAAGTGAATCCTGGAGATATTATTCATATTCAATTTGGAAATAGTTCTATAAAAGCAAGAGTTCTACTTTTATCGGAATCTTGCAAAAAGGAAGATGCAGTTACAATGTATGAAATTATACAGTAATGCTTATGATAAAAACAAAAGGATGGTTTTAACATTTAAATTTAGTAAGATATATAATTCTAAATTTAGAACATGATGTTAAAACCATCCTTTTTATATTCAGTTATTTATTTGTATAGAATTAAGCTATTTTTTTTTAAACAATTGTTCCAAATTAATGGTATTAATATAGTTTGAATAGGTATAGCAAAAACTACTTTGATAAGCCTTGCAGGTAAAAGAGCAAGAATACCTTTTCCTGTAATTATGTACAGCCAATAGGTGTCTAAGCATAGATTAAATAGACAACATACAACTAAAGCTGCAATAAATGCTCTTTTATAATTAATATTCTTATTATAAAAGACAAAGCCATAAGTTAATCCTGTTAAGAACGCTGTTAAAGTAAACCCTGGGAAGTATGCTCCCGTAGGGAAAATCATCATTCCAAGTAGATCTCCTAAGGCATATGCAATTCCTGCCCAAACAGGTCCAAACATTATTCCAAGCAAGGCAACTGGTAAGAAACCAAAACCTAATCTTACAATAGGGGTATTTATTGAGCAAAATCGAGTTAAAATGATTTCTAATGCTATAAATAGTCCTATGATAATAAGCTTCATAATCTTTGAATTATTACGCATAAAAAAACTCCTTTCTCTATTAAATTTTAAGTAGTTAACTAACCACATTAAAGAGAAAAGAGTATAAGTCTCTTTATGTAGTAGCGGACGCAATATTGTACCGCAAACCAACTAATAGTTGTTTTTCGTTCATAAGCAACATCCCATCTTATGACACTTAACGCACAATATTTACTCTACTTTTAAAGACAATATAACATAGCTTTTTTTTATATGCAATAAATATAAATTTATTTTTAAAATAAATTAGATAATGTTAGAAACTCATTTGCATTAATTGATTTTAATTGTTCTTTGAGACAGGATAACTCTCCTGAAGAATTAGAGACATCATTAGACTTTATATAATATTTTATTCTTGCAATACTAAAGTCTGCCTCGTTTAATTTATCTGTACTAAAGAAAAAATAAGCATATTTTTTATAATCATGCCAATTTTCTTCAAAGACATCGAATTGGTTTTGGGCTTGTTCCCAATTTTCAGCTTCCACATCTACCAAAACTCCATATTCAATAGTATCAATAAAAGAATTAATAGTCTCATTAGAATAATTATTGTAAAGTAAAGAAGCAATAACTAAAACTAAAAGACAAAATAGCGAAATAAAAAAAGACCTCATATAATCACCTCAACTGAAATTTTGCCATCTTCTGCAGGCTGATACACATGTAATTTTTTTTGTTCGTCACAAAATCCCACAAGAACTTCCTTATAAGAGTAAATATTCATGGGCAATAAAAGAGAATTCAAGTATTCTTCATCCCACCCTATTTTCTTAAGATTGCTTGTATATAAAACACCGTCACAGATTAAAACCAATGGCATTATTTCGTTTGGCTTAATTATTCCCATGTCACTTGGTGTTAAAGGTTTTTTGTCTGGCTTCAAAATTACTGACAAATCCCCATTAGATTCCATAACTGCATAAGAAACATCTGAGATAGACGGTGCATTCTTTATTCTTAATTGTTCAGTTAAATCGTTTATGTTTATCCTAAGTTTTTTTAATTCTCCCTCATTAATTTTACCATCCTCTATTAAAACACTAGGTTTGCCAGTAATGAAATTTTTAAATTTTTCAGATTTTAAAGAGAAAAAGGAAATTGCAACTTGAAGAAACATTAAGGTAAAAATTGCTGTACTTCCATTTATTAAGGATAAATTGATATTTTCAATAGGCATTGATGCTAACTCGGCAAGCATAAATAAAACGACTAATTGAAAAGGCGATAGCTTTGAAAGTTCTGATTTTCCCATTATTCGTATTGCAAATAGGACCATTAAATACAAAATGACTGTTCTTAATAAAATAATAGTCAATTAAAATACCTCCTGAAGTTATTATAATAAACCTAAATATTACAATATATTTATTCTTTACAAAAGTTAAATTAGTTATACTTCATATGCTTATATATTAAACAAATCGTTAAATAAATTAATTAATAAAACAATGTAGAACAGAAAAAGTGAATGGATTTTTTCAAAAATATTATTAAATTAACAAAATATAAAAAAACTATTGACAGATAAATATAATTTTGGTAATCTAATAAAGCTGTTTCGCAAAAACAGTTGTTAATTAACATAAATTGTACATTTATTTAACATGATGTTAAAAAATGTAGAATAATGAAAAAAGATGTTGACAATTGTTGCGTTATAGTGTTAATATATAAAAGTTCCTTACGGGGAACGGCGCTGACGACATAGTCGCAGAAGCGCATGAACATTGAAAACTTCATAGTGTAGAGAATTAGTCAAGAGAACATTAAGTTGTTCTCAGATACTAAAGTACAAATGCAATCACAAAAGTGATTGGTAAGATAACCAAACTTGTTTTGGAAGTCAACGTACAATTCTTTTAAAAACAACAATAATTCTAGGATTTATGTTTTGCATAAATAATAGATTAGCAAA
Organism: Aminipila sp.; assembly: GCA_032096995.1. Taxonomy (GTDB): domain Bacteria; phylum Bacillota; class Clostridia; order Peptostreptococcales; family Anaerovoracaceae; genus Aminipila. The sequence continues at coordinate 60,604 of DAMCXN010000013.1, forward strand.
CGCGAAGCGTTTGAATGAGTTTTGAAACAAACTTGATTTTGTCTCAGATTTATTTTTAGCAGAAATGCGGAATAAAGACGAGTAAGATACCATTTAATAAAGAGTTTGATCCT
>DAMCXN010000014.1:0-2310 GCA_032096995.1 Aminipila sp.
TAGGATTTTATATTAAATTTTCAATGCTTGAGGAATTATGCAATTTCCTCAATTAATAAATTAAAGAAAAAATTATAAATAAAAATAATACTAAATTTTTATAAAAACTAGTAAAATTACTATAGATAAGAAAAATAAATTATTTGAATGAATAAAGATAAAAAAAAACACCAACGAGGCTTTATATTGCGTTTTAAGCAACTTATCGTCCTCGTTGGATGTTATGATCAATTTTGTTTTTTTATTGGCTTAAATCCCTATTTATAGGGTTGTTTTTTTACTCATATCTAAGTGCTTCAATTGGATCTAATTTAGCTGCTTTTCTTGCAGGGAATATTCCAAAGAAAATTCCAACAACAGCAGAAAAGCTTACTGCAATTAATATTGCTATAGGATTTATAACAATACTTACTTTAACTAAACTCATACCCAATGCTGCTATCCCTATACCTGACGCTGTTCCTATTATTCCTCCTATTACTGAAAGAATCATAGCCTCTATTAGAAATTGTGTTAATATATCTTTTGTTTGAGCACCAAGGGATTTTCTAATTCCAATTTCTCTTGTTCTTTCTGTTACAGATACCAGCATAATGTTCATGATACCTATACCTCCTACTAGCAGAGATATTGCTGCAATGGCACCTATTGCTATAGATAAAATTCCTAAAATCTTATTTATCATACTCAATTGTGATTCTGCAGTCTCAGCTTTATAGAAACCCTCGTCTTTATCTTTTACTCTAGTCATGTATGTTGCAAAATTTTGTGCCATAGCATCTTGATTTTTATCTTCATTTGCATATATTTCTAGGTAAGAAGTTCCTTCTCCAGGATTCATTGCCTTTGTATAAGGTATATAACAAGAATAATTACCTGATGTTTCTAATCCAGAGAATACTGATTCTTCCTTACTATAAACACCAACTATCGTTAAATCTATCTGGTTTCCTAGTATTGTTGCTGGTAATGTTTCTCCAACTACATTTTCTTTATTAAAGAAGTATTTAGCAGCCTTAGCATCTATAACTATTACATCTTTATTTCCCGCTACATCACTTTTATTTATACCTCTTCCATGTATCAACTTTAAACTTTTATCATATCTAAAATAATCAGTCGAAACTCCATTTAAACTTAAATTTCCTTTTAAACGTCCTACTTTTGTTTCACTACTTGCTCTTGAAGAAGGTGCCACATAATTTATGTCTTCTGGAAATCTTGCTTTTAATGCTTCTATGTCATCCTCATAGAAAAGGTCATCTTCCATGATACCATCTTCGGTCATTTCCCAATTTACCATCAAATACATATAGGCATTATACCCTTCAAATTCTTCACTTACTGCTCCCTTAGCACTATCCCCAATGGATGTTATGGCTATTACAGAACTTATTCCTATTATAATGCCAAGCATAGTTAGAAATGATCTCATTTTGTTTACTTTAATTGCTGATAAGGCTAACTTTATATTTTCAATTAACAGCATTACTCCACCCCCTTATTTTTATTTTCATGAGGTGCATCCTGTATATTTTTATTTTTTCTAAACTCTTTTCCTTTTTTCGTAAATTCATCACTTATAATATGCCCATCTTTAAATGTTACTACTCTATCAGTAAATTCAGCTATTTCTGGTTCATGGGTAACTATTATAACTGTATTTTCATTCTCTCTATTTAATTTCGTAAATAATTCCATAATCTCTACGGAAGATCTAGAATCTAAGTTTCCTGTAGGCTCATCCGCTAAGATTATAGGAGGCTTATTTGCTAGTGCTCTAGCAATAGCTACACGCTGTCTCTGCCCTCCTGATAACTCATTTGGCATATGCTCGATTCTTTCTCCTAAACCTACACTGTCTAAAAGTTCAGTAGCTCTTTTTTTTCTTTCACTTGCTCCTATCTTTCCATATATCATAGGTAGTTCAACATTTTTTAGAGCACTAGTTCTTGAAATCAAATTAAATGACTGGAATACAAATCCTATTTTCTTATTTCTAATATAAGATAACTCATTGTCAGTTTTGTTACTAATTGAAATTCCTTCTAACAAATATTCACCCTTTGTTGGTCTGTCCAAACACCCAAGTATATTCATTAGTGTAGACTTCCCTGAGCCTGAAGTACCCATTATAGCTACAAATTCACCTTTTTCAATAGTAAGATTTATACTCTTTAAAGCCTGAACCTCTATGCTCCCATTTCTGTAAGTTTTAATTAAATCGCATATATTTATTAGTTCATTACTCATTTTATACCCTACTTTCTTTACATTTGTTCCGCTTGTGAAATACTTACATCCATTCCA
>DAMCXN010000014.1:2320-23181 GCA_032096995.1 Aminipila sp.
CATCTGTTATATCAAAAGTAGGCGCTAATATCACCTTGTCTTCAGGTTTTAGTTCACTTGTAATAACTTCTATGTTAAAGTCTCCTTCGATACCAGTTTTTACTTTTATCTTCTTAGCTTTATTATCCTTTACTACAAATACATAACTTTCATTCTTTTCAACATCTTCTAGTATTGAATCTACTGGTACAGCTAAGGCCTTTTCCTTTTGGTTAATGAATATTTCTGCCTTTGCAGATACACCTGCAATTAGCTTTCCTTCTTCATTATCAACCTTTATTTCTACAGGAATAACCATTTCACTAGAACCATCTTTATTTTCTCCAGATGGTGCTATTTTAGAAACTGTTCCAGATACAGTATCATCTCCGAGCATTTCAGAAGTAATTATTACTTTTTGACCTTCTTTAATTCTATTTATATCATATTCGCTAACTTTGATTTTCAAAAGAAGATTCTTTAGGTCTTCAATAACAAACATTGGTTTATTATCAATGGTATCGTTAGCATTACTACCAACCGTTACATTTACTCTAGTTATTGTTCCATCTATAGGGCTCTTAATATTTACTTTGTCAAAATCGTAAGAATCAAGGTTCAATAAATCTGATTCATATGCTGCCTTTGCATCTAAATATTCGTTCTGGGCTAAAGCTCCCTGCTCATATAATACTTTGGAATTTTCATATTTTCTTTTTGATTCAGAAAGAGCTAATTTTGTCTTAGCATATTGCTCATTTAAGTCGCCGCTATCTAACACAGCCAATAGTTGTCCTTTCTTAACATTATCGCCTTCTTCTACCTTAATAGCTTTAACTTCAGCTATTTGAGTTGACTGCATTTCCGCTTTCTCAGATCCTTGAACAGTTCCTCTTATTGAAACAGTTTCTTTCAAATCTATCTGTTCCGCTGTTCCTACTGAAACAGGAAATCCTATATTCTTAGTTTTAGTTAAATTTGGAGTCAATGCACAAGCAACTGCTACGACTGCAAAAATTGCTATAGGAATAATAAACCATTTTTTCTTAATTTTTTTGTTATTTTGTTTAGTCATAATAATTTTCTCCCTCTATAATATACTCTTAGATTATACTCTAAATTTTTTCCAAAAGGTATTAAATCTTTCTTAACATTATCTAACTAAACTATTTTTTGCCATTAATCGTTTATTGTTTATTAACGATTATATCTATTTTTATAAATTTTCAGAAAATACTTGCAATTTGTTTTTTATATGATATAATCATATTATAAAAACAAATGATACTAAATCTAATATAGATTCCTATTATTAGAAAGCTTAGGTAGTTTTAAGTTGGTATCTTAAGAAAGGGGTGGTTCCGCCTAAATGTTAATCGAACAGAAATAGCACCGTTTACAAATCTTTATAATGTAAACGGTGCTATTTCTGTTTTTATGCCTATTTTTTTCACTAGCATTGTATTTTCAAAGTATTGCTTATTATAGCAGATGCTCTATATTTCTATTATGATAAATACTCCTTTTTTATTTATAAACATATCCATAATCTATTAGAAACAGCTTTAACTTAAATCACATATAAACATAATAATATACAATACATTTTGTTATATAACCTTATATATATTTATTATAATAAAATATATAATAACAGCATTAATAAATACAGCTAATGGTAATAGTATCTTAAACTTCATTTTTTGTGTTTTATGCCTGAAAAAATATGACCCTAAAATACTACCTACACCTCCCATAGAAAAAGCTACTAAAATAAGTGTTGATTCACTTATTCTCCATTTATGATGTTCTGCTTTATATTTATCGATTCCCATTATAGAAAATGTTATTACATTCCATACTACATAAAGTATGATAATATATTTAAATATTATTGACATAATTATTTATCCTTTTCTTTTATTAATGTTTCACGTGAAACATTTTATGTTGCTATATTTAGATTTTCAAATATAGCATTATACATTTATTATATATATTTTAAACTTGCTATCTATGATCTATTATTATAGATATTCTTATAGTAGTAGTTCAACTACTTATTCTTTTTTTAATTTAATATTTATTTTTGCAAATATTTCACTATAACTGTTTTCTAATACTATATTTTCAGTTATTACATAAAAACTTTTTATAAGGCGATTTTATCTGCCATCCACTATTATTTAATTTATGGTTTTTTTATATTTCCTAAATAATAATAAAAGAACGTATTTACAGTACATCTATAAATACGTTCTTATAAATCCAGATTTACCTTGCATTTCTTAAGAATTCAATAAGCCTTTCTAGGTCTTCCCTATTATAATATTCTATTTCAATTTTGCCTTTGTTTCCAGAATTCTTCAATCTAACCTTAGTTCCTAATACCTCTTTAAGCTCTTCTTCTACTTTTAGAACATCGGCAGACTTTTGTCTTTTTTCACTTTGTTTTTTCTGTTTTGGTTCACCAATAGATTTTACCAAGGTTTCTACTTCTCTAACTGATAATCCTTCTTCTACTGCCTTGTCAGCTACAGCTACTTGTACAATTTCATCTTCTATACCTGCAATAGCTCTAGCATGACCATTAGTTAATTTACCTTCTAATACATAAGCTCTAATTTCAAAAGGCAATTTTAATAGTCTTAAAGCATTTGTTATATAAGGTCTACTTTTACCTACACTCTTTGATACTTGCTCCTGACTTAATCCAAACTTCTCAATCATTTGTTGTAAAGCTTCTGCCTCTTCTATAGGATTAAGATCTTCCCTTTGCATATTTTCTATTATAGAAATAAACATGTTTTCTTCTTCAGTTAATTCCTTAATTATGCAAGGTACTGTTTTCAAACTAGCTTTTCTAGCAGCTCGCCATCTTCTTTCACCAGCAACAATTTCATAACCAACATCAGATTTTCTTAAAACAATAGGTTGAATTACTCCATATGTTTCTATTGACGTAGCTAATTCATCAATTTTCTCATCATCAAATTGCTTTCTTGGTTGATTAATATTAGGCTTTATGTCATTAATATCTAAATATATTATTGAATTACTAATACTCCCATCATTCTTAGTATCTTCACTCTTAACTTCACTATTTTCATCAACTTGAGTTGCATTTATTTCAACTGCACTAAAAAGTTCTTCTAATCCTCTACCTAAACCTCTATTCTTTGGTGTTGCCATTATTCTTCTGCCTCCAAATCTAAAAATTCTTCAGCAAATTCATGATAAGCTGCTGCTCCTGCTGACTTAGGATCATACTCTGTAATAGGCATACCATAGCTTGGAGCTTCCGCAAGTCTTACATTTCTAGGAATAACGGTCGTATATACCTTTTCTCTAAAGTATTTTTTTACTTCTTCAACTACTTGTATCGATAAATTTGTTCTTCCATCAAACATACTTAATATAACACCCTGTATTTGAAGGTTAGGATTTAAGCTTTTCTTTACCAATTCTATCGTACTCATAAGCTGACTTACACCTTCTAACGCATAAAACTCACATTGAATAGGAATCAAAACGCTATCTACCGCTGTCAATGAATTTATGGTTAAAAGCCCTAAAGAAGGTGGACAATCTATAAAAATGTAATCATAATTTGACTTAATTTTATCTATTGCCTTCTTTAATCTCTTTTCTCTTCCTTCTAGCTGAACTAATTCTATTTCTGCACCTGCAAGCTGAACACTGGCTGGAATGATGTCCATATTTTCTACACTTGTATGCATAATTGCTTCTTCAGGAGTAATTGTATCATCTACTAAAATTTCATATGTAGTTCTATTAAGCCCTTTTTTAGCAATTCCAACGCCACTTGTAGTATTACCTTGAGGATCTATATCAAGAATAAGTATTTTCTTTCCTTTTAAAGCCAAACAAGCTGCCAAATTTATATTTGTAGTAGTCTTTCCTACTCCGCCCTTTTGGTTAAAAATTGCAATTGTCTTTCCCAAATTTTTTCTCCTTTTAATTTATATATATTAAATATTGATAACTTTACAAATTTTTTCTTTAATAACCTATATATTATTATATTATACTAATGTAAATTTAACCACTACTTTTTATATAATAACACATATTTTTTTCAAAAAAAACAAATTTCTTTCAAAAACAGCTTTATTATGTATATGTTTCACGTGAAACATATACATAATAAAGTTTGTTTCATATTATATATCTTTATATTTAAAAATATTATTAAACAAAATCATAATTTACAAAACAAAAGCCAACTACTTATAAGTAGCTGGCTTTTATTTTGTCTAAAGAAGAATATATTGTTGCCATTTTATGTTACCTACTCTCTTATAATCTATTTACATATTTTGTAAATGGATTATCCTACCTTATCACAACTTGCATTTTTAGGTATCAATATTTTAATTTCTAACATATCCCCTAAATCCTGTTGGTAGTATTTTGCATTCGACTCTGCATCTTTTATCTGATCAAAAGTTTTCTTTATAGAATTAATATAGATTTTATAATTTATGTATCTTAATTTGTGTGCCTTTCTCATTTCTTCCTGTTTCTTCTGCATTATGTCTTCAATTAATTTTTCCGATTGTTTAACATTTAAGTTATTATCTATTATTCTTTCTAAAACCTTCTTTCTTATATTTTCATCATCTATTTTCAATAAAGCCCTAGCATGTCTTTCAGTTAATTGGTTAGTAACTAAAGATTCTAATATATCTTCTGGCAAGGCTAATAATCTTATCTTATTTGATATAGTTGATTGTTTTTTTCCTACCCTTTTAGCAATTTCAACTTGAGATAATCCAAAATCTTCCATTAAATTTTTATAAGCTACTGCTTCTTCTAAAAAACTCAGATTTTCTCTTTGAACATTTTCTACCAATGCTATTAATGCTATATTTTTAGAATCTGCTTCCTTAATAATAGCAGGTATTCTATTAAGCCCTGCCAATTTAGAAGCCCTTAATCGCCTCTCTCCTGCAATTAAAAAATATTCTCCCTCTCTGCTCTTACTCACAATAATTGGCTGTAAAACTCCATACTCTCTTATAGAATCTGCCAGTTCTATAAGTTCTTCCTCATTAAATACTTTTCTTGGTTGATCTGGATTTAAATTTACCAAATCAATAGATACTTCAATATTCTTTTTATTAAACATAAAATCATCCTCCTGACAATCAAAACTATATAAATAACCCCTCTATATAATATTATCAGAAGCATGTCCAATTTAAAGTACCATATGATAAACAAAAAACCACCGAAATCGTTATTTCAGTGGTTCTTTCGATGGTATTCCCGCTTTTCTTGGATATTTTGCAGATGTGTTCTGCATTTTGTCAATTACGATTATGTTATGATTTAAATCGTAACCCGGTAAACTTATTTTTTCTTCCCTTTGTATTTTTCCACCTAAAAGAAATATAGCTTTTGATGCTTCTTTAATTTCATCTTCTGCTTTTATTCCTTTGTATGCTAGAAAATTACCACCTTTCTTAATAAAAGGTAAGCAATATTCTGATAAAGTCGCAAGATTTGCTACGGCTCTGGAAACACAGATATCATATTTTTCTCTGTGTTCCTTATTTCTTCCCATATCTTCTGCTCTTCCATGTAGCGTGACTATATTTTTTATTCCTATTTCATTTGCCAAATCGTCAATTATCTTTAAACGTTTTTTTAACGAATCCATTAAAGTAAATTCTTTTTCAGGAAAAAGCAAAGCCAACGGTATTCCTGGGAATCCTCCTCCAGTACCCACATCTATAACTCTTTCCGCCTTTTTCATTTCCTCAAAATTGTAACATAACACTGAGTCAATATAGTGCTTTCTTATAAATTCTTCTTTTTCTGTTATAGCTGTTAAATTAACTTTTTCATTCCATTCTAAAATTGAATCCATATATATTTCAAATTTATTTAAAAGATTTTCATCATAGGAAATGTTTAATTCCTCAAAAGCTTTTTGTAATGTTTCCATTGACATTAGTTTTTCTTACTCCTTCTTGCCTTTTCAAGGTATATAAGTAATACATTTATATCTGCTGGTGAAACGCCTGAAATCCTTGATGCTTGTCCTACAGACATAGGCTTAAATGTATTTAATTTCTGTATGGCTTCAAGTCTCATACCTTCTACCTTTGTATAGTCGAACTCTTGTTCTAATTTCTTGTCCTCTAGCTTTTTAAATTTATCAATCTGATGTAACTGCTTTGTTATATATCCATCATACTTAACTTGAACTTCTAGCTGTGTAATAGAGTGCATTGAAAGTTCATTATTTCTATCTTTATCAAGAGGTGCAAGATTTTCATAAGTAAATTGAGGTCTTTTTAAAAGCTCACATAACGAAACACCATTTTTTAAAGGTGAACTTCCTAAGCTCTCTACATACTTATTGTTTTCTTCATTAGGTGAAACTATTACTTTTTCTAGTCTAGCCTTTTCTCGCTCTGCCTCACTCTTTGTTTTTAGATATCTTTCATATCTATCTTCTTTAACAAGCCCTAATTCGTGACCTTTTTCAGTCAAACGTAAATCTGCATTATCTTGCCTTAATACAAGTCTATATTCAGCTCTAGACGTCATTATACGATAAGGTTCATTTGTACCTTTAGTCACAAGATCATCTATTAAAACGCCAATATAAGCCTCAGACCTATCTAAAACAAATGGATCCTTGCCATCTATTTTAAGAACTGCATTTATTCCAGCCATTAATCCTTGAGCAGCAGCTTCCTCATAACCTGAACTTCCATTAAATTGACCTGCACAGAACAAATTTTCTATATTTCTATTTTCTAAACTTGTTTTTAAATCAAGTGGATCTATGCAATCATATTCAATAGCATAAGCTGGTCTTACTATTTTTAAATTTTCTAATCCAGGTATTGTTTTATAAAAAGCTTCTTGTACATCCTCAGGTAAACTTGAAGACATTCCCTGTATATACATTTCCTCAGTTTGAAGACCTTCTGGTTCTATAAATAATTGATGTCTTTCTTTATCTTTAAACCTATTTATCTTATCTTCTATAGATGGGCAATATCTTGGTCCAACACCTTCTATTTGTCCACCAAAAAGGGCAGATCTTGAGAAATTGTTTCTTATTACTTCATGGGTTTTTTCATTTGTATAAGATAACCAACATGAAACTTGATCTTTTTCAATTTCATCATTCATAAAAGAAAATGGTACAATTTTTTCATCTCCCAATTGTTCCTGCATTTTTGAATAATCAAGGCTACTAGAAAGTGCTCTAGCTGGAGTTCCTGTCTTAAATCTACGAAGATTTAATCCATGTTTTTCAAGGTTTTCAGCAAGTTCCATCGCTGGAGAAAGACCATTTGGTCCACCATTAAAACACCATTCACCTATAAAAATTTTTCCACCTAAAAATGTTCCAGTGGAAAGAATTACAGTTTTTGATTTATATGCAGAACCTGTCTTTAATATAACACCACAAGCTTTTCCATCTTCAACTAATAAATCTACAACCTCTCCTTGCTTAAGATCAAGGTTTTGTTGTTTCTCTATAGTTTTTTTCATTTCTTCCTGATATTTAAACTTATCTGCTTGAGCCCTAAGAGAGTGTACAGCAGGACCCTTAGCCGTATTTAACATTTTACTTTGTATAAAAGTTTTATCTATGTTTAGGCCCATTTCCCCACCAAGAGCATCAATTTCTCTAACTAAATGCCCTTTTCCAGTTCCTCCAATAGAAGGATTACAAGCCAACATAGCTACAGCTTCAAGATTAATTGAAAAAGCCAGTGTCTTTTTTCCCATTCTTGCAGAAGCAAGGGCAGCTTCACAACCAGCATGTCCTGCTCCTATAACAATTACATCATATTCATCCATAATATAATAATTCATATTACTTATCACCTACTTATTTATTTACCAAGACAAAATCTTGAAAAAACTTCATCTATTATACTTTCACTTACAGTTTCACCTATTATTTCACCTAAAAATTCAAATGATCTTTTTATATCAATTTCAATAAAATCAAGAGCTTCTCCTAAATGAACCATATTTATAGCATCATCTAAAGCATTTTTTGCAGAAATCAACAGATTTGAATGACGAACATTAGTTATAAAAGTATTTCCACTTTGCTTTACTTCCCCATTATAAACTAATTTTTCTATCTCATCTTTTATTTCCTGTATGCCTTTTCCATCTTTAATAGCTGTTTTTATAAATATAGCTTTTGGCATCATATCACTGAGATCTTTTTCACTGATAATCTGTCCTAAATCCACTTTATTAAATAAAACTATTGACCTTCTATTTCCTATTATATCTATAATTGATTGATCTTCTTTTGATATTTTTTGACTACCATCTAAAATCAATATGATTAAATCAGCTTCATTGAACGATTCTTTGCTTTTTTCAATCCCTATCTTTTCAACAGTATCTTCAGTATCTCTTATACCTGCAGTATCTATTAATTTTACTGGAATATTTTTTATAGTAATATCTTCAACTATTGTATCTCTAGTAGTACCAGGAATATCCGTAACTATAGCTCTTTTTTCCTTCAATAATGCATTCATTAATGAAGATTTTCCTACATTAGGTTTTCCAACTATAGCAACTTTAAAACCCTCTTTTAAGATACGTCCTGTATCAGCTGAATCTATTAGTTTTTGAATCATATCGTTTATTTGCGATAAATTATTTAATAATTTATCATATTCTATTTCTTCTATATCTTCATCAGGATAATCTAAATTAACAGTAACATTTACTAGCTCATCCATCAGTAAATTTCTAATTTCTATTATATCTTTTGATAAACTTCCTTCTAACTGGCCTAACGCCACATCAAAACTTTTATCACTTTTTGCTCTTATTCTACCTACAAACGCTTCTGCCTGTGTTAAATCTAATCTTCCATTTAAAAAAGCTCTCTTAGTAAATTCACCAGGTTCAGCCATTCTAGCTCCACTTTTTAATACAAGTTCAAGAACTTTTCTCAAAGAAACTATACTACCATGACAATTTATTTCTACAACATCTTCAGTAGTATAAGTATAAGGAGCCTTCATGTATACTGCTAGAACTTCATCTATAATTTGATTATTATTGTAGTCAACAATATGACCATAGGTTAATCGTCTATTAACTATAGGCTCTCCAACAGTCATATCAATAGCTTCAGGTAGATATTGATCTTTATTACTATTCTTTTGTATATGTTTTTTTATAGGCTTAAAAACTTTATTTAAAACCAATAAAGCTTCTTCTCCACTTATTCTTATTATTCCTATTCCGCCTTCTCCATATGCGGTAGCAACTGCTGCTATTGTATCTTCCATATTTTTTCACCACTATTTAAATAATTATAAAAAAGAAAAAATAGCCCATGGGGCTATTTTTCTATTTCATTTCTATTATAACCCTTCTATACGGTTCTTCACCTTCACTTCTTGTAGTGATTTTAGGGTTGCCTTGAAGAGTCGCATGAATGATCTTTCTTTCATAAGGATTCATTGGCTCAAGCCTTACACTCTTCTTTGTTCTAACAACCTTGTCTGCTAGTCTATTTGCTAGCTGTTCCAAAGTCTTTTCTCTCTTAGCTCTATAGTTTTCTGCATCAACAACAACTCTCTTATATTTTTCATCATCTTTATTAACAACAAGACGAGTTAAATATTGAATAGCATCAAGAGTCTGACCTCTTTTACCTATAATAGTTCCTGAGTCTTTTCCATTGATGTCAATATAAATACTACTTTCATTTTCTGAAGCCGTAACTGAAACTTCGATTCCCATTTTTTCAGTTACATCTCTTAAGAAATCTAATGCAGGAGATTCTTCAACAGAAATTAGATTGTTAGGTCTATCAGATTTTAAATTTGAATTATTTTCACTTTTTCTAACTGAAGGTCTATTATCCTTATTGTTTTTAAATTCTCTCTGCTCTTTCTTTTCTTTTTTTACAAATTCCTTTTTAGCAAACCCTTTATTTGAGTTTCCTTGTACATTTGTTATTGGAGTTTCCTTCACAGCTTCTTTTATAGGCTTTTTCTCAGCCTTTTTAGCTGCCTTCTTTTGAACTCTTACTTTGGCAAGTTTTGAACCTATACCGAAAAAGCCTTTTGAAGATTCTTCCAATACAATTACATCAACTTCATCTATCGTAAGTTTTAAATCAATGAGGGCAAGTCTTATAGCTTCGTCTTCATCCTTCCCCCACTTTTCAGCGTAATCCATATTTATTTCCCTTCAAATGTATGCTTTTATTTCTTGCTCTTCTTTTTTGATTCTTCCTTCATCTTTTTTCTTAATTTATTAAGTCTAAAGTTGAAACCAATCTGAACTAAAGTACCAATAAACCAATAAATTGTAAGACCTGCTGGGAAAGATCTACCCATCCATACGATCATTACTGGGAAAAAGTACTTCATCATATTCATCATTGGAGCCATTTGGTTATTTGCAGAACCTTGCTGACTCTGCGTTTGGCTGAAAGAAATAAAAGTTGTTATACCAGCCGCTATAGGAAGAATCCATAAGTCTGGCTGGCTCAAATCCATAACCCATAAAAAGGATTCATGGATTGCCAATAGCATGGAATCACTTGAAATATAAGCCATAGGATTTCTAAGTAAAGCGAAAAGCCCAAATATTATAGGCATCTGAATAAGCATAGGCAAACATCCGCCCATAGGATTAAACTTTTCTTCTTTATATAGTTCCATCATTTTTATATTAAGTGTTTCTTTATCGTTTGCGTACTTTTTTTGCAAAGCCTGCATCTTAGGTTGAAGATCCGCCATTGCAGCAGTTGATTTAATCTGTGTAGCATAAAGCGGATAAAGACAACCTTTTACAAATATGGTGAAAATTATCAAAGTAATACCATAGTTATTAATCAAACTATAAATAAAACTTAATAACCAACCTAGAGGCACTGCAATAAAACCAATAATTGTTTGCATTAATTTCCTCCGCTACTTCAAAGGATCATAACCACCAGGATTAAACGGGTGGCATTTTAATATCCTTTTTATTCCAAGAAAACCACCCTTTATAACACCATATTTTTCCACTGCTTGTATAAAATATGATGAACATGTTGGGTAAAACCGGCATGTAGGTGGAAATAAAGGAGAAATAAATTTCTGATATCCTCTAATAATTCCAATAACTATTCTTTTCAAATAGACACCTTCTTAATATAAAAAAATTATTTCATAATTCCGGCTTTCTTCATAAGAGAATACATAGACTTGTATACATCATCACACTTCACATCTTTAATAGTATTTCTAGCAATCAAAATTATATCAAATCCTATTTTAGTGTTAGACTCAATTTTTCTATAACTCTCTCTCAGAAGTCTTCTTGCTCTGTTTCTTACTACGCTATTTCCTACTTTTTTACTTGCCAAAAATCCTAAGCGGTTATACCCTAGATTATTTTTTTTATAAAATAAAACTACATATCTTCCACCAAAAGATCTTCCTTTTTTGTATACAGCAGAAAAGTTTCGCTTATCGCGTAATACACCTTTTTTTAGCATTACATCACCATACAAGAGTATCATGGTCAATCTTCAAAACAAAAAGACCACAGTTGCGGTCTCTATGCTGATAACTTGTTTCTACCTCTTGCTCTTCTTCTCTTTAATACATTTCTACCGTTTTTTGTACTCATTCTTTTTCTAAAACCATGTTCTTTAGATCTCTGTCTTTTCTTTGGCTGATAAGTCATCTTCATTCTTAAACACCTCCTCGCTTAATTCAAAAATTAGGTTACATACGCATCTAAATTTCAACGCGTTATAATACATACATGCTCTATACATGCCATATTATTATACAGTTAGTGCCTATCTGTGTCAATGTTTTTAACAAGTTTACCAATAATATTACAAATTTATAAAAATTTATTCTTCTAATTTTTTCTTTAAAAAACTAGATATAGTTGTTCATGTGAAAATTATGCACAAAGTTGTCCACTATATGTGGATAATTATTAGATTATTGGAACTTCAATATATAAAATTTAACTATTGCCTGTGGATAACTTCCTTGTTATTATATATTAAGAACTTTATATTTCATTTTTTTCATTGATTAGTTATTATTTTTTACTAATCATTTTATATTTTAATTTAGCATAAGGATGTAGATAAATGAGTAATTTAAATGAAAATTGGAAAAAAACCTTAGAATTACTTGCTCCTGAATTGACAGAAGTAAGCTATAATACTTGGTTTTTACCTATTGTACCATTAAAAATAGATGAGGATAATAATAAACTGTATCTTAAACTTTTAAATGATATGAACTTAAATATTATGAAAAGTAGATACATGTCTATTCTTGAAAACGCTGTAGCTATTGCTTTTTCAAAAAAATATGGTGTAGAACTTACACTAGATGATATGGAAGAAGAAGTAGTAAGCAATAAAACAGAATACGATGAATCTTATGTAAAACGTTTTCCAGATGAATACTATTTCAATCCTCGATACAATTTTAATGCTTTCGTAGTAGGTAATAATAACAGATATGCACATGCTGCATCACTTGCTGTAGCTGAATCTCCTTCATGTGTATCTGCAACTCCTTCTGATTCATACAATCCATTATTTTTATACGGAGGCTCTGGCTTAGGAAAAACTCATTTGATGCATGCTATTGGTCAATACATATTAATAAATTATCCTAAATTAAAAGTTCTTTATGTTTCTTCAGAAATGTTCACAAATGAGCTGATTAAAGCTATAGGTGATAGAAAAACGCTTGAATTTAGAAATAAATATAGAAATATAGATGTATTGTTAATAGACGATATACAGTTTATCGAAGGTAAAGATAGTACTCAGGAAGAATTCTTCCACACTTTCAATACCTTATATGAAGCAAATAAGCAAATAATAATTTCAAGTGATAGACCACCAGCAAAGCTTTTAAATATTGAAGAACGATTAAGATCAAGATTCCAATGGAATATGATCGCAGACATACAACCAGCTGATTATGAAAACAGAGTTGCTATTTTAATGAAAAAAGCAGAACTTGAAAATATATCAATTGACGATAATCTTATGGAAGTAATAGCATTAATTGCTGGAAAGATCAAATCAAACATAAGAGAACTTGAGGGTGCTTTTTCGAGAGTTATCACTTTTTCTAATCTTATGAATAAAGAAATAAACATCTCTCTTGCAAAAGAAGTTTTAAAGGATATAATTTCTAACACTGATGTTATAATAAATCCTGAAGTTATAAAAAAATATGTTTGTAAACACTTTGATATTAAAATTTCAGACATAGAATCAAAAAAGAGGACAAGAGCTTTAGCTTTTCCAAGACAAATAGCTATGTATCTATGCCGAGAAATGACAGACCTATCTCTCCCTAAAATAGGAGAGGCTTTCGGAAAAAGAGATCACACAACAGTAATGCATGGTTGTGAAAAGATCAATAATGAAATTAAAATGAATGAATCAGTAAAAGAAGTTGTTGAATCTATACAACGTAGTATAAATGATTGCAGATTGTAGTGTATTTATTAATAAAATCTTATGCACATTCAATTAACCGCATTTTTATGAATTTATACAAGTTATCAACAATTTATAAACAGGCAAAACCTTATTAGTTTCAAGGGGTTTAAGTACTTATTAACAATTCCACAGCCCCTACTACTAATACTACTAATAATAAATTAAGAAGAATAAAGGAGTCGGCGCATGAAATTTACTTGTAATCAGCAAATTTTATCTAAAGCTATAAATACCGTTTCAAAAGCTGTAACTAACAGAACTACTATTCCTATTCTTAAAGGTATTTTATTAAAAGCTAAAGATAATAATTTAATATTAACTGCTTCTGATTTAGACTTAAGTATAGAAAAGATCATTGATGCACATGTATCAGAAGAAGGAGAGATTGTAGTTTTATCAAAATTGTTTGGTGAAATTATAAGAAAACTTCCAAACGAAGATATTACTATAGAGTTAAAAGAAGAAAATAATATTACTATTGAGTGTTCAACATCACAATTTAATATAGTTTGTTTTCCGTCAGATGAATTTCCTAACATAGGAGAAATAGAAGAACAAAGTAAACTTATTCTTAATAGAGAATTATTTAAAGAAATGATCAGAAAAACATCTTTTGCAGCTAGCTTAGATGAATCAAAAGGAGTTATTGTTGGTGTTTTAATTGAACTAAAAGAAAACTCTTTAAATATGATAGCTCTAGATGGATTCAGAATGGCTGTTGTTAAAGAAGAAATGAGAAATTCTGAAGATAAAAAAATTATTATTACTTCAAAAATACTAAATGAAATAAGTAAAATTATCTCAGAGGTAGAAGATGATGATGTTGGAATAATTTTAGATAATAAAAAAGCTGTTGTTACTTTAAATGGTACTAGAATAGTTTTAAGGTTATTAGAAGGCGAATTTATAAAATATCAAGATATAATTCCTAAGGAATGCAAAACAACAGTAGTTCTTAATAGGGGAGATTTTCTTGAAAGTATAGAAAGAGCTTCACTTTTTGCAAAAGAAGGTAAAAATAATCTTGTTAAACTTTCCCTAGAAGATAATAATATGATAATAACTTCTAGATCAGAAGAAGGTAATGTTAAAGAAGATGTTATGGTTTCCACAGAAGGTGAAAATTTAGATATAGGCTTTAACTCAAAATACTTGATTGATGTTCTTAAAGTAATAGATGATGATAATATTAAGCTTGAATTAAATACAAGTATAAGTCCTTGTTTGGTTAAACCAATAGAAGGTGATAGATTTGTATATTTAATATTACCTGTTAGATTATCAGGAAACTAGAGAAAATGGGCTGTCAATATTGACAGCCTTTATTTAACATAATTAAAATTTTGATCAAAATTTTTTTTATTGGAGAAAAACATGTATATAACTAAAGTAGAACTACAAGATTTTAGAAATTATGAAAAGTTGAATATAGAATTTCATCCAAATGTAAATTTAATACTAGGTAATAATGCTCAGGGAAAAACAAATCTTATTGAAGCTATTTATTTATCCTCACTAGGAAAGTCTTTTAGAACATCAAATGATCAAGAAATGATCAAATTTGATACTAATTTTTTTAGAATAAAAATACAAGCTGAAAAAAAGAACGAAGATGTTTGTGTAGAAATGGCTGTAAGTAAAGAAGGAAAAGCAGTTAAAATAAACGGGCATAAGATTAAAAAAATATCTGAACTTCTAGAAAATGTTTATATAGTAGTATTTTCTCCAGAAGATTTAAAAATAGTTAAAGAAGAACCTGAAAAAAGAAGAAAATTCATAGATAGGGAATTGTGCCAAATTAGACCTATGTATTTTAACAATCTTTCTAAGTATAAAAAAGTATTAATACAAAGAAATACTATGTTGAAAGAAAAATCACCTAAAAGATCTTTATTAGAAGTATGGGACTATGAATTAGCAGAATACGGCTGCAAAATAATCAAACAAAGAGAACAATTTATAAAAAAGCTAGATATAATAAGCGGAGAAATACATAAAAATATAACTAATGGTAAAGAGAAGCTGCTTATTCAATATGAATCAAATGTTCCTTGTAAAAACACATTAAAGGAGCAAAAAGATATATTCTTAGAAAAATTAACTATGAATTTAGAAAGAGACTTATTAAGAAGAAATACAAGTGTAGGCCCGCATAGGGATGATCTTAGAATAACAGTTAATGATATAGATATAAGAAAATATGGTTCTCAAGGTCAACAAAGAACAGCCGCATTATCTTTAAAACTAGCGGAAATAATGCTTATAAAAGAGGAAACTGAAGAAGATTGTATATTACTATTAGACGATGTGTTGTCTGAATTAGATGAAGAAAGACAAAATTATTTAATTAATTCTCTTTCAAATATACAGCTTTTTATAACGTCAGCCGAACTTTCAGAAAAAGTTAAAAGTACTTTACCTGAGGGTAAAACATTTTACGTATTGAATGGTCAAATAAAGGAGAAATGTTAGTGAATCCAATATTAATAATAGTATTCGCAGTATTAAATATAATATTTTGGACAGGAATTTTTTACTTAATATTTAAAAAGAGTAATGATAAAAAAATTGCTAATCAAAATAAAGTACAAGGCAAAAACAAAAAAAATAAAAAGAAGAGAAAATAAAAAAAATGTATATCGTAATTTAACGATATGAGTGTAGGTTATTTGAATGGAGAAATTTATGAGAAAATTATCTATATTTATAATTTTAATTTTAGTAATAGTTTTGCTAGTTAGTTGTAGAAATAGTAATAGCATCATAGAAGAAAATATTCAACCCTATGAAAAAATAACATTAATAGAAACAGAAAATGATTTAAAAAATAGCCAGTGGCTAAAAGAAATAAAGGATCAGCTTATTGTATCAGAAAAGATTCCTGAAATGACTGCTGATAGAATAATTAAAAAATCTGTTTTTAATACTTACAAATTTGAATATGTGAACTTTAAAGATTATTATGAAGAAAATGAATATCCATATAAAATAAATATGGATATGTTAGTTTGGCAAAGTTATGAGTATTATGCAATTTGTCAGATTAATAATAAAAAATATGAAAGTGCTAGTGAAAATATAAAATTAATCTTTGAAGAACCGTCAGAAATATGGGTAGATGGTTTTGAAAACTTAAAGGTAGTAAATAAAGATGAAATAATAGAGCTAGAAGTAGGCGGAAGAGCATCTTTTTTAGAAAAGGGTAAAAAGCAAGTAGGACCATTTACGATGGTTGATTATATAAATTTTTCGTGTCCAAGATTTAATGAAGCTTATTAAGAAAAGGTCTTTATATTAATGAGTGTATTGTATTTAATTAGAAAGCCACTGATAAAATAAAGGTATACCTAAATTTGACTTTTATTATAAGTAATGTTAAAATTATTGAGAATAAATTATAAATAAGTGTTGCTGAGTCAAGAAATTGAACGGGAGAACCAAATTTATGGGGTGAATCACAAAGTTTTGTGTAGGGTATCTTTTCTATCCGAATCCGTCAGCTAATCTCGTAAGCATAAGAAAAGAGTGTAATATTTTAATATACATGTTTTTGTGTGCAAAAAATAAAGCTACGGATTAAAGTTCGTGGCTTTTTATGTTTTTGTGGCTTTTCACAGCCTTAGAGAGGAGGAAAAATTATTAGTTGTTTATAGAATAAGTGAAGGGAGATTGTATGATTAGCAATATGTTAGAAGAAATTAATCGTTTTCCGCGTAAATTTATTAAGGAACTAGATTTAAACTTAAGTAATTTTAAGGTATATCTGGTTCAAGATTTTGATATATCACTTTTACAGAATATGGTTAACTTTGGTCTTGATATATTTGGAGAGCTAGGTATGGATGAGTGGGGGCTAGTTCCACAAATTCGTCATGGAAGTGTTTACATATTAAAAGAAGATGACAAGGAAGAAATTATTGGACTTGCTATACTTATGAGAGATTGGGAAAATACAGAAAAAGCATATCTTTTTGATTTTGCGATAGATAAAGAATTACAAGGTCATGGTTTTGGACGCCAGTTTCTTAAAATTATAACTGATAATTTGCTAGAACAAGGTTTTAATAAAATAGGATTAACTGTTGATGTAGATAATGAACCAGCAATACATTTATATAGAAGTATAGGATTTAAACCTATAGAATATAGCAGAAATGAATATGGAAAAGGTCATAATCGTTATATTATGGAATGGGACCTAGTGGAACAAATTAAAACTAATATAGTTTAAAATTAAAAAAATAATTTATATATAATTAACTTACAGAAAGATAGTAAAAAAATTATATGAAGTATTTTGGATAACAATAATTAAGATATATATTTACTAACAATAATAATTTATGAAAATTATTTCATTTAAAAGCTAAATAGCCAAAGAATGAAAATTATAGAATATAAAAATAAAGCAAACAAAAATAGACTATAGTAAATAAAATATATTACAAAGCCTTAAATTAACGATTTGAGGCTTTTAAAATGCAAAAATGAAAAGTAAAGTCTAAAAAATATAAAAACTTGTAAAAACGCAAGTTTTAATGTATACTAGATTAGTTATATTGTATCTAAAATTTGGTAACAATATATTATATTAGGTTTAATGTAAAAATTAGAAGGCAAGGGAAAAAGTATTACTATAAAATGAGACAACATGGACCCCAATGTCTATAGAACAGGAGAAGTTAAATTGAGTACAGAGGTAAATAATCAACAGTATGACGCTGCCCAGATACAAGTTCTGGAAGGTCTTGAAGCTGTAAGAAAAAGGCCAGGCATGTACATTGGTAGTACTGGACCAAGAGGGCTTCATCACCTAGTTTACGAAGTTGTAGATAACAGTGTAGATGAAGCTTTAGCAGGTTTCTGCAAGACTATTAATATTAAAATAAACGCAGATAACTCCATCACTGTAGAAGATGATGGTAGAGGTATGCCAGTAGATGCACATCCTAAACTTGGTATTCCTGCAGTTGAAGTTATTCATACAGTACTTCATGCCGGTGGTAAATTTGGTGGTGGAGGATATAAAGTATCCGGAGGCCTTCATGGTGTAGGTGCTTCTGTAGTTAATGCTCTTTCTACTGAAATGGAAGTAGAAATAAACAGAAACGGAAAAACTTACAAGCAAACATATAGTAGAGGCAAAACTACAATGCCTCTAACAGTAGTTGGAGAATCTAAACATACAGGATCAAAATCAACTTTTTGGCCAGATCCAGAGATATTTGAAGAAGTAAATTTTGATTATGCTACACTTGAGCATAGATTAAGAGAAATGGCTTTCCTTAACAAGGGAATTAAAATAACTCTAACTGATGACAGAGAAGGAAAGAAAAGAGTAGAAGTTTTTCATTATGAAGGCGGTATTAAAGAATTTGTAATACACCAAAATAAAAATAAAGAGCCACTTCATAATGATGTTATATATTTTGAATTAATAAAAAACAATCTTGAAGTTGAAGTTGCTATGCAATATACAGATCGTTATAATGAGTTAATTCTTTCTTATGCAAATAACATAAATACTACTGAAGGTGGTACTCACATGGTAGGGTTTAAATCAGCCCTTACTAGAGTAATTAACGATTATGCAAAAAGAAATAAATTAATAAAAGACAGTGATGATTCTCTTTCAGGTGAAGATGTAAGAGAAGGATTAACTGCTATTATTTCTGTAAAGCTTACAGAACCTCAATTTGAAGGACAGACAAAAACAAAGCTAGGAAATAGCGAAATGAGAGGGTTTGTAGAAACAAGTACAAACGAAAACTTAACAGCATATTTAGAAGAGCATCCAAATGATGCTAAAATCATAATTGATAAGTGCCTAAGAGCAGCTCGTGCAAGAGAAGCAGCAAGAAAAGCGAGAGATTTAACTAGAAGAAAAGGTGTTCTTGATGGTATTTCTCTTCCAGGAAAACTTGCTGATTGCTCAGAAAAAGATCCAGCCCTTTCAGAAATATTTTTAGTCGAAGGAGACTCTGCGGGCGGTAGTGCTAAGCAGGGAAGAGATAGAAAAAGACAGGCAATTTTGCCATTACGTGGTAAAATTTTAAATGTAGAGAAAGCTAGACTTGATAAAATTCTAAATTCAGAAGAAATTAAAAATATGATTACAGCTTTTGGTTGTGGGATTGGACAGGATTTCAATATTGAAAAACTTAGATATCATAAAATTATAATCATGACCGATGCCGACGTGGATGGAGCGCATATTAGAACATTATTGTTAACATTCTTCTATAGGTATATGACACCACTTATTGAAAATGGATATGTTTATGCGGCTCAGCCACCATTGTTCCAAACTAAAAAGTCTAAAGAAATATATTATACTTATACTGAAAAAGAACAAGAAAAACTTATGGCAACTTTAGCTGATAAGCCTGGAAAAGCTGATATTCAAAGATATAAAGGTCTTGGAGAAATGGACTTTAATCAGCTTTGGGAAACTACAATGGATTATAACCATAGAACTTTGGTTCGTATAACCCTTGAAGATTCTGCAGCAGCGGATGAAATATTTACGACTCTTATGGGTGACAAAGTTCCGCCAAGAAGAAAATTTATTGAAGAAAATGCAAAATATGCAAACATAGATATTTAGAATAGGAGGAAAACATGACTATGAATTTATTGGAAGATTCAAAACTGATACAGCATGAGATTCATGATGAAATGAAAAACTCCTATATAGATTATTCAATGAGCGTTATTGTAGGTAGAGCTCTACCTGATGTTCGAGATGGTCTAAAGCCTGTACACAGAAGAATCCTTTATGGAATGAGTGAGTTAGGAGTTACTCCTGATAAACCTCATAAAAAATCAGCGCGTATCGTCGGTGAAGTAATGGGTAAATATCACCCTCATGGCGATAGTTCAATTTATGATGCCATGGTTAGAATGGCACAAGATTTCTCTATAAGATATTTGCTTGTAGATGGACACGGAAACTTTGGTTCAGTTGATGGTGATGGAGCTGCGGCTATGCGTTATACTGAAGCAAGAATGACTCCTTTTGCATTGCAAATGCTAAGAGACATTGAAAAGGAAACTGTTGACTTCATGCCAAACTTCGATGAAGAAGAGCAAGAACCAAAAGTTCTTCCTGCAAGATTCCCTAATTTATTAGTAAATGGTTCTAATGGTATTGCAGTTGGTATGGCTACATCTATTCCACCTCATAACTTAAAAGAGGTTATAGACGCAGCAGTTTATATGATTGACCATGATGATACTGATATTGAGGACTTAATAAATATTGTTAAAGCTCCTGATTTTCCAACTGGCGCAACTATCATGGGAAAGAATAGTGCAAAGCAGGCATATAGAACAGGACAAGGAAAAGTTCTTG
>DAMCXN010000014.1:23191-36718 GCA_032096995.1 Aminipila sp.
CAAGGTGTTTAATAAAGAAAAAGATGTAATAACAGAATTTGAAGAAACAAATAAAGGTAAACAGCAAATTATTGTAAGTGAAATTCCCTATCAAGTAAATAAAGCAAGGTTAATAGAAAAAATTGCAGATCTTGTTAAAGATAAGAGAATTGAAGGCATTTCTGATATTCGTGATGAATCTAACAGACAGGGTATGAGAATTGTTATTGAACTTAAAAGAGATGCTAATCCTCAAATAACATTAAATAGATTATTTAAACATACACAGCTTCAAGAAAGCTATAGTATGATTATGATTGCTCTTGTAGATGGACAACCAAGAATTTTAAATCTATATGAGATTTTAGATGAATATTTAAAGCATCAAAAGGAAGTTGTTACAAGAAGAACTATTTTTGATAAAAAGAAAGCAGAAGCTAGAGCCCACATTTTAGAAGGGTTAAGAATTGCTCTTGATAATATTGATGAAATTATTAAAATAATTAGATCAAGTTATAGTAATGCAAAAGAAAAGTTGATTGAAAGTTTTGATCTTTCAGACATACAAGCACAAGCGATCTTAGATATGAGATTGGCTAGATTACAAGGCTTGGAAAGAGAAAAGATTGAAAAAGAATATGATGAATTAATGAAAAAAATTGCATATTATAATCAATTATTAGCAGATGAAAAGATGTTAATGGGTGTTGTTAAAGAAGAACTTCTTGAAATCAGAGATAAATGGGGTGATGAAAGAAGAACTAAGATTGTAGCTGACGTATCAGAAATCGATGAAGAAGATTTGATTGAAGAAGAAAACGTTGCTATAACATTAACTCATCTTGGATACATTAAGAGAGTTTCTGTTGATAATTATAAGACTCAAAAGAGAGGCGGCAAGGGCATTACTGGTTTAACAACTAGAGAAAATGACTTTGTAAAGAGTATGATAATGACTTCAACTCATGATACATTAATGTTCTTTACAAATACAGGTAAGGCCCATAAACTTAAGGCTTATGAAATACCTGAGGCTGGAAGAACTGCTAAGGGCATGCCTGCTGTAAACTTCTTGAGTTTAATGCAAAGAGAAAGAATAACGGCAGTAATACCTATTAAAGAATTTACTGAAGATGAATTCTTAATTGCAGTTACTAAGCATGGTACTATAAAGAAGACGCCTGTTTCTCAGTTTAATACAAATAGAAAAAATGGTCTTATAGCAATTAATCTTAAAGATGGTGATGAACTAATTGGAATCAAACAGACAACAGGTTCAAATAAAGTTATTATAGTTACAAAACAAGGAAAATGCATATGCTTCGCAGAAAGTGATGTTAGAAGTATGGGTAGAATCGCTGGTGGAGTAAGAGCTATAAAACTTGAAGCTGATGATGAAGTTGTTTCAATGGAATTAGTTGAAGCCAATGAAGAATTATTAGTTGTTACTAAGAATGGCTATGGTAAGAGGACTCCAGTTCAAGATTATAAACTACAAGTTAGAGGCGGAAAAGGTCTTTTAACTTATGACAAAGCAAAGTTTAAGAAAACTGGTGAACTTATAGGTGCGATGGTTGTAAATGAAGATGATGAAATTATGCTTATTAATTCGGATGGTATAATCATAAGGATAAGAGCAGGTGAAGTTTCAAGACTAGGAAGAACTACTCAAGGTGTAAAAATCATGAGGGTTAATGATGATGCTAACATTATAGCTATGGCAAAAGTAATCAAAGAAGATGATGTTGAGGTTGAACAAGCTGAACAAAAAGAGCAAAAAGAAAACAAAAATGGATCAACATCACAGATTGAAATAAAAACAAAATAATGATAAAATTAAGGGAATCGTCATTTATGGCGGTTCCTAATTCCTAATTAAGGAGAAAATAATAGAAATGGCAGATTGTATCAAATTTACAGTTACTGGAAAACCGGAATATATAAAAGTTGTTAGAATGGGCATTGCTGCACTTGCAAGTAATGCTGGTTTTGATGTGGAAGCTGTGGATGACATAAAGCTTGCTGTAGAAGAAGCCTGCAAGGCTATTACATGTCATGGTTTTAACACTTGGACGAACCTGTATGAGGTTTCTTGTGAACTTCATGAAGAAAAAATGACTATTTTTGTTGCCGATCTTGGTAATGGAAGAGACATTGAGAAAGCATATAGGCCCTGCAAGAATTGTCCTCAAGATGGGGATTTGGCTATGCTTCTTATTAAAACCCTTATGGACGAAGTAGAAATTAAAGCTATATCTAATGAACAAAAAAGTATAGTAATGGTGAAGAATAAATGATGGACCAAGAAGTATTCCTACAATATAGAAATAGCAGAAGCATTGATATAAGAAATCAAATAGTTGAAGCTTATCTTTATATGGTGGAAATTCTAATAAGAAAATATTTAAATAAAGGTGTAGATTATGATGATCTTTATCAAGTAGGTGCGATGGCCCTTGTTTCTGCGGTAGATAGATTTGATCCTGACAGGGGTTTTGAATTTTCGAGTTTTGCCACACCTACTATTTTGGGTGAAATAAAAAAATACTTTAGAGATAAAGAGTGGAGTATCAAAGTACCTAGAAGAACTAAGGAATTAAGTTTAAAAATTCCAACTGCAAAGGAGCAATTGACCGAAAAATTAGGGAGAGTACCTACAGTTGATGAATTAGCTAAACATTTAGATTTATCCAATGAAGAAGTAATTGAAGCAGTAGAAAGTGGAAAAGCTTATGCAACTTATTCATTAAGCCAGGCAGCTAACCCTGATGATCTTTTTACTTTTGATAAATATGCTTCTATTGAAGAAAAAGGGTACAACAGTATAGAGGACTTCGAAGTCATAAAGACTGTATTTAAAAAATTAAATGATAAAGAAAAGAAAATTTTTAAGCTTAGATATTTAAAAAATAAAACTCAAGCTGAAATAGCAGAAGTTTTAGGCGTTTCGCAAATGACTATATCGAGGGCAGAAAAAAATATAAGAAAAAAGTTTCACGAGGAATTAAATCGTTGAACGGAGGAAATATCAAATGAAAAGAGTTTTTTCAGGCGTACAGCCTACAGGAAATATACACATAGGAAATTATTTAGGAGCATTAAGACAATTTGTAGAACTTCAAAATAGTAACGATTGCCTGTATTGTATAGTTGATATGCATTCAATAACGGTGCCTCAGGATCCAAAAGAACTTAGAAAACACACGCTTGATGTGGCAGCTTTATATATGGCTATAGGAGTAGATCCAAAAAAAGCTACAGTTTTTGTTCAATCAGACGTTCCTGGACATGCTGAATTGTCATGGGTTTTGACTTGTAGTTCTTATACAGGAGAACTTTCAAGAATGACGCAATTTAAAGATAAAAGTAAAGGAAGAGAATCTGCACCTACGGGATTATTTACATACCCTGTTTTAATGGCTGCAGATATTCTTTTATATGATACACATGTAGTTCCTGTTGGAAATGATCAAAAACAACATATTGAGCTATGTCGAGATCTTGCAATTAGAGTAAATAATAAATATGGAGAAACTTTTATCGTACCAGAAGGAAGATTTCTTAAATCAGGAGCAAGAATAATGGCATTAGATGAGCCATCAAATAAAATGAGCAAAAGTGCGGAAAACCCATTAAGTAGAATATCATTACTTGATGAAGAAACAAAAATTAAAAAATCCATTATGAAAGCAACAACAGATTCAGATGGAATTATTCGCTTTGATATTGAAAATAAACCAGGAGTAAGTAACCTAATGAACATTTATAGTTCTTTTTCTGGTTTAACTATAGAAGATATTGAAAAAAAATACGAAGGAGTAGGATATGGAAACTTCAAAAAAGATTTAGTTGAAGTTACTATAGATGCTCTTAGACCAATAAAAGAAAAGTATGAAGAAATTAGAAATTCAGATGAACTAATAAAGACATTAAAAGATGGTGCAGAAAAGGCAAATATTATTGCTGAAAATACAATGGCACGAGTTAAAGATAGATTTGGTCTTGGAATTGGAAAATAAAAATGGACAGTGAAAACGAAAAATTTAATATAAAAAGAGTATTAAAAGATTACTCTCTGATAACATTAGGATTATTTTTTGTAGCAATAGGCGTGTATTTTTTTAAGATGCCAAATAACTTTTCAACTGGAGGAGTTAGTGGTATGTCTATCCTTCTTGCTACAACATTGCCTTTTTCAAAGGCAACACTTATGGCAGCTATAAATATGCTGTTATTAGTTATAGGCTTTATATTTTTAGGGACTTCTTTTGGAATTAGAACACTATATGGTTCTGTAGTTTTATCATTTTTTGTTACATTCTTTGATAAGATTATTCCATTGACAGGCCCCTTAACCAATGAACCACTAATGGAATTGGTTTTTGCTGTTATACTTCCAGCAGTAGGATCAGCGATTTTATTTAATTATTCGGCAAGTAGTGGCGGAACAGATATTATTGCAATGATCTTAAAGAAATACACAGCACTAGATATTGGTAAAGCTTTATTTTGCACAGATGCTTTAATAGCTATAACTAGTGGAATTATGTTTGGTGTAACCACAGGGTTATTCTCAGTTCTTGGTTTGCTATCAAAGGCCGTAGTTGTAGATAATGTAATGGAAGGAATAAACATATCAAAATGTTTTACTATTATTACAGATAAACCTAACGAAATAAGTGATTATATTCACAATGATTTAAAGAGAGGTGTAACAAGACACGGTTGTGTTGGTACATACAATAACGAAGAAAGATTTGTTTTAATGTCTGTAGTTAATCGTGCACAGGCAAAACAGCTTAGAGATTTTATTAGACAAAATGATAGGCATGCTTTTGTAATAATAACAAATTCAAGCAATATACTTGGTAAAGGATTTAGAACACCAATGTAGGAGTAAAAGTGGTATTTATATATAATTTTATAGATACTACTTTTTTTATGTAATAGGAAATGTCCATAGAATTTCCTATTACATAAAAAAGGGAGTGCAGAGGGGCGGAAGCCTCTTTGCCCATAAAGGAAGGTGCTCAGCGAATGAAATGAGTGCCAAAGGGAACCATGGGGTTCCCTAGTGGAGTGGCGAAGCCGCTTTTTTATGTAATATTTGCGTCGCGAGAAAAGCGGTGCGGAATGGGGAAAGGTATGAAGAAAGATAAATTTTATATTTATATTATTATTATTATTATAGTATTACAAAGTTTCTCTCTTATGAAGATTTACAATTTAGAAAATCAGCTTCAAAATGTAGAGATGAATATGAATAATCAAATGAGAAATATTTCTTCAGATATTAACAATATCTCTTCAAATGTTGATGAAACCCTAAATAAACAGGCAAGTATAATTGAGAGTTTTGATTATAATATAGGTAAGTTAGATAATTCAGATTTAACAGTACCTATTAATTTTACAATAATACCTAAAGAAGTATCTAAAGATACTGTTGTAAGTATTGAAATAGATGATAAATTTTATAACATGGATAAAAATAATAATAAATATACAGCAACAGTTTCAATTAATATTTTTTATAATAATACTCCAAAAGTAATAATAAAAGAAAATGATGTAATGAAGACTGAAGAAATAGGGGTATTTGCTAATGTTAGTATAAAAGATCAAATTGTACCAGAATTAAATGCAAATTTGGTGGGTGATCGTACTTATGGTGCAGATACTTACCAGAGAACAGGGTCTTTAGGAATAGATAATGTATCTAAAGCATCAGCGACTGAATTTACTGATGTAAGGCTTGTTATTAAGGTAGATGATAAATTAATTTCGGATAAGACAATATTACCTAAGGATGAAGGTTCAAAGTGGAGAAATTTTTATTACGAGTTAGATGAAAAAGTTAGATTAACTAAGGGACAGACTTGTACTATGACAGTTATAGCTACTGATAGCCTTGGATTGGATCATCATATATTGGTTGACTATTGGGAAGCAGGTTCAGATGGTTTTATGGAAGATAGATGGCGCAATACAGAGATCATTTACTCTGCTGATGGAAAGCTACTTTGGAAGCCGGATTATGTTAATATGGAATATTAAGAGGTATGATATGAAAAAGCATTCATTTTTATTATTATGTTACTAATGAAACAATCTCAAAAGATCAAATAGAAAAAGAGATTAGTAAAGTAAAAAGAAATGTTAGTGTTAGACCTATTAGAGGAAATAAAAATGGAGATTCAAATATACTAAAAATTGGAGCATCAATTTATAAGCAAAAAGGTGTTTCAGAACAAGAAGTATTATTAGCAGAGAGTAATGATGAATATAAAGTTATTCGCGTTATCTATGAACGATCGTAATAAAATACAATATTTTTATAAATTTTTGTGACAAAAAATAAAAAATATCAAAAAAAGTGTTGCAATAGGTCAAAAATATTGTTTTAATAGGAATAATAACATTAAAATGGAGGGTAGTTCAAGATGTCAGATAAAAAAAGAATTCAGGAAAACATGGATTTTATAAAAAGTATGGATAATGAAATTGGCGAAGCAATTCAAAAAGAATATGACCGTCAGTGTAGAAATATTGAGCTTATTGCATCGGAGAATATAGTAAGTGCCGGTGTTATGGCAGCTATGGGTACTGTGCTTACTAATAAATATGCAGAAGGATATCCAGATAAACGTTATTATGGAGGATGTGAATGCGTAGATATAGCTGAAAAGATTGCTATAAGTCGTGTTTGCGAGCTATTTGGTTCTAAATTTGCTAATGTCCAACCACATTCAGGGGCACAGGCGAACATGGCAGTGTATCAAGCACTTTGTAAGCCGGGAGACACAGTTTTAGGCATGAGCCTTGACAATGGTGGACACCTTACACATGGGTCCCCTGTAAATCAATCTGGTTTACTTTATAATATTGTTCCATATAGCGTTGATAGTGAAACACATTGTATAAATTATGATGAGATTCGTCGTTTAGCTAAAGAATGCAAGCCTAAAATGATTATTGCAGGTGCATCTGCTTATCCTCGTGAAATTCGTTTTGATTTATTTGCTGATATTGCTAAGGAAGTTGGTGCATATCTTTTTGTTGATATGGCACATATAGCAGGTCTTGTAGCTGCAGGATTGCATATGAGTCCTATTCCTTATGCAGATGTAGTAACAACAACAACTCATAAAACATTAAGAGGGCCTAGAGGTGGAGCCATTCTTACAAATGATGAAGAGCTTGCTAAAAAGTTTAATAAAGCTATTTTCCCAGGAACTCAGGGAGGTCCTTTAATGCATATCATTGCAGCTAAGGCAGTTTGCTTTGGTGAAGCCTTACAACCAGAGTTTAAGGATTATCAAATACAAGTTGTTAAAAATGCAAAGGCAATGGCTAATGCACTTATTAGCAATGGAATTGATTTAGTTTCTGGAGGTACAGACAATCATTTGATGCTTGTTGATTTAAGAAAAACTGATATAACAGGTAAGGAACTTCAGCGTAGATTAGATGAAGTTTATATAACTGCTAATAAAAATACAGTTCCTAATGATCCTCAAAGTCCATTTGTTACAAGCGGTGTTCGTCTTGGTACTCCGGCAGTTACAACAAGAGGAATGAAAGAGCCAGAAATGGAGAAGATAGCAGAACTTATTGCTATTGCAACAACAGACTTTGATGCAAAAGCTGATTATATAAGAGATTGTGTTATTGAAATATGTAAAGAATTTCCACTATATTAATTCCTAATTAAATTTAGTTAATCAAAAAAATGTGGCCTAAAAACCAATAGTCTTTATGATCATTAGTTTTTAAACCACATTTTATTTTTTTATTTTTTTAATTCTTGAAGACCTTTCCTAATAATTTCTTCTACTGTTGAAGCAAGAGAAGAAGCTTCTGGGCGGGACATATTAGCAGTCTCAATCGGTGGGTGAATTAGAAAATCAACCTTAAAATTGCCCTGCATATAGCCTTTTTCTTCAAATAGTTTATAAGTTCCATTAATTGAAATAGGAATAACGGGAACGCCGGGCTTTGTAGCTAGTCTTAAACTTCCTTTTTTAAATTCACCCATATCATGACCTTTACTTCTATGTCCTTCAGGGAAAACAACTATAGAAAATCCTTGTTTGATAAATCCTATAGCAGTTTCAATTGCTCTTAAAGATTCTCTTGGATCCTCACGATCAATCATAACGCTTCTAATATTTTTAATCCATTCACCATATAAAGGCAGCTTACTCAAACTACTTTTAGCAATGAAGCCAGTTTGAAATTTATCTAAAGCAGCGCAACAAACAGGTATATCTCCATAACCTTGATGATTAGCAACAAAGACAACTGGTCCGTCTTCTGGAAGATTTTCTTTTCCCATTACATTTAAATCTATATTTAAATCATTTAAAAGACGTTGACCCCAAGTAGATGTAGCTTTTAAAATATATTCTTTTTCTTTTTTTACATCTCCAAGGTCTCTATATTTATATATATTTTTTTTATGCCTTCTTAACTCTGATAGTGCTGAAACAAATTCAACAATCATCGGTATATTTCTTATAATTTTCATTATATTTTCTCCATTCCGGTCAAAAAATCGTGAAATTTCAATTCTTATGCCTATTATTATATACTTAATGATACCATATAATTAATAAAATATTAAATAGTATTTTAAGTAAATGGGTAGTATAATGTTACTAAATGAAAACTATATAATAGTTATAATTCTATGATAAAAAGACTCTAGGGAGGAAATGAATATGCTTTTAGTGAACATAAATTATATTCCAGAAAAAGAGATAGAAGTACTGGGAATTGTAAAGGGAAATGTAGTAAGATCAAAACATGTTGGTAAAGACATAATGGCAGGTTTTAAAGGAATAGTAGGTGGAGAATTAGAAGGCTATACAGAAATGTTAAGTGAAGCTCGAGAAATAGCCACCAATAGAATGATTAGTGAAGCTGAAAAACTAGGAGCTGATGCAATAATAGAGGTTCATTACTCGTCTGCGGGAATAATTGATGGAGCTGCAGAGATTATTGCCTATGGAACAGCAGTGAAAATTAAAGAATAAGTTTTAGGTTATCATATTTTAGCTTTGGGGAGTTTTATGGTTAATAAAAAAGTTTTAACTTTGAGCGGAGCATTACTATGCTTCGCTTTTATATCCTTTTATGTATTTAATTCGATGATGTCTGATGAAGCATTGTTATTTGATACAGCTATAAGGGATTTTATTATTGGATTAAGAAATGATTTATTAAATCCAATAATTATTGGTATAACATATTTAGGAAATTCGAAAACAATTATTTTTATATGTCTAGTTTTTATAATTTTGAAAAAAACTAGATTTAAAATAGGAATACCTCTTTCTATTACAGTTAGTTGCTCATGGATTATACAAACCATAATAAAAGAGGTTGTAGAAAGGGCTAGACCACCTGTGGAAAACTTCTTGATTATACAAGGTGGATATAGTTTCCCTAGTGGACATTCATGTTCAGGCCTTGTATTCTATGGTTTTCTTATTTACTTAGTTTTGCACACGGCTGTGGATAAAACTGTGTATAAGATCTTTAAGAACGTACTTATTATACTTATTTTATTATTAGGCTTAAGTAGAATTTATGTGGGAGTACATTATCCTACGGATGTTATTGCTGGATGGTCATTAGGAGTGGCCATACTTACAATAGCAATTTGTATTCTTGAAAAGCTTAGGGAACATAGCTTTACATTAAAAAAATAGGAAATATGAACAAAGAGATTAAAATAAACAGAGGTGAAAATAAAGATGAATAAGAAAACAGATTTAAATATAAATTCAGTAATTAATAGAAACGAAGTTATATTGGTGGATAGTAATGATACACCTATAGGAAAAGCTACAAAAACTGAAGCCCATTGTAAGCCTTTATTGCATAGGGCTTTTTCTATTTTCTTATATAACAAAAATAAATTATTAATTCAACAAAGAGCATTTCATAAATATCATTCAGGAGGCTTATGGGCAAATACATGTTGTTCACATCCTGTGGAAAACTTGGGGATAACTTTTGATGCAGAGCAAAGACTTTATGAAGAAACAGGTATTAAGTGCAAAGTCAAAGAGATCTTTTGTTTTGAGTATGAGTACAGATTTCAAGCGGATCTGTATGAACATGAGTACGATCATGTAATGATTGGTGAATATAATGGAGATTTTAAATTAAACCCTGACGAAGTGGAAAATATTCGGTGGATAACTTTTGAGGAATTAGAAAAAGAGTTAAAAGAAGAGCCAGAAAAATTTGCGCCTTGGTTTAAAATTGCTGCGCCTAGAGTTATAGAATATATAAGATCTATCAAATAAATATATTGTTTTATAAAATAAAATATTTTAAATAAAAAGAAATAAATACACATATTTAAAGGCGGGACAAAAATGATAAGTTTAATGTTAATGAATTTTTCAGATAGCAAACAAAAGTCTAAATTCGAAGAAATATATCAAACATATAAAAAAGTTATTTATTTTATAGCTTTAAAATATTTAAAGAATGAAAAACTGGCTGAGGAAGCTGTTCAGGAAATATTTTTTAAAGTTTTTTGTAATATTGAAAAAATTGTATCCTTAGAAAGTAACAAGACAAAAGGATATTTAATGGAAATAGCTAAAAACACAGCTATAGATATTTATAGAAAAGAAAAAGTTAGATTTACCGAAATAAAAATAGATGAAATGCCGTCATATGATATTGAAGATGATTTTTGTTTAGAAAAAATAATTATTAAAAAAGAAATATCAAAACAGATTCTTTCAAGTATGAATAACTTAAAAGAACTAGATAGAAAGATATTAAGATTAACGTACATAGAAGAAAAGTCAGAAAAAGAAGTTGCTGAAGTATTAGGATTGTCTTATGAAAACACTAGAGTTAGAATTTCAAGAGCAAAGAAAAAATTGAAAAGTTCACTTTCAGAAAAAATGGAGGAGATGCTTCATGAATTTTAAAGAAGAAATTAATGACATCCAGTTAGAAAAAACAGCAGAAGAGTTTGAAGAAATAGAGCAAGAAATTTTAAGATTAGAAAAACAAGGAGTATTTATAGATTTTTCAAAAGATCTGGATGAAAAGATGCATCAAATGATTAAAAAATTTGAAAGTATAGATCTGAAGAAAACTAAGATAAAAAAAAGAAACAAATATATTCAGATAGCTGCCATGATAACAATATGTTTAACCGTTGGATTTACCGCTGTTACTATAAATGCAGATGCTTTTCGAATAAAGTTATTTGATTTTATAACAAAAGATCATGGAACGTATATGGATGTAAATATTGTTGAAAAAGGTAAGATTAGTCCAGAGACTAAAGAAAAATTTCCTAAAGAGTGGGATAGTGTTTTTTATCCAATGTTTCTACCAGAAGGGTATGAATTAATGGATACATATGAAACAGGAAATATTAAAGGTTTTATTTTTAATAAGAAAGAAGATGAAAAGTGTATTTGTTTTCAATATTCAAAGATGATTAATGAAAAAGCATTAATGGATAGTGAAAAAGCTGATGTAGGAAGAACCACTGTTGATGGTAAGGAGGCTTTATATGCAGAAAAAGAGGATCATATAATTTTAGTTTGGGTAGAAAATGAATATCAGTTTTTGTTGAAGATAGATAAAGGGAATCTGAGAGATGTAAAAGAAATTGCGGAAAATATCAGTTACATTAGACTCAATTAATTAAATTTAAAAATTTAATAAAAAAATGTCACATTTTATCACTATCTTTCGTTATTAAATATAGATGATTGATTTCTAATAATTTTAACGAAGGAGTGTGTTTTTATGTTAAAAAGAAGGATGTTTGCAATTTTTATGGTAATGGTTATTTGTTTGTTACCAAATTTTGTTTTCGCTACTGAAAAGGTTTCAAATCTTGGTGTAGAAAATAATATAATAATGAGATGGGTTGGTACGGCTTATTGTACAAGCAGTCTAGAGGTTTCTTCAGGTGAAGCTGAATTAGGAATTAGCGTACTTGTTTACAATGGTAAAGCTGATAAAGTAAAATTTTCAGTAGATTTACAACAATATAAAGATAATAAGTGGGTTACGATAAAATCTTGGGACGAGACTAATAAAGTTGATACAGTTGTAGCTCTTTTTGATCATTCATATGATGTAGAAAAAGGATATAACTATCGCTTCAAGTCAAAAATAAAAGTTTATAAAGGAAGCACATTGATGGATAGTATTAGTGCAGTTAGTAATGAAGACTATTACTAAAAATATGATATAACAACTTTTATAAAAGAATTAAAAGTATTTAAAAAATATTAATTTAGATTATGTAATATATAAAAGTTATAAGTTAATCATCGAACTATTTTAATACATATAATAGTTAAATTTTTTTGTAAAGAACTAAGAGGACACTTAAAAGTATATAAACCCTTTTAAGTGTCCTTTAATAGAAAAGACAGAAAAAATTCAGTTATAAGCTAGAGGAGTATATTTATGTTAGTAATAATATTATCATTTCTTTTGTGTTATGCAGGAGTTTATTTAGGCCAATTCTTTGGGGACCTATGGTCTTTTATGTTAGGAGGATTGGGATTGTTAGCACCGAGTATGTATATTTTAGAAAGCCTATATAAGAAAAATACAGATAAAAAATAAAATAATTATTATAGAATTATATTAAAAATAAAAGGCCCCATAATAATATTTATAAAAACATTTATTATAAAGCCTAAAAGTTATGGGAATTTTTTAAAATTTAAACAAGTACACATCCAGGTGCCCTGTCAAAGAAAATACTTTTTGAAGATGTAGAAAGAGGTATTCCATAGGCAACTCTTACACTCTTAGAAAATACTCCAGTTTCTACAGCTGTTTTTCCAGCAGAATAAAGTACACGGTTATCAATTCTATTATCAGCTGCAATCGAAACAGCTGAACCAACAGCTATTCCTAAATCAGTGATATTAAAAGTGCAATTAGCACCGGCATTTTTCATAGCTCCACAATTTTCAAATCCACATAGTCCACAGTTTGGAAGACCTAAAGGATTATCCTTTACTGCGATAAGAACGATACAGTGGCTGTTTTCTACATTTCCAGCATCACGATCAAAAAATTCAGCGTTTATTTTTTTAGCAATGCTTCTCATATCGCTTGACAGCTTGTCTTTTTCTATTCCGTCAAGTATAACAACCTCAATATTATCAACCCCACACCCTTTTGGTGCAGTTCTTGCAGCAGCTACCATTAAGTCTGCAACGGCAAAAGCGGCTCTTTTTTCAGCCTCATTACTATCATACTTCATATCTTAGATCCCCCTTGTAACATTTTTCTTTATTGTAAATAATTATATCATAGGTAGAAATTTTGAAAAGGTTGTAT
Organism: Aminipila sp.; assembly: GCA_032096995.1. Classification (GTDB taxonomy): domain Bacteria; phylum Bacillota; class Clostridia; order Peptostreptococcales; family Anaerovoracaceae; genus Aminipila. The sequence goes on from DAMCXN010000014.1 coordinate 36,527, forward strand.
TTCTTATAATTTTGTTATAAAATTATAAGACTTATGGAGTATTTTAGTAATTTGGACAAATTAAAGACAAATAAAAAATTGAAAGGTCGTGAAATTATGAAAGAACCAGTTCTAGTAGTAATGGCAGCTGGTATGGGCAGCCGATATGGCGGATTAAAGCAAATGGATCCAGTGGGATCAGCAGGGGAATTA
>DAMCXN010000014.1:36728-52166 GCA_032096995.1 Aminipila sp.
TATATAATGCATATTTAGCAGGTTTTAAAGAAGTAATATGTGTTATAAAAAAAGAAATTGAAGAAGATTTTAAAAAGATCATGGAAGGTAGAGCTACAAAGCATCTTAATATCAGATACGCTTTCCAAGAGCTTAGTGATCTTCCAGAAGGTTACAGTATTCCAGAGGGAAGAGTAAAACCATGGGGAACATGCCATGCAGTTTTAAGCTGTAGAGATATGATCGATGGGCCTTTTGCAGTAATAAATGCAGATGATTATTATGGCCCAGGTGCTTTCCAGAGTATTTATGATTATCTTTTAAATACAAAAGATGATGGTAAATATAGATATTGTATGGCTGGATATCAGATTGAAAATACACTTACAGAAAATGGAACAGTAGCAAGAGGTGTTTGTCAGACTTCAGAAGAAGGATTTTTAAAAGATATAGTAGAAAGAACAAAGATCAAATGGATGGAAGATGGAAGTATCGGATTTACTGAAGATGAAGGTCAAACTTGGGTAAAAGTAGAAAAAGGAACTCCAGTATCAATGAATTTTTGGGGATTTAGCAGAAGCATGATTGATGAAATGTATTCAAGATTCCCTAAATTTTTAGATAAGGCCCTATTAGAAAACCCTTTAAAGGGAGAATACTTTTTACCACTAGCAGTAGATGAATTAATTAAAGAAGACGCAGCAACAGTAAAAGTACTAAAATCAACAGATAAATGGTATGGTGTTACCTATAAAGAAGATAAAGAAATGGTTGTAGATGCGCTTCAATCACTAAAAGACAAAGGACTATATCCCGAAAAGCTTTGGGTATAAATATAAACTTTTTTACATGGAGGAAATATGAAAAACGAAAAAATGGTCAAAGTAATAATGGACTGTGACCCAGGACATGATGATGCGATAGCTTTACTACTTGCATCAAGAGCTGATAATATTCAAATTCTAGGAGTAACAACAGTACAGGGAAACAGTGAAATTAAATACACAGCAAGGAACGCAAGAAGAGTACTTGATTATGCAGGTGTTACAGATGTAGATGTATATATGGGCTGCCCTAAGCCCATGCTTAAAGAACACTACCGCTTAACAGGTGTTGCAATTCATGGCGAAGATGGTTTGGGAGGACCCTATATACCAGACCCTATTACTCCTGTAAAGGAAAAACATGCAGTAAACTTTATTATTGATACATTAAGGGCTTCTGATGAAAAGATAACTCTTGTACCAACAGGACCTTTAACAAATATTGCTGCAGCATTTGTAATGGCACCAGACATTAAAGATAAAGTTGATAGAATTATAATAATGGGTGGAGTTGTTTACACAGATGGAAATGTAAACTCTTCAAATGAATTTAATTTATTCCTTGATCCTGAGGCAGCTAAAATAGTATTTAATAGTGGTTGTGATATTTATGTAAATACACTTGATGTCACTATGAAAGCTACTTTTGAAAAAGAAGATGTTGAAAGACTTAGAGCACAAGGTGATAAAGTTTCTGTTATTGTAGCAGAACTTATGGATTTCTTTGGAAATAGCCATGAGGAATTGTTCAATTTCTTTACTATTCCACTTCATGATCCAGTATGTGTAGCAATGCTTATAGATGAAAATTTAGTAGAATATGATCATGTTTGGGCGGATATTTCTATTAAAGATGAACTTACAGCAGGGGAAATCGTAGCAGATATATGGCACTTGACTGATAAAAAACCAAATTGTCATATTTCAAAAAAAATTAATAGAGAAAAATTTGTAGATATGATTTGTGAACATATGAAAAAACCTTATGTATCAAAGAATGCTTAAGAAAAAATCTTAAGCTTAAATAAGAGATAACTTACGGAGAAAAAGTTATGAATTTTAAAGGACTAAAATCTTCAGAACAATTGTGTAAAATTATGTCAAGAATTTATGATTCAAAACTTACCACAGTTTCTGGAGGAAATCTTTCATTAAAAGATCAAGAGGGAAATGTTTGGGTAACACCTTCAGGCGGAGATAAAGGAAGATATAAAACAAATGATATCTTAAAGATATTACCAAGTGGGGAGATAGAAGGAAACAAAAAACCATCTGTTGAGACGGGCATACATAGATCTATATTATCGGATAGGCCTGAATTTAAGGCTGTTGTTCATGCTCATCCATCAGGATTGGTGGCTGTTAGTTTACTTAGAGAGTTACCTGAAACAAACTTACTTCCACAAGTTGCTAATTCTATTAAAAATATAAAGCTTGCAGAATATGGATGCCCTGGCAGTGAAGAGCTGAGGCAAAATGTAGCTAAAGAATTTAGTGACAATAAAGAAACAAATGCAGCAATACTTGAAAATCATGGAGCCTTTGTGGCTAGTGAACAAGGTATTTTACATGCTTTTGGTATTTTTAAAGATTTAGATTTTAGTACGAGAATTCAAGCTAAAGCACATAATTTTTCAGGGAAAAAACCCAATCTTATTAGCAAAGAACAACTTGAATATTATAACAATGCAAAAAATAATAAATTTTTAACTTTTAAAAATGAACAAATTTCAGAAGAAGAGAGTGAATTAAGAGATCTTATATGTGATTTTTGTGATAGAGCATATAAAAGAGACTTAGTGACTCAGAATATTGGAGTGATTTCAGCTAGGTTAGATAAGGATTCATTTTTAATTACACAAAGTGGCGCAGACAATGCAGAGCTTACTATAGAAGAAATTGTTAAAGTTCAGGGAAATACGGTAGAGGAAGGCAAGATACCTTCTAAAAGTGTTATGCTTCATAAAAAGATTTATGAGGAAAATCCCGAGATAAATGCTATAATAATGGCCGCACCAGAAAATGCAATGGTATTTGCTGTAACGGACTGCGAATATGACTTAAAGACCATTCCAGAATGTTATATTGTTCTAAGAGAAGATATAGCGAAGTTTCCTTTTGGTGCAACCATTGATAAAAAAGAGGAATTTGCACAATACTTTAAGACAAAATCTCCAGTAGCAATAGTTGAAAATGATTGTTATATTTGTACAGGAAATACTCTTTTTAATGCATTTGACAAGCTTGAGGTGGTTGAATTTAGCGCAGCAGCTGTTGTAAATGCAAAAATGCTTGGGGGAGAATTGGTAAAAATTAATCAAAAACAAGTAAAAGAAATAAAAGAGCAATTTGGTATATATTAAAATTGTTGAAATTTTCTATGAAAAAGTATAGAATAAAACTTGTGCGTTTTTTATAAATAGTCAATCAATTCAGAAGGATCTGATTGAAATAAATTTATTTTATTTAGGGAGCGAACCCTAAAAGGAGGAACAAATGAAAAAATTTCTTAGCTTATTATTAGTAACTGCACTAGTGATCACATCGTTAGTTGGTTGCGGAAGTAAAGAAACTAATGAAAGTGCTTCTAATGAAGGCGATGCACTAAAAATTGCATGTTTACTAAATGGTAATTTAGGAGACAAATCATTCTTTGATTCAGCAAATGCTGGCATGAAGCTTATAAAAGAACAACTAGAAGCTGAAACAAAAGTTATAGAAATGGGTTTTGATAATACTGTTTGGGAGTCAACTCTTTATGATGCTTGTGATGATGATTATGATGTAATTGTTGTTGGAACATATCAGATGCAAGAATTACTTCAAAAAGTTGCACCAGAATATCCAGACAAGAAATTCATCATTTTTGATGCAGAAGTAGCTGCTGATAATGTTTACTCAATCACATTTAAGCAGAATGAGATGATGTATGTAGCTGGAGCTTTAGCTGCTACGCTTGCACAGGATAAAGAATTAACTGATGGAACTGGCATCATTTCAACAGTATATGCTTTAGATATTCCAGTATTAGATGACTTTGTAGTTGGATATATTCAAGGGGCTACAGACACAGTTCCAGGAACAAAGGTAATAACTTCAACTATCGGAGATTTTTCAGATACTGCTAGAGCTAAGGAACTTGCAACTGCTCAGATCAATGCAGGATCACAAGTAGTATTCCCTTGTGCTTCACAGGCAGGCCTTGGAGCTATTGATGCTTGTAAGGAAAAGAATACTTTTGCAATTGGAGTAGATGCTGACCAAGCTATGGCATTAAAAAATGATGATCCAGAGGCAAGTGCTGTTATTGTAACTTCAGCAATGAAGAACATTGATCAGGTTCTTGTAAGAGCTATTAAAATGCACGTAGAAGGAACTCTTCCTTATGGACAAACAGAAGCTTTAGGTATGGCAGAAAATGCTGTTAGCCTTGCTGATAACGAAGTATTTAGAGGTATTGTTCCTCAGGAAATAATTGATCTTATGGAGGAATTGGAAACAAAGATTCAGAACGGAGAGATCAAAGTTAAGAGTGCTTTTGACATGGAAGAAGATGAAATTAAAGAACTAAAGAAATCAGTTGCACTATAAAAATAATAAAAAATACAAAATAAAATAATCTAGCGAGGCTGCTTTTTAGGACTATGAGATGTACTCGAAACTATAAAGCAGCCTTGTATTTCATAAGAGGAAATGTATATGGCTGAATTATTGGAAATGAGAGAAATTTCTAAGATATATGGTAATGGCGTTTATGCCAACCAGAAGATAAGTTTCTCTATTAAAAAGGGTGAAATTCATGCTTTAGTTGGTGAAAATGGAGCAGGAAAAAGTACCCTTATGAAGATTTTGTTCGGTTTGGAAAAACCAGATCATGGTGAACTAATACTAAACGGGGAGACACAAAACTTTCAATCTCCGCAAGATGCAATGGTAAAAGGAATTGGAATGGTACATCAGCATTTTATGCTAGTGGACTCTTTTACTGTCAGAGAAAATATTGCACTTGGTTATGAACCAGTAAAAAATGGATTTATTGATAAAAAAGAAGCAAAAAATAAGGTTAAAGAACTTTCGGAAAAATTTAATATGAAAATTAATCCGGATAGCATAGTAAGGGACTTATCTGTTGGATTAAAACAGAAAGTTGAAATTTTAAAAGCACTTTATCGTGGTGCAAACATTTTAATATTAGATGAACCTACTGCTGTTTTAACTCCACAAGAAACAACAGAACTTTTTGTGCAGTTAAAAAACTTAAAAGAACAAGGTTTTACGGTTATCTTTATTACCCATAAATTGAGAGAAGTAAAAGAAATTTCAGATAGAATTAGTGTTATGAGATCTGGAAAAATGATTACAACTGTAAATACATGTGATGTAACAGAAAGTGAAATTTCTGCTTTAATGATGGGTACACAATATTCTTCAGCATTAGATAAAAGTGTTGCAAAACCTAAAGAATGTTTATTGCAAGTAGACGATGTGAGGCGTGTAGACTCCGATAAAAAGGCAGTAGTTGATGGAGTTTCCTTTACTGTAAGAGCAGGTGAAATAGTAGGAATCGCAGGTGTTGAAGGTAATGGTCAAAATGAATTAATTGAAATTATTACTAATCTTATTAAAAGAGATAGTGGCGACATTAATATGTTTGGGATAGATACTAAGGGAAAACATATAGGTGAACTTAGAAAATTAGGATTAGCATATATCCCAAGTGATAGAATGACTTTAGGAATTACAAAACAGATGTCAATTGAAGAAAACCTTATTACAACTAAGTTGAAGTCATCTGAAATTTATAATAAATTTAAACTTTTAGATAGTAAAGCAATTAGGAAGTTAAGCCAAAAACTAGTAAAAGAATATTTGGTAAAATGCAAATCTCCACTAACTGAATTAGAAATGCTTTCAGGTGGTAACATGCAAAAGGTTGTAGTCGCTAGAGAATTCACACAACAAAATGTGAAGCTTATTATAGCGGAACAGCCAACCAGAGGTATTGACGTTGGTGCGGCTAAATTTATACATGAGAAACTGGTAGAACTTAGAGATGCAGGTTGCGCAGTAATTTTAGTATCTGCTGACTTAGAAGAGTTATATAAGCTATCAGATTCTATGCTTGTTATTTATGATGGAAAAATATCAGCATATTTTGAAGATCCTTCAAAAGTAAGTGAACAACAACTTGGAAAATATATGCTTGGTGTTGAAACTCAATCTGAAGAAGAAGTAAGGAGGGCTTATCATGCGTGAGAAATTGCAAAATAAAAATTTATGGTTCTCCTCAGCAACTACTCTTTTAGCGGTAGTTATTTCATTATTGATAGCGTTTATATTGATTATGATTTTTAGTGAGAATCCAGGAGCATCAATAACAGATCTTCTTACAGGACCATTTTCATCTAAAAGAAATCTAGGAAATGTGATTTCTATGGCATCGACATTTACATTTACAGGAATTGCTATCTGTATAATGTTTCAGGCATCATTATTTAATGTTGCCGCAGAAGGTGCATTTTTTATGGGAGCTTTGTTTGCAGCAGCAGCGGCTACTCTGTGGCAGCTTCCTGTGGGACTAGCTTTAGTAGTTCCAATGTTGATCGGAGCTATAACAGGAGCTGTTATTTGCTTTATACCAGGTATATTGAAAGCTAAATTTAACGCGGACGAGTTAGTATCATCATTGATGCTTAACTATATATTACTTTATTTAGGATTGTATTTATTAAATACATATATTAGAGATACGAAATATGGGGCCTTAGCTTCATATCAGATTCCAGTAATCTCAAAGGTTTCTAACTTTGTTCCAGGAACATCAATCCATAATGGGATTTTGATTGCAATTGTTTTAATAATTGTGAGTTATATTTTCTTATATAAGACCAAAACAGGATATTCTATAAGAGTTATTGGACAAAACAAGGATTATGCAAACTACTCAGGGCTTAAGGTTGCAAAAGTTATAGTTATTTCACAACTTGCAGGTGGTGCTGTAGCTGGACTTGGTGGCGCTGTTGAAGTTATGGGTATGTATGGACGTTTTCAATGGAACTCACTTCCGGGATATGGTTGGGATGGAGTAATAGTAGCAATCTTAGCAGGTAATAAACCTCAATTTGTACCTATTGCGGCCATATTCTTAGCATATTTGAGAATAGGTGCTACTGTAATGTCACGTTCAGGAGATGTTCCTTCTGAGCTTATAACAGTTATACAGGCAGTAATGATTATACTTGTAACTGCTTCAGCACTTTTAAGCCACATAAAGAAAAAAGTAATAATAAAGGAGGCGATTTCAGATGGACAAAATAATTGATATAATCTTTTCAATCGCTTTCATTGAATCAGTTATAAGAGTTACTACTCCAATATTATTTGCTACAATGGCAATATTAGTTTCTGATAGAGCGGGAGTTTTAAATATTGGTGTTGAAGGAACAATGCTAGTATCAGCATTGGCAGGAGTCGTAGGAAGTGCCTACACGCAAAATGCATGGCTAGGATTACTAATTGCTATATTAACAGGAGTAGTTTATTCAGGTATTTTAGCCTTTTGTCATTTAAAACTTGGCACAGATGTATTTTTATCAGCTATAGCGTTAAACCTAATGGCAAGTGGTCTTACAGTATTTGTACTTTATATGCTCACAGGAGATAAAGGTGCTTCAACAAAGCTACCAAGTAAGGTTATTCCAAACGTAGAAATACCTATTATAAAAGATATTCCAGTTATAGGAGATATAATATCGGGACAGAATGCTCTTACATATATAGCGATAGTTACACTAATTCTGCTTAGTATATTTTTATATAAAACACGCACAGGTACTTATATAAGAGCTGCGGGAGAACTTCCTCAAGCAGTTAAAACTGCTGGTATTTCTGTAAAGAAGATTCGTATGCTTGCATTGCTTCTTTCTGGTGCGATTTCTGGTATGGGCGGTGCTTTTATGTCCATGGGATATTTATCAATGTTTACCAAGGATATGGTAGCAGGTAGAGGTTTTATTGCACTAGCAGCAGAAGCAATGGGAAAAGGTCTTCCAGGACTATCCCTACTTTCTTCATTACTATTTGGTTTTGCAGATGCACTATCAAGTAGTTTACAGCTTTTCAATATGCCAAGCCAGTTAACTAGATTAGTGCCTTACCTCTTAACTATAGTTGCACTAACTATATATGCAGCAAAGGAAAAGAAAAAGAGAAAGAAATTATAATGAATAAGTTTAAGATGGGAGAACGATATGAAAATTTTAAATTTTGGTTCTTTAAATATTGACTGGGTTTACAATGTCGATCATTTTGTGAAACCTGGAGAAACTCTTTCTGCTTTATCAGTTGATAGGTTTTCTGGGGGAAAGGGCTTAAATCAATCAGTAGCATTAGCAAAGGCTGGAGCTTCCGTTTTTCAAGCGGGAGGTATAGGTATTGATGGAGAATTTTTAAAAGAACGTCTAGTAGAAAGTAATGTAGAAGTTAGCTTTGTTAAATCCTTTGAGGTGCCAACAGGTAATGCTTTTATTCAAGTGGACAAGTCAGGACAAAATTGCATTATACTTTTTGGAGGAGCAAATCAAGAGATTACAAAAGAGTATGCAGAAGAGGTAATAAAGAATTTTGAAGAAGGAGATATTCTTGTTCTTCAAAATGAAATAAGTTCTTTGAAAGAAATAATAGATTTAGCCTATGAACAGGGTATGCAGATTGTTTTAAATCCAAGCCCTATGAATCAAAAGATTTTAGAGTTGAACCTAAATAAAATAACTTACTTTATGATGAATGAAATAGAAGGCGAAGCTATTACAGGAGCTAATGATCCTGATGTTATCCTTGATAAAATGATGGAAAAGTATCCACAGAGTAAAGTTGTTTTAACTTTAGGTGACAAGGGATCAAGGCTTGCAGAAGGTGAAAAGAGAATATCTTTTGGAAGTTATGAGGTTAAGGCGGTGGATACTACAAGTGCTGGAGATACCTTCACTGGGTATTTTATAGCAGGAATAGCAGAAGGCATGGAAATTGAAAAGGCTATGGAAAGGGCTTCTAAAGCAGCGGCGTTAGCAGTTTCAGTAAAAGGTGCATCAAATTCCATACCGCTACCACAACAAGTAGATAATTGCAAGCTTATTTTAAAAAAATAATAAAATTCTTCTTGCAATTTTATATTTATATAGTATAATTAAAAAGCATGAATTTTGTGGGACTACTTATTGATAGCCCCAAAAAGCAAAAGATTGCTCTCTGTGCAGGCACGAGGTCTGCACCATTTAGTCCATAGGGAGGTGAAAAAACAAATGACAAATTATGAAGTAATGTTCATTATCGACCCAACTTTAGAAGAAGCAAAGAAGGATGCTGTTGTAGAAACAGTAAAGGAAATCATTGCAGCTGATGGAGAAGTTGGTAAAGTAGATGTTTGGGGAATGAGAAAGCTTGCTTATCCAATTCAGAAGAAGAACGAAGGTTACTACGTTGTAGTTGAATTCAAGGCAAGTACTGAATTACCTAAAGAATTAGACAGAAGACTTAGAATTTCAGACGCAGTTATGAGACATCTTATCGTAAATAAAGATGAAAAATAGGGGGTAACATATGAATAGTGTAGTTCTTATTGGAAGACTTACTAGAGACCCTGAAGTTAGATATACTCCTAGTACTCAGATGGCTGTTGCTACTTTTTCAATAGCAATTGACAGACCAACTGGTCAGGGAAAAGAAAAACAAACAGATTTTCCTAGAATAACAGTATTTGGTAAACAAGCTGAAAATTGCGAGAGATTTCTTACAAAAGGCAGACTTGTAGGTGTTCAGGGAAGAATTCAAACAGGAAGCTACAAAAACAAAGATGGTATGACTGTATATACCACTGATGTTGTAGCAAATAATGTGGAGTTTCTGGAATGGGGAGACAGAGGCGGAGATGGATCAAGAAGTGGTTCATCAGTTCCTACTGGATTCCAAGCAATGGATGAACCATCGGTTCCAGAAGGTTTTTCATCACTTGATGATGATGACATTCCATTTTAGCAAACCTTAATGAAAGGAGCATAATAGCATGATGGATAAAAGACGTGGTGGCATGAGAAGAAAAAAAGTATGCCAGTTCTGTGCTGATAAAACTGAAGCGATAGATTACAAGGACGTAGATAAACTAAAGAATTTTATTACTGAAAGAGGTAAAATTCTTCCTAAGAGAATCAAAGGTACTTGTGCTATTCATCAGAGAGAAGTTACAAAGGCTATTAAAAGAGCAAGAATCGTTGCTTTACTACCTTATGTAGCTGACTAGTATAAATTAAAATATTAAACCGAGTCTTAATTGGCTCGGTTTTTTTTGTCATTTTGTTCTGTTTGAAATCTTAATTCCTTTATGCTATAATTAATAAGTTAAAGTAGTAGGGAGAGTTGAATGTATACATTAATTATATTTTCAGTATTGTTTTTTTTGCCATTACCATTAATGGCATCAGCAGCTAGAAGAACTAGAAATGCTTATAAGGCTATATTTGAAGGAGTTATTGGAGTTGCTATAGCAATAATGATTCTATTTGTTGTTGCTTCATTTGCAGGAAATCCTGTTGGTCAAAATATTGCTGCTAACCTAAATGTGTTTTCTGAAACCGCAGCAAAAAGTGATCAAGTAGTTTCGATACTTCATATGGGAGATATTCCTTTTGCAGAAAGAGTAAGCACACTAAATAAGGTTTATGCTTATGCGATAAATGCTCTACCAGCGACTATGTTGATTTGGGCTACTATTATTGCATATTTTGAGTATATGCTTATTAGTAAAATGAGTGAAAAGTCTAGATATCCATTACCTAGGCTATCAAAACTTAAAGATTTTAGTATGCCTAGAAAAGCTTTGCTAGGTTGGATATTTATTTATTTAATGACTTTAATTATTACTATATTTAATTTTACGGGAAGTAATGTACTGCAAATAAACATACAACTATTATTCGAATTTGCTTTTCAAATACAAGGTATAGCTGCAGTATTCTATTTTTGTGATTTTAAAAAATGGCCTAAAATATCAGCTATAATTGGGTGCTTAATTTTCTTTTTGACAGCCATAGGGCAGCTACTGCTATGTATAATCGGATTCTTAGATTTAGGATTTGGATTAAGAAAAATAATAACAAGACGTTAGCTAATGCTATCTGATTAGTTGTGTAAAGAAGAGGAAATAAAATGGATGGAAATATGCCTAAAAAAATAATCTCAGAAAAGAGAATTGAAAAATTGCTTTCTGGTTATGTACCACTTCCTATGTGTATTATAAATCAGCAGGGTAAGGTAACAAGAGCCAGTAATAAAATTGATGAAGTGTTTAAATATGATGGCATTAAAGATGCGGATATTTTTGCGCTCACGGGAATAAAGCATGGAGAATTCTTTTCTGAAGATGTAAATGAGAAGTTTTTGACACTTTCCAGAAATGAAAAAGTATTTAGAATTCAAGTAGGTTATATAGGAAAAGAAGAGCAAAAGCGTGCAATTATATATTTCTATGATATAACAAATTATGAAAAACTAAAGAATATGTATAATGATGAGCATGTATGCATGGCTACCATTAATGTAGACAATTATGATGAACTAACTTCAAGTACTTCGGAAGAGAAGCGTTTATTATTAAGTACGGATATTGATAAAGCTGTAAGACAGTGGGCGTCAAGAGGAAATGCTTCTATAATAAGGTACAAAGAAAATATGTACTTTATGGTATTTGAAAATGCCTACTTAGAAAAAATTATTGAAACGAAATTTTCTATTTTAGATGATATAAGAGAAATTGAAACAGAAGCTGACTTTCCAGTAACGCTTAGTATAGGCATTGGAGCTGGAGGAAAAAATCCTGCTCAGACAGATCAGTATGCAATTGCAGCTTTAGATCTCGCTCTAGGTAGAGGGGGAGACCAGGCAGTTGTAAAGAAGGGTGCTAAACTAGCGTACTTTGGAGGAAGAATGCAGACTGTTGAAAAAGGAAATAAAGGGAAGTCAAGGATTATAGCACATGCTATAAAACAACTAGTAGATCAATCATCAAAAGTTATTATTATGGGACATCGTAATCCTGATATGGATTCATTTGGATCAGCTCTTGGGATTCATAGAATTGTTTCAAATAGAAATAAAGATGCTTATATTGTAATAAATAATTATTTTGAGACTTTGTCAGAAATATATAATCAAGCCAAAGAAACAGAGCTTTATCAATTTATAAACAGTGAAAAGGCGATTTCTTTGACAGACAAAGATACACTGGTAGTTGTTCTTGATACACATAGACCTAGTTTAGTAGAATGTAAAGAACTATTGGAACTATCAGAAAAAGTTGTTGTAATTGATCATCATCGCAAAGCTGCGGAATGTATTGAAAATGCAACACTATATTATATGGAGCCATATGCTTCTTCAACAGCAGAGTTAGTAACTGAAATTCTTCAGTATTCTGGAGATAAAAAAGATGTTGCAAAGCTTGAAGCTGAGGGCCTTTTAGCCGGTATTTCTATGGACACAAATAGATTTGCAGTTAAGACAGGAGTAAGAACTTTTGAAGCGGCTTCGTGGTTAAGACGCTCAGGAGCAGATACTACCACAGTGAAAAGATTTTTCCAAACAGATGTTGATGCATTTAAGATAAGAGCAAATTGTATTGCAAATGCAAAAATAAAAGAAAATGGAATAGCTTATGCGGTTAGTAATGGAAATCACCCAGACATTCAGGTTATAAATGCTCAAGCAGCAGATGAATTATTGTCTGTTAAAGATGTTAGAGCAAGCTTTGTTGCAGGAATTGATGAAAGAGGTACGACTGTAATTAGTGCGAGATCTCTTGGAGAATTAAATATGCAGACGATTATGGAAAAGCTAGGTGGTGGCGGCCACTTGACAACAGCAGGTGCACAAGTACAAGTTAGTCCTGAAGAAGCTTTAATGCAGATTGAGGAAATTGTAGATTCGCTTGATATTAAGCCTGCTAAAAACAAGGAGGAAAAATAAAATGGTTGTTATATTATTAAAAGACGTAAAAGGATCTGGTAAAGCAGGAGATGTTGTAAAAGTAAGTGATGGATATGCAAGAAATATGTTAATTCCTAAAGGACTTGCAAAAGAAGCAACAGAAGGAAATGTAAGAAACTTAGAAAAGCAGAAGGCTTTAGTTGCAGAAAAAAAAGCACAGGAAAAAGCTGCTGCACAAAAAGTAGCAGAAGATCTTAAAGAAAAAACTGTTTCTATCGTTACAAAAGGTGGAGAAGGTGGAAGATTATTTGGTTCTATCACTTCAAAAGATATTGCTGAAGCTATAAAAAAACAACATAAAATAGATATAGACAAAAAGAAAATAGTTCTTGATAGTCCAATAAAGACAACTGGTGAGTTTAGTATAGATATAAAACTATATCCAGAGGTAGTGGGGACTGTAAAAGTTAACGTATCAGTTTAGGTGATTTAGATGTTGGATAGAATACCTCCTCACAATGATGATGCCGAAAAGTCAGTACTTGGAGCAGCTATGCTTGATAAGGATGCGCTTTTTGACATAATCGAGGCAGTAAAGCCGGAAGAATTTTATAGCGAAATACACAAAGAAATATTTCAAGCAATAGTAGAACTTTGCAAAAAGAATGTACCAGTAGACGCTCTTACTGTAGCTGAGGAATTAAAGCGAAGAAAAGCTCTTGAGATGGTGGGAGGACGTGCTTACGTTATGTCTTTAGCCAGCAGTGTTCCATCTACAGTAAATGCAGTTCAATATGCTAAGATAGTTGCAGAAAAAGCGGTACTTAGAAACTTAATAAGAACAGCAAGTGATATTGTAGAAAAAAGTTATCAAGAAAAAATGGAACCGGAAGAAGTTTTAGACCATGCTGAAAGAGGTATTTTTGAAATTGCACAAAAGAGACAAAACAAAGACTATTCAGCATTACAAGATGTTCTTCTTTCTAATATGGAAATGATTGATGAAATTTCTAAGTTAGATGGTAATATTACAGGAATACCTACAGGATTTATAGACCTTGATGCTAAAACAGCAGGTTTTCAGCGTTCAAATCTAATTATTCTTGCGGCAAGACCAGCTATGGGTAAAACAGCCTTTGCTTTAAATGTTGCACTTCAAGCTGCAATAAAAGGAGATGCTAAAGTTTTAATCTTTAGTTTGGAAATGGGTAAAGAAGAACTAGGTCAAAGACTTTTGTCTATGGAATCACGTATAGAGATGCAGAAACTAAAGACAGGTCAATTGGAACGTAAGGACTGGGAAGACATTAATCTAGGATTAGATGCTCTTTCTAAGGCTAATATCTTCATAGATGATACTCCGGGTATCTCTATAATGGAAATGAAAAATAAATGTAGAAGATTAAAAGCCGAAAAAGGTCTAGATATGATTGTAGTAGACTACCTTCAATTAATGAATTTAGAAGGTAAAAATGAAAGTAGACAGCAGGAGGTCTCGGCGCTTTCTAGAATGCTTAAGCTTTTAGCCAGAGAGATGGATTGCCCAGTTATATTGCTTTCACAGCTTTCGCGTGCGCCAGAACAGAGAACTGATCATAGGCCGATACTTTCTGACCTTAGAGAATCAGGTTCTATAGAGCAAGATGCCGATATAGTAGTCTTCTTGTATAGAGATGACTATTACAATCCTGAGACCGACAAACCGGGGGTTTGTGAGGTTATTATAGCTAAGCAAAGAAGTGGTCCAACAGGGACTGTTGAGTTAACTTGGTTAGGTAAATATACTAGATTCGTGGACAAGAGTAATATTAGATAATTTAGAGTTGAAATGGGAAAGTGAAATGCAAGAAAATTTTTTTAGAAAGAAAGCAGCGGAACTCTACCTTTTAGATACTAATGTTGAAAATGTGTTTATAAGTGAATATATGGCAGGTGCGCCTGCAGAATATGTAAAAGTTTATCTTTTTGCTCTTATGTATGCAAATGCAGGGCATTATATGGACAATGAGACTATTGCAAAACAGCTTTCCATTGCTGAAGAAGATATACTGAAAGCATGGTCTTATTGGGAAGCAATGGGTGTAATTGAAAAACATTTTGAAGATCCTAAAGATAAATTTAATTATGGTGTAGAGTTTATAAGTTTAAAAGAGCTTTTATATGGAAAGCAAAGCAAAAAACATAGTAAGAAAAGCAATAATAGTAATATTCAAAATAAGTTAGTAGATTTTGATATTAAGAAAATGTATGGTTCTATTGAGAAGATAATAGGAAGACTTCTCGGAGGCAAAGAACCGATGACCATTCTGTCTTGGATAGAAGAATTTGGCGCAGAGCCAGATATGATAGTTTATGCTTATGAATATTGTAAAAAAGCAAGAAAAAAAGATTCAGCAAACTATGTTGGAACTATTGTAAAAGAATGGGTACAGAAAAATCTGAGGACTAAAGAAGAAATAGAAGCACATTTACAAGAAATAGATAACAAACACTATTTGTATAAACGTGTAATGAAGGCTCTTGGATTTAATAGAAATGCTACAGAGCAAGAGAAAATTTTAATGGACTCATGGTTTGGCGAAATGGAGTACAAACTAGACAAGGTTTTGGAAGCCTGTGGTAAAACTAGTGGAATTTCTAATCCTAATATCAATTATGT
>DAMCXN010000014.1:52176-55726 GCA_032096995.1 Aminipila sp.
ATGTAAATAAGATCCTTAAAAACTGGAAAGACGAAAGTAGCAATGGTTCTTCTAGTAAAAAAGGTGAGAACTCAAAAAATGGCAAGACCATAAATGCAGGTACAGTATTTAGATACTATGATATGATTAGAGAAAAGGCAGAAGCAGAAGCAGCAGATAGACGACAAGAAGTATATAATAGGTTACCAGAAATAAGAGACATAGATGACGATGTAAGAAAGTTAGGAATGAAGCTTTCAAGAATAATGGTTTCAGGAGCAGATAATGCAAAGGAACAACTTGAAAGATTTAAAATTAAAATAGACTCGTTAGGCGAAGAAAAAGCTTTTAAGCTTACAGAAAATAATTTTCCTGTTGACTATATGGAAATTAAATACAAATGTAATAAATGTAAAGATACTGGAACTAATGATATGGGGGAACGCTGCAGTTGCTTTAACGAGCGACTTTGCGAAGCAGAGATATGGCAAAATTCTTCAAAGAAGATTTAGATAAATTACAAAAAAAGAAAAAGAAGTTAAAAAATAATCCAGGTGGACTTATTGAGAACCTAAACAATTTAGGTAAAGATAAAGAAGATAAGTTTTTAAAGGGTTTCCCAAAAACGCCCGCTGAAATAGAAAAAGAAGAGGCTAGGGAAAAAGAAAAAATAGAAGCTACAGTGAGAGCCGAAGAAGAAGTTAAACGATCACAACAAGAAGAAAATGATAAAACTTTTTTAGAGGTTGAAGCTGATGTGGAAAGGCTTAAGGAACAGCAAGAATTATCTGCTGTTCATTTTGCTGAAAAAATGCAAAGTGGACAAGTAAAATCAGAAAAAGAGAAAAAGCAAACAGCTGACATTACATTTATAGATAAAGTAATGGATAGACTTGTTAGCTTTGAACATGAAGTTGACAAGTTTATAAAAGAATTTTATAAAACAATATGTCATTTAGGTAAATGTATAAGACTTGAAATTGAGTTCATGATTTTCTCTATATTTGCAGTTATAAAGTCATTTGCAGGCTCAATAGTAAATAAGATTAATACTTATTATAAGGAAAATCCTGAAAAAAGGTGGGAAAGACACCAAAAGAACCGTAAACTGATGAGACAGTTTATACAAGCTAAAAATAATTTTATTGCAAGAGAAAAAGCTGCTGCTTCAAATATGGTTAAGTTTATTAATCATGTTGACGTAAAAAATGATGAGTTAGCAGATAAAACTACTGTTATCGTTACAGAAGGTAATAAGAAATTTAATTTTGCAAGAGAATGGGCAGAAATAAATAAGCGTAAGTTATTATTACATTTTTTTGTAATTGTAGTTATAACTATATGCTGTGTTGAAACTTTTAACTATTTTACTGCATATGAGTATGCTTATAATGGAAGAACACTTGGTGTAGTAGAAAAGCAAGAAGATGTTTTAAAAATTGTTGGAATAGTAAGTGAGCAACTTTCTAAAGAGCATAATGCAGAAATTTCTATTGATAAAGAACAGGATATTACTTTTAAAAGAGTATCTGCTCTAAATAAGGATATTGATGATACAGAAGAGGTTCTAAAAAGACTTACTTATATGAAAAATATGAATGCAAAAGCTTATGGTATTTATGTAAATGATATAAGGGTTGCAATTGTAGATAGTAAAAAAACGGCAAAGAATATATTAGAAAATATAAAAGGAAACTTTAAAGCTGCTTCAGATAATATAGATTACAAAAAGACAAGCTTTAAAGAAAACGTTAAAATAAAGCAAATTGACACTAAGCTGGGAAGAATTCAAAACGAAGACACAGTTATGCAAAAGTTAATGACTGGAGCCATCTCTCAACAGGTACATACAGTTGTAGCAGGAGATACTTTGTCAGGAATAGCGAAGACATATGGAATGTCAATGAGTGATTTAAGAGAAGCTAATCCAACTATAAATCCGCAAAGGTTGAGTATAGGGCAGGAGATTGTTCTTACGAAACCAGCTCCAATGGTGACAATCCAGACTATTGAAGTGGCAACATACTTAGAACCTATTCCTTATGAAACAGAATATAAAGATAGTACCTCCCTTTACAAAGGAGAATCTAAAACACAGGAAAAAGGTACAAATGGAGAACGTTCAGTTACGGCTAAGATTACTAGAGAAAATGGCGTTCAAGTAGCTTCAAACGTTTTATCTTCGGAGACTATATCAGAGCCGACTAAAGAAGTAATTATAAGAGGTACCAAGGAACTTCCTCCACTTCAGGGAACAGGAAACCTAAAATACCCAGTATCGGGATATAGGTTGACTTCTAAATTTGGACCAAGATGGGGAAGAATGCATTATGGGTTAGACTTAGCGTGCCCTATAGGAACAAGAATTGGTGCAACAGATGGGGGAACAGTAATATTTTCTGGATATAGCGGTTCTTACGGATATGTAGTTAAGATCAATCATGGCGGCGGACTTGTAACTATTTATGCTCATTGCAGCAAATTACTTGTTAAAAAAGGTGACAAGGTTTATCAGGGACAACATATTGCAAATGTAGGAAATACAGGAAGAAGTACGGGGCCACATGTTCATTTCCAAGTTGAGAAAAATGGTGTACCTAAAAATCCATTGAATTATTTGTAGGAGGAATATATATGTCAGATAAAGAGGTTATTGTAATAGGTATAGCAGGTGGCACAGGAAGTGGTAAAAGCACACTAATTAATAAAATTAAAGAAGAATTCAATGATGATATTACAGTAATTTCACATGACTTTTATTACAAAGAACATAGTAATATGCCTTTTGAAGAGAGGGAACTCTTAAATTATGACCATCCAAATGCCTTTGACACAGATTTAATGATAGAGCATATACGTCAGCTAAAAGGCTTTAAGGAAGCAAAATGTCCAGTATATGATTTTACTATTCATAACCGTACTGATGAAACAATAACCTTAAATCCCTCAAAGGTTGTAGTAGTAGAAGGTATTTTGATCTTTGAAAATAAAGAGTTATTAGAGTTGTTAGATATAAAAGTTTTTGTTGATACAGATGCTGATGTAAGGATTATAAGACGTCTTTTGAGAGACGTTAAGGAAAGAGACAGGAGCTTAGAATCTGTTGTGACACAGTATCTTACAACAGTTAAACCAATGCATGAACAATTTGTAGAGCCAAGCAAAAAATATGCTGATATTATAGTTCCAGAAGGTGGATTTAATATAGTAGCATTACAAATGCTTAATCAAAGGATACATGCGTTATTAAATGAGAGATAAATAGAAGACACGATTCTTAATGAGCAGGCCCTTCATATATATGTTTGCAATGAAAGTAGTTGTAAATATATATATGAGGGCTTGTTTTTTTGTATAATAGTAAATTTTAATAGCTTTAATATCATAAAAAATAGTAAAAATACAGAGAGTAAGCCACATTTGTATATGACAAAAGGTTAAAATTTGAATAATTATGCACAAAATAAAAAAACTTTAAAAATAGTGTTGACAAAGCAGTATATATTTGATAATATGTTTAAGCTGTCTCGTGAAGCCAGCGGGCTATTCTTAGGAATGGCATACAATATCT
>DAMCXN010000015.1:0-325 GCA_032096995.1 Aminipila sp.
CAACACAAATAGCATAAATATTTAATTGTATATGGGTTAAATTACCTTAGCCATTTCTACAATTGTATCATTAAATCTTTTTCTTGTAAATAAATATGCTTTATTAACTTAATTCCATATCATAAGCCTGTCTTCGCTTTTCTTCTTAACTCTCTTTCAATCTCCTTTTGCTTTGATTTTTCAAGAGGTTCTAAACCAACCTGATATAAAATATTTCTATAATTCACACATTGTTTAATTAAATTATCATATATCAAAGTAGGTATCTCGTCTTTTATAAGTGGTCTCCCAAGTTTGTCTGATTTTTGTTTTAAGATTTTAAGAC
>DAMCXN010000015.1:335-5463 GCA_032096995.1 Aminipila sp.
CCGCTTGGGTTTACAAGTTTAAAAAGACTTCCTTCTAGAATCTCATTATGTTTTAATTTTACATTTCTTCTTCCATCAAGGTAAGTTATACTAAAAGGCTTGATTTTTTGTATAGGTTCTAATCCTACTTGATATAAAATATTCCTCCAGGTTCCGCAACTTTTCTTCAACTTTTGCCTGATTTCAGAACTAACCTCTCTCCTCATAGGAGGCCTTCCAAGTTCATCGGCCATATCATATATATTTTTAAGCAAGATCATATCTTCGTTAGATAGTATTTCAACTTTATAAACTGGTTCCCAATTTTTCCATTTAGTATCAATTCCGGCAGCTTCAAGTAGCTCAGCCCAAGTGCTAAACTTGGATTTAAACTTTTCCGCTACATCTTCCATCTCATGCATATGAGGAGGTCTACCAAGTTCATTAGCTTTTTGCCTTACTTCATCAAGCATTATTTTCTCTAGTTGTTTTTTTATTTTGATTTTTTCATATGTATCTCCACACTTGCCAGCCTTTTTTGAAAGTCCCGCTGCTAAAAGAGCTTTAGGCCAATTGCCGAATCTTCTTTTTATATACACTCTATATAGCCAATGGAGTTCTTTTTGTGCTGGTACATGTCCCTTTTCCCGAGTCAGATTTTTTAAGATTTCACATAATTCTTCATCAGAAAAGCTTTGATATACTAACTTACCTTTTCCTTGGTTAATTTGAGAAAATCCCATTATATAATTGGCATTTTTATCGGTTTCGTCAAACTCTAAATTTCCTTTTTTGATGCCTTCTTTTACTATATATTTAAATTCCCTTATATATCTTTCTGCTAATTTTTCTTGCTGCATAACTTAGTTTCCTTCCTTAAATTAATTTAAACACACTTTTATTTTTTTAGCAGCCCAGATACTAGAACAAAATGTGATGGCAATTTGTTTTCCTCTACCCATTCAAGCTCAACCCCTAGCAGTTTACTACACGTTTTTCCAACATTTCCGCCTAAAGACTCTATACTATAACGCATTTTATCAAAATGAAGACAATGTTCTTTTGCTGTCCCCTCCTTGCAATGTTCTCTAGTACATACATTGTTGTCCATCATTCCATCTCCACACAAAGTACAACTTCCCGCAGACAAACTAATGCTACCTTCAATTTCACTTTCAAGTTTATAGGTTTCATCTGCTAGATTCTTTTTCTCTTTTGAAAGAACGCTATATGTTATGTCTTTTAATTCTTCTTCATTATATATTTTGTCTGTATATTCCTTATCAAAAATAATTTTATATCCTAAAATTATAAACTTATTGTATTGTCTCCAATAATTTAATACATCAAAATCATAAGGCGGACATGACCATTTTTTTTCATAATTCATACACTTTTTACAAGCCTCAAGGAATTCTTCTACATTTACATACTCTTCAATATACTTTTCTACTGGTATTTCCGACCTTAATCTTTCTATGGTATACATAAAATTTTCTCCCTTACAATAAAATTCCTGTTTGGATCTTCAAAGCCCTTTCTTTTTCCTTTCTGTTAGCCGCGGCTAATTCGTGGACAAGATAATCGGGTTTGATTCTCTCTATTATATCCTTTATCCCTTTATGAGTAAATGGCTTATGCGTGTCAATATTTAATATATGTTTATATCCTACACTAAATTTTTCCCAATAGTCCTTAGGTAACTCAGGTAAAAATCCTGTATTCTCTTTAACATATAAACCACTTAAAGACTGATGTAAATGTATACCCTTTATATATCTACATAAAATGTCATGTTCATCAAGCATTTTATTAATATATTCAATTGCATCACTTTCATTTCTAAGTTCTAAATTAGTACATAACAAATGCCCTATATCAAGTATAATCCCCTTATTTTTATAATTTACCTTTTGAAGAAGCCTTTTGGTTATCCTTGGGTTAGTAAAGGTAAAACCAGCCCAATGTAAATTTTCCATTAAGAATTTAAATTTATAATTTTTCCCATCTAATAATAAATTTATTATTTCTGCTGACTTATCAACCACTTCTTCGTCTGTATGAAGCCATTTATATGTATATCCCTCTTCTATAGAGACATCTGAAATATGAAATACCACGTATTCAGCGCCAGATTTCTCCGCCCGTTCTAAGTCTTCGCTCAGCATTTTTAGCAGATCTTCTTTACTATCTGCCCCATAAAAGCTTTTCCAGTATTTTTCATTTCCAAATTTAATTTTTAAAGCTTCCTGATTTCCATTCCAAAAATCTAACCAGTCACAATAAAACCCAAGATGCCAACCCTTTATCAATGAATTTTCAACAGAAAATTTACAAGCTTGTCCACCCCATATTGCCTCAATACCCTCACACCCATAGTTCTCGCATAGATGTCTAAGTTGGTTACTATCACCATATTCTTCTAAAACATCATCAACAAGAGGCATATTTATTAATTGAATCATATTTACCCCAATTCCTTCCACAATAGAACTTTATATTGTATATTATATATTATTTTTTATTATATGCCAAATATAGCTGTGGCAATCTTGCGACAGCTATATTTCTATTACCTTTATTCTTAGTCTTACAATTATGTATTTTAATTTTGTGTAATACTAACAACCCTATCTATTAATACAGGCAAAAGCTTTCATAGTTTTCACCCATATAAACCCATACATTTTCACCCATTTCAATCTCTTCTTTAAAAGTCAAGTTAGGAATTAATAATTTAATACTTGTTCTTTTCCTACCAATTATGGTCACCCCTTCTTTAGTAGGTGATTTCTTGAAAAGCTCAAATTTTTTTTCAAGACCTGATATGCCGGTTTCTTTTTCAAAATTGTTTACAAATTCCTTAGTATTTGCGTAAACTACATTATCTTGATTTTTAAACCAATTAATATTCATGACACGCCTCCTGTTATTAAAAATGTATTTTAAATTTTATTTATTAGTGCCTTATGGGCTCTTTATTCTTCTCTATATTAGAATATATATAAAAGGATGAGGGTAATAACAGATTCGCTGGCAAAAACAAATCTGTTATTCCCTCAGGAATGAAAAGACATCTTTATATTAACAATTAACTAAACAAAAAAACTGTAGCAAATTTGCTACAGCCCGTTTTTCTGTAATATAGTTAACTATCCTAAAAAACAATAGTTACAAGTATACCCGATTACCCGTCGGTTACTCAAACACTTCATGCAGGTCTTCTGGCTCACGTATCATAATCTTTTCCAACCTTCCCAAATTCAAATTAATTCAGTGGTTCATAGGAAAGACTCCACGCTTACAGCGGCGGGACCGCGCAGGATTTAAACCTGCTTCCCTCTTAGCTATCAAACTACTACTTTTTGCTTCATAGTCTGTAGAACACAAATGTTTTATTCAATTTATTATATTAATAATATCACTAAATCTCTACCTTTGTCAACCTATATAATTGTTTTTCCCTAGTTATTTCTTTTTATCCTTCTTTTTATTTTTTGTGTATTCTTTTTATCTAAAGGCTTACTTCCTACCTGATAAAGCATGTTTTTATAACTACCACAAACTTTCATCAAACCATTGTAAACATCTTCTGGAATTTCTTCTTTAATCGGAGCACGCTCAAGTTTTTTTATTATTTTTTCTAACTGCTCTATGTATTTCTTCTCGTTTTTGCTAGGCTGAAACACCTTATATAAACCATTACTTAAAACCTCATTATGGTGTTTTCCTTTATTTTTACTAACATCTAAATATGTTTCAGTAAAGGATTTTGGTTTTTCTATAGGTTCCATGCCAATTTGATATAAGATATTTCTCCAAGTGGTACACTTTATTTTAAGTTTTTCTCTTAAATCTTTATCAATTTCTCTACGAAGTGGAGGTCTCCCCAATTCTAGTGCTTTATCTTTTATCCCTTCTAAGATACTGGCCTCTTCATCTGAAAGGTTTTCAACTATAAAAAGCATATGTGTATTCTTCCACTGTTTATTGACACCTGCTGCCTCCAGTACTTGACTCCATGTATCGAACTTATATTTTAAACCTTCTATACAATCTTTCATCTCTGCCAAATGAGGAGGTCTGTTAAGTTCATCTGCCTTTTCTTTTATTTTTTTAAGCATTTCATCGCAATGCTTTTCTCGCTCTTCTATTGTTTTATAATCATGCCCCCCACTTCCTGCTTTTGTGGAACAGACAGAAGTTTTTAAAGCCTTAGGCCAATTTCCAAATCTATGTTTAATATACATATGATATATCCAATAAACTTCTTTTTGTGTAGGAACATGATTTAATTCTTTTGCTCTTTTTCTTATATAACCACAAAGTTCTTCATCAGAAAAGCTTTCATAAATAGCCTTTCCTATTATAGATTTAATTTTGTACTTATTCATCAATTCTTTATGCTCTTTTGATTCTAAGTTATATTCTAAATTTCCTTCTTCAGCGGCTTTATCAGCTTCTAACTGTAAATCACTTTTATATTTATTTATATCTTTCTGCGAAATATTCATCTTTTCTTTCCTATGCTTTATATTTTACTCATATTTTATAGCAATGCCAGCATTCATTAGAAAAATATATGCTTCATTTACTTTTATACCTTTAACAACTTCTATTGCTTCACGATAAAGTTCTATTTGTTTTCTATAAGTTTCTTTTATATATTCTATTTCATCTAAGTCATGTATATCATTTATCTTATTAGTTTTATAATCAATTAATATAAAATTGTCATTCTCTTTAAAGTAACAGTCAATTATACCTTGTACTATTATATCTTCACCTTTAATTTGTTTCATAAGATTAAAAGGAATTTCTTTAAATACTTCATCAGCTTTTGCCAATCTATGCCCTAGGGAAGAACATTGAAAATCCACTATCATACTTGTATTTTTTTGTGCCTCAGATGCTTCTTCCGGTGTAATAATATTCCTCTTTTCTAGCTTATTAATAAAGTCCTTAGTATACTCTGTCGCACTTTTTTTATCTTTACAACACATCAAATATCCTTGTTTAAAATTCCAATGCTCTAAGATACTATGCATAATTGTTCCTCTTTCCGCTGCTGTAAACTTTTTATTCTTTAATTGAGCAAATTCGGGAACCGCCAATGCAGAGTCATAAGAACTTTCATAATACAACTTCT
>DAMCXN010000015.1:5473-26916 GCA_032096995.1 Aminipila sp.
AGTTTTCTGGAGTCATGCCTTCTTCTGAAAGTAAATCCCTTATTTTATTTAACTTACTTACAGAAAACTTAGACTTTAGTAATCTTGCATAATCATATCCGTAATTAAAAGATAATTGCTTGTCAATTTGCTGAAAAAGCGCTGAAATCTCACATTTATCTTCATAAAGTAACTCTTTTATATTTTCTTTACTCTCATTAGTTTCAGAATTGTCAAAAGAAATTTCCTGAGCATCATGATAATAAGTAGAAATGTTACTATCTGAAATTATTGGCATAATCATATCCAAATAGGAAGATGACCTGTATACATCAGGCTCTTCTACTCTCTCTTTTGTTTCCTTAAATTTTTCTAAATCCTTTACATTTCCTAAAAGTACAAGCTTATCTTGAGCTCTAGTAAAAGCAACGTATAGAATTCTAACTTCTTCTTCTAAGTCTTCTCTTTTTCGTTTATTATCAATAATCTTTTGGATAAGGGTCTTTTTATAATAATGCTCTTTTCTTTCAACATAGCGAAAACCCATCCCTATATTTTTATGTAGATCTATAGGTTTGCGACTATTCGCATTGTTGAATCTTTTACCCATTCCAGCGACAATTACCATAGGGAATTCTAACCCTTTGCTCTTATGGATAGTCATAATTCTTACAACATCATCATTTTCTCCTACAAGGGTAACTTGACCCATAGGAACTCTTTTATCTTTTATAGCATCAACATATGTAATAAAACCATAAAGCCCCTTCATCTGTGATGACTGAAATTGAACAGCTTTATCAATCAACGCTCTTAAGTTAGCCTGCCTTTGCATTCCTCCTGGTAAAGCTCCTACAAAAGTATAGTAGCCTGTATCCCACAAGAGTTTCCATATCAGCTCATCTAATGGCATGAATTCTGATAATTGTTTCCAATCAGATAGTTTTTCTAAAACTTCTTCACATTTTCTAGAAAGATTGATATTTCTATCTTCATCCTCACTAAGTCTAGCAAAAAATTCAAATGCACTAAAATATGACTTTGTTTTGTAACTACTTCTTATCTCAGCTAATTCTTCAACAGAGAAATTAAAAATACAAGAATGAAGTACACTTATCAAAGGAACGTCTTGCCTTCTATTATCAATAATCCTTAACAGATTTAAAAATATCTGTATTTCAAGAGTGTCAAAATAACCATCACTATCATTTATATGTGAAGGTATGTCCATCTCCATAAGTACCTGTTGAAATTTATCCGCATAATTCTTCTGACCTCTCATGAGAATAACTATATCTCTTTTACTCATAGGTCTTTCAAGATTTTTCTTCACATCGAAAATAGTTTTACCTAGAGAGTCTTTTATAAGTTTCCCTGCTATAAAAGCTTCCAGCTCTGCGGCCTTCAGTTCTTTAATTTCCTCGTCTATTTCCATATCTTCTGTAATTTTTTGATCCACTAAATGCAGTTCAACGGGATAATCAAAATCGCCCTCATAAGAAATACCCTTATATAAAGCCGCTGCCTCATCATAGCCATTCATGAGTTTA
Source organism: Aminipila sp. (assembly GCA_032096995.1). Lineage (GTDB taxonomy): Bacteria > Bacillota > Clostridia > Peptostreptococcales > Anaerovoracaceae > Aminipila. Next base: position 7,003 of record DAMCXN010000015.1, read on the forward strand.
GAAAAAATATCATTTACAGCTTTAATAACATTTCCCTTACTTCTAAAATTGAAGTTTAAATCAATTTTTTCATCAGTGTGATTTTCTTCCTTTCTAAAAGCTTCATACTTTTCTATAAAAAGTTCAGGTTCTGCTAATCTAAATTTATAAATACTTTGTTTAACATCGCCTACCATAAATAAGTTGTTTTCTCTTTTTATGGATGCAATAAGGGTATCTTGAATCACATTACTATCTTGATATTCATCTATAAAAATATATTTAAATTTATCTCGATATTCACAAGCCGCCTGATCATTTTTTAAAATTTCCAAAGCATAATGTTCTATATCATTAAAATCAATCAATCTTTTTTCATCTTTTTCTTTTCTATAATAAGCACTAAAATCTTTAACTAATGATGCCAATGTTTTAGCTTGTAAATGGATTTTATTCATATCACTAATCTGGTCTGATAAAGTCTGCTTAAAATAATCTTCTTTTATATCTTTAAGCGCAGCCTTGCAACGTTCTCTATATATAGCTGCATATTCCTTTACTTCATCAAAAGCTTCTTTCTCATCCTTTGTAGTAACCATTCTAGCATAAGAAACTTTACCTATCATGTCTCCAAACTTATTAAAATCGCCCTCTTCAAATATGCTTATGCACTCATCTATATACACTAGGTCATTTTTACATTTTAATGCAAACTTAACTGCACCTGCTTCTTCAAAGATTTCAATTGACTTATCATAGTTTATTCTGGCATATTGTAATTCAGTTTTAATATTATTCTTAATTTCTTCAAAAATCTTTCCTTTAAAAAAGTGTTCCTCATCCATGGCTAAAACTTCTACACTATTTTCAAGCCATTCCCACGGATTAGGTACACTCTGAATGGTTTTATATACTTCTAAAATCATTTCTTTTACAGCATTTTCATTTTTGCTAGAAGCATAATCATTTAAAAATTTAATAAAATCATGATTTTCAGTTTCAAACCTCTCCTTAAATAAATTTTCCATTGCTTGTGCTTGAAGTATTATTTGTTGAGCTTCATCACAAATTTTAAAATTGGGATCAATTCTAATCAAATGAAAAAATCTACGTATGACTTCTAAGGCAAAGGCATGAAATGTACTAATATTTGCTTTATATATAATATTTAATTGTTTTCGTAAAAAAGCTGTATCCCCTGAACTATTTTCAATCTCAGAGGTCACAGCCTTAACTATTTTTTCTCTCATTTCTGCCGCTGCAGCATTTGTAAATGTAACTACCAACAGCTCATTTACAGAAACGCCTTCATTTATAATTAATTCCTTAATTCTTTCAACCAATACAGCAGTTTTCCCAGATCCTGCTGCTGCCGCAACTAACATATTTTTATTTCTTAACTCTATAGCTTCTTTTTGTTTTTCAGTCCATTTCATATTCTACACCAATCTACACTTTTTAAGAAGTTTAACTAACGCAGTACCCTTAGGAAGCATTACTATTTCATCTTCATCTATTGCCTTTATTTTAAGTAACATAATGCCATATACACTAGCCCCTATACCAATTGCTACAATTGTTGAAAGGCTATTACCAATAAAACCAACTAGACCCTTATACGCTCCTAAAACTAATATAAACATTACTAAACCTGACATAAGTGGTTTCCAAATAGCAAGCTTAAAATCAAATTTAATACCAGTCAATTTTCTAACTGCTGCAAAATTTATTAATCCAATAGTTATATATCCTAAAGTACTACCAATTGCAGCCCCTTCCACATTTAAGGAATCGATTCCTGTTAAAACAAAGGTTGCTCCACACTTTATAATAAAACCTGCAATAAGACCCCAAACCGCTATTCCTGGTCTTCCTAACCCTTGCAGTGTACCTGCCATAGTTTGAGCAATACATAAAAAAACAATTCCCATAGATAAAAAGAATAGGCATCCTGAAGAACTTACTGCACTTTCCGCTTGAAGTGGAAATAAAAGCTTCATAATAGGCTCTGATAATGCCATAAGTCCAAAACTACACGGAACTCCAATAATCATTGCAGTCCTTAATCCCAACTTAACATTTAGGTTAAGAAATTCAGTATCTTTAGTACTTGCTGCTGCTGCAATGGCAGGCACAATAGATAACGCCATTGAAAGAGCTAAAGCCATTGGGATGTTTATTACTGGACCAGCCATACCAGTAAGTTGTCCATAAAGAGCATTAGCTTCTACACTACTAAAGCCTATTGCTTGTAATCTCCTCATAACAATTACAACATCTGCAATGTTCATAATTGGAAGAATTGAAACTCCTATGGTAATAGGAATAGCTATAATAGCTAAAGTCTTAAGTATACTTCTAGCACTCTCTTTTTCTGTATTTCTAGTTTCATTTTCCAAAGGTAAATTTCTTTTTCTATATAAATATATAACGATTAAAACTAATACTCCTGCAATTGGTCCAATACTTGTTCCAACCGTAGCCCCTGCTGCTGCATATTCAAGACCTTTAGGAACTAATATAACAGCCAAAGCTAGTCCAATAGCCACCCTTACTGCCTGCTCAATAAGCTGTGAAGTTGCTGTCGGCCCCATTTCCTGCATTCCTTGAAAATATCCTCTAAAAACCGCCATAATAGGCACGAATAATAATGCTGGTGCAATAGCAATCATAGCATAATAAGCTCCAGGATTTCCAAGGGCATTTACAATAGGTTCTGCCCCAAAGAAAAAAATTGAAGAAGCTACTATACCTAATACAAACATAAGTATAAAAGAAAATTTAAAAACTCTATGCGCTTCATCATTTCTTCCTATAGCAATACGCTCAGAAGTCATTTTGGAAATGGCTGCAGGCGCTCCATTTGTTGAAAATACTAATAAAAACACATATATAGGATAGGCTGTTTGATAATATCCCATACCATCATCACCTATAATATTTCCAAGGGGTATTCTAAAAACGGCACCCATAACTTGTACCAATAATCCTGCCACCCCTAAAATTGCTGCTCCTTTTAAAAACGATCTTTTACTCATCTATATAAATCTCCTCTAGTTGTTGCCTTTTTATTTTTATCAATCTCTTTAAATTAATTCTCAATTATATATTATACCAAAAAAAACACCTTATTGTATATGTTTTCTTTATGAAGTTTGTTATACTAATAATAAATATCACACATTAGGTGATTATATAATAATGATATAAAATTTATAAAAGGAAATTTTAAAGAGGTACAAAATGAATAAATTTGCTAGACCAACAATGTTAATGATTTTAGATGGTTTCGGACTTAATAAAAGTACGCATGGCAATGCTATAGCTGTAGCTTCCAAACCAAATATAGATAAAATATTTGATACCTATCCTCATACCTCTCTTAAAGCCTGTGGAATGTCTGTAGGTCTTCCCTCTGGACAAATGGGAAACTCTGAAGTAGGTCATTTAAATATTGGTTCGGGAAGAATTGTTTATCAAGAACTTACTAAGATTACTAAAGAGATTCAAGACGGAAGTTTTTTTGAAAAAAAAGCACTATGCGACGCCATGGAGCATGCATTAAAAAATGATTCTGCTTTGCATTTGCTAGGTTTAGTTTCTGATGGTGGGGTTCACAGCCATATAGAGCACCTTTTTGCTTTACTAGACATGGCAAAAAACAAAGGTTTAGAAAAAGTATATGTACATGCTCTTTTGGATGGTAGAGATGTTCCTCCTAGATGTGCAATTAAGTATATTGAGCAATTAGAAGCTCACATGAAAGAAATCAATCTTGGTAAAATTGTTGTGGTTGGTGGAAGATATTATGGTATGGATAGAGATAAGCGTTGGGAACGAGTTATAAAATTTTATGAAGCAATGACTTTAGGTAAAGACCTACAAGCTGATTCTGCGACTAAAGCCATTGAAATTGCTTATGCTAACGAACAAAACGATGAATTTGTTATGCCTACTTCTATTTTAGGAAATAGTAGTCAACCTACTGTGGTAAATGATAACGATTCAATTATTATGTTTAATTTTAGACCCGATAGAGCAAGACAAATAACTAGAGCTTTTGTCTCTGATGATTTTGATGGATTTGAAAGAAAAAAAGTAATAAACAATTTATGTTATGTATGTATGACACAATATGATGCAGAAATGCCTAATGTTTTAGTGGCTTTTCCACCACAATCTTTAAAAAATACTTTAGGCGAATATTTATCAGAACAAAATCTTACACAACTTAGAATTGCAGAAACGGAAAAATACGCTCACGTTACATTTTTCTTTAATGGAGGTGTTGAAGCTCCAAATAAGAATGAAGATAGAATTCTTATTCCATCACCTTCAGTTGCCACCTATGACTTACAACCCGAAATGAGTGCCTATACAGTGACTGAAAAAGTTTTGGAACAAATTAAAGAAGATAAATACGATGTAATCATTTTAAATTTTGCTAATGCCGATATGGTTGGTCATACTGGAGTATTTGAGGCCGCAAAAGCAGCTATTGAGACTCTTGACAAATGCGTCCCACAAGTTGTAAATGCCATACTTGCAAAAGGCGGTCAGGTTTTATTAACAGCCGATCATGGAAATGCAGATTATATGCTTAATGAAAGTGATGACATTATAACAGCACATTCTTTAAACGATGTACCTCTTGTACACATATCCAATAACCCAGTAAACTTAAAAAGTGATGGCATATTAGCTGACATTGCTCCAACTATGCTTGACCTAATGGGTATTCCTATACCTGACGAGATGACCGGAAGAAGTCTTGTAGATTAATAGTAATAATATATAAAGATTAATAAAAGGCTCTGGTGCAGATATTATTAATAAATATCACACACAGAGCCTTTCTCTATATTTCTATTTGAAAGTATAATTTTTTCTTAATCTAAATTAATTAACTCTAATATTATCTAACTCTAAATTTAACACCTAGCTCTTCAGCTCTCTTCCTAGATTGCTCTATGTCTTCTTCTGAAATAACTCCAACTACAGACATTCTTACATCTGGGACATATTTTTTAATATCCTTTGTCCACTTTAATATAGCATCATATGACTTTACACCAAATTTGGGATGACAAAGCTTATCATACTTTTCAGCCGTTGGAGCATTTAAGCTTACAGATACCGCGTCAATAATACCCTCAAACAAAGGTGCTGTTTCTTTTTGATTAATCAAATCTGACAATCCATTAGTATTTATTCTGATATGTCTATCTGTGAACTGTCGTAACTCTCTAGAGATTTCAAGAACCTCTTTTAATCTTTCTGTAGGCTCGCCATATCCACAAAATATAATTTCATCAACCTTAGCTTTCTTTTCATCGAGTTCTTCCTTAATTCTAAAAATCACTTCTTCTACTGTAGGTTCTTTTTCCAGCCATAAATTATCTGCATCACCCAAGTTATCCGTAAAATTTCTAATACAAAACTCGCAACTATTGGGACATCTATTAGTAAGATTTATATATAGACTTTGACCATAAAGATAAACAATAGTTCCTTTTTGCATTTTTGACCATCTCCTAATCTAATTGTCAAATCAATCAATTGTAAAATATCAGCTAAATATTATTAAGAATTAAATTTTATTTACTTTCCTTTAATACTCCTAAAACTAATTCCCAAGTTCTTTGTACAGAAGAAATACTTAATCTTTCATCTACCGTATGAACACCGCTCATATTTGGACCAATTGATACACAGTCTAAATTCTGTATTTTTTCTGAAAATAATCCACATTCAAGTCCAGCATGAATAGCCTCAATAACTGGCTCTTTGCCATATTGTTTCTCATAAACTTTGATTACGTTTTCTCTAAGCTGTGAATCTTTCATAAATTCCCATCCAGGATATGCTCCAGAAAATTCAACTTTTCCTCCTAAAAATCCTGTTATTGATTCTAATCTTTCACAAAGTGCTTTCTTAGAAGTTTCTACTGAACTTCTAACTGCAAAAATAGCATGCATCTCATTTTCTACTATTTTTAAAGCACCCATATTTAAAGAAGTTTCTACTAAACCATCTATATCAGCACTCATAGCTTGAACACCATTTGGAATGTTTAATAGCATGAAAATGGCTTTATTTGTTGATTCATCGTTTAATGCCATTATACTGTTTTTGCCTGTATTCTTATATGTCACTGTAATATTTGGATCACTAGTTTTAAACTCATTTTTTAAGATTGACTGGTAGTTACTAACTAACTCTTCAACCTTTGATAAATCTTTATCTGAGACAACAATTTTTAAAACTGTTTCCTTAGCAATGGCATTATCTTTTTGACCACCTGCTACATCTATAATATTAAATTTAATTTCTTTATTTAACTTATTCAAAAATCTGCCCATAAGCATATTTGAATTTGCACGCTGTTTATTTATTTCCATACCTGAATGTCCACCAACTAATCCAGATATAACAATTTCCACTTGTTCACCATCTACAGATTCAAGCGCAATAGGAAGAATACAATCTGAAGTAATACCACCTGCGCAGCTTACAGTTATAACGCCTTCTTCTTCAGAGTCTAAATTTAAGAATTTCTTAGCCTTTAACATTGACACATCTATAGCTTCTGCTCCATACAATCCAGTTTCTTCATCAACAGTAAATACTGCTTCAACTCTAGGATGCTCTAATTCTTTTGAATCCAAGATTGCTAAAACCATAGCTACAGCTATGCCATTATCTCCTCCTAAGCTTGTTCCTTTTGCATAAACATCATCTCCATCAATAGCAACTTCTAATCCATCTGTCATAAAGTCAATATCACAATCTGATGTTTTTTCGCAAACCATATCTAAATGTCCTTGAAGAATTATAGCTGGAGAATTTTCGTATCCCTTTGATGCTTCTTTCACAATAATTACATTATTAAGTTCATCCCTATAGTGCTCTAAATTATGTTCTTTAGCAAATGCTACACAGTAGTCTGCTATCTGTTTCATATTTCCTGAACCATGAGGTATACCGCATATTTCCTCGAAATACTTAAAAACAAGTTTAGGTTGTAAATCTTTTAATACTCCCATTTGATTATCCTTTCTTGAATATAGAATAGAAATCTATGAGCTAGGCCCATAGATTTCTATAATAATTACTTTGATTTTTTATATAACCCTTTGTCTTTTATAATTAAATTTTTATCCAACATGAAATCTATAAGGGCACTTGTAAATTCCACTTCATTTTGAACCGCAACAGTTTTCTTTGAATAAAACTCTGAGGCCTTTATATTTGATACTAAAGTTTGAATTTGTTTACGTGATATAGTCTCATTTTTTTTAAGATAATTCAAAACCTTACTAGCACCTTTATTAAATAACATTTCCTTCAAAGTCTCAGATTGCTTGACGGATTTCTTTAGCCCCCAAATATATAAAATACAAGTAGCCAATGCAAATAATAATATCCCTATTATTGTTATTTTAAGATTATCCATTATGTACTTTTTCCTTTTCCTTGAAAGTAATAAATTTAGTACTATTAAGATTGTAAAAATATTTACTCAATCTTTCATAAAGAGGTTCTACACGTTGCCCAAATTCTTTTTTTACAAGTTCACCAATTTCGTAGATAGAGTTTTCTCCATTAATCTGCTTCCAAATAAAACTTCCAAACTCATCTAACGAAATATGGCTCACTTTAGGTGTACCAAAAAATTTCTGTGCAATTTTATTGTATATACCATTATTCTCCATGTGGATTATTACTATCTCATCATCTTCTTCCCAAGAAAAATCTTTATTTCTAACAGGAATGTTATCAAGATAGTTTTCATTTTTTTTCTTTTTCATTATATTTATTCCAAACTAATTTACTGAATTTTTTTGTTCCATGCAGTAACCTTTAATATTGTTAATAAAAGAGCTGCAAAGAAGATTAATCCTCCAATATTTCCAATAGAAATACCTCTAGCAGAAAGGTCAATAAATTCTCCTAAAGATCCTCCTCCAGCAAGAGGAATAACCGCAAATACTGCTAATAAAATACCAATTAAACCTTCTCCAGCAATCAAACCAGAAGTATAAAGGATACCAGTTTCAATTGTATCATTCTTAGCTTTTTCGCTATTAAACTTTTTCTTATCTAAGTATAGTCTAATAAGACCACCTGCCATGATTGGCGTAGATAAGTGAATTGGTAAGTATAAACCAATTGCAAATGGAAGTACTGGCATCTGTAATATTTCAACTACAATAGCAAGGCCTACACCTACAAATACTAAGTGCCAAGGTAAATTGCCACCCATTACACCTTCGATTACCATTTTCATTAAAGTTGCCTGTGGTGCAGGAAGTTCAGTTGTTCCATAGCCCCAAGCACTATTTAATAGGTAAAGAATAGCACCAATAGCAACACCTGATGCAATAACACCAATGAATTCACCAGTCTGTTGTTTTCTTGGAGTAGCTCCTACTATGTAACCTGTCTTTAAGTCCTGAGAAGTATCACCAGCTATAGCTGCAACAATACAAATTACAGAACCAATAGCAATAGCTGCTACCATACCTGCAATACCATCATTTCCAGTAGCTTTTAAAATTATTGTAGTAACTAAAAGAGTCGCAATAGTCATACCAGATACAGGGTTATTTGAGCTTCCTACAAGTCCTACCATTCTAGATGATACTGTTGCAAAGAAGAATCCAAATAATATAATCAAAATTGCTCCAAATAAACTAACTGGAATAGCTGGAACTAACCATAAAACTAATGCAATAGCAGCAACTCCAACTAATACAACCTTCATAGATAAATCCTGTGAAGTTCTATCAATTGCTTCGCTGCCCTGTCCGTAACCTTTAATGGCATCTTTAAATGTAATAACAATTAAAGGTAAAGACTTAATTAAACTAATAATACCACCTGCAGCTACAGCACCTGCACCTACATATCTAACGTAATTTGTCCATATCCCCCAAGTTCCAAGTTGACTAATTGGATCTGTCGCTGGGAATAATACCATATCTCCACCAAATGCTGCTATAAGAGGCATAATAACAAACCATGCTGTTACACCACCTGCAAGCATATAAGAAGAAATTCTAGGCCCACAGATATAACCTACACCTGCAAGTGCTGGAAGTACATCTGCACCAATACCAGAACCTTTATATGCAGAAATTTCATAGTCTACTTCACTTGGAAATAGATGTAGTCCATCTGCAATAAATTTATACAATGCTGCTATACCAAGACCTGCAAATACACTTCCTGCTTTAGCTCCACCTTGTTCTCCAGCCATTAGAACTTCTGCACAAGCAGTTCCTTCTGGATAAGGAACAACTCCATGTTCTTTAACAATAAGAGCCGCACGTAAAGGAATCATAAATAAAACACCTAATAATCCACCACATACTGCAATTAAAGTAATAGTAATAAGTGAAGGCATTGCACCAACACCCTCTTCTGCCCACATAAATAATGCCGGCAAAGTAAAGATTGCTCCTGCTGCTACTGATTCTCCAGCTGAACCAATAGTCTGAACCATATTATTTTCTAAAATCGATTCTTTTTTCAGAATCATACGTATAATTCCCATTGAGACAACTGCCGCTGGAATAGATGCGGAGACTGTCATACCTACTCTTAATCCTAAGTAAGCATTAGCTCCACCAAACAAAATCGCCAATAAAATACCTATAAAAATAGATGTTCCTGTAAATTCTGGCAAAATTTTGTCTGCCGGTATAAACGGCTTAAAATTTGTGACATTTGCATTTTTTTCTTTCATTAAGTTTTTGTAAAGCATTTATTTGCTTCACAATCCTCCCTTCAGTTTTGTTTAAGCTTAAAGTAAATTATAGCACAATATCACAAATAATGGTAGGTTTTTTTATGTATAAAAACAAACTATTTTGTTGTTAAACATAAAATTTAGGCGAGTATCTTGCTTACCCATTCAACATTAATGGATTGATATCCTTCTTCAGTGTTGTCTTCTATCTTTTCTTTTAAGTTCTGCATTGTCTCTTCTATTAAGTCTTCATCTATTGGTATAAACGCTTGCTTTCCATCTGCAAACATTACTAAAACTTCATGTTTATTTTCTTTTCCAGGATAATAGAACATACCTGTAATGCTATCAACATCCATACCTTCATTTCCTGATTTAAATAATATTAACATTTTTATAATTTCGATTACTCTATCATCAAGTTTCATATCATGAATCATAATTTTTTCTGCAAGTTCATTTACAGTGCTTACCGCTCTATAAATATAACCTTGTCTTGCTTGTATTTCAAAAGTTTCTGGAGATTTAAAAAGAATATCATTCATTTCTTTTATTGAATTAGCATCCATGGTCAAGTATACTAATAAGTGTTTTGCCATATCATGATACAAACATGGATATGTTATAGGAAACTTTTTACCACATTTTTCACATGTAAATACAAACAATTCTCCATTTAATACTTTTTCTTTTAATTGCGGGTCTGCATCTGCTATTATATTTTGCCATACTACAAAATTTTGTTTATTTCCACAATCAGGGCAAGTTACTTCATTTGTTGTACATTTTGACATATCTATTTTACCTTTCTTCCTCGTTCTGCCATTTCAATAGCATTCTTTATCATTATCGTCTTAAATTTTTTTATAGTTTCTTTTTCTAAATTAGGTACATTAGCCATACTTACTATTTCAATTTTACTAAAATACTCTGACATTTTTAATTTTTCTACAATCTTACGATAAATTACTTTAGTAACAGTTTCATTATCCTCTTGTAAAAAAATAAGGAAACTCATTCGTCCCCATGCTTTACCAAATTCAATATGAACTGGACTCGTTGTAACTTTTTTGATTAATTCTTCAACACCACGTTTAAGTTCACTTCCAATAATGTCAATAATTGCCCCATTGATAATTATGAAATAGCTTCCCCCAAAGGCCACTGACATAAGCAACCCAACAACATCCCCCCATGCCTTAGTGGTGTAATAATACATAATTAATGAAAGGGGGATAAACAAAAGTCTAATCCCCTTAAAAAATAATATTTTTGTATTAACATATTTCTTTGTGCTCTGCATATTAAACTCCCCATTTTTTTATAATTGCGCCTATGCATAAACATCTCTATCCCACGGACCTTTTAAGTATTTTTTAAATATCTCTAATAACGCAGGACTTTCATCCATAAAATAAGATCTAGCTATATTGCCTTGTGAGTCCCAATCGCAACCATCCCACCAAACGGCAACTTTAATATGTTCATAATCTTTTATAGAATTAAACATATTAATAACCCATTGATTTTTGTCTCCTCCCATACTTGCAGAAGAAAATTCTGTAATCATTAGTGGCTGTTCAAATTTAGCGCAATATTCATAATAAAGGCCTTCATATAATTCATCAAACTCTTTCCATTTTTCTCCTGTTGATTCATAATAAGTTCCTGTATTATAAGCTGTCATTCCAACTATATCAACATATTTGTCGCCTGGGTAATACATCATCTCATTGTTCCAATTAAAATCAGGAAAAGAATCACAGTTAGGATTCCAAATCCAAATTACATTTTGTGCTTCAACCTCTTCAAAGAAACTATATATATATTTATAAAATTCTTTATAAATCAAAGTATCTTTAGAAGTATTATAACTAGAATATGGACACCAGTCTCCATTCATTTCATTTCCAAGTCTAAACAATACAGGATGCTGGAAATCCGCTATTACCTTCGCATAATCTCTCAAAAACTCATCGTATTGTCCATCTAAGATATCATATACCATATTTCCGCCTTCTTGCCATGACGTCTGAAGAGTAAGTTCCAGAACTTTTCCATGATCATAGGCAGTTTCTAGTCTTTCTTTAAGATTTGGATGTTTATAGGTATTATCAAATTCACTATAATTTAGAAGAATAGGGAATTGATAATCATAATATTGTTCGTAATAATCAAGCATTTTATAGTCAAATCCAGCAGTTTCAGGTTCAAAAATCCCCCATGCCAATTCTGATTCATGACTAAAATATCTTTGATAAAACTCTTTAGTTTCATCATTCCAATTTTTTTCGTCAACATCTATTTCTTGAGCCACTCTCATATAAGCATTTTGTGTAGGCTCAAAGGTATTAAAACCATTAATCAAATATACATATCCGCCTAAATTTGCAATAGAATCAGAAGCTTTAATAAAAATAGTATAACAATAATTTCCTTGTTGTACGTCCATACAAACATAATAATTCTTGTCATTTTCTACTCTTGACAATTTATTTCTATGCCATACTACTATATTAACATCTTTTCCATTAATATTCTGTACTCCATTATATTCAGTAATGTGATCATCGGTATTACTTAAAAACTTATTTGAATAATTAATGTATCCATTTTTACTTCCGTAACCTATATATTGCTTATAAATTTCTATTCTTTTGCCTTCACTATCTAAAATAGTACCAACTCCAGAATAATTCATATCTACATTCATGCCTTTATCTACATATAAACTATACCCATCTACAAAATTGGTAAACAAATCATATTCGCCTGCATCTGTCAATGTATATTGCGTAGATGCTGAACTATCAGATACACTAGCAAATGCTGATACTGTAGTTACAAAAACCATTAAAAACAAAACTAAAACGACTAAAACTTTTTTCAAATTAATCATTCTCCTCTCAACCCTATGTTTCCATTTCTTCATTTATTGGGCCAAACATCATTACTATTTTTTCTGCTATCCTTATGCCATCCACAGCTGCTGAGGTAATACCTCCTGCATACCCTGCACCTTCTCCTGCAGGATATATACCTTGAAAATTACTCTGAAATTCTTCATTTCTAATAATTCTTACTGGAGAAGAACTTCTCGCTTCAACTGCTGTCAAAATAGCCTCAGGTGAATCAAAACCTTTTAGTTTTTGTCCTAAATAAGGCATAGCCTCTATCATTGATTTCACTGCAAACTCTGGTAAACAATTTCTTATCTTAATACCATTTTCTTTTTTATCAACAAATTCTTTCCAAGAAGACTTGGGTGCTTTATAGTTTTTTCCACCCTCAATGAAAGCTTGTCTTTCATATTTTTCTTGAAAATTTACTCCCTCCAAAGGATCCTCTGTTGGAAAATCAGAAGTTCTTACATCTACTAAAAGTGCACTATTAGCATTTTTACTATTCCTGGCATGATAACTCATACCATTTGTAACAACTCCACCTTTTTGTGATGAAGCTACTATAACTTCACCGCCTGGGCACATACAAAAAGTATATACACCTCTTCCGCTTTCACATCTATGTGATAACTTATAATCTGCTGCACCTAATTCTGTATTCATATTACCATACTGAACTTTATCAATCATTTCCTGTGGATGCTCAATTCTAACCCCTATAGAAAAAGGTTTTTGAATCATTTCTATCTTTTTAGAATGTAACATTCTAAAGGTGTCACGAGCACTATGTCCAATAGCTAATATCACAGCTTCTGTATCTATCCATTTGTTTTCATTTATCTGTACAGATTTTACTTTCTCATTTTTAAATTCTATATCAGTTAGCTTTGTTCCAAAATAAACTTGTCCGCCATTTTTAATAATCTTCTTACGAATATTAATTACGACTTTTCTAAGTATATCTGTTCCAATATGAGGTTTTTGCTTATATAAAATATCTTCATATGCACCAGCCTCTACTAATTCTTGAAGTACCTTATGAATTGTGTAGTGAGCTTTCCATCGGAAAACGTTCCTGCACCACCTTCCCCAAATTGCACATTGGATTCTTCATTTAGAATTCCCTCATTCCAGAACTTTTCAACATCCTTTATTCTTTCCTCAATGCAATTTCCTCTTTCTAGAACTATAGGATTGTATCCCATCTCTGACAATAACAGAGCTGCGAACATTCCGCAAGGACCAAAGCCTACTATAATTGGAGGATTTTTCATTTTCTTATGACCACACTGTTTGAATAAGTATTGCGTATTTGGTGATTCAATAATTTGTAACTTAGATGCAATTTTTGAAATATCAGCATCAGTTGAAAAATCTATTGTATAAACTAACTTAATATTGTTCTTATCTCTTGCATCTATTGATTCTTTTACTATTTTATATTCTGTTATAGAAAGATTCTTCTTTCCAATTTTTTTTAATATTTTTTTTACTAAATTACTTTTATCTTCATTTAATCCCAATTTTATCTGACTAATTCTATACATTTATTCTCCAATCAACATACCTTCATTTAAAGAATTTGCTGCACCTTTTCCTGCCTTTATACCTGTAATCCATGCATGATTTAGATTAAAGCCGCCACAAGGTCCATCATAATCCAAAAGTTCTCCTGTAAAATAAATATCTTTTATAATTTTAGACTCCATAGTATCTAAATTTATATCATTCAAAAGAACTCCTCCACTTGTACATTGCGCTTCTTTCCACCCCTTTGCTCCTGTTATAATATATCTACTGCTTTTTAAAAGCATAGCAATTTCTTCTAAATTTTCATAAGTAATATTTCCTATACTTGTGATATTGTCTCCTAATACTGCACCTATAATCTCAGAAGCAAGTTTCGTATTAACTAGTGATGCTAAATAAAGTTCTGCCGGCATAGATGCCATCAAAGTTCGTCTTTCTTCTAAAAACTCTAAAACATCCGCTTCCTCCATTTGAGGCAGAAAATCAATCTCTATCATGTATTGTTTAAAAAGTTCCTTCAGTGACAACTCTGATTTCTTCTCTAGCTTAATATGCCTACTTAAATTAAAAATACAAATCCCTGAAAGTCCTTCTGCTGTAAACTGTACTTCACCTGATTCTTTAGCCAAAACCTGCTCATCTTTTAAAATATAAACATCACCTTTTGCTCTTACTCCTTTTAATGTTTTTTTAGTTCCTTCACATTCTATAGGAGTCAAAACAGGATGAAGATTTGAAATCTTATGTCCAAAAGATTTAGCAAAACTATAACCATCACCTGTTGTTCCAAATTGAGGACCTGCTTTTCCCCCACAAGAAACTATTACTTTATTACAAGGTATAGAAACACTTTCACCAACACAGTCTATTTTTATATTAAAAATATCTTTTTCATTTTTAATAATATCTAATACATGACAATTGGTAAATATAGCTATATTTAATTTCTTTGCTCTGTATTTTAACAATTCAACAACAGAAGAGGCTTGCTCACTTTGCGGATACATACGTCCTTCTTCTTGCTCTTTTATCATTATCCCGCTATTATTTAGAAATGTTTTAACATTAACAAATTCTTCGCAAAATTTGTTAGTAATATTGCATTTACCATTTCCTGTTGCAAGAATTTTTTTACCAATCTCATCTTTTTTTTCAACTATACATACCCTTAAAGTAGGGTTGGTTTCCATTGCACTTATTGCTGCTGCAAGGCCCGAAGCTCCACCCCCGATAATACATATATCAAAAAATATATCATATAACGATTTAATACTTTTTTCATTTCCTTCCATTTTTTATACCCCTTATTTGATAACATAACTTTATCATTTTACCATAAATAAAAACCTTTTGCCATCTATTAGTTTTCATGTTATTATTATTAAACTGTAATTACTTTAAGTATAATAGGAGTTTGTATAATGCTTAAAATTGTAAAAAAAATATTTGAAGTTTTCATGCTTTTTCTAATATTAATAGTCATATTTTTCGGCTATGCTAGATATATAGAACCTTATAATATAAAATCAATTGAGATTCCCTTGCAAGCCTCAAAATTACAACTTGAGGATAAAAATCAACAGTTAAAGATCGCTGTTTTCTCAGATACACATTTTAGCAACTGGTATACCGTTGATGATTTTAAAAAAGTTGTATCAAATATAAATGAACAGTCTCCAGATTTAGTCTTCTTTTCTGGCGATCTTATTGATAATTTCAACACCTATGATGGAGATATTGACGAAATCGTTAATCTACTTTCAGAGATTAATGCCACAATAGGAAAATTTGCAGTATATGGTAATCACGATTATGGTGGCGGTGCAGAATGGGAATATAAAGGTATTATGGAAAACGGTGGTTTCACTGTTCTTGCTGGAGATTACTATCCTTTTGATAATTTAAATTTAGCTATTATAGGTATAGATGATATATTGATTGGAAAAGGCTCTACCGAAATTGCCAGTTGGGGAAGAGATGATTATTATAATATAGTTCTGTGCCATGAGCCCGATGTTATTGACGAAATTTTAGATTATAATGTGGATTTAATGATATCAGGACATACTCACGGAGGTCAAATTAACATTCCTTTTTATACTAACAAGTTTCTCCCTCGTTATGGCGAAAAATATTTGAAAGGTCTATTTGAATTTGAAAATCATATCAATACAAAACTTTACGTTACTTCTGGAGTTGGTATGACTAAGCTGCCTTTTAGATTTATGGCACCTCCAGATGTTACTTTTATAACTTTATCTAACCAATAAAAAAAGTGGCTAAGCCACTTCTCAAGGGAACCAGAAGGTTCCCTTTATTTATTACATAATTAATTTTATAAATGTGTATGTGCTGTAACGATTGCACGCTCAGCACTGGTAAATACATTTTCTTTCCCTACCATATCTAAAATGCCAGCTCTTTTCATTTTTTTAATCACCTTTGGCTGAACACTTGTAAACATCACTTCTGTACCATTTTCCTGTAAAGCTGATATTAATTCTATCATTCCCTGAACACCTGATAAGTCAATAACTGGTACCCCTCTCATTGATAATATTAATACCTTTGTATTTTCTAATTCTGAAAGCTGAGTAATAAGCTTATCAACTACGGCAAAAAATATTGTCCCAGTTAAATACGCAACTCTAATTTTATCAGATACTTTAGGAATATTTATACCTATGTCTTCTAACTTATCATTGTCTACTTCACTAATATTAATATCTATATCTGTAAGCCTTACAACAATTAATATAGCAGAGAAGGCAACACCAATAATAATAGCTTGTGTTAAGTCTAAAACAACTGTAGCCGCCATAGTTATAAAAAATTTAGCCATACCAGATTTAAACTTATGTTCAAAAATAAATTAAATATTTTCCCAGTCATTCATTCTCCAAGCGGTCACCATTAACACTCCTGATAAAGCAGAAAGTGGAATAGCTGACATAACTGGTGCTAAAATAAACATTGAAAGTAAAAGAACTACTGAATGAACAATACTTGTCATTCTTGTTTCACATCCAGCTTTAATAGCTACACTAGTTCTTGCAATAGCAGCTGTAGCAGGTACTCCTCCAAATAAAGGTATAACTACATTACCAATACCTTGAGCCATCAATTCAACATCTCCATTTAATTTTTCATGTTTCATTTTTCCTGCAGATGCTCCACAAAGTAAACTTTCAATCATAGCAAGAGCTGCTATTGATAGGGCTGGAATAAAAAAGTCCCATAACTCTACAGATTTTAAAACTGCAAAAGTCAGCCTATCATCTAAAAATACCGTTTTGGGTATGTCCCCTACAACTTTCACATCAAATTTTGCAAAATAATTAAATATTAATATGATTATTAACGAAGCCAAGGATGAAGGTATCTTCTCGTTCCATTTTTTTGGCCATATAATCATTATAACTATAACCATCAAACCTATTGATGCTGTATATATATCTGGATTAAAGCCTTCAGTAAAATAAGAAAGGCATTTAGTTATTGCTAAACTACCTTTAGAAGTAACATTAAAAAAGTTGTCTAACTGTCCTAATGCAATTATAAGCGCTATACCTGAAGTAAATCCAGTTATCACTGAAGATGGAATAAAATATATCATTCTTCCCAATTTTAATACTCCAGCGATTACTAACATAATTCC
Organism: Aminipila sp.; assembly: GCA_032096995.1. GTDB lineage: Bacteria > Bacillota > Clostridia > Peptostreptococcales > Anaerovoracaceae > Aminipila. The sequence goes on from DAMCXN010000015.1 coordinate 24,827, forward strand.
AGCTAAAAAACATGCAATCAAAATACCTTGTATTCCATATTTAGCTGCTAAAGTAACTAATATGGCAGTCATAGCTCCTGTTGGCCCAGAAATTTGGAAAGAAGCACCCGAAAGTGCTCCTATTACTATTCCGCCTATTATAGCTGTTACAAGTCCTGCCGCTGCTGTTGCTCCCGAGCCTACACCGAATGCAATTGCCAAAGGTAAAGCTACAGCTGCAACTGTCAACCCTGACATTAAATCTTTTGCAAATCTTTTTCCATTATAACCTTTAAATTCTGTCTTTAATTCTGTCAAATACGAGTCTGCTAAATTCATTTCTGTTTCTTTTTCTCCTTATTCTTTTCACAATGAATGTGATGATGTTTTTTTTCGTGAGGCATTGCAACACCTAGGGTTAAAACATTACATCCCTGTATCAAGAAGAAAATTCCTATTAGTATTCCCAATGTTAATCCTGCTAAAGTTGAATTAAAGAATGAATATGTTCCAGCTAAAAAGCTTAAAACACCCAATCCCATAGTCCAATTCCAAGCAACATGTCCTTGTTTTTTTAAAACTAAAGCTCCAACTATCCTATTACATCCTGAAAACATTATCCACATGCCAAAAAACATGATTATAATTAAATCTGTAGCTAACTGATTGGATAAAACTATACATCCTAATACTGTAGATAGCATAGCTTCTGACAAAGTCCATTCCAAGCCACCTTGCTTTTCCTTTATTTTGGTAAATGCTACAATTCCAATAATCCCGTTTATTAGCATTATGATTCCTAATACAAAGGCTAAAGCTGCAAAAGCCACACCTTGATTAGCAAAACACCACAATCCTGTTAATATTAGAAAAACACCTGAAATAATTGTCAAAATTCTCATTAATTACTACCCCCATTGCCTTGTACCACTATGTTCTATATTTATTCTGATGGTACCACTATCAATTTTGCTTTGTCTTTTATTTTTTTATTGAAAGAACTAATTAAATTATCTTCTGTATTTGCCTCTCCCGATTCTCCAAAAACAACATACGAAATGTCATTTTTATTAACTAAATCAACTAAAGTATCTATCACATGATTGGATCTTACTACAGTTAAATTCGCGCCATACTCCAATGCTTTCTCATACAAATATTCTAAAGCTTCGCCCTCTTGGTTGTTACCTAAAAACTTAAATTGATAATGGGCAACATGTATAATAAATAGTTCACCTTCATCAGTTCCAAGAAAATCATGTCCATACTTTATAAGTCGTTCACAAGTTTTTTGTTGAGTAACGCAAACCATAACATTTTTCATAAGAATCCTCCTATACATCAATTAATGTAATGAACTCAAAATATACGTTTTTTTCGTCGTTTAGCTTTTCAATTATACACTAGAATTCACAAATTTTCTAGTATAAAATACAATTAGGAAATTTAATTAGGAGAAAAACTATGGATAGAACTATTATACATTGTGATATGAATTGTTTTTTTGCATCGGTAGAATTACTTTCAAGACCAGATTTAATAAATGTACCAATGGCAGTAAGCGGTAACCCTAACAGTAGACATGGTATAATCTTAGCAAAAAATGAATTAGCTAAAAAATTTGGAGTAGTAACTGCAGAGACTATTTGGTCTGCAAGAAAAAAATGCCCAGAATTAAAATTAGTAGCCCCCCATCATGATAAATATAAAAAATATTCAAAATTAATAAATGAGATATATTATAAATTCACAGATATGGTGGAGCCTTTTAGTATTGACGAATCATGGCTTGACGTAACTGGTAGTTTAAAGCTTTTTGGAAATGGAGTAGAAATAGCAGACAAAATTCGTGAGGAAGTAAAAAAAGAATTAGGTCTAACACTTTCTGCTGGTGTTTCATATAATAAAATTTTTGCAAAAATGGGAAGTGACTATAAAAAACCAGATGCCACCACAATTATATCAAGAAATAACTATAAAAAATTGCTTTGGCCTATGGATATAGCAGAAATGTTTTTTGTTGGTTCCTCTACATCTAGCAAGTTAAAACGTACTGGAATAATGACTATTGGGGATTTAGCCAATACAAATAAAGCTGTTCTACAAGGTTT